>JAXMMT010000017.1:0-23069 GCA_034399355.1 Coriobacteriia bacterium | reverse complement strand
ACAAGATCCACGCGCTTCTACGCCTGCACACGAACTTCTTCATGCCGAGCGCCAAGCTCGTCTCCAAGACCCGCGACGGCTCGAAGGTCACCAAGCACTACGACAAGCCCACGACCCCGTACCGGCGCGTGCTGGCGCACGACGATGTGGACGGCAAGACCAAGACCGCGCTCGCCACGCAGTTCGAGACCCTGAACCCGGCAGACCTGAGGAGGCGGATCGGCAAGCTCCAAGACGAGCTCTACAAGCTCAACGCCCGAAAGAACCCGAGATGGAAAGAGGAGGTGGAGGCGTCCGATCTCGAGTACATTTATTGTGAGGCAACGAATCAGTCGCTCGAGTACCTTTTATTCTGAGGCATCACGCCTCGACGCCCGTCACTCACGCCAGCGGGGGAACAACTCGTGCTCGACTCCGAGCACGTCAAGCGCCTTGCCGACGACGAAGTTCACCATGTCATCAAGGCTCTCTGGCCGTGTGTAGAACGCAGGCATCGCCGGCAGAACGACAGCGCCCGCTTCGGCCAGCGTCGTGAGATTGCGCAGGTGGATCAGGTTCAGCGGGGTCTCACGCGGCACGAAGATGAGCGGCCGACGCTCCTTGAGCATGACATCAGCGGCACGCTCCGCGAGGTCGGAGGCGAGACCGGAAGCTACCGAGCCGATAAAACCCATCGAGGCCGGGCAGATGATCATGCCGTCTACGGGACTCGAACCCGATGCAACTGCGTCGAACAGATCATCGTCGGAAACGACACGGAGCGGCAGATCAGGCTGGACTTCGAGGAAGCGCATCACCGCATCACGTGCACCCGCCTCAGGGAGTTTGAAGCCCAGCTCATATGCGGTGACTTCCGCGCCAGTGCGAGTGAAGATGAGCGTCACCTCCGCGCCCAAGAGAAGCAGCTGCTCGACGAGGCGCATGCCGTACGCAGAGCCTGACGCCCCCGTGATGACGACAATGTAGCGTTTCATGCGCTCCCCTTCCTAGGCGAGCAGACGGTCAAGCATCGCACCTGCGAAGACGATCACGGCGATGATGCCATTTACGGTGAAGAACGCCGCGTTCACATGCGAGAGATCGTCGGACTTCACGATGAGGTTCTCATACCCAAGCAGTACCGCCGCAATCGCAATCCCTGCGTACCATGGCCAGCCTGCGCCAACCAAGACCCCGCCCAGACCGAGCAGCACCACGGTGAGCACGTGCGCGACACGCGTCTGCGCAAGCGCTCGCGCGATACCGAGGTCAGCGGGCATCGAGTGGCTGCCGTCGCGCACGTCGTACGCGAGATCCTGCGTAGCATAGATGATGTCGAACCCGGCCGTCCAAAGCGCCACCGCCGCACCGAGGACCCACGGCGCGGGATGGCCGACCTCTCCTGTCACAGCGACCCAGGCACCCACTGGCGCAAGGCCAAGGCACAGACCTAGCCAGTAGTGGCACAGTGGCGTGAAACGCTTCGTGAAGGGGTAGGCCACGAAAGCAGCGAGTACGATCGGCCAGAGCCAGCGTGTGATCGGATGAAGTTGCCACACTGCGAACAGGAACGCCGCCAGGACGACCGTCGAGAAGAGCCAGAGCTCCCATGCCTTGATGAGGCCCGCAGGTAGTGCGCGCCCGGCAGTGCGGGGGTTGCGGGCGTCAATCTCTTTGTCGGCGGCGCGGTTGACCACGAATGCGAAGCTACGGGCGCCAACCATGGCGACGGTGATCCACACAAGATCCGGGAGTGATGGCCACCCCGGCGCTGCTCCGTAGAGCGCTCCGATATACGCGTACGGCAGAGCGAAGATCGAGTGCTCGAACTTCACGAGCTCGAGCAACACCTTCGTCTTCTCGGCAAACTTGCTCACAGGCCGAACTCGTCCCACATCGCGTCAACGCGGGCCTTGACCTCGGGCGTCATCTTCATCGGCTCTGGCCATTCGCGCGTATACCCCTCGCCCAGCAGCGGGCGTGTCGCATCGATGCCCATCTTGTAGCCGAAGCTCTCGAAGTTGCTGGAGTGGTCGAGCCTGTCGAGCGGGCCCTTGCTGATGAGAATGCCCCGGCTCGGATCGACGTTGTTGAAGCACCGCCAGGCAACCTCGGAGTAGTTGTGACAGTCAACCTCTTCGTCCACGACGATGATGTACTTCGTGAACATCATCTGCCCCATCGACCAGGCGAAGTTCATCACACGGAACGCCTGTCCGGCAAACTCCTTCTTGATCTGGAAGATTGCACAGTTGTGGAACACGCCTTCGAGCGGCAGGTCGTAGTCGATGACCTCGGGCATCATCGCACGGATGACCGGCAGGAACAGCCGCTCGGCCGCCTTGCCCATATAGCAGTCCTCCATAGGCGGCTGACCGACGATGGTGGCCGGGTATAGAGCGTCGCGGCGCATGGTGATGGCTTCCACATGGAAGACCGGGAAGTCGTCCGCAAGGGAGTAATAGCCCGTATGGTCACCAAAGGGGCCCTCCCGGCGTGTTTCGCCCAGCTCGACATAGCCTTCCAGCACGATCTCGGCGTGGGCGGGCACAAGCAGGTCGTTGGTCACACATCTGACGACCTCGACGCTCTCCCCTCTCAGGATGCCCGAGAGTAGGTACTCATCGATGATGGGCGGTGCTGGCGCGGTGGCCGAGAAGATCGTCGTCGGGTCGGCGCCGAGCGCAACCGAAACGGGCATGCGGGTCTCCCCCGCCTCCTGCCACTCGCGCATGTTCTTGGCGCCGTCATGGTGCTCGTGGATGTGCAGGCCAGTGGTGTTGCGGTCGAAGACCTGCAGGCGGTACATGCCGATGTTCGGCTTGCCCTTGAGATTGCGCGTCACCACGAGCGGGAGCGTGATAAAGGGACCCCCGTCCTCAGGCCATGTGGTGAGCACCGGAAGCTTCGCGAGGTCCACCTCCTCGCCGCGCAGGACTACCTGCTGGCATTCGGCCTTGCTCGACTTCACTTCCTTCGCACCGGCGCCTGCAAGATCCTTGAGCCCCACCAGGGCATCAAGCTTACCCTTCATCGAAGCCGGCATGTCGAGTGGCACCATATCTACGAGCTGGTTGCCTTTGGCATCGAGATCTCGCCAGGTGCCTGTCTCGGCATCGACGCCAAGAGCCCACGCCATGCGGTCGTAGCTGCCCATGAGGTTGATAACGATTGGCATCGAGTAACGCTCGCCCGTCTCGCGGTTCACCGGGTTCTCGAACAGCAGCGCCGGCCCGACCGCCTTGCTCACGCGATCGGCGATCTCCCCGATCTCCAAGTGCGGATCGACTTCCGCGGTTATGCGCTTGAGCTGCCCTTTGCTCTCGAGCAGCGTGATGAAGTCACGCAGATCGGTAAAGGCCATGTGCCCTCCCTCGACTATCAGGCGCCGAGCGGCGCCTTCTGCATGATACCGCCGCCCGGAATCCGCGGCCACAACGCTCAGAGTCCGAGTGCGTCTTCGATGTCGTCGAAACTCGGAATGGGCCGAAGACCGACGGGTGCAACCTCGCCGCCGTGGCGGTCGATCAGCACAGCATGCATCCCCACGGCACGCGCACCGAGCACGTCCGCGTAGTGGTGGTCCCCGACATGCGCGGCATCGCCCGGTTCAACGCCAAGTTCGCTACACGCGAGTTCAAAGATCCGCGGGTCGGGCTTACGAAGGCCGATGTCTGCCGAGGAGATGACCGAGTCCATGTATGACGCCAGGCCAAGACCGTCCACAAGGCGGACGAGACGGCGGTCCCAATTCGAGATGATGCCGAGCTTGAGGCCACGCTCGCGCAGCCGGGACAACGCGGGAACCACATCGTCGTAAACGCGCCACCGGTCAGCCTTGCCGAACTCATCGTAGACCCGGCGGGCCAGTACAACGGCGCTCTCTTCAATACCCAGCTTGCGACACAGGAGCGAGTACATGCCGACCCAGACGTCGGATGTCTCCTCTTCGTCCGTCCAGAACGTGTCATCCGCGCGATAGCGGTCCTCGTAGTACGCGTCGACAAGCGGCATGAGGGCGTCGATGGCCTCGAGACCATGGGTATGGCCCGCCTCGGCAAGAACCTGCCGACAGACCTCGGATACGCTCGGCTGCGGATACAGAAGAGTGTTGCCTACATCGAAGAAGACTGCTCTGAGCACGGGCACCTCAGCGCAACCAGGAGATCACGTCAGGATTGCGATCGTGCTCAACGGGCTCCTCGTCAGGAACGCCGAGTACCATGATCGAAGTCAGTTCCCGACCCTCGGGTACCTGGAATACATGCAGAAGATCTTGCGCTACCCACCGCGGAACAGTGAGGTTGCAGGCGCCCAGCCCGCGTTCAGTAGCCAGCAGTAGTATATTCCCGATACACGCGCCCACCGAGAGAAGGATGTTCGTCTGATCGACCAGCGGGTCATCGATGACGGGCGTAGAGATGCCGATGATGACGGGAGCGCCGCCGAGGTCCGCATAGAAACGGGCAGCGTGATCCACCACTTCGGAACCCAACTTGTCCACGTACTCCTGCAGGTACTGCGTCGTTTGCGCCATGATCTCATTCACCGCATCACGCGACGCTCCCGTAGCGATATGGAAATGCCACGGCTGCAGGTTCAGCGTGGACGGAGCGAGCGACGCGTACTCGATGATCTCGCGGATGACCGACTCGTCAATCGGGTCACTTCGGAAGACTCGGATCGAGTGTCTGGCGCGAAGTACGTCCTTGAGTTCCATCGATACCTCCGAAGCATAGAACGGCGGGGGCTCCCAGAAAGGATACCCGTTATCCCTATCCGAGCGCATCATACTGAATGTGTCTGAGGGACACCCCTCTACAGGGCCGCCCTGAAGCCATCGAGATGCTTGACGAGCGTGACCGAGGTGCCGCCGCCCGGAGCCGCCGAGAAGTCCACACGGTCCACCAAAGCCCGCATAAACATCACTCCCCGGCCCGAAGCGGCGTAGAGGTCATCATTTCCACCCGCCGTCCCATCAAAACCTGTACCTGAGTCGGTCACGCGAATCGCCACACGGTCTTCGTAAACGAAGACCGTGACGAGCACGGTGTCCGCCATCCCTCCCGGCGACCCGTGCCGTATCGCATTGGCGAGCGCTTCGCCCACGGCCACCCGCACGTCAAACAACGCAGCCTCTGACATGTCGACGTCTCCGAGGAGTTCGCACACTTGGGCACGGATGCGCGGAAGTGCTTCTACACCCGCAGCCAACGACAGCGAGTCGACCCGCAAGGGCTCGCTCACATGATCCGGCATATCGAGCCCACTCACGGCGTCTGAGGCATCCGCGGCGGTGGCAATCGTGGGCGCAAGTCCGACCAACCCTGAGATCTCCAAGATACGCCCGACATCACGGTTGGCGCCCGCGAGCACGAGCTTTCCTTTTCGCGGGTTCAGCAACCGATCGAGCCACACGATGAGACCGAGGGCTGAACTATCAGCGTAGGTGACAGCGGCAAGGTCAAGTACAACGTTCGTACATCCTGCAAGCACCACGGACTCCACCGACGACCGGAGCCCGGAAACCGTGGACATATCGATCTCACCGCGCAGGCGTACGACGCACACTGATGCGTCACCGCGTCGGTCGATGGTCATCTCCACGCCTGCGCCTCCTCGGCATTCCCTGTCACTCAAGTGGCATAGTTCCCGCTGTCTATGGCAGCGAAACAACCTCCGCCTCTCGCGCGGGAAGCCGTCGTACCGTCAGTATGGCCGCATCGTCACGCAGGTCTCCGCCAGAGAACCGCTGAACCTGCGCCAGGAGCCGCTGTGTGACGGCAGCGGCAGACCCCCCCAGTTTCAACGCCCGCCGTACCCGTCCCTCTCCGAAAAAGCGGCTCTTGTTGCGCGCCTCGGTGACACCATCGGTGTACAACAACAGGACGGCGTCTGGCTCAACGTACATCGTCTCCTGGTCGTAGTCGGCACCAGCCACCGCCCCGAGAAGCGCTCCGGTGGTCGAGAGGCGCTCGAGCCGTCCGTCCGAGGGCTGCAGCAAGAGCGCAGGCGGATGTCCGCCATTCGCGTACACAAGTCGCCCTTCGTCGACGTCGAGGAAGCCCATCCAGAGCGTCACAATATTCGTGGCGTCTCCGGATTCGATGAGCATCGTGTTCACCTCACGCATGATTGCTGCCGGCTCGAGCCCGGCGACCACCATACCCCGGATGGAATACTTGATCATCGATGTCTTCGTCGCAGCCTCAACACCCTTGCCGCACACGTCGCCGATCGCCATGACGAGCCGCTCGTCGGGCGCCCTGAACAGATCGTAGTAGTCGCCGCCGATATCTGCTTCGGATCCCGCGGGTAGGTAGATGCTGCTGGAGTCGATTCCTTCGATCCGCGGCAGCTGGGATGGAAGGATGCTTCCCTGCAACACCGAGGCGACGTGGTGCTCTCGGCTGAACATCCTCGCGTTATCGATTGCGAGCGCCGCCTGCGAGGCAAACGTACGCAGCAGCTCCATGTCGTCGTCTCCGAACGCAGCTTCGTCCCGAGCAAGGACGCTGAGAACGCCGATGCTCCTGCCGCGTGCAAGTAGCGGCACGACAAGCAACGACTCGAGGCCCTGCGCCCGGGCCACGTTCGCCAGTGACGTGTCGATACTTTCGAGCGAGTCGAATCGCTCGGGCTGCTTGGACGCGAACACGCGGCCCGGAAGATCTTCGCCCGGCGCATACTCTGCGTCCAACATGTCACGATGCAGAAGACCGCGCGCCATCGGCACCAGCAGGGACCTTCTATCAGCGTCATACGTCATGAGTATGACGGCATCGGCCGAGAAGATCTTCTGCACGACATCGAGCACGCGGTTCAGCACTACTTTGCTCTGCAGCGAGGAACTCACGGCCTGGCTGATACGAAAGACGGTCTCGAGGTTGTCCGCTCGACCTCTGGCCTGTTCGTACAGCATCTCGTTCTGGAGCGCTAGGGAGAGCTGCGTGCCAATCACCTCGGCCACACGCATGTGACGTGGAGTCACCCGCACGATCGTCGTCTCCGAGCCAACTGCAAGCATGCCGAGCAGGCGACCTTCAACGGCCAACGGAGTCAGAACCATGCTGGCCACGCCGAAAGACTCCATAAACGCTCTGAGGCCCCTCTCTGCCGAATCACGGACGACATACATCGCTTGCGGTCCGACAGGGTCATCTGCGGCGGAACCGAATAGTGACAGCCAGGCCTCGGCCAGCTCGGACTCGAGTGCGGGCTCATCGCTCGGCGGTAACCCGTAGTCGTCACGGTGCAGTATCAGTGCGCGTCGTATCGGCATACCGAGCAGTTCCGACTCGACTCCGAGCACATCATCGATGGCCTCGGCCAGAACCCCGGTTCGCGCGATGCGCTCGGCCACGGTGAGGAGCACCTCGGCCTCACGACGTGAGCGGCGTTCTTCGGAGAAGAGCTTCGCGTTGTGCAGCGCCACCGACGACTGTGCGGCGAAAGAGCGCACCATCTCGACCTCGGCGTTGCTAAACCCGTCTTCTGTGCAGCTCACGACGACGATGAGACCGAGGGTCTCCAGGCCGACGACAAGCGGCACGGCAAGGGCGCGAGCGCCGTACGTGACGTGGTGCTTCAGCAGCGTGTCATCGGCGAAGTCACCCTCGAAGTGCACTGCGCCGCCTCCGTGGATGGCATGAGTGAGCCAGGGCGATTCGTCACGCAGAAGGCACAAACCGACGCGACCGCTGAGCGCGCCGATAGCCCGGGACAGCTCGAACTCACGCGCGTCCTCGGTGAGGAGCAGTACATCGACATCCGCCGTGCCGAGCATGTGCCCCACCGAAGAAAGGATACCGTCGAGCACTTCCTCTCGTTCGGACGAACGCGCGAGGACCTGCGACACATCGTGCATGCGGTCCAACCTGGCCGCCACCGAGTTGAATGCTTCCAGCAGTCGCCCTATCTCATCCCGGCGGGTGACCTCGACGGGCTCGGCGTAGGCACCGCGCGCCACGGCATTCGCTCGTCGTTCGAGATCGCGCAACGGGCGCACCAACCGGGTGACCATGGCCAGCGCAACGATCATCACAACCACGACGGTCGCCGTCCAGGTAAACACAGCCGATCGCAGAGCAGCCCACGTCTCTCGAATCGCCATCTCCGAAGACTCCAGCACGACAACCTGCCAGCCGAGCGTCCCGGAGAGTGTGGTGTGGTAGCCGACAAAGCGGCTCCCGTCGGGCAGACGTGCCGAGACAACCCCTCGATGCTCCTCGTCCACTTCGCGGAAGTCGAGCTCCCCGCGCACTATAATCTCACCGTCGCCTGCCATGAAGAGCGGCGAGCCGGACGCGGAGAGCACCGCTGCGGTGGGGCCGCCCGGCGCAGCCGCTACCTGTTCGAGCGCTGAACCAATGGGCTCCATGTCGAGCTGCGCAAATAGGTAGCCACGTTCTCCGGAGCGGTACACGAAGGGCATGACCGCCCACGGATGGTTGGCGTCCTCGCCGGTCGCCGCGCGCCACACCACCGTGGGTTCCTCGGGGGCGAGCGTGTCCTGCATGAACGCGGTGATCTCCCTGGCCGTCAGTTCCGGCATCCCCGGGGAGGAGGCCGCGACGGTCCCCTCCTCGCTCGCTACGAACAGGAGCTTGATGTACTCAGGGTTATCGACGATCGCATCGCCGAGGGCATTTTGCATGGACACGCGGTCGCCCGAGAGAATCGCTTCACGAGACCGAAGTGTGGTCACCACGCGCCGGGCAACAGTAAAGCGATTCTCTATCTGCTGGGTGGCAACATCGAGATACGCGCGCTGACGAGCAGACTCCTCTCGGCGTGCCATCTCATAGACACCGGAGGCCGCCGAGAGGCCCAGCAGCACGGTAATGGTTACGATCAGCGCTGCGACGAGAATACCGAAGCGCTGCGTCAGGCTCTGAGCGCTGGGCCGCAGGGACCGCATGGCACCACCCGTCGAGTCGCCGCTTAGGGTTTCATCCTAGTCCACGCAGACGGCTCGAACAACGGACGACGTCAGCCGAGGCCGCGCAGGAACGGGAAGACGTCCAGCAACAGCGCCGATGTGCGGCCCAGCTGACCGGTGAATATGAGCACGCCCATGATGACGAGGACGACGCCCGCCGTACGATTGATGGCGACCGAATGCCGTGTGAACCAGCGCAACGTACTCGTCAGCTTGCCGAAGAAGAGTGCCGTCAACAGGAATGGCGTGGCGAGACCGGCAGAGTACGCCGCCAGAAGAAGGGCCGCGCGCAGCGTGTCGCCCGTCTGTGCGGCAAACCCCAGGATCACCGTGAGGATGGGACCGACACACGGCGTCCAGCCAAAGCCGAACGCCAGACCCATGATGAATGCGGCGCCCCTGCCGAACCGTCGCGTTCTGCCCATCTCAAAGCGTGCTTCCCCATACAGCCACGGTACCTTGACCACTCCGAGCATGAACACTCCGATAAGGATGACCACGATGCCCGCCACATACTGCAGTGCCTGGTCATAACGGCTCAGAACAGGACCGAGCGTGCGACTCGCAAGACCCGCAGCCGCACCGATGAGGACGAAGACCGAGGAGAACCCCGCTGTGAACAACACCGCCGGGACCATCACACGACTGATGCCGGCCCGTCCTTCACTCAACTCAGCGTTCGAGAGCCCGGTCATGAAAGAGAGATAGCCCGGTATGAGCGGCAGCACGCAGGGCGCCAAAAACGAGATCACGCCTCCGGCAAACGCGGTCAACAGGGTGACCGAACCCGCTTCCATGTACGGCTCTCCGTCCGAAAAGGGTCGATGCGCCGGGACGCACGTCACGCGGCCGCCGCGGCGGCCGCGTGACGTCTATACCCGGAGTCTACGCCATGGGATATGTCCGTCTAGTGGCGTGCCGGCCGAAACCTCCTGAGCAGGAGCGAGTTCGTCACAACGCTGACACTCGAAAACGCCATCGCGGCGCCTGCGATCCACGGCGCCCCGGACAGCAGCCCGACCGCCGCTACGGGAATGCCCAGCGTGTTGTAGCCTAGCGCCCAGAAGAAGTTGCTACTGATCTTGCGCATCGTCGCGCGAGACAGCTGGATGGCCGTCACGACATCTCTGAGATCATTGCGGATGAGGACGATACCCCCCGTCTCCATGGCGACGTCGGTCCCGGCCCCCATAGCGATGCCCACGTCGGCCTGCGCCAGGGCAGGAGTGTCGTTGATACCGTCCCCGACCATCGCTACGACCAGGTCCTTCGCCTGAAGCGCGGCGACCTCTTCCGCTTTGTTCTCGGGCAACACCTCGGCCAACACATGATCAGGCACAATACCCACCTGCGCTGCTATCGCCTCGGCCGTCTTGCGATTGTCGCCAGTGACCATGTAGACGTCGACGCCCATGGCGGCCAGAAGGCGAACGGCCTTGGCCGAGTGCTCCTTGACGGTGTCCGCGACCGCGATGAGCCCCGCCGGCTTCTGGTTGTTCACTCCGACGATCATCACCGTCTTGCCCTGCTCCTCAAGCATGCGGATGCGGTCCTCGTACGGCGTGACGTCGATCTCCTCGCGCAGCATCAGCTTCCGGTTTCCAAGGGCGACCCGCATCCCCATTACCGAGCCTTCGACGCCGTGTCCCGGTACCGCCGAGAAACCCTCGACAACCGGGATCTCGATGCCCTCGGCATCGGCGTACTGCACGATAGCCTCGGCCAGCGGGTGTTCACTCGAGCGCTCGAGTGCAGCGGCCAGCGTGAGCACACGCCTGACGTCGTGTCCCTCCAGCAACTCGACATCCGTCACAACAGGGTGACCGTGCGTGAGTGTACCGGTCTTGTCGAAGACGACCGCGTTGACGCGGTAGGTAGTCTCGAGCGCCTCGCCACTCTTGATGAGCACACCGTTCTCAGCACCCTTCCCTGTCCCCACCATGATGGCGGTCGGCGTGGCCAGGCCCAGCGCGCAGGGACACGCAATGACCACGGTCGCCGTGCCCGCCAGCAATGCTGCCACAAACCAGCCGCTCGACGCCGCAGACTTCAAGATCGGCTCGAAAATAATCGGCCAGGCGGTCGGGTCGGGCACAGCGCCGAATATGCGGGGACCCGCAAGCAGCCAGAACCCGAACGTCAGGAGCGCGACAGACACGACCGTAGGAACGAACACCGCCGATATCCTGTCGGCGAAACGCTGTACGGGCGCCTTGGAGCCCTGGGCTTCCTCGACCAGTCGCACGATCTGCGCCAACGCCGTGTCCGCGCCGACCTTGGTCGCACGAAAGCGGAAACTGCCGAGACGATTGAGCGTGGCACCGATGACCTCGTCGCCGTCCCGCTTTTCCACGGGAATCGACTCGCCAGTCAGCATGGACTCGTCGACAGCAGACGCGCCGTCGATTATGACGCCGTCAACCGGAACCTTCTCGCCCGGGCGGACGAGAACCATGTCGCCAACGACGACCTCGTCGATGGGCAGGTCGACCTCGATTCCACTGCGAAGAACACGTGCCGTCTTCGCAGCAAGCCCCATGAGCTTCTTGATCGCATCGGATGTCCGGCCCTTTGCCCGTGCCTCGAGTGACTTGCCGAGCAGGACGAACGTGATGAGCAGCGCCGAGGTCTCGTAGAAGACGGGCTGTTCGTGGAGCCAGAAGGTGGCGGCGATGCTGTACAGGTAGGCCGCGCTGGTGCCGATGGCGATGAGTGTGTCCATATTGCCTGCACGCTGCTTGATCGCATGCCAGAAGCCTCGATAGTACTGCGCACCGGCGATGAACTGCACCGGCGTCGCAAGCGACATCATGAGCAGTTTGTGGACGAACATCACACCCCGCTCACTCGTCACGCCCACGATGCCGGCGACCCATTCGGGAACCACCATCATGAACGGCGGAACCATCGCTATCAGGAAGAGCGGGACGGCCAGACACGCGCTGAACACGAGGAGCCTCCGCTGACGAAGAGCGAACGCCTCCTGAGCCTCTCGCTGCACGTCGACACCGCCGTCGCTCCCGCCGCGTTCGACGAGTACCGTAGCGCCGTAGCCAGCGGCGGCGACCGCGCGAATCAGCTCATCGATTCCGAGGCGCGTCGGGTCGAACTCCACCGCTACGGTCTCGGTCGCCAGGTTGACCTGGGCGGACTTCACTCCATCAAGCTTGCCGAGTACCTTCTCGATGATCTGCGCACACGAGGCGCACGTCATGCCCGTGACGGCAAAGGAGGAGTTCGCGAACTCTGGCACCGCAGACTCCTCGGGAGACAGGGCTGCGGGTGCAGACAGCTCTCCTACCTCGGCCTCATCGCCGAGGGTATACCCTGCAGCTCGGATCGCTTCCCGAATTGAGTCGAGGTCGAACGTACCTTCGTCCGCAGTGATGCTCAGCGTGCCGTCACCGCTGTCCGCCACGATGTCGGCAGCCCATCCAAGTTCAGCGACCTTCAGGGACAGCCGCTTCTCGCACGAAGGACAGTGCATTCCGTCCACCGGCAGAGAGTAGCGCCGTCTGTGAGCGCTATCTGTTGGCATCAGTCGCCTCCAAACGACGGTTGCGCGTCAACGCAGCCACTAAAAAGCGCGGCGGACGCAGCGTGAGCCGTTGGAGCGCCGAGAAAGCGCCGGTCATCGCGAGTCCCAGAATCAGGTAGGACCACACGCTCATCTTGTGCCCTTCGCCGATTGCGCCCGTCAGTCAGATTTGGGGACTTCACTGCCTGAAGTCGACTCCGGGCGGAGCATTCTCCCGCAGTACGGACAGAGCCGCCATTGACCGCGAACATCACGACCGCACGATGGGCACACGACGACCTCTGGCACATCACGCTCTTCGCTGCGCGGCTCTTGGCTAAGGAGAATCCAGGCCAGACCACCGATGATCGACACAGCGAGCAACGGCGCCATCCAGCCGAAACGTGTTGTTCCCGTGCAGCCCGTGAAGCCAGACTCGGCGTTCACCATCAGTAACACACCAAAGAGGGCTCCAACAGCGACGAGCACGCCCACAACCGTAAGCAGCAGACTCCTCGCACGCATCCTGGCCATGCCATCTCCTCGGTAGAAACCGATCGCCGACACGCTGCATGTGCAAGACATATGCCAAGAGACGTCATATCTCGACGGCAAGATCGAGCACTCTCGCTGCACGCCGACAAACGCCTAGAGGCCGTACTTCTCCATCCTGGCCTCGAGCGTCTTCGTCGTCAGGCCGAGCAGCTTCGCTGCTTTGGGTGCAACGCCACCAGTACGGTCGAGCGCCTGCTTCACCAGATCGAGTTCAACCTCCTCGAGATTCACGCCGCCCTCAGGCAGCACGAAGCAGCGGGCCCCGACGTCGCAGGTACGGGTACCCATACGCGCTTCGGCAGGCAGGTCCTCTACGCCAATCACATCACCGCGTGAGAGAATCGTAATCCGCTCGATGGTGTTCTCGAGTTCACGGACGTTGCCCGGCCATTGGTAGTCGACCAGCAATTGCATCGCCTCGGGCGCGATCGTCTTGTCCGCAGAGTTGAACTTCTCCAGAAAGTGCGCCACAAGCAGCGGGATATCGCTGTTGCGGTGCCGCAAAGGGGGCAGCGTGATCGGAACGACGTTCAGCCGATAGTACAGGTCCTCCCTGAACGAACCATCGGCAATGAGCTGCTGAAGATCTTGGTTGGTCGCGGCAACAATGCGAACGTCCACTTCAACCGAGCGCGTCCCGCCCAAACGCTCGAACCTACGCTCCTGCAGCACCCGAAGCAACTTCACCTGTACGGCCATTGGGATATCGCCGATTTCATCAAGGAACAGCGTCCCACTGTTGGCCAGCTCGAAACGTCCGGGCTTTGCCGTCATTGCACCGGTGAACGCGCCCTTCTCATAGCCGAAGAGCTCGCTTTCGAGCAGTGTCTCGGGCAATGCGCTCGGACTTACGGAGACGAAAGGCTTCGACGTGCGCGCCGACAGCTTGTGCAGCGCCCGGGCCACGAGTTCCTTGCCCGTGCCCGATTCGCCATAGATGATAGTCGTCGCACCCGTGGGCGCGACCTTACGCACGGTCTCCAGCACATCGAGCATCGCGATGTCTTGCGCCACAATGCCCTCGACGTCGTAGTCTTTGTCGAGCTCTTCGCGCAGACGCGACACCTCGGCTGCGAGTGCGCTCATCCGCAGCGCCTTCTCGATACTGAGCTTCAGCTCTTCGAGATCGAACGGCTTCGTCAGATACTCGCTAGCCCCAGCCTTCATGGCCTCCACAGCGGTCTGCACGTTGCCGTGTGCGGTCAGCATGATGATCGGGAATGACTGCCCCTTTGCGCGCAAGCGTCGCAGCACCTCCATGCCGTCGGGCGCGGGCATCTTGTGGTCAAGCACCATGATGTCAGGTGCCTGCTCGGCGATTGCCGAGAGGGCCTCCTTACCGTCGGACGCCTGGATGACCTCGTATCCCTCGGCCTCCAGCGCCTGACCAAGCACCCACCTCATGTTCTTCTCGTCATCCGCGATCAACACTCGCTTGTTCACCGACGTGCCTCCCCATCTTGTGATATAGGCAAAGACACCGTGAAACGCGTCCCTGTTTCTGGTTCACTTGCCACTTCGATGTGCCCGCCATGCTCGTCCATGATCCTGCGCACCATGGTCAACCCTAGGCCTGTCCCCTCATCTCGCGTCGAGTAGAACGGGTCGAAGACTTTCGAGAGGTCCTCGGCCGCTATGCCGGGACCGTCATCGGTCACGCTCACCGAAACAAACCCGTTCTCTGCCTCGGCCGCTACGATGATCGTACCTCCGGAGTTCTCCATCGCTTGCACCGCGTTGGAGATCAGGTTCACGAACACTTGCTTGAGCTGATCAGCGTCAACCATGACCTTCGGCAGGCCTTCAGGATAGTGTTCCTCGATCTGCACGCGCGACTGTCCCGCAAAACGTCTCGTGAACAGCACGACATCAGCGAGCACGTCTCTGACGCCAGTAGGCATGAGCGTCGGTTTCGAGGGACGGCCGAAGTCGAGCAGTGCTTTGATGACGCGATCAAGTCGATCGATTTCTTGCTTGATAACGGTCGCAGCCTCGTGGGCCCTCACGGGTCCAGAATCGGGATGCTCAAGCAGCTGCACGGACGCCCTGATGATACCCAGGGGATTGCGCACCTCATGCGCGATGCCGGCGGTAAGCTCACCCATGGCCGCAAGCCGATCAGCGCGGATGAGCTGGTCCGTCAGCGCTTTGACCTCGGAGACATCTTCAAACGTCACGACCGCGCCCAGAATGCGTCCATCGATATCACGCATCCGCGACGTGGAGAGCTGCACATGGAGCGTGCGCCCGGCGCGGGAGACCATGCGCACATCCCGCACCATCCGTGGTAGGCGCCCTTCCAGCACTTTGTCGACGTCCTGGTCAAGACCGCCATCGTCCACGAACAGCGCCCCGATCCGCCGAGGAACCATGTCCACCTCGTGCATGCCCAACATGCGCTCTGCAGCAGGGTTCGCGGTCGCAACCGAACCGTCAGGCCCGACAGTGACAACTCCCGACGTGATCGAGCGCAGGATGGACTGCGTGTAGTCCTGGATGTTGATGAGCTGAATCGCGCGCTCTTCGAGCTTGCGGTATGCGTCCTCGAGCTGGCTGCTCACCTTTCGCAAGTCTACAGTCCTCGCTTCCTCGAGATCGCGGAGCCAGCCGAAGAGCACGCCGATTGCGAGATACATCATGATCTCGTAGAGATTATCGATGTTCGCTCCGAACAGGCCGCCGAGCGACAACTGCGCATGGGGCGCAAAGAGCAGGCCTGCCGCAAGCCCCGTGATGAACCCCCCTCGACGACCGAACACGAAACCCGCGTACATGATTGGGAGGTAGTAGAAACGCCGGTAGAGCATGTGCATGCTCATCGCCCCGGCGTCAGTCGTCGTGAACAGATGCAGCACCGTTATCACGGCGAGCAGGGCGACGATGAGCGCGACATCACGGGTGGTGTTGCGCGCCGGACGGATCTTGCGGTTGCCGTTGCCCTGGCTGTTCATCCGCCTGTCCTGCTTCATCGATGCTTCCGGGCCCACGAGGGCTCGATTCCCATCTCCTCGCGGTACTTTGCGACCGTGCGACGCGCCACACGGACACCGTCCTCGGCGAGCGCCTCGGCAAGTTTCTGGTCCGAAAGCGGCTTGAGCGGATCCTCCTCGGCAATAAGATCCTTGATCCGCCGCTTGACGGTAGTCGCCGCAACGTCCACGCCTGTCGATGTCCGGTAGCCGCCCGAGAAGAAGTGCCTGAGCTCGAACAGGCCGTACGGGGTCGCCATGTACTTGCCGGTGACACCACGGCTTACGGTAGACAAGTGCACACTCAGCTCCACTGCGACGTCCTCGAGGCGGAGCGGTCGCAGGTCCCCCTTGCCGTCCTCAAAGAACTCGCGCTGAACATCGAGGATGATCTCCGCGATACGACCTACGGTGTCGCGTCGTCTGTCTACATTCTTCATGAACGACTCGGCGGCTCGGACCTTCGCCTTGAGGTACGTGCGGGTCTCGTCGTCGACGTTGGAGTCGGAGCGCAGCATCGCACGGTAACGCGAGTTCACACGAAGTGCAGGAATCGCTTCGTTGCTGGAGATGACGAGCCAATCATCGCCAAAGCGGCGCAACGTGACATCGGGGAGTATATACGCCGGCGCTTGCCCTGGAGAGAAGGACCCCGCAGGACGCGGGTTGAGCTGGCGAAGCTGCTCAACAGCGGCGCGCACGTCGTCCTCACTCACGCGCTCCGCACGCGCTACCTTGTGGAAGTGATTCGCAGCAATATCGTCCAGATACCGGGCGATGATCGCCAGAAGCAGTTCGTTGTCGAGACCAAGATACGCCGCCTGGATGCGCAGGGCCTCCCTCACGTTGTGAGCGGCAACGCCTGGCGGATCCAGTTGCTGCACAACGCGCAGCGCGGCCTCAGCGGTCTCACCATCGACACCTGTGATCGCCGCGATTTCCGAACAGTCTCCCACGAAGAATCCGTCGCCGTCCAAAGAGCCGATGATGGCGCGGGACGCTCGATCTATGTCTTCCTCGATATCGAGCATCCCGAGCTGCCCCAGGAGGTACTCGTCGAACGTCTGCACTCCCCCGACGAACTCATCGGAGTTGGTCTTCTCGATGTTCGGATCCTTCTGAGCGGTGGGCTCGATGTCATCAAGATCCTGGTACTGGTCGAGCCACTCATCCCACGCGCGCTCTTCCTCGGGGTCCTCGGTTCGTTCGTCTTCGCCTTCCGCAGAATCGTCTTCATACTCCTCGACATCGAGCAACGGGTTCTCGAGAAGCTCTGCCTCGATGAGCTGGCGCAGCTCGGCGACGGGCATGGCCAGGATAGCCAGCCCCTGATAGACCTGGGGGGACAGGGTCACTTTCTGCCGAAGCTCAGGGCGCTGGATCAGTTCCATTGCGTCCTCCGGGTCATCGACGCGAACGTGCCGCGCAGCAAACTACATACCACTATGCATATTCTCGTTCGACGTCGAAGACTAACTTCTGCCGAGACTACCCGACCGGTGGAAGCGCCCCTCTCTGGCGGACCGGCGCTTGCGCTAACATGATCGCACCGATGACAAGGCCACCGCCGAGCAACTGGAGCGGTGTCAGCACTTCGCCCAGCACCCACCACGCCACAACACCGGCGATAACGGGCTCAAGGGTCGCGGTGACCGAGGCCTTGGTCGCCTCGATGTACTGAAGCGCCTTCAGAAACGCGCCGAACGGAATGACCGTACTGACGAGAGCGATAAGCGATACGGCTACAAGCCCCTTGGGATTCGACAGCAACGCGAACACGTCCTGTGGACCCTTGAGATAGACAACCCAGAACAATGCCGCGAAACCAAGACCGTACGTCAGCAGTGTCCATGCGGAGTAGCGGGTGACCGCGTACTTGCCCATAAGTGTGTAGCCGGCAAAGAAGACGGCCGACGAGAGCCCCCATGCGAGTCCTTGCGCAGACACGGCGATGTCGCCGTCCCCGAGCGCCCCGACCATCAGCGCGCACCCGGACACCGAGAGCAGGACCGCGCCCGGCAACGTCCAGGTAAGCCGCTCGTTGAGGAACATCACAGAGACCACGAGCACGATGACGGGCGCCAGATACTCCAGCAGCATGGCAGTCGCAACGCCGGTCATCGATATCGTCTTGAAGTAGGTGAAATGTACGAGTGCAAGACCGATCACGCCAAAGAACGCGAGGAACGGCAGATCGCGCGTACGTATCCTGAGCGCACCGCGGCGCCGGAGGAGCAGATACACCAGAAGCATCACGAAGGCGACCATTGCGCGCGCCGCGGAGAGCAGCACGGGGTCCACGTTGAGCCCCATGGGCGGGAATGGCCAAGCCGCAGTCCGCTCGTTCAGCGGCGAGAACAACCACTTCGCAGCCAAGCCGCCGGTGGCCCAGGACGCAGCCGCGAGCGCAGCAAGGGCGTAGCCCGTCAGAAAGTGAGGATCGCCGCGTGCAGGACCTGAGGTCGTGAGTGGGCCGAATCCGCGCATGCTAGCGGAGACCCTCAGTGACCTGCCGCTCGGTCTTACCCTGCTGATACTCATCCAATGGCTCAAGATGCGCGATGACGTCAGCGACTTGCGCGAAACCGTCACACACGGCCTTCTCGACCGCCTCTGCGATGGCATGGCCCTCAACGACGGATACACCCGGATTGACCTGAATATGCAGGTCGACATAGACCTCGCTGGATGCCCCGCGTGTACGGACTTCGTGGCATCCCAAGACTCCGTCGACGCTCAGAACGACCGCGCGGATCTCGCTCCTCGGAATCCTCGCCTGATCGGAAAGCGTGGCATTCGCTGACTTGAAGACTCTGATGGCAGCTATCACAATCGCACCCGCAACGAGGAGACCGACTATCGGATCTGCTATCGGAAACCCGAGCTTCACGGCCACGAGCCCTATAATGACGCCCAGGCTGACAAGCACGTCGCTTCCGGTGTGGCTCGCGTCAGCAATCAGGATCTCGCTCCTGAGCTTGCGTCCGACACGTCGCTCGTAGGTGGTCACCGCGATGTTGATTGCAAGCGTGCCAAGCATAATGACGAACGACCACGTGTCGACACGTGGTCCTACACTAGGATCCATGAGGCGCTCGAACGCCGATGATCCCACCTTCCAGGCAGCAAAGAGCAACATGATGGCGATGACCGCCGAGGCAAACGTCTCGTACTTCTGATGCCCGTATGGATGGTTCTCGTCCGCCGGTCTACCCGCGATGCCCATTCCAAGCAGGCCGATGACATTGGATGCGCCGTCGAACACCGAATGGAAGCCGTCCGCGGCCATTGCGACAGAGCCTGTGATCAGTCCGTAACTGAGCTTGGCACCCGCAACCAGCACGTTGAGACCAAGGATGCCCCACAGTACGCGCTTGATTGAGCGGACGCGCTCGCCGTCAATCGAGCCGTTGTGTTTCGAGTAGCCCACGACTCCCCATCTCTTGCCTGACATACCCCCAGGGGGTATATTTGCATAAACTACAGTATTGTACGCCAACCCCAAGGCGACACAAGGAGACCATCATGGCCGACGTCGGGAGCTACGCTATCTCAAACGAGGAAGAACGCCGTCGAATCATCAACCGCCTCAAACGCCTCGAAGGACAGGTGCGCGGACTGCAAACGATGATTGAATCGGGCAAGGACTGCGAGGCCGTCCTCACGCAGATCATGGCCGCCAAGAGCGCCCTCAATCAGGTCGGTCTGCACATCATCGGCCACTCGATGAAAACCTGTTTCGTTGACGACGGTGCCAAGAGCCGCGACGAACTCATCGACGAGGCGATCGGCGTATTTTTGAAGTACTCCAGCTGCGTTCAGTAGCTACCAGTTCACGACCTCGTCCACGAGGCGCACGACCGAGTCCTCTAGCGCTGCGGCTTCTGCACGCGCAGCGCGATCCGAGAAGATTTTGCTCATCGCCGTCGGTCTAATGGCTGTGACGTGCACAACGCCGTCCTCCACATAGATGTGCAATCGGCAGACGTTCACTAGGTCTCGCTCCGGGGTACTCGGTTCGCCCGTGTCGGGCCTCATCACCACCTCAAAAACCCTCAGCGGCTGGATATTGAAGCCCTTCGCGGCCAGAGTGGCTTTGATGTCATGTGTCCGACTCAAGACAAAGCCGTGAGAGCGCACAGTACGCTCCACGGCTTCGACTGTTGTATCGAAGTTCCTCGTCCCTACCCGCTTGTAGGTGAAGTCCATTCCGCTGCCTGACGACGAGATGTACCGGACGTTCAACATGGGCCCGACGACGATTCCGCCGACCCGGTGCCGTCATCGAGCAACAGGCGGACTATACGCCGACACTCCGGCTACACCAGCCCGAATTCCCTACCGAGCGCATCCGCACCGCGTGCTCCGACAACATATGTGACTAGAGTACCACGCTCGAACTTCGCAATAGTTGGGATGCTCATGACACCGTACTCCACAGCAATCTCACGGTTTTCATCAACGTTGATCTTGACGAACTTCGCCCTGTCACCAACCTTGACGGACAGCTTCTCGAGCTCCGGACCGACCGCGCGGCAAGGCCCACACCAGGGTGCCCAGAAGTCCACGATAACCGGCACATCCGATTCAAGGACCTGTGCCTGGAAATCGACCTGGCTGATGCCACGAATACTTTCGCTCACTTGTGCCTCCTCAGAGACTCGGACTACAGACACTTTGGTTATAGTATACCCCATGGGGTATTTTTGTCAAAAGGTCATTTGGCCGCTGCCGCGCTTAGCGCTACCCTTGATGAGGCCACGTCGGAGGAGCCGGATGTGCTGACGGAGTGGATCCGCCTGCTCGTGGGAGCAGTAGTGTTCGGCGCCACCATTGTGATCACGATGGTGGCGCATCGCCGCATGCACCTTCCTGGCATCGTCGTCGGTGTGGTGGCGCTCGCCCTGGCGGTAGCCGGCTTCGGCGCGGTCGTTGCAACCTACGACACGACCGAGTCGGTCGCCCTCGCCATTTTCTTCCTTCTCACCGCTATCATCGGGGGCTACTGGGTCGCGGCAGCTGCATTGCCCCTGCTCGCCCGCACCGAGACCATCACTCCGCTACCTGCACGTCCGGAGACCCGTGGCTCGGACAAGTGCACCGCAGTCGTACTCCTGGCGACTGCTGAGCCTGATCGCTACGATCCCCGGGCTGTCGCCTCCAGCCAACGACTTTTTGTCGAGAGCGAAGCGCTCACTGTGTCGGCAACCGCAGCTCCGTTCATCTTCCTGTCCGAGAAGACCCGCTATCACGCCATTGGCGGAGTGTTGCCCGCGCATGCGACTGCACGTGTCGTGGCGCAAAAGCTCCAAGATGCCCTCGGCAATGATCCCCTCATCAGCTCGGTGGTCGCTGCGTGGTGTACTTCCCGGCCGTCTCTCGCAGACGCGGTACGTCAGGCCTACGAAGCGGGCATCGACCGGGTCATCGTAGCCCCACTCGGCAGTGACGAGTCATTCCCTGTCGGACTCGCGAAGCGCACACTCGAGGAGCTTCGCGCGCGCGCCGCGGGCATGACCGTCAGCTTCGCTCCCCCGCTCTGGCACTCCACCCGCCTCGCGCGACGACTCTGTGAGCGAATCATCGCCCTCACGACCGGAGTGGCGATGGACACGGTCGGGGTCGTTCTAGTTGGCGAGGGACAGCCTCCGTCGTGGACGGCCGCCCACCCTGGATGGAGCGAGCAGGAGAACTACTTCGCGCAGCGCGTCCGGCTACACCTGGCAGAACACGAGATCAACGAACGTCACGTGCGTATTGGCTGGCTCGAGTGGCAAATGCCAGACGTGACAGAGGTCGTGCGACACCTCGCCGCCCTCGGCTGTACGCGCATCATCGTCGCACCGGGCCTGATCACGCTTCCCTCACTGGCGATCGCCATCGACATGAAACATGCGATCCGGATGGCGCGCCTGAGTGGGGCGGTGTCGGTGGTAACGCTGACCCCGTGGGGAGACGACGATACAATCGTCGATGTGCTCGCTGACGGCGTCCGATCGATGCTGCATGAGTCCTAGGCGCTACTTGACCCGGCAGCGCTCCCAGTTCCACGACTGGAGACGGCGAATCTGCGGGTAGCGGAATGCGTAGCGCAGGGCCACTGACAGCCCGCCTCTTCCGGCCTCAGCGCGGGTTTCAAGATTGTCGATACTCGCGCGCAGATCCTCGGCAGTACGTCCACGGAAGAGCGTGTAGCCCTTTCCGACGGCCTTCAACACATGTGCGTCGGAACCGCCGGTGGCAGCGATTCCTTGACCTCCTGCGAAGGCCTTGGCGGCGAGTCGGTTCGCGTAGATGAGGTACGGCGAGGAGTTGTAGACCTCCAGGGCGTGGAACGCGACATCATGGACGGCCTTGCCTATGCTCTCCAAACCGAATGGACCGAACGCGCGGTTCGCAAACGGGTGGGCAATGATCGCGACCCCATCTTGCTCGTTGATTTGGGACACGGTCTCAGCAGCGGACAGACCGGCCGGGATCGCCTCCTGCAGGAACAGGCCGATAATGTGGCCGGACTGCGAGGAGATCTCCTCGCCCACGACCACTTGGAAGTCGTACATGTCCTCAAGCGACTTCGCGAACAAGGCGCCGTCGATGGTGTTGTGGTCGGTAATCGCAATGACGTCGAGATCCGTGTCATTCGCCACGTATTCCATAATCTCCGGGATTCGAGCCAGCCCATCACTGTGATTCGAGTGGATGTGCAAGTCCGCTTTGCCCCAGACCTCGTTCACAAATGCCCCCTGGTGATTGTGCGTTGCCGTTACCCGGCAGGAAGAAGCAACTCTCATACCGAAACCCGGGCCGGGACACCGAGGTGTCGACACCTCATGTATCGGCTCACGAGGGCTCTACCTCAAGTACCATCTGCTCCGTAAATAGTATCTCGGCACTCCTACCATCCGAAGAGTCAGCTTCTCATACTACAGCTGCGACGCCCATTCACTCAAGCGTCTGACCCCTTCGTGGAAGCATCCCAAACTCGGACATTGACTAAACAGGTGGACTCCCCCTTCAGTGAAGTCGCTGAAACCTACCGAAGAAAGGGAGTCCGAGATGATGATAGTCCGAGTTGACCTGGGTGTGGTGGAGTTCGATCTGGAAAGTG
>JAXMMT010000006.1:0-12518 GCA_034399355.1 Coriobacteriia bacterium | reverse complement strand
GAACGGCGTGAATTCCGCGAAGCCCTTCTCGGCCAGCGTCTTCGTGATGGCCGCGGTGAGCGTCGTCTTACCATGGTCGACGTGACCGATGGTGCCGATGTTCATATGCGGCTTGGTGCGCTCGAACTTTTTCTTCGCCATCTTGCTTTCTCATTCCTTCTCTGCGTTTGGGCCGGCCTAAGCCTCGCCCTGGACCTTGCTGATGATCTCTTCAGCGATGCTCTTCGGCACCGGCTCGTACGCCTTGAACTGCATGGAGTACGCTGCGCGACCCTGGGTGCGGGAGCGCAGGTCGGTGGCATAGCCGAACATGTTCGACAGCGGTACCTTGGCACGAATGACCTGGCCGTTGCCACGCGGCTCGATGCCCTCGATGTGACCGCGACGGCTGGAGAGATCGCCCATGACGTCACCCATGAACTCCTCAGGAGTGACGGCCTCGACGGCCATCACGGGCTCAAGCAACACGGGAGAAGATTTGCGCATGGCCTCCTTGAAGGCCATCGAACCGGCAATCTTGAACGCCATTTCGGAGGAGTCAACCTCGTGGTAGCTGCCGTCGACAAGCCGAATCTGGACATCCACGATCGGATAGCCCGCGAGGACGCCCGTCGAGAGCGCCTCCTGAATACCCTTGTCGACCGAGGCGATATATTCCTTGGGCACGACGCCGCCGACGATCTTGTTCTCAAAGGCGTAGCCCACACCCGGCTCGACCGGGGTGAGGTTGATGACCACGTGTCCATACTGGCCACGACCACCCGTCTGGCGAACGAACTTACCATCGACGTTGTTAACGACCTTGCCAGCGGTCTCACGATACGCGACCTGCGGCTTGCCAACGTTGGCCTCGACTTTGAACTCACGCAACAGCCGATCGACGATGACCTCGAGGTGCAGCTCTCCCATACCGGCGATGATCGTCTGACCGGTCTCTTCGTCCGTGCGGACACGGAAGGTCGGGTCCTCCTCGGCCAGCTTGGCGAGTGCGGTGCCTAGCTTGTCCTGCTCGACCTTGGTCTTCGGCTCAATAGCGATATCAATGACCGGATCCGGGAAGACCATGGACTCCAGGAGCACAGGAGCGTCCTCGGCGCACAGCGTGTCACCGGTGGTGGTGTTCTTCAGCCCGACCGCGGCGACGATGTTTCCCGCGCTGACCAGATCGACGTCTTCGCGGTGGTTTGCGTGCATCTCCAGGAGCCGACCGATGCGCTCCTTGTGGCCCTTGGTGGAGTTCAAGATATAGGAGCCCGCCTCAAGCTTGCCCGAGTAGACGCGGAAGTACGTGAGCTTGCCGACATACGGGTCTGTCATGACCTTGAATGCCAGCGCCGCGAAGGGCTCATTTTCATCGGCATGACGCTCCACGGGCTCGTCGGTCCTGGTGTCCGTACCCCGGATCGCCGGGATGTCGAGCGGCGAGGGTAGAAAATCGAGAATAGCGTCAAGCAGGGGTTGGACGCCCTTGTTCTTGAACGACGCTCCGCAGGTGACCGGGGTGACTGCACAGTCGATCGTCGCCTTGCGGAGCGCAGCCTTCAGCTCATCAGCTGTTATCTCTGCATCGGCGAAGAACTTCTCCATGAGATCGTCATCGTACTCGGCAGCCGCCTCGACGAGTTCGTGGCGGTACATCTCGACCTCATCGGCCATGTCGGCAGGAATCTCGCCGACGGTCGGGTTGATGCCGTTGTCGTCTTCATTGAAGTTGATCGCGTGCATTCTCACGAGATCGATGATGCCGGTGAACCGGTCCTCGGCGCCGATCGGAAGCTGCAGAAGCACCGGACGAGTCGCCAGCCGTTCCTTCATCATCTGCACGACGTTTTGGAAGTCCGCACCAGTCCGGTCCATCTTGTTGATGTAGGCGATACGCGGGACACCGTAGGTGTCGGCCTGACGCCATACTGTCTCCGACTGCGGCTCAACGCCGCCCACGGCGCAGAAGACCGCGACCGCGCCGTCAAGCACGCGCAGCGAGCGTTCTACCTCGACAGTGAAGTCCACGTGGCCGGGCGTATCTATAATCTGAATACGATGGTCTTTCCAGAAGCACGCCGTCGCAGCAGACGTGATCGTGATGCCACGCTCCTGCTCCTGGATCATCCAGTCCATCGTTGCAGCGCCGTCATGGACCTCGCCGATTTTGTGCGACTTGCCTGTGTAGAACAGGATGCGCTCGGTCGTCGTGGTCTTCCCGGCGTCGATATGAGCCATGATCCCGATGTTGCGGGTCTTGGCGAGTGGATATCGCTTAGGCGCCATGAATCGCTGTCCTTCTCCTTCACCCACGCGGTATGCGGCGGGTCGTCATTGTAATCTCGTCGTCTACCAGCGGTAGTGGCTGAACGCGCGGTTCGACTCCGCCATCTTGAACAGATCCTCGCGCTTCTTCACCGAAGAGCCGGCGTTGTTCGCGGCATCCATGATCTCGGCGGAGAGTCGCTCTGCCATCGTCTTCTCTCGACGCTTGCGAGAGAAGCCGACGATCCAGCGGATCGCGAGCGTCGTCGAGCGACGCGAATTGACCTCGATCGGCACCTGGTAGGTCGCACCACCGACACGCTTCGGCTTGACCTCGAGCGTGGGACGGACGTTGTCCATCGCCTTCTTGAACACGCTCAGCGGATCGCTGGTCGTCTTCTGCTCGATGATTGCGAACGCATCGTAGACGATGCGTTCGGCAACGGACTTCTTGCCGTCAAGCAGCACCTTGTTGATGAGCTGGGTCACCAACCGGTTGTTATAGACAGGGTCCGGCTGGACCTCGCGACGCTGCGCTGCTGCACGCCTGGGCATACTATCTTCTCCTCCGCTGGTACGAGCGGCCCGCTCCCCATCAGAGGCGCAGGCCGGTTCTCGAAGCTGGTTTCTACTTGGGCTTTTTCACACCATAGCGCGAACGCGCCTGGGCACGATTGTTCACGCCGGCACAGTCAAGCGCCGCGCGAATGACCTTATAGCGGACACCCGGCAGGTCTTTGACACGACCGCCACGCACAAGCACGATCGAGTGTTCCTGCAGGTTGTGACCGATACCGGGAATGTATGCGGTGATCTCCATACCGTTTACCAGGCGGACTCGCGCGACCTTGCGCAACGCCGAGTTCGGCTTCTTGGGTGTGGTGGTGTAGACGCGCGTACACACGCCGCGCTTCTGGGGGTTGCCCTTGAGCGCCGGCGTTGCACTTTTGCGCACTGCCTGCTTGCGGCCGTTTCGGACCAGCTGGTTGATGGTGGGCAAAGCACCCTCCTCGTCTCGGTCGTTCCGTTCGAATCACTACAGCGTCAGATTCGACGCCGAGCATGAAGTCACAAGGTCGAACTCTAGCAAAGACCCTGGTTCATGTCAAACCACGCATCCGGGCGTGTCCAACCGCCCTTCTTCAGGGAAAGGGACGTCCGCCACAAGTGGCGGACGTCCGCTGTTCTCGATAACCGGCTGCTAGGCGTTTGCCTCCGTCTTGGCGTGCACACCACAGTAGCCACTGCCCTCTCGGGCCTTGTTCGCGCATGGCTTGCCGCCAGCCGTCAGCGCCTTACACATACCGTCGGTCTCAGCGAGCTTGGCGTGAACACCACAGTAGCGGGAGTCCTGCTGCGCCTTGTTCGTGCACCTGACGCCATCGCCCTTGACGCCCTCACACTGGCCCTCGAAGACGGCAGCCGGGGCGGCCTCAGCGTTGGGATCGAAGACCACTCCAGCGAACGCGCTGACATCCGCAGCAGCGTCCGCGGCCACAGCGCCCACCTCGAGATCGGCGAAGAACGCGGCGGCTTCGGCCTCAGAGAGCGCACCCTCTTCGACGGCTGGCGTCGGGAGCATGGCCTCCAGCTCCTTCAGCTCCTCGGGCGCGAAGTCCGGCAGTGGGCCCTCGCTCTGATCCACGTTCCACTCGGCAGACTGACCCTTGTAGGTCAGGCGCACTGAACGGTAGCGCTGCATCCCGGTCGCCGCCGGGATGAGCTTGCCGATGATGACGTTCTCCTTCAGGCCGAGCAGCTGGTCTTCCTTGCCGGCGATAGCTGCGTCGGTGAGGACGCGGGTGGTCTCCTGGAAGGAAGCCGCCGACAGGTAGCTCTCGGTGGCAAGCGACGCCTTGGTGATGCCGAGCAGAACCGAGGTAGCGGTCGCGGGCTCTCCGCCATCAGCGATCACACGGTCGTTCTCGTCCGCGAACATGAAGCGATCGGCGAGCTGGCCAGGCAGGAAGGTCGTGTCTCCCGACTCAGTGATCGAGACCTTGCGCATCATGTTTCGCGCGATGACCTCGACGTGCTTGTCGTTGATGTCGACGCCCTGTGAGGCATAGACCTCCTGGACCTGTCGTACGATGTAGGACAGGACTGCCTTCGGACCGCGCAGAGCCAGCAGATCGTGGGGGTTCACCGAACCCTCGGTGAGCTGCATGCCCGCCTCGACCTCCGAGCCGTCAGAGACGCCGGGACGCAAGCGCACGCGGCGCGCAACAGTGTAGGCCTTCTCGTGACCCTCGGCGTCCTTGACGGTGAACGTGCGCGTCTTGTCGCTGTCCTCCATGGTGAGCGTACCCGTGATCTCGGTAAGGATGGCCTGGCCCTTTGGCTTGCGGGCCTCGAAAAGCTCGGTGACACGCGGGAGACCGTGCGTGATGTCCTCACCCGCAACACCACCTGTGTGGAACGTGCGCATCGTCAGCTGGGTACCAGGTTCGCCGATGGACTGGGCCGCGATGATGCCGACGGCGGTTCCGATGTCCACAAAACGACCGGCCGCCAGGTCCCAACCGTAGCACTTCTGGCAGATGCCGTGACGCGCGTGGCAGGTCATCACCGTACGGGCCTCGATGCTGGCCACACCAGCGTCGGTCCATGCCTTCATCTCGGCGTCGGAAGCGACGTACTCGCCGGCCTCCTTGAATACCTCGCCGGTCTTGGAGTCGACAACGGGCTCGAGTAGGCAGCGGCCGACCAGGTTATGGTCTACCTGGTCGTTCTTCTCGTCGACCAGGTAGAAGGTCATGCCTTCGTCGGTACCGCAATCGGCCTCGCGGACGATGACGTCCTGAGCCACGTCGACCAGACGGCGGGTCAGGTAACCAGAGTCAGCGGTACGCAGCGCGGTGTCGGCCAGGCCCTTGCGGGCGCCGTGCGTCGAGATGAAGTACTCGAGCACCGACAGACCCTCGCGGAAGTTCGCCTTGATCGGACGGTCAAGGATCTCGCCCTTCGGGTTCGCCATCAGACCTCGCATGCCAGCGAGCTGACGGATCTGCTTGATGTTACCGCGAGCACCAGAGTTCGCCATCATGTAGATCGGGTTGAACTTGTCGAAGTTTTTCGCCATGGCGTCACCGACGTCGTCGGTCGCCTTCGTCCATATATCGACTATCTGACGATGACGCTCATTTTTCGTGATGAGACCGCGATCGTACTGCAGCTCGACCTTCTCGACGACCGCCTCGGCCTCGGCTATGATCTCACCCTTGTTCGGCGGGATGATTGCATCCCACACACCGACGGTCACGCCTGCACGCGTCGCATAATGGAAGCCGAGACGCTTGACCTCGTCCAGGATCGCGCCCATCTGGGTCGTCGAGTAGCTGGTCGTCGCCTCTTCGATGATGCTGGCGATACCCTTCTTGTCCACGTCGTGGTTGACGAACGCGTGATCGTCGGGCAGCGAGCGGCTGAACGTGATGCGTCCGACCGTGGTATCGATGCGCTCGCCGACCGTGCGCTCGCGGCATGCAGGCTTGCCGCTCTCATCGAGGTACTCCTCAACGATGTCATGCGTGAGTCGAACCTTGATCATGGCCTGCAGGTCGAGATCGGCCCGGCTGTCATAGGCAAGCACCGCTTCGTCAGGGCTCATGAACGCGCGGCCTTCGCCGAGTGCACCCTCACGGGTGGTCGTCAGATAGAACAGGCCGATGACCATGTCCTGCGACGGCACCGTCAGTGGGCGACCGTGCGCCGGTGACTTGATGTTGTTGGTGGAGAGCATAAGGATGCGCGCCTCGGCCTGCGCCTCGGCGGACAGCGGCACGTGCACCGCCATCTGGTCGCCGTCGAAGTCGGCGTTGAACGCCGTGCAGACGAGCGGGTGCAGGCGGATGGCTTTGCCCTCGACCAGGATCGGCTCGAAGGCCTGGATACCCAGGCGGTGCAGGGTGGGGGCGCGATTCAGCAGCACGGGGTGGTCGCGGATGACCTCCTCGAGGACATCCCAGACAACCGACTTGCCGCGGTCGACCATGCGCTTGGCGCTCTTAATGTTCTGCGCGTGCTCGAGGTCCACGAGGCGCTTCATGACGAACGGCTTGAACAGCTCGAGCGCCATGACCTTTGGCAGACCACACTGATGAAGTTTCAGCTCCGGACCGACGACGATGACCGAACGGCCCGAGTAGTCGACGCGCTTGCCGAGGAGGTTCTGGCGGAAGCGGCCCTGCTTGCCCTTGAGCATATCCGAGAGCGACTTAAGCGGACGGTTGCCCGGGCCGGTGACGGGACGACCACGGCGGCCGTTGTCGAACAGCGCGTCGACGGCCTCCTGCAGCATGCGCTTCTCGTTATTGACGATAATCTCGGGTGCACCAAGGTCGAGCAGCCTCTTCAGGCGATTGTTGCGGTTGATGACCCTGCGGTACAGGTCGTTGAGGTCACTCGTCGCGAAGCGGCCACCGTCAAGCTGCACCATCGGGCGCAGATCCGGCGGGATGACGGGGATCGCGTCCAAGATCATCCACTCGGGGCGGTTGTTGCTACGGTTGAACGCAGCAACGACCTTCAGGCGCTTGATAGCCTTCTGGCGCTTCTGCCCCTTGCCCTCGTCGATTTGTTGCTTGAGTTCTGCGGAGAGATCCCCCAGGACGATTTGCTGCAGCAGGTCCTTGATCGCCTCTGCGCCCATGCCGCCGCGGAAGAAGGAACCGTAGCGCATCTTGAGCTCGCGATAGAGCTGTTCATCCGAGATGAGCTGCTTGCGCGTGAGCTTGCCGAAAGCTTCGAAGGACTCTTTGAGCAGGTCGCGGCGCTCGGCATAATCCTCGTCGAGGTCCTTGATGTCACGCTTGGCCTCTGCCTCGGTCTTCTTGATGCGATCGGCAGCCGAGATCTCCTCGTCGAACTCCTCGCCCTCCTCGGGCTCGATCTCGCCCTTGGCCACGGCGACCATGCGATCCCGTTCGGTCTCGATGGCCTGCCGCTCCTCCGTATACTCGCTTTCGAGCGCGGCAAGATCGGCCTCGAGCTCGTCTTTGAGCATGGGCAGGTCGGCCTCGCGGTCGTCCTCATTGACCGAGGTGATGATCGAACTTGCGAAGTAGAGCACCTTCTCGAGGTCTTTTGGGGCGATATCGAGCAGGTAGCCGAGACGGCTCGGCACGCCCTTGAAGTACCAGATGTGGCTCACGGGCGCGGCAAGCTCGATGTGGCCCATGCGGTCGCGGCGCACCTTGGCGCGCGTGACCTCGACACCACAGCGCTCGCAGATGATGCCCTTGAAGCGTACGCGCTTGTACTTGCCGCAGTAGCACTCCCAGTCCTTCGTCGGGCCGAAGATCTTCTCGCAGAAGAGTCCGTCCTTCTCGGGCTTGAGCGTGCGGTAGTTGATGGTCTCCGGCTTCTTGACCTCGCCGCGCGACCACTGACGGATCTGCTCGGACGATGCGAGCCCTATCCGCAATCTATCGAAGTTGTTGACGTCGACGTCGAGCAACGTTACTCCTCCATCCGGTCCATCCCCGCAGGGCGGGGCATGACCTGCTTGTCCAGCAGCCTTCGCGGACTACTTGTCCTCGTCGATTCCGTCTATGGACAGGTCGATCTCGGATATGTCTAGATTGCCAAGGTTCGTATCACCCTCGGACGCCTTCTTCCCACTGCGACCGCTGCCGCTCTCTCCGATACCGGTGAGGTCGAGACCAAGCTCTTCGGCAGTCTTGAAGATGTCCTCTTCGTCTTCCTTGAGTTCGATCTCCCCACCATCTTCCGAGAGGATCTCCACGTCCAAACAGAGCGACTGCATCTCTTTGACGAGGACCTTGAACGACTCCGGGATACCCGACTCAGGGATGTTCTCGCCCTTGACGATCGCTTCGTACGCCTTCACGCGGCCAAGAACGTCGTCAGACTTGATCGTCAGGATCTCCTGCAGCACGTAGGCAGCGCCATACGCGTACAGGGCCCAGACCTCCATCTCGCCGAACCGCTGGCCACCGAACTGCGCCTTGCCACCGAGCGGCTGCTGGGTGATGAGCGAGTACGGGCCAGTCGAACGCGCGTGGATCTTGTCATCGACCAGGTGCAACAGCTTCAGGATGTAGATCTGGCCGATGGTGACTGGCTCGCGGAACGGTTCGCCGGTACGGCCATCGAACAGCACCGTCTTGCCGGCCTCATCAACCTGCGGCACGAGGCTATCGAGCACTTTCTTGCCATAGCGCTCCGCAGCTTTCAGGCGGACGTTCTCATCGGCTCGCACGAGGGCCTCGGAAATCTCAGCCTCGCACGCCCCGTCGAACACTGGCGTGGCAACGTGAATCGGGCCTTCGACGGACTTTTTGTGCTTACCGTCAGCCGCCCAGCCGACATGCGCGGCCCACCCAAGGTGCGTCTCCAACAGCTGACCGATGTTCATACGGCTCGGAACGCCGAGCGGGTTCAGGATAATATCAACAGGCGTGCCATCGGCAAGGAACGGCAAATCCTCGACCGGAAGGATCTTGGAGATGACGCCCTTGTTCCCGTGGCGACCGGCCAGCTTGTCACCCTCGGAAATCTTGCGCTTCTGCGCAACGTAGACACGGACCAGTTCGTTGACACCAGGCGACAGGTCATCGCCAGCTTCGCGAGAGAACTGGTGTACGGCGATGACACGTCCGGTCTCGCCATGCGGGACCTTCAGCGACGTATCGCGCACCTCACGCGCCTTCTCACCGAAGATGGCGCGCAGCAGGCGCTCCTCGGCGGTCAGCTCGGTTTCACCCTTGGGAGTGACCTTGCCGACAAGAACGTCACCGGGGAATACCTCGGCGCCGATACGGATGACACCCTCTTCGTCAAGATGCGCCAGCACCTCGTCGCCCACGTTGGGGATCTCGCGAGTGATTTCCTCGGGGCCCAGCTTCGTGTCGCGGGCCTCGACCTCGTACTCCTCGATATGGATCGACGTGAGCAGGTCCTGCTTGACCACCCGCTCGGACAGGATGATCGCGTCTTCGTAGTTGTAGCCCTCCCACGGCATGAACGCCACGAGGAGGTTCTGGCCAAGGGCGAGTTCACCCGACTCTGTCGAGGGACCGTCAGCCAACACCTGACCCTGGGCGACCTCCTGACCCACCGACACGAGTGGACGGTGGTTAATGCATGTGCCCTGGTTGCTACGCTGGAACTTGGGCAGTGCGTAGACATCGACGCCATTCTTCGAGGTGATCTCGACTGAACGGCTATCGACCCGCAGCACAGTGCCCGCATTCCTGGCGACGATGATCTCACCAGTGTCCACAGCCGCGCGATGCTCCATGCCGGTGCCCACGAGCGGAGCCGACGGCTTCAGGAGCGGCACCGCCTGACGCTGCATGTTTGAGCCCATAAGTGCGCGGTTAGCATCGTCATGCTCGAGGAATGGAATGAGCGCGGTAGCAACAGACACCATCTGCCGCGGCGACACATCCATGTACTGAACGCGTGCCGGTTCGACCTCCGCAGGCTCTCCGCCCTTTAGGCGGCACAGCACCGTATCGCGATCGAACTTCCTGGTCTTCGGGTTGAACAACTCGTTGGCCTGCGCGATGACCATGCGCTCCTCAACGTCAGCCGTCAGGTAGTCGATCTCGTCGGTGACCTTGCTCTTAACGACCTTGCGATACGGCGTCTCGATGAAGCCGTAGGGGTTGATGCGAGCGAACGTCGCAAGCGAGCCGATCAGACCGATGTTCGGACCTTCGGGCGTCTCGATCGGGCACATGCGACCATAGTGTGAGGGGTGCACGTCACGCACTTCCATACCGGCGCGCTCGCGTGAGAGACCCCCGGGGCCAAGCGCCGAGACACGGCGCTTGTGTGTCAGACCACCCAGCGGGTTTGTCTGGTCCATGAACTGCGAGAGCTGCGAGGAGCCGAAGAACTCCTTGATAGCGGCCACGATCGGCCGGATGTTAATCAGCGACTGCGGCGTGATCTGCTCGACGTCTTGTGTCGTCATGCGTTCGCGGACCACACGCTCCATGCGCGCGAGGCCTATACGAAACTGGTTCTGGATGAGTTCACCCACGGAACGCACACGGCGATTGCCGAAGTGGTCGATGTCGTCCACGTCGTAGCCATCGACACTCTCCCAAAGACACACCAGGTACTGCACTGCTGCGAGGATGTCCTCGTTGGTCAGAGTGGCCTGGTCGATGGGAAGGTCGACCTCAAGCTTCTTGTTCAGCTTGTAACGCCCGACCTTGGCAAGGTCATAGCGCTGGGGATTGAAGAAGAGACCATCGAGAAGCGAACGGGCGCTGTCCACCGTCGGCGGTTCGCCGGGGCGCAACCGCTTGTAGATTTCGATAAGCGCCTCTTCGCGGGTCTCGGTGAAATCCTTGTCAAGCGTGCGCTTGATGCACTCAGCGTCGCCAAAGAGCTCGAGAATCTCCTCGCGAGTCTCGGCGATACCCAGAGCCTTCAGCAGCACGGTGACCGGCTGCTTGCGCTTCCGGTCGATACGCACGGACACGATATCACGCTTGTCCGTTTCAAGTTCGAGCCAGGCACCACGTGCAGGAATGACCTTCGTGGTGTAAATCGCCTTGTCGGTCGTCTTGTCCCGCTCTTCGGAGTAGTACACGCCGGGCGAGCGGACGAGCTGCGAAACGACGACTCGTTCGGTGCCGTTGATGACGAAGGTGCCGCGGTCGCTCATGAGCGGGAAGTCGCCCATGAAGACCTGCTGCTCCTTGATCTCACCCGTCTCCTTGTTGATGAAACGCACCTCTACGAAGAGAGGCGCCTGGTAGGACATGTCCTTCTCTTTGCACTCCTCGACGGAGTACTTGGCGTCGCCGAACTCATGACCGCCGAACTCCACAGCAAGGTTGCCAGTGAAGTCCTCGATGGGAGATATGTCATGAAACGTCTCGCGCAGTCCCTCGTCGAGGAACCACTTGAAACTGTCAGTCTGTATTGCGATAAGATTCGGTACGTCGAGTATCTCTGGGATCTTAGCGAACGTGCGGCGCTGGCGAATGCCAGCGGGAACGGGGGAACCTGCTTCACGGCGCACCAGGTGATTCCTCCTTATTACGCGGCGGCGGCGTTCTGAAGTCGCAAACTCTCAGTATAGCTACGGGTATACCGAGGGTCAATTCTGACATCTGCTTCCGTAGTGGCTGAATGGCTGGCGGTCCGTCGGGACCGCCAGCCATGTCTACTAGACCCTCGTCCGAGCCTTGCGCAGCAACGAGCTACTTGAGCTCGATCGCGGCGCCAGCCTCCTCGAGTTTGGCCTTGGCCTCCTCGGCCTTCTCCTTATTGACACCCTCGAGCACCGACTTGGGCGCACTGTCAACGAGGTCCTTTGCCTCCTTGAGGCCGAGGCTCGTGAGCTCACGGACGACCTTGATGACCTGAATCTTCTTGTCACCAGCACCAACGATAACAACGTCGAAGCTGTCCTTCTCTTCAACGGCACCAGCGTCGCCGGCGGCCGGAGCAGCGGCCACTGCCACCGGAGCGGCGGCAGACACGCCGAAGACCTCTTCCATCTCCTTGACGAGCTCAGCAAGCTCGAGAGCCGGAGCGCCCTTGACCCACTCGAGAACATCCTCACGCTTAATGCCAGCCATAGTGTCTATCTCCTTGTCTTGTTCACGCCTCCCCTAACGCCACGTATCGACGCCGGAAGTGCATTCCTGTCCGAACGGTTATGCAGCCGCCTTCTGGTCGGCAACCGCCTTGACGACGCGTGCAAACGCGCCGGCAGGAGCGTTGAGCATGGACATGAACCCGCGCAGCGGGTTGAGCATCGTGCCCATCAACTTCGCGATGAGCTCCTCGCGAGATGGCAGCAGTGCAATCGCCTTGACGCTGTCGGCATCGACGATGTTCTGCTCGATGAAGCCACCTTTGACCTCGAGCCCTTTGTGCGCCTTAGCAAAGTCCATGATGGCCTTCGCAGGTGCGACCGGGTCCTCGGCCATAAAGACCATCGCGGTCGGGCCTGCGAGCATCTCGTCCATGGACGGCAGTCCCAGGTCACGAACGGCCAGTTGAGCGAGCGTGTTCTTGTAGATCTTGAGATCGACGCCCACCTCACGCAGCTTGGCGCGCAGCGCCTGCATCTCCTTGACCGTCAAACCACGGTAGTCGGTCATGATGAAACCTGCCGAGGCGCTGAGACGCTCTTTGATTTCCGCCACGATGGCGGCCTTCTGTGCAGTCGGCATGTATTCCCTCCTTTCCTTCACACGGCCCGCATGCTCGCCGCCCGAGGGGGCGATGTGGGCCGCGACGCCCCGCGCTATCACGCGGAAAACGACGTGGGCGCC
>JAXMMT010000002.1:0-16136 GCA_034399355.1 Coriobacteriia bacterium | reverse complement strand
TTCTCCAGACCACCGTGCTTGATGTCGATGATCTCGCGCATGCCCACCGAGTGCTCGTCCTCACCCACGGTCGCGGCCACAACGCGCAGGTTTCGCTCGCGCACGAACTCGCGGATCTCCTCGTCGGTGAGCACCTCAGGCAGCTCCGGGATAATGAGCGTCGCCGGGTCGATCGCCACGTCGAGGCGGCCTTTGAGCTCGATGAGCGTGCCCTCGGCCGGGTGCATGACGCGCTTGTGGATGACCTCGCACTCGGTGAGATTCATTGCCGTGCCGAGCTCGAGCGCGGCAGCCTCTGTCACCCGCTCGTCGGCCGGCAGGAACATCGTCACCACGACGACTCCGTCGCCGGCCCACTCCACCTCGGGCTTGATGAGGCCTTTCTCGCGCAGTTCTGCAGTCTGCGCAAGCCGCACGGCGGCGTTATCGGTGGGGTCCAGCTCGTCGGTGAAGGGAACCTTCGCGTCGTCGCACAGCGTGCATCCGCCGATGAGCTCGCACGGCGCCGCTTCGCCAGATGCGCGTCCGTGGTACCCCTCGGGCAGGTGGTTCTCGCCGAAGTGGTGGCAGACCGGCGCCATGTAGTCGTCGGCGCGCAGCACGATCGTGCCTTCAGCCACTCCGCCGTCGGACAGACGTGCGATGCCGTCGTCGTTGGTCTCGGGGTACTCGCCCGAATCCACGAAGTATGCCTCCTCTACACCGGCAAAGTAGCCACCATCGGCAAGCATCGACTCCAAGAAGAGCACCGCACGCTCCTTGATCTCGCGCACGCGCGCCTTCAGCTCGGGGTTCTCTCGGTCAACCTTCACCATCTCGCGCAGGCCGTCCATCCCCAGAAGCGACTGTTTGGCGGTGTCCACCGCGGCCACGCTGTTGTAATGCCATGGCACGTTGCGGCCCTCGTCGGGCGTGATCGTCGACTGGATATCGGCCGAGGTCAACCGCGAGATCATCAGGTTCATCACATGGGAGACTGTGGCGTCGCGACCGTCGGACTCCATGTAGCGTGTGTTCTCCTGTGCGCGCATCTTGTACTCGCCGAAGAGGTCGCGCAGCGCGATCGCGTACGGCAGGTCCATGCGCATGCACGGCGCGGGCGCTGCGTCCGGCGGTACCGTAGAAAGCGCAATCTGCTCCTTCGGCATGCCAACAGCCACTGAATACGCGCAGTTGATGGCGTGCTGCACGAGCAGCTCAGGCATGACCTTCCACGCCTTGATGGCGGTGGCGTTCGCATTGTGCGCGCCATCGATCTGCAGGATACCCGCGGCAGCCATGACGTGCTTGGCGACTGCCGCATCCACGAAACTGCGGTACATGTTGATGTTGCGGTAGAGCACATTGTACTGCGGGTCCTGATGCGCACCGTTCACGCCCTCCTCGGCGAACATGACCGCGATCTCGGGGCCCGCCACACCACTCACGTAGCTGTGGTAGTTCAGAGGACGCCCGACCTCGTCCTCGATCAGATCGAGCGCACGGCGCGTGAACCGGCACTGCTTGCGAGTGATCGCGATGCCGCCAACGCCCTCCGGCGTACCCTCGAGCAGGCCGTCCATGTGGCTCTGACCCGCAGTGCGGATGACCATCATGTGGTCGGCGCCATGCCATGCGGCCATACGCATGCGGCGAATGTCATCTTCGGGACGACCCGACGCGATCTCGGTGGTGATGACGCAGTCAGGCTGCGGGTCGATGTTCTCGAAGTAGTGTGCTGCCGGCAGCGGGACAGAGCGCTCCACGTTCTCCGACGTCTCGCGGTAGGTGAACTCATGCATGCGCTGATTCGGCACCGGCGTGCGCCAGGTCCAGCCGTGCCGGCGGGGACGGTAGTGCTCGAGACCGTCGAGCAGCGCCTCGACATCCAGCTTCACGTTCGGGTCGAGCGGCGGCAGCGTCTCACTCATCGCGCGCCACCCCACTTCACGTCGGCGATGTCCCAGCCGTCCCCCTCGGCAAGACGGCGTGCCGCCTCCGGAGCATCGCACTCCCACTGCTGCATGCAGATGTAGACGACGTGTCCCGCCCCATGGCCGAGAAGCCCGCGTTTCTCGCACTCGGCCACCACGGCCGCGCACGTGCGCGAGTCGATGCCCATGCGCATGAGCACGCTGCGCTCGATCGAGGGAGAGGTGTGCGTACGCGCCAGCTCGACGAGCGGGGAGACGACCTCGTCCGAAAGCTCCCAGAAGCGGGCCTCAAGCTGCTCGTCGGACAGGTCCGCCAGATGCTCGCGGACCTCATGGAACGTGTCGGGGCGAACCATGCGGGCTCCTTAGTACTCGGTATGCAGTGCGGTGCCGTTCTTATGCGATTCTGTCCGCTTATTCTTCTTCGAGCAAGGTGTCGAGACGGGCACGCATCGCTGTGGCGTCCAGAACTCCTGTATACATGTCGGCCACACTGCCGTCTGCTGCAAGGAAGTATGAGGTTGGGATGAACTGGAAGGGGAGCCGGGCGGCCAGCTCCTTGCCCGCCGGGTCGTCGGTGATGACATCCACAAAGGAGACCCTGCCCGCATACTCGGGAACGACCTCTTGTGCAACGGCATCGATCTCGATGCACGGCTGGCAGCTCCGCGAGTGGAAGAGCACGTAGATCGGCAGCTCGGCATCGAGCGCGGCCTCGTAAGCGGCCACTGCATCGCTGTCGATCGCCGCGACGGTCGAAGGCGTCGTTTTCTGCGGAAGAAGCTTCACGATAGCGAACGCGAGAACTGCAATGATGACCAGCAGCACAACGACCCCCATCGCTCTCCGTCGACGCGAAAACCCGGCGGCGGTGTCGCTGGTGTCCTGCTGATGGAGGTCAGACACGCGCTACGCCTCCTTGAGGGCGACGAGGATCTCCTCGACCGCCGCCGGCGTGCAGTTGCTGTCCTCGGCCAGGAACTCGATGTCGTCAGCGGTGGGCACGTAGCCCTCGGGCGCATGCGCGAGCGCGTTGCGGACGTAACTCCGGCGTAGTTTGCCGAGGTCGAAGTCTTTCGCACGGATCTGCTCGGGCCGCTCGGGGATGATAATGCTCGTGCCAGGGACGCTCTCCGCCGGATCGCCCGCGCGCACCTCGATGCCCTGCTGACGCGCGAAGTTCAGCTGCGCCCAGTGATGCTTGCCGGCACCGGTGTACTCGGTCTCCTGCACGACGACCGTGGCGTCGCGCGGCAGGTCGCGGGCGAGCGACATCGCCGCGGCCATGGCGGAGTTGCCGGAAGGCCCGCGCTCGAGACCTTCGAGCTTGGCCATCGCCTCGGTCACGTAGAAGACCTCACCCTGGCTGACGGTGAGATAGCGGTCCATGTAGCGCAGCGCGCGTGCGGCGTTACGCGGCACGTCGGCACGGTCCGGCCAGGTGGCAAACGGCACGCCGAAGCCGGTGTGCCCGGTGGTGAAGCTTTTGCGGTTGAAGTCAGCGTCGCTCGCCATGTGCAGGCCGCTCAGGTCCACGCTCGCGCTCACGATTTCGGTCTTCGCGCCGGCTCGCTTGAGCCCCCGCGCGGTGCCGGTCGTGTTGCCGCCGCCTGCGTGCGTGACGACCACGTGCGTGGGCGGCGCACCGGTGAGCGCCGTCATCTCCTCGGCCAGCTCCCAGCCAAGCGTCTCGATTCCCGACACACCGAACGCCGAGTAGAGCGAGGCGGCCAGGTAGCCGGTCTCGTCGAGCAGCTCGAGCATGTGGCTGAACAGCTCGGGGCCCACCGAGAGCTGGATGACCTCGGCGCCGAACGCCTCGCAGATGCGCGACTTCTCGACGATCTCGGGCTGGCCGATGTGACGGGAGTCGAACGCCTCCTGCACGATAATGCACTTGAGCGACGCGCGCGCGGCCTGGCTCGAGACGGCAGCGCCGTAGTTACCCGAAGTCGCCGCGATGACACCCTCGTAGCCCTTCTCTTTCGCGACGTGGATGCTCACGCTCGCGCGGCGGTCCTTGAACGATCCCGCCATGTTGGCGGCCTCGTCTTTGACGAAGATGCGCGCGCCCATGCCGGGGTCAGCGTAGGAGCGCACGAGGTCGGTGAGATTGCGCAGCTCGAGCAGCGGCGTCTTCCCCACGCCCGCCGCCAGCTGGATGCCGATGATGTCTTGCAGCGAGTAGCCGTGTGCGCCCATCAAGCCTTCGTAGTCGAAGGCGATGGGGCTGCGCTCGAACTCAGCGTAATCCATGCCGAGCGCCCGCTTCATGATCTCGCCCTTGCGCGCGAGGATAGCTTCGGTGCGTCCGACCACCTCACTCACCCGCCTTCGCGTCAGCGAAGGCGCGGTAGGCGGCCACTCGATCACGCAGGTCTCGCCCCACGTGCGTGAGCTCAGGCGCCGGTTTACCGAACGTGTGCGTGTAACCCGGGTTCACCTCGGTCAAGCGTCCCGTCACCCTGCGGCCGGTCATCGTCTCGACCTCGACGCGCTCGCCCACACTCGCTTCGGCACGCGCGAAACCCTTCACCCACACGAGCAGCGGTTGCGCGGCAGTGTCGGCCGGCAGGTTCGTCGAGCGATCGGCGGGATCGAGCAGCACACGCTCGACCTCCACCCAGCCGCCAGCGATGCAGCGCTCGGCGTCAGACATCATCGGTCACCTCTAGACGGTCGGGGCCCAGAATCTGGGGAGCGGCATGTCTACCACGGTAAGTATGCCCGCAGGGGCGTCGATGAGCAGCGGGATGTAGTTGCCGGTGCTCGCGTACGTGCCTTTGCCGCCGGGAATCTCCGGCGCGTTCACCATGTGCACCTCGGGCTCGCCGTGGATGGTGATGTAGTCACCGGTGTCGATGCTCTCCATCTCGGGGTGGATCTGCTGCGGGTGGATAAGCTCGATCTTGAGCTCGCCGCCGGAGTAGCCGCGACCAATGTGCTTGCAGCCAGCCACATCGCCGGGCTTCACATGCACGTGCGGAGTCGAGCGCTCCACCGTCGTGACGATGGGCTCACGCGTCTCGACAATCTCGTCAATCTCCCAGCCGATCGCGTCGGCGATAAGGCTGATCGACTCCTGGAAGCCGATATGACCGACAATCGAGCCGTCCGCCACGCCACTCTCGAACTCCTCCACCGTGGTGCCCACACCCTGGCTCGCCATAACGGTGGGCCCAAAGGGCGAGAGGTCGTTCACACGCTGCGCTTCGATGCGGTCGACCCGCAGGCAGATCGAGGTCCACGCGACGATAAGCGCGTCGAGGATGAAGCCGGGGTTGATACCGGTGCCGAGAATGGACACGCCGTACTCCTCGGCCAGCTCATCGAAGCGTACGGCCCACTCCGAATCGCTCGCCCACGGGTACGCGAGTTTCTCGGCGATACAGAGCACATTCGCGCCAGCGCGTACGCACGGCTCAACCTGCGAGGTGATCTCGTCGAGGTTGCTCTGCGTACAGATGCAGACGACGTCGGGCTTGCTGGCCAGCACCGCCGCGTAATCGGTCGTCATCTTAACGTCGCAGTCACGGCCGAGAAGTTCGCCGACCGTCTTGCCTTCCTTGGCGGGATTGGTGACGATGGCGCCCACGAGTTCCACGTCCTTGGGCCTGTCCAGCAGGAAGCCTAGAAGTCCCTGCCCCATCATGCCCGTACCCCACACGGCGACCTTGATCATACGGACTCTCCTTCGGTGTTGATACAGAAGTGCGTGCTTCCTATACATCCACGATAGCGTGACGCCGCCGGTTGCGCGAGAGCGTGCGCACTTCTCGGCAACATTCTCGCGCTGAAGAAGTACCGTAGGATCTAGCCTGCCGAGAAGACCCGGCTACCCGATACCTCCGCGTACCACTGAACGCGCCGCCACCAGACCGCTCGCGCTGGACTGCACCAGGCCGCGCGTCACGCCGGCGCCATCGCCGATGGCGTAGAGGCCCGCGACTTGCGTCTGTAGCATCGAGTCGAGCTCAAGGCGGGAAGAGTAGAACTTCACCTCGATGCCATAGAGCAGCGTACCGTCGTCTGCCACTCCCGGAGCCAGCGTGTCCATCGCGTCGAGGAACTCGAGGATATCGGCGAGGTGGCGGTATGGCAGCACGAAGCTGAGGTCGCCCGGCGTCGCCTGCGGCATCGTCGGCTCGACGACCGACTGGGCGATGCGCTTCGCCGTCGAACGCCGACCCGCTCGTAGGTCGCCGAGGCGCTGCACGATGATGCCCTCGCCGAGCAGGTTCGCGAGGCGCGCAATCGAGGAGCCGTAGGTGATCGGCTCGTGGAACGGGTGCGTGAAGTTCTGGCTCACCAGCACCGCGAAGTTGGTGTTGGCCGTGCGCTTCTCGGCAAAAGAATGGCCGTTCACCGTGATGATGTCGCCGTAGCTCTCGGTGGTGACCTCGCCGTACGGGTTCATGCAGAACGTGCGCACCTGATCGCCGAACTGCTTGGAGTAGTAGATGAGTTTGGCCTCGTAGAGGGGATCGGTCAGCCGCTCCATGACCGGCGCGGGCACTTCAACGCGCACGCCGATGTCGACGGCATTGCTCACGAGCCCGATGTCGAGTTCGCGTGCCTGCTCGGCCAGCCAGTCAGCGCCGTCGCGACCGGGTGCCGCGATGACCACCGGGGCCAGCATGACCTCACCGCCCTCAAGCTCGACACCCGTGACGTGACCGCTCTCGGCGAGAATGCGTGAAGCGCGGACCCCCGTGCGGACGTCGACCCCCTGCTCGACAAGGTAGTCGTGCATGGCCTGCAACACCTGGAGGGAGCGATCGGTGCCGATGTGACGGATGCGCATCGGCACGAGGCGCATCCCGGCAAGCGTCGCCTCGCGCGAAAGACGCTCAGCCGTCTCGGCATCAGGGACATGCACCTCGGTCGTCGCACCGAACTCGAGCCATATGCTGTCCGCATCGTCCACGAGTCGCTCGAGTGCTTTGGTACCGACGTACTCGCCGAGCCACCCGCCGACCTCGGTCGTCAGTGTGAGCTTGCCGTCTGAGAACGCTCCCGCGCCGCCCCAGCCAGTCATGATCGCGCAGGTCTCACAGCCCACGCAGTGTGTCTCGCGCGCGGGGCAGCGTCGCTTCGAGATGGGCTTACCGCGCTCGGCCAGCAGGATCCGCAGGTCCTTCCGTGCGCGAATGAGCTCGATGGCGGCGAAGATGCCCGCAGGCCCCGCACCGACGATGACGACGTCGTAGCGTTCCTTGCTCATGAAGCCCCCTCCTTCTGCCGTGCTCACTCGACAGCCATGAGTGTACCCGAAGGTCGCTCTGTTTCTCTCGGCAGACACGCGGGGAGGTATCACGTGACGCGAAAGAGGCGCCGCACCATGTAGCTGCGAGAGGAGTCTGACCATGGCATCCAAGGCCGAGCAACCCAAGCGCACGATCGCGATCGTGGGCGCCTCGGCCGATCGGGCCAAGTTCGGCAACAAGGCCGTCCGTGCCTATGCCGAGGAGGGCTGGGAGGTGTGGCCGGTCAACCCGAAAGTGGATGTGATCGAGGGGTGGCACGTATTCGCTGCCGTCGGCGACCTCCCCGACCTGCCCGACCGCGTGTCGCTGTACCTGAAAGAGGCGGCCGCACTGCATGTACTCGATGAGCTTGCGGCGCTGGAACGGCGCTACGGCCGCCGAATCTTCGATGTGTACCTGAACCCCGGTGTGGGCCGCAAGGCGGTGCGCGAACGAGCGGATGAGTTGGCGCTCAACCGGGTCTCCCGCTGCTCGATCAGAGCAATCGGCCGTGTGCCGAAGGAGTTTCCCGCCGAGTAGAACCTACGGCACGTCTCGAGCCATGGGCACGAACTTCGTGTACTGCGAAAGGAACGCGAGGTGGCAATTGTCGGTCGGGCCGTTGCGATGCTTGGCAACGATGATCTCCGCCTCGCCCTTGTTGGGCCGACCATCCTCTTCCTCACCGCGCGAATCGGTGTTGCGGTCGATGAACATGACGACGTCGGCGTCTTGCTCGATTGCGCCAGACTCGCGAAGGTCGGAGAGCTGTGGCCGCTTGCCGGCGCGCTGTTCAACAGCACGTGAAAGCTGTGAGAGCGCGATAATCGGGACGTTGAGTTCCTTCGCGAGGATCTTCAGACCGCGGCTGATCTCGGCGATCTCCACCTGACGGTTCTCCGAACGGCGGTTCTGCGGCTGCATCAACTGCAGGTAATCGACGATGATGAGCCCTTCTCCCTTGTCGCGCAGGAGTCGACGCGCCTTGGCGCGGACTTCGAGAATGGAGATCGCGGGCGTGTCGTCGACCCACAGCGAAGTGCTGGCAAGACGCCCCATCGCCTGCATGATCTGGGGCCAGTCACTGTCTTTGAGGTAGCCGGTGCGCAAACGCTGGCTGTCGATTCGGGCCTCAGAACACAGGATGCGTTGCACGAGTTGTTCGGCGGACATCTCCAGGCTGAAAACCGCGACAGGGTGTCCCGCTTTCGCTGCATTGACGGCGATATTCAGGGCAAGCGCCGTCTTGCCAACCGACGGACGTGCGGCAATGATGATCAGGTCGCCGCGGTGTAGACCAGCCAGGATCTTGTCGAGATCCGGGAAGCCCGTGGGCACGCCCGTAATGTGTGCCTTGCGGTCGTAGAGCTGCTCGATCTGGTCGAAACCGATCTTCATGAGCTCGGGAAGATCACGGAAGTTGCTCGAGACCCGCTTGTTGGTGACCTCGAAGACCGCTCGCTCGGAGTCTTCGACCACCCGATCGATGTCGTCCGGATTCTCATACGATATGGTCGCGATCTTGTTTGCTGCACCAATGAGCTGGCGCAACATCGATGTGCGCCTCACAATCTCGGCGTAGTAGGTGGCGTTCGCAGCGGTGGGAACCATGCTCGTGATGTCGAGCAGATACGGCTTGCCGCCTGCGGCATCAAGTCGGCTGGTTGCCTCGAGGCGATCGGCGACCGTAATCTGGTCGATTGGCTCACCCCGACCGTTGAGCTCATTGATCGCCTCGAAGATGCGGGCGTGGGCGGAGCGGTAGAAGTCCTCGGCGCCCACCATACTGAGACAGGTCTCGACTGCCTCGGCGGACAGGAACATCGAGCCGAGCAGCGACTGCTCGGCCTCGAGATTGTGAGGCGGCACACGCTCTGCCAGCTTACGCTCCGCGCTCTCTGCCATACCTGCTCCCCCATGGACCGCCGAGGGCACCGCCCATGTGGGCGATCGCCTCCGGCAGACCGTCTGGCGTGTTACTCCTGCTCGTCAGCGTCCTCGGCGACCTCTTCGGCCTCCTCGGTGACGGACGTTTCCTCGGCTTCAACCTCAACGACCTCTTCGGCGAGCTGCGCTTCCTCAGCTTCAACCTTAACAGCCTCGGCCACAGGCCTGTCGGCCGGCGCCTCAACGACACCCTCGGCCACGACCTTGACTTTGAGATCTGCGTTCACATCGTAGTAGATGTGAAGCTGGACCGTATGCTCGCCAAGCGTCTTGATGTGCGCATGGACGTCAAGCTTTCTGCGATCCACCTCAACGCCGAGCTGCTCGGCAACCGCGTCAGCGATCATCGCAGGCGTGATCGAGCCATAGAGCTTGCCCTCGTCGCCCGCCTTTGCGGCGATGGTAATCGTCTTGCCCTCGACAGCGGCAGCGACACCTTCGGCCTCGCCGCGGCGCATCGATTCACGCTTCTGGATGTTGTGCATCCGCGCCTCAAGCTGTTTTAGATTGCCGGGCGTCGCCTCGACGGCGATCTTGCGCGGCAGCAGGAAGTTCGCGGCGAAGCCATGGGCGACATCGACGACGTCGCCTTCCTTGCCCCGTCCCTTCACGTCCTGTGTCAGGATGACCTTCATCGTTACTCCTTGTTCGTTTCCTCGCGGCCGGGTCTCCCGGACATGAGGTGCTTCCCACTCTAAGCCCGCATACAGGGTCCTCACAAGCGAACCCCGCGACCTCGGGAGAACCCCACACCCGCAATCGGTCAGTAGCGAACGGCGTTGTCGTCGCTCGCGCCAGCAGACGACCTAGCGGCCGCGTTTGCCGTCGACCTTGCCGCTAATGACCGGCACGGTGTAGGGCACAAGTGCCATCTCCCGGGCACGCTTCACGGCGGTCGCGATCCGGTGCTGGTGCTGGGCGCAGTTGCCCGAGACACGGCGCGGTTTGATCTTCCCGCGGTCGGTCATGAACTTGCGCAGCATGTTGACGTCCTTGTAGTCGATGTACTCAGCGTGGTCCTTACAGAACACGCAGTACTTGCGCTTGGGGCGTCGTGCGTAGTCGCTCACTTCTTACCTCCCTTCGGATCCTATCGTGGACCTTTGGCCTGCCGCTCGGCGGGAGGGTACCGCCGCCGGCTGAATGTTCTGGAGTAGGTGGAACTAGAACGGAATCTCTTCGCCCGAGCCATCTACGTCGGAAGCTGGAGTGGACGGTGCGCTATATCCGCCGCCGGAGCCACCGTCGCGAGATGAGAGAAACTCGACTTCGTCGGCGACGACCTCGAGCTTGCTGCGCTTCTCGCCCTGCGGATTCTCCCACTGGCTCCAGCGAAGCTTACCTTCGATCGCGACCTTTGATCCCTTGCTCAGGAAACGCGACAACGCTTCGCCGCGTGCACCGAAAATGGTGACATCCACGAAGTTCGGGATGTCTTCCCACTCGCCTGTCTGCTGGTTCTTGCGACGATCGTTGACCGCCACACCGAGCTTGAGAATGCTCATACCACTAGATGTCGAGCGCAGCTCGGGATCTCTTGTCAGATTGCCGGTGATCACTACCCGGTTGATGCCCATGGTTCCTACCTCGTCTCTGCGGCCACTCTGGGCCGCCGTCACTCGCCCGTCCTGATCGGTCGGGTTGCAGCACCGCTACTCCTTGATGTCGTCGCGCCGCACGATCATGAATCGGACAACCTGATCGGTAATACGCAAGACGCGGTCGAGCTCGGCAACGACAGCAGGAGTCGCATGGAACTGCATGACGTGGTAGTCGCCGTCCGTGTGGCTATCTATCTCGAAAGCCAGACGACGCTTACCCCATGCATCCTCGGAATCGACAGTACCATCAGCGGCGATGACGCCTCGAGTCTTCTCGAGGACAGCCGTCCGCGCCTCGTCGTCGAGGGTGGGATTAGTGATGAGCATAAGTTCGTAAGCCTTCACTTATTCACCTCCCTTGGGCTACTGCGGCCCCGGGACACTGAAGGCGTCTGCCCGGAGCAGGAAATGAAGCCCTCGCAGTGTATCAGAGACCGACCGCACCTACAACGCTTATCCCACGCCTCTGACACGCTGCGGTTTCCTGACATGTCACTACCGTTAGTCGACCTCCGCAACAGCGAGAATTCTCCGCCGCACAAGCGTAGCCAGAAGCGCGGCCACCCCGATGCTCGAGACCGCAAGCAACCCATTCGCAGCGGCCGCCCCATCGAAAGGCGCCGTGATCCCGCCGGCTCTCGATCGACGCGAAGCCAACCCCGCGACCTGACCCGAAGCATTCGCTACGGAGACCCCGGCAGGAGCCGGGTGGCCGGGAGTGACGGGGAGTACGGGATGCATCTCAGCCACCGGTGGTGATGCTGACAGGACCGGCTCCTGTGTAACCTGAACGACCGACGCCGACGCGAGCGGCTCCGGACTCACAGCGCCTTCCTCCGCCTTGGGCGCGCTGCCCACCAGTGAGTCCGTCGACGGCTCCACCTGCGCCACCACTGGATCTGCCGGTGAGGGAGTAGACGAGCTGAGCAGGAAGGACGGGTCGACGTATGTGCCTCCGCGGCGAACACTCAAGTGCAGATGTGGCTCGTGCACGGACGAGTCACCCGACTCGGCGACCATACCCAGACCGTCTCCGACCGAGACGGTGTCTCCTTCGTCTACCCAGGTCTCGGCGAGTGGGTGAACGCTCACGAGCGTTCCATCTGGCATTCGGACAGTCACGGCGAACACGCTTCCGCCCTCGTCCGATGGGACACGCCCGCTGAAGCTCACCTCGCCATCGGCAAAGCTGGCCGCCGCCGAGCCGGTAGACGCGGCGACGTCGGCACCGCGGTGCGTCCGCTGCGCGCCCGCCACACTATAGGTCGCGCCATAACAGAGCAGGACTTGTGCTTCAATCGCATGTGCCTGCGCGGGCATCGATAGTACGACCCCGAGCATGAGCGCGAACACTCCCAAACAACGATGCTGCCCCACGATAACTCCCTCCAACGTCCACCGGGGAGAGTGAGGGGCGGCGGTATCGAACCTGTGTTCGATAGTGTAGCTCCCTGCCAGGGCCGCCGCTACTACGAGTCGACGAGCGGTTGCCGGGCGCCGACGTACGGCTCAGGGCGCGACGAAGGCCGCCCGCGGCGGCCTTCGGCAGTATCGTTTGGAGCGGGCGACGGGGCTCGAACCCGCGACCTAAAGCTTGGGAAGCTTTCACTCTACCAGCTGAGCTACGCCCGCTTCTTGTGACGCGTCGGGTATTGTATCACCGGGCAGCGTGCCGGCAAATCACCGCGTCGGCTGCAGCGCGCGCTGCCACTCCCGAATCCTCTCCAGGTTGCGGTCGAGCGCGAAGGCAGCGGCGGCGGCCAGCGTCGCGATGATCGCCCAGGTGAGCTTCGTCTTCGATACAGGATCCTCTACCTCGCGTCCCACACGTAAGACATCCACGTATACGGCATGGATATCCATGTCTCCACCGTGCTCGGGGCATGCGGCGTTGAACACGCCCCGCACCTGCACGATGTCGCCCTCATGGCGGTAGTCACCGAAGACGCTGATCTCAGCTGCTTCGTCCGCGGGAACCCAGATCGGCATACCGGAGTTCGGGCCGCCTAGAGACGCCCCTTCTTCGATGTTGCGCTCCGTGTAGGCGTCGTCGTTGATGTGCAGCCACGCCCAGTTGCCGCGAACCATCGCCTCACCGATGACCTCACCGCTATAGATGACGGCCGTGCCATCGAATGTATCTGGCCGTTCCACGAGCTCGGCACTGGACGGCGAGTTCTTGGAGACAGGTACGCGCGGCGACACTGTATGCTCCTCGGCCATCGCGACCGAAGGCAGTAGCAACGCTACGGCCAACAGGCCGATGAGGGTCATGCGTCGCATCATTTCCCCCTCACAATCGCGTAGAGGTGACCGAAGAGAGCGAGTACGGACATGAACTCGAGTCGACCCATCCACATCGCGACCATGTAGGCCCATTTTAGGACAGTCGGCATCGCGGGTGAGGTGATACCGCATGACAGGCCGGTGTTTGATGCCGCTGACACGCCTTCGAACGCAGCCTGGGTGAAGTCATATCCCAGGAGTACGCCCAACACGGTGAGGACAGCATATGCCGTCACGTACGCCATCGTGATCATGAGTGCCGTACGCACGACGCGGTCTTCCAGCATCATGTCGCGAATGTGATGATACCGGCCCACCACGACCGCGCTGTCGGGCGAGATCATACGGCGGACGTCTTGCAGGTACGCCTTAGTGAGGACGCCGATGCGGATCCCCTTGATGCCTCCACCTGTGGAACACGCTGAGGCGCCAATCGCCATCGCAACAGTGGTCGCGAGCATTGCGATCGGCCCCCACTGCGTGACGAACGCACGCGAGTAGATGGTCGAGAAACCCGTGGTCGTATGTCCCGACATCACCTGGTAGAACGCCTTGCGGAAGAGGTTCACGGCATCGGGATAGACGCCGAGATGCGACAGACCGAACGTCGCCACAGACACGGCGATGAACGCGGTCGCCGTGAAGCTCGCGATCTCGATGTTGCGTCTGAGTTCCTTGCGGTCACCCTGCCACAGAGCCCAATGCAACGCGAAGTTGAACGACCCCGCAACGAAGATGATGATGCACAGCGCCTCGTAGACGGGGGAGTGGAACCACATCGTGTTGTATGACTGGGGGGCGAACCCCCCTGTGCTCCAGGCTCCCATGAAGACCCACAGTCCATGGAGCAGCGCACGCACGGGTTCCTGTCCGAGCGCCAGCCCGGTGACTGCGAGAGCTGCCGTACCGATGCCGAGCCAGGTGAGACTGACGAGCCAGATCGCCCGCGCGGTACCGACGACGTTCGGCAGAAGCCGCTCGTCCTTGCCCTCGCCGACATACAACTTGTAGGCACCGGCCGTGCCCTTCACGAGGAACGTGAGCGCGATGACAACGATACCCTGCCCCCCGGCGTACGTGAGCAGGTGACGCCACATGTTCAGGCCGTACGAGATGTGGTCGAGATCCTGGATCAGGTAGAGGCCGGTCGTCGTGTAGCCGCTCATGATGTCGAACATCGCATCGAGGTAGCTGCCCTCGTGGCCGGAGAGCCAGTGCGGCAATGCGCCGAGCACCGTGGCAGCGATCCAGGAGCCGGATGCCACGACCAGGCCATGACCCCACCGAAGGTCCTTCTTGGTACGACAGATAGTCTGAAGGCCGAATCCAAAGCCCATGCAGGCGCCGATGCCGATCACGAAGTCGAGCGCGGTGTCCCACTCGGCGAAGGCGAGCGATGTGACGAGCGGGACGACCATGAGCAGCCCGATGCCGGTCACGATCTTCCCGATGTACTTCCCGACGATGAGATGGTCGTCCTTGCGTGGCCGAATGATCATCGCAAGATCGCCTCGGCAATAACGGCGACCAACAGCGCGAGACCGGCCATTACGAGAACGTAGGCAGCCTCAACGAGGATTGCAATCGCGTATTGACAGGCCTTCCGCGGGCCCGCCTGCACCTTCACGACACTACTCCCCCGTCAACGCTTTCTTCAACGTCTTCTCGTGCTCGACCTTGGTGAATGCGATGACCGTATCCCCCGGCTGCATCTCGGTATCGCCGTGAACGGTGACGACTTCCTCCCCGCGCATGAGCGCCACGAGTATGCAGTCGCCCGGCAAAGACAGATCGGCGACTTTCTTGCCACACACAACGCAGCGGTCGACCGGCAGCGTGACCTCCACGATCGCCACGTCACCCTTGCGAAGAGCACTGAGGGTGTGGATGTCACCAACCGTCGCCTCCTCCTCGATCATCCGAGAGATGATCGTCGTCGAGGAGATGGCCTCTATGCCGAGCGCATTGAAGATGTGCTCGTTTTTGGGGTTGTTGACACGTGCGACCGTACGGGGAACGCCAAAGGCGACCTTCGCGAGCTGACAGGAGACGAGGTTGTCGTCGTCGTCACCCGTTGCGGCGACGAACACGTCGGCTCGACCGACGCCGGCATCCTCCTGGTAGGCCACGTCGCAACCGTCGCCCCGCACGATGAGCGGAGAGCCGGTCAGCTCGCCGGCAAGCTTATGCGCGACGGTCTCACGCTTCTCGATCAGCGCGACGCTGTGACCGCGCTCCAGCAGCGTCTTGGCGAGATACGATGCGACCTTGCCGCCGCCGTTCACCACGATGTACATGGTCTAGTCCTCCATGTACTTCTCGATCTTGGGATAGGCCTGGTCCTTCACCGAAGCGAAGATGATGTCGCCTTCCCGCATGACCGTGTTGGGTTCAGGGATGAACGACATCGGACCGCGCGTGATCGCAAAGATGCGGAAGCGGTTCTCGATCTCGATGTCGCGGAGTTTGCGTCCTTCGATATCCGAGTCAGCCTTGAACTCGATGACCTCTATGTCACCGATGCTGTTGAGGTGGTGCCCGTGGCCCGCATGGATTTTATCCATGAGCACCTCGGCCACAAGCGTGGTACCGCACACGTAGTCCAGGTTGAGCTGCTGGTAGGTGCGTTCACGCACGGGGTTGTAAAGGCGGGCGACGACGTGCTTCACGCCGAAGAGCTTGCGAGCCACCTCGGCCGCCATGAGGTTGGTGTTGTCGAGGTTCGTGACCGCGGCGAACGCATCCGTCTCGCGGATGCCGGCTTGCTCCAGAATCTCCTCGTCGAACCCGAGGCCTTTGATTGTGACACCGTTGAACGTGCTGCCGAGGCGACGGAACGCGTTCTCATCTCGATCGATGACCACAACGTTGTGGCCTTCGATCGAGAGCATGGTCGCAAGCTGTGAACCCACGCGACCGCATCCGACGACGACGATATTCATGTTACAAGGATACCTCTCACACGCGTCTTGTGAACACGAACGCCCCGAGCAAACATCTTCGCCTTGATTGACAAACTTAGTGCAAATCCTCTTGCGCTTAGTCTGGCAGGGATCCGTGGGGCGCCGTCGGCCTTCGTCTTCTTCCTTGCGTATTGCTCTATGCTCTTGTGGTCTTCTGTCTCCGGCCGACCGGGAACCTGA
>JAXMMT010000048.1:0-18610 GCA_034399355.1 Coriobacteriia bacterium | reverse complement strand
ACACGGAATCGGAGCGAGGATGTCCTTCTCGGAGGCGGAACTCGAGGCAATCGACGGGGCGCTCCACGGTCTGTGCTCGCATCGCGTGCCGGAGCAACACCGTGACCAGATACGAATCGACTACCTGGTCGATCGTCACAGCGTCATCCTCTTCGAGGATCGACCCCACTTGCCCAATCCGGCTCTCCAGATTCGCGAACCATTCGCCAAGTTCCGCTACTACCGGTCACGGGGTGAGTGGAACCTGTACTGGCTGCGGTCGGACGGCAACTGGCATCGCTACGAACCTGCAGCTCCCGCACGCAAGCTCAATCCATTGGTGCGCCACGTCGAGCGGGACACGTACGGGTGCTTCTTCGGCTAGGTGGTTCCTAACATTCAATCTGAGTCCGACGCCTTTCGCAGTGCCGCCGGACCGTCGGACGAGTACTGTGGGGGCATCGCCGGCCCCCGTCCGCTCCTCTGAAGTCTAACCGGAGCGAGCAGTCGACTCCTTGTGCTTGATCGCGGAGCGGGCGGGGCCACTTAAGATGAGGAGTCGCGGCCCTGCTCGGAACCCGGTGACCGGCGCTTGTCTTTAGCGTCGGATCCCTCTTAGCGAATGTTCGGTGCGCGCGCATCCCCTCTTAGGTGGACCGTCGGCTCCTGTCGGACGGATGGAAGGTGCGCGGACATGCGGATGATCATCGGGATCGACGTCGCCTGCAGGGCGGCGCATCAGGCCTCGTGTGCCGATGAGGTAGGTGCCCTGCTCTTCACGGGGCATCGCTTCTTCACGGACGCACACGAACTCGAGCGGCTGTGGTCGAGGCTGCCGGAGCAGCCCGACGAGGTCGTCGTGGTCATGGAGCCCACGCGAAACGCCTGGGTGCCGCTGGCCGCGTGGTTCAGGCGCAAGGGGGCGAGTGTGGTACTGGTGCCCCCGGAGCGATCCGCCGACCTCCGTGCCTACTACAGCAAGCACGCCAAGACCGATCGGCTCGACTCGAGGGTCCTCGCGCGTCTGCCCCTGCTGCATCCCGAGGGCCTGCACGTCGAGAAGGGTCTGGATCCGGGCGGTGCGCTAAAGCGCGCGGTGAAGCTGCGCTGCTCACTTGTGACGCGCCGTGCCGCGAGCATGTGCCGCATCGACGCGCTTCTCGAGATCATGGGACCGGCCTGGACGCGTGCGCTGGGCAGTGATCTGAAGAGGACGGCGCTGGAGTTCCTGGCGCGATACGCCGAGCCGGCTGCGGTCAAGCGGTTGGGACGAGCCCGACTCACCCGCTTCTTGCGCACCCACAGCCATGGCAAATGGGGCGAGCACGAGGCCGAGGCGCTGATGGAAGCCGCAGACGCCACGCTGGAGCTGTGGGGCGGAGACGGGCTCGACTTCGCCAGCCTGTCCGCCGACATCGCGCTCGAGACTAGGCTGGCTCTGGATCTCACGCGGGAGATCAAGGACATAAGTACGCGCATCGCGACCATGTATGGGGAGGCCGACCCGAGTGGCATCGTACTCTCGGCTCCCGGCGTGGCGACCACGCTTGCAGCCCAGATACTGGGCAGGCTCGGGGATGTGCACAGGTTCGACTCGCTTGCCGGGGTGCGCTCGTTCTCCGGTCTGGTGCCGAACCAGAGGCTGTCGGGCACGGGTGGGGCCACCGGCGGGCCGACCAAGGCGGGAGACGCCTGTCTTCGTGACGCGCTCTTCCTGGCGGCAGACCATGCACGAAGGCAAGACCCCCAGCTCGCGGCGCGCTACCGGCGCCTCATGGTCGAGGAGGGCAAGCACCACACCTCGGCGCTGTGCTCGGTGGCCGCGGTGCTGCTCACCCGCATCGCCGCGTGTCTGCGCGACGGCGTGCCATATGTGCTGCGAGACGTCGACGGCAGGACCATCACACCGGAAGAGGGGAAGGTGATTTGTGCGCAGCGCTACACTGTGCCTGCGGAGGTCCGAGCCGCCAGGCGCACGGTGTCGAGGAACAAGGTCATCAAAGGAAGAGACGGGGCGACCGTGTCAGGAGTCGCAAAGCGCTCCAAGGCCGCACCCGTCCCCGCTTCAGCATGATGCCGGCGGGTGAGATGCTCAAGAGGGGTTGACTTAAACTAGGAACTCAAGCGGATCAACCAGGCTCGCTTCGCTCGCAGCTCATCCGCCAAGCGTTCGCCACAGCATCCCCTGTGGTACCATCAGTTGTACCGTAGGAGGTGCTTCCAATGAGCGTGATTCCCAACATCATCCCCATCTCGGATCTTCGCCAGGATACGGCTGGCATCATCAAACGCGCTGTCGCGTCAAACGATCCGATCATCATCACACAACGTGGCCGCGCATCGGCCGTGCTTCAGAGCGCGCAGGCCTATGAGCGCACTCAGCATGAGAACGAGATTCTGCGCATCCTAGCTCGCGGTGACGCGGAGATTGAAGCTGGCGTAGGCTACGACGCGGATGACGTGATGGCTGAGGCCCGCGCGATGCTCGCGAACGAATAGCCGATGCGAGTTCGCTTTGTTCCGCAAGCACGTGCGCAATACCTCGAAGCATTGAGCTACGTGCGCGCCCAAAGCCCTGCGGCGGCAGACGGTATTCAGCTCCGCGCTGAGGCCGTCATCGTGCAACTGAGCGCACACCCTCGGTCTGGACACGCCATCCTCGAGTTCCCGGATTTGCCGCATCTTGAGATACCGGTGGAGCCCTATCGGTTCTTCTACCGGATCATCGAAGGTGCCGTGTGGATTGTTGGCGTCTGGCACGCCCGTCAGTTGCCGGAGCCTCCAGACGCCACGATGCGTGGCTAACCCGCGCTTCAACTCGATGCGCGCATGGTGTCGCATAATGGGAGCGCAAGCGCGCCGCTGATGCGCACCACGTTAGACCGGAATCTGCGGCGGGGGGCGCCATGGGCGACCTGTTCACCGACCCGATCGGTTGGTCGGGCACAATCGTTCGGATGGAACCTAAGGCGTTCGATATACTTGTTCAAGGGCAACCCAAGGAGATTCCCCATGAATAAAACAGTCGTGGCCAGACTAGTTGGAGTCATTGTCGGGTTGACCTTGGTGGCGGCTGTCGGAGTGTATGCCTACAAGGAAGCTCCAAAAGCCACGAAGTTCATCGACATGGTGACGCAGAAGATCAATTCGATAATCACTCCGGGGGCGCCTATCGGCAACCTGACTCCGACGCGGGACCTTCGGGGCAGATGGACGTCGTCCCTGCAGGGCAAGGGGCTCCAGCTGTACGGAAGCTTCAGCATCGAAGGCGGAACAGTCGAGGTGTACGAAGACGGGGACATAGAGCTGGTCATAGAGTCTGTCGACGGCAACACCGCCACGGGAGAGATACGCTGGATCAATCTCTACGGGTCCGGAAGCACCACTATTCCTGAGGTAGGCACCGTTTCGATGCCGAGAACACTGCTTGTTCAAGACTCAGGCTATTGTCCTATTACCATTCGTGTCAGTGGATCGAGGCTGGACTTTGGCTCCTTCAGTACTGGCGGAGTCTCTGGGTCCATGCAGGGTTCCTATACCACCGATCTGATGTCCGGGACCATGACCGCTCAGACTGAGTACGGACCCATCAAGGGAGAGTTTCACCTGATGCGGCAGGAGTAGCGCCCTGGCAAGGCGCCGTTCGTGCCCAATCACGGCTGCTACTGCGCGGTTGCCGCAGCTCTCTCCTCGTCGGAGAGTCCGGCCAGCCGTTCGACCTCAGCGCCATCCACATCGACACCTTCGGCCACGCGTGTTCCGAGTTCGGAATCGACCTTGTAGAACACGGCGCACTGGCGCAGTCTGATCCGCCTCTGCGCGTTGGCGAGATGACCGACGATGTTGCCCACCAGATGATCGCGATCCTCGGCGGTCATGACATCGCGAAACAGCGCTCGCGGCTGTACGAAGTCGTTGTTGGGGTGCGCGTACGGGGTCCGTCCGGTCGCACCACTCACCGCCATGCCCGGATCGGCTGCCGACGGGTTCGGACCGGGGCCGCCCTGGCTGTTGGGCCAGTAGTTCGGTCCTGCGCCGCCGTTGTCGTCGAAGCGCATGGCGCCATCGCGCTGGTAGCTGTTCATCGGCGCGTTCTTGGGTGCGTTGATCGGCAGCAGGTGGTAGTTCGGGCCGAGGCGGTGCAGGTGCGTGTCGTGGTAGCTGAACAGGCGTCCCTGCAGCATCTTGTCGGCCGATGGGCCGATACCCGGTACGAAGTTGCTCGGGTTGAAGGCCGCCTGCTCGACTTCTGCGAAGTAGTTCTCCGGGTTGCGGTCGAGAACCAGGCGTCCGATGGTGATGGGCGGGTAGTCCGCGTGCGGCCAGACCTTGGTGATGTCGAGGACGTCGAAGCGATAGTCGTCCGCCTCGGCCACCGGCATGATCTGCACCTCGAGCCGCCACGACGGGAACTCGCCGCGCTCGATGGCCTCGAAGAGGTCACGCGTCGCGTGGTCGGGGTCCTTCGCCTTCATCGTGTCGGCCTCCGCGGCCGTGAAGTTCTTGATGCCCTGCTCCGTCTTGAAGTGGTACTGGACGTAGAACTGCTCCCCAGCGGCGTTGGCCCAGACGTACGTGTGGCTGCTGTAGCCGTTCATGTTGCGGTACGTGGCCGGCGTGCCCCGGTCGGAGAACAGGATCATCACCTGATGCACCGACTCCGGCGTCAGCGAGAGGAAGTCCCAGAACATGTCCGGGTCCTTCAGGTTCGTGCGCGGGTTGCGCTTCTGCGTGTGGATGAAGTCAGCGAACTTGAGCGGATCGCGGATGAAGAAGACGGGCGTGTTGTTGCCGGTCATGTCGTAGTTGCCCTCTTCTGTGTAGAACTTGATCGCGAAACCACGCGGGTCGCGTTCCGCGTCAGCCGAGCCCTTCTCGCCGCCCACCGTCGAGAAGCGCGCGAAGACATCGGTCTTCTTACCGACCTCCGAGAGGAACGCTGCCCTGGTGTACTTGGTGACATCAGCGGTCACCTCGAAGTAGCCGTGCGCGCCCGCTCCCTTCGCATGTACAACGCGCTCGGGGATGCGCTCCCGGTCGAAATGCCCGAGCTTCTCGAGCAGATGAACGTCCTGCATGAGTACCGGACCGCGCTCGCCAGCGGTCATCGAATTCTGGTCGTCGTCTACAGACTTGCCGAAACCTGTCGTCAGGGAATCGTTTCTGCCACGCATGACCTGCCCCCCGTCAGAGTGAACGTCCTTCGTCCTGCAGCGAGTTCTGCAGGAATCGCGCAACGCACTCTCTTGTATGTTTACCTGCTTGCCCAGGTGCCAAACGTAGCGGGTCGATTCGCCTTTGGCCCTGGCGTACCCTATAGTAGGGAGCCTACTGCGTTGCATATGTGGCGCTTCAGCCAGAGCCTGGTTGCCCATCTCTCACTTCTCCGGTGGCTCGACGAACTCTCTGCGTCTACCCGCAACTCTTGCTTCGGTAGAGGCGTACCACACGGATGAGATCACTGTTTGACTCGATGGATCGACGCAACGTCGGCCTTTCCGTCGTCACGGTACCAGTGCCTGCACCCAAGGACGCATCGCCCGAATCACATGACTCGGGTAAGTACCTTTGTACGGCGCTGGTTCGACCGCCACATCACACGGTGTCACGGTCGCGACCACGATGGTTTGGAGTCACGATGCGAACGCCTTCCGATGCACGAGAACAACGACCCACCACAGCACTATTGCTGGCCGCCGGCATGGGCAGTCGGCTTGCTCCACTTACCGACGAGACAGCTAAGTGCCTTGTCGGCGTCAGTGGAATCACGATTCTTGAGCGTCTGCTAAGGACCCTGGGCGATCACGGTTTCACTCGTCTCGTGGTCGTGCTTGGCCATGAGTCGGATTCGATCCAGGACTACCTCGGTGACCGCTCGGGGGACATCGAGATCAGCTATGTTAAGAGCTCCTGTTATCGCACGACCAACAACATCTACAGTCTCTGGCTCGCACGCAAGATGATTGACGAGCCGGTACTGCTGATCGAAAGCGATCTCGTGTTCAGTGGTTCACTACTCAAAGGGATGCTCAAGCCCGACCGGGTCGCCGTTTCCCGGCAGTTGCCGTGGATGAATGGGACCACCGTCACGTTTGGTGGCAAGAGCGGTGTGCGTGCATTCTGCCTGGGAGAGATGAGCCGCCCCGATGCGACTCATTACAAGACCGTCAACATCTACAGCTTCTCACGCGCCACCTGGCGCGCGATATGCGCCCGACTCGATAGCTACATCGCTGCAAAGCGCACTGGAGACTACTACGAATCGGTCTTTGCGGAGATGATCGCCGACGGCTCTCTCACCCTTGAGCCCGTACTCTTCGATGCGAACAGTTGGTACGAGATAGACACGCTTGAGGATTTGGCCGCTGCCGAAGTCATGTTCCCCCGATACTCGGAGTCGATGAAGCGTGAGGCGAATCAGGCGGTAACGGGGGCAGCTGGGTGACCACGCTCTCAACCGAACAGATACGCGCCACACGAAACACAGAGTACGAGGCCCTCCAGTCAGAGCACGGTGGATATTGGCGTCACAGCTTTGTCGACCATGCTTACCTCTACAACCTCTACTTCCCGCCTGAGTCTTTGTTTGGACTTTTCAAGGACCGAATCCATGACCTCGTGCTCAACTACCCGGTTGCGCAGAACGTTCTCGCAGGTCTGGTTGGGAAGCTCATCGGACAGCCCGCAGACAGGCTCGTGGTGGGCAACGGGGCGTCGGAGATCATCAAGATCCTCTCGGGTCGTCTGGCCTCGAGATTGATCATCCCAGTGCCGTCGTTCAACGAATACCCCAACGCTGCCCCACAGGGCGGCGTCATCGAGTTCGCTCTCGACGCACCATCCTTCGAACTTGACGTCGACCGCTTTTCCGCCGAGGCGATCAACAGCGGCGCCGACTTTGCGGTCATCGTCAGCCCCAACAACCCGACCTCACTACTCGTGCCGCACCGCGATCTCCTGCGGCTGCTTGAACTGCTTGACGGGCACGACTGCACCCTGATCGTTGACGAGTCCTTCATCGACTTCACAGATGCCGCACACACGCAGTCTCTAGAGGGTGAGATCGGGAATCACCGGAATCTTGCAGTGATCAAGAGCATGAGCAAGGCCTACGGAATCTGCGGTCTGAGAATCGGATACCTTCTCACCGCCAACGAAAAGCTTGTGGGCGACCTCCGTGACGGCCTACACATCTGGAACCTCAACGGTTTCGCCGAGGAGTTCCTTCGTCTCGCTCCGGACTACCGCCAGGATTTCGTGGAGAGCTGCGAGTCTGTGCGCGCTGACAGAGACGCGTTTTTCGAGAGTCTCAAGTCGGTGGCGGGCCTGACCGTGTACAGACCCGACGCGAACTTCATCTTCTGCCGTTTGCCCGATACGAGCGCCTCGGGACCCGCTATCGAACGCCACCTGTTTGTGGAAGACCACATCTACATCAAGCACTGCGACGGCAAGACGATGCCTGACTCATGCCGCTACATTCGTGTTGCATGCCGCACAAACGAAGAGAACCGCGCACTTGTGAAGGCGCTGGCCCACGCCATAGACACGGCGGTCGAGTCGTAGTGGCGCACAGACTCAAGAGCGAACCGCACCCCATGCTGTGGTTTGCCAAAGACCTCCCGAACCTCATATCCCTTGTAGGACTCGGGTCGGCGATCATTGGCAGCTACTACGCGATTCTCGGCGTGTTTCCCGCCGCGATGATCGGACTCATCTGGGCGGTCGTGTTCGACTGGCTCGATGGTCGAGTTGCGCGGAAGATGAGCGGACGAACGAAGGAGCAGCGTGAGTACGGCGCGCAGTTGGATTCACTCATCGACGTCATTAGTTTCGGCGTGGCTCCGATGGTGGTGCTGATCTCAGTGGGGGGCTTTCAACTCCCATTCATGCTTGGCGGGTTCGTCGTCCTCGCAGCAGCGGTCATTCGGCTTGCCTACTTCAACACGTTCGGAATGGTGGATGGCTCGACATACCGGGGTTTGGCGCTCGACAACAACGTGATCATCCTGGTTGCGCTCTTCGCGTTCCAGCCCGTGCTTGATTCCTCTGTTTTCCTGATCGTGCTATTCGGGCTGTTGATGGTTCTCGCCTTACTGAACGTGGCGCCTATCCGAACGCCAAAACTCGGCGGTAACTGGTACTTCGCAATCCTGATGTACGCGATCGCGATGAGCGCACTCTACACCTGGCAGCTGCTCAACCTCGCGCTCTAGCCCGGGAGCATGGCACTGGTCGCATTCTTGACGTGAGGCTTTGTGGCGGCCTACGCAAGAACCTCTACGGCCTCGCAGATCAGGTCCAGGGGTCTCATGAGCCGAGGCTAGTCGCGTCCCTTTCCGCCCTCGTCTGCTATCGTGAATTGGCCACACGGCACCGTTAGCCAGAGGAGAATCGCATGGACGGTATGGGTTATCCGGGGGCGCCGCAGCCGATGCGCAACGATCCCCAGTACGTCGCATTCTTGGAGCAGCGCATCGTGGCTTTGGAGGCGCGTCTTCCGCAGACGAACATCATCAGCCCCAAGTTCTGGACGCGCGCGTGGGCCATCTACGGTCATCTACTGGCGATCAGCTTGATCTTCGCGGTCATCGGGACGGTCATCGGGATAATCATCGCGCTCGTCGGCGGGGCAGCGCTCTTCAGCACCATCAGTCAGGTCAGCGGGTACTAGCCGACGAGTTCAGCGTCGCCAACCTCAGCGCCGCGCGCTCTTCGGGCTGCGCAGCAAGTAGGACGTTTCCTCGAGGGCCTCGTAGTCATCCAGCGAGATCATCACCACAACCTTCGGAGGTACCCATACAGCTGCGTTTGCACCACATCGGCATCATCCGAGCAACTGAGTCCGTCACGCTAAGCGACTATGTGGCAGAATATCCAACAGGCGCGGCGACGGTCGCAGGAGAGAGACTCTATTTGGAGGCCACTACATGCCCAAGCGTGACGACATCCGCAAGGTCCTCATCATCGGCTCCGGTCCTATCGTCATAGGCCAGGCGTGTGAGTTCGACTACTCGGGGACGCAGGCGTGCAAGGCCCTGCGCAAGCTCGGCTACGAAATCGTCTTAGTCAACTCGAATCCGGCCACGATCATGACCGATCCGGTCATGGCCGACGCGACCTACATCGAACCGCTCAACGTTGAGACGATCACGCGCATCATCGAGATCGAGCGGCCGGATGCGCTCCTTCCCAATCTGGGCGGCCAGTCGGCGCTGAACCTCTCCCTGGAGCTTCACCAGGCCGGCGTACTTGAGAAGTACGGCGTGCGCATCATCGGCGTGGGAGCCGACGCAATCGAACGTGGCGAGGACCGTCTCGCCTTCAAAGAGACTATGACACGCCTGGGCGTGGAGATGGCCAGAAGCGAGGTTGTCACGCGCGTGGAGGATGCCGAGGCGGTCGCTGCCGACCTGGGCTATCCGGTGGTCATCCGACCCGCCTACACCATGGGCGGCACCGGCGGCGGCCTCGTCTACAACGTCGAAGAGCTTCGCACGATCGCTGCGCGCGGGCTCCAGGTGAGCCTGGTAGGCCAGGTTCTGGTCGAGGAGTCGGTGCTCGGCTGGGAAGAACTCGAACTTGAGATAGTCCGCGACGCCAAAGGCCAGATGATCACCGTCTGCTTCATCGAGAACGTAGACGCCATGGGCGTGCACACCGGCGACAGCTACTGCACCGCGCCTATGCTGACCATCTCGCCCGAGATCCAGGCTCGGCTGCAGAAGCACTCCTACGACATCGTGCAGGCGATCGAGGTCATCGGTGGCACGAACGTGCAGTTCGCTCACGATCCGAAGACCGGGCGAATCATCGTCATCGAGATCAACCCGCGGACCTCTCGCAGCTCTGCACTGGCTTCCAAGGCCACCGGATTCCCCATCGCGTTGGTGAGCGCCATGCTCGCGGGCGGTCTCACCATGGACGAGATGCCGTATTGGCGTGACGGAACGCTGGAGAAGTACACGCCGTCCGGCGACTACGTGGTGGTCAAGTTCGCGCGCTGGGCCTTTGAGAAGTTTCCCGGCTCGATCGACAAACTCGGGACGCAGATGCGCGCCGTGGGCGAGGTCATGTCCATCGGCAAGCACTACAAGGAGTCGCTGCACAAGGCGATCCGCTCACTTGAGATCGGCCGATACGGGCTGGGCTTCGCCAAGGACTTCAACGGTAAGACTGCCCAAGAGCTCCTGGAGCTTCTGGTCGAGCCATCCAGCGAGCGGCAGTTCATCATGTACGAGGCGCTCCGCAAAGGCGTGCCCGTGAGCATCCTGCACGAACGCACGCACATCAAGGCGTGGTTCATCGAGCAGATGAAGGAGCTCGTGGAGCTCGAAGAGGAGATCCTGGTGTTCAAGGGCGGCGGACTCGGCGGGGCGGGTCTTCCCGATAAGCTGCTGACTCAAGCAAAGAGAGACGGCTTCGCCGACGCGTATCTTGCGCGGCTGCTGGACGTGGACGAACGCGCGATCAGGGAGCGACGCCGCGAGATTGGCCTGATACACGCTTACAGCCCCGTGCCGGTCTCCGGCGTGGAGGACGCTGCCTACTACTACTCTACGTACAACGCGGACGACGCCGTTCCCGTGAGCGACCGTCGCAAGATCATGGTGCTCGGTGGCGGACCTAACCGCATCGGCCAGGGCATAGAGTTCGACTATTGCTGCGTGCACGCGGCGCTCGCGCTCCGCGAGGCGGGTTTCGAGACGATCATGGTCAACTGCAATCCCGAGACGGTCTCCACCGACTTCGACACGTCCGACAAGCTCTACTTCGAGCCGCTCACGGTTGAGGACGTGCTGGCCATCTACGAGAAGGAGAAGCCCGAAGGGGTGATCGTGCAGTTCGGTGGCCAGACGCCGCTGAACATCGCACGTGAGCTCGAAGAGGCCGGCGTCCCGATCATAGGGACCTCACCGGAGATGATCGATCTGGCCGAGGACCGCGACAGGTTCAACGCCATTATGGAGCGCCTGGAGATTCCGATGCCGGAGTCGGGGATGGCCTCCACGCTGGATGAAGCACTCGCGCTGGCCGCTCGGATAGGCTATCCGCTCATGGTGCGGCCGAGCTACGTTCTGGGCGGCCGCGGTATGGAGGTCGTCCACGACCAAGAGATGCTCACGCGCTACGTGGCGGCGGCGGTCGGCGTGACGCCGGAGCGGCCGATACTGGTCGACAAGTTCTTGGAAAACGCGCTCGAGTGCGAGGCGGATGCGGTGTCCGACGGCAAGGACGCGTTCGTCCCCTCGGTCATGCAACACATCGAGTATGCCGGCATACACTCGGGTGACTCGGCATGCGTCATCCCGCCGGTCGGCATCTCGGAGCTGCATCTCGCGACAATCGAGGAGTACACGCGCAGAATCGCGATCGAACTCGGGGTCGTGGGGCTCATGAACATCCAGTACGCGATCTCAGAGGACATCGTCTACGTCTTGGAGGCCAACCCGCGCGCGTCGCGCACGGTGCCGCTGGTCTCCAAGGTCTGCGACATCCAGATGGCCAATCTGGCGACCAGGGTCATGCTAGGTGCGAAGCTCTCCGATCTGGGACTCACGCGACGTGAGATCCCGCACTTTGGCGTCAAGGAGTCGGTCTTCCCCTTCAACATGTTCCCCGAGGTGGACCCGTTGCTCGGGCCGGAGATGCGCTCGACCGGTGAGGTGTTGGGCATAGCGGACTCTTTTGGACTGGCGTTCTTCAAGGCGCAGGAAGCCATCCAGAGTCGGCTTCCGCTCGAAGGGACCGTGCTGATAACCGTAGCTGCACGCGACCGCGACAGAGTCCTGCCCGCGGCGAGCGAGTTCGCCCGGCTCGGGTTCAAGATTCTGGCGACCGAAGGCACACACCTGTTCCTCAAGGAGCGAGGGATAGACTCCGAGTCGATACTCAAACTGCACGAGGGGCGGCCCAATATAGCGGACGCGATCAAGAACGGTGACATCCAGCTCGTGGTGAACACACCGGCAGGAAAGACGAGCGAGTTCGACGACAGCTACATTCGCAAGGCAGCCATCGCGCACCGGGTGCCGTACATCACGACGACGGCTGCGGCGCTTGCGGCGGCACATGGGATTGCCGCGTACCGGGCGGGACGGGGCGAGGTTCGCTCGCTGCAGGCGCACCACGCCGACATCGGGTAGGCGCCGCCTGTCGAACAATGGGGGAAAGAGAAGTCATGCGAGAAGAGCCTGGAGCGCTGAGGCTAATCGGGTTCGTGCTGGTGATCGCCGGCACTCTCGGATTGCTGCTCAACGAGTTCGTCTTTGACTGGGGCAGGACGGCAACGATCGTCTTCGCCGTGTCGAACGTTGTTGGCCTTCTCGGCCTATGGTTCTCGTTCGCCAAACGTTCGTAGAAAGGCACCATGCCTGACACGCCGCTCAACGTCGCGAAGCTACCCGCGCTTCCACGCTTCGAGCGCCTCGACCGCCGCGTTCACTGACAGTGCTGGTTCCGGCGCGCCGGGGTCGCGCTCGCGCAGCCGCGCAAACAGTTCGGCCAGTATCGGCGGCTTGATGTTGCCCTGCGCAATCACGTCGGCGTTGCTGAAGACTTCGGCGGGCGTACCCCGCAGCACGATCGTCCCGCCGGGAGCGAGCACGTACGCGTAGTCGGCGAAGTCCGGTACCGTGTCGATGTCGTGGGTGGAGAACACAACTGTCACGCCCCCCTCGGCAGAAAGTCGGCCGAGCAGCCCCACCAGGTTGTCGCGTGAGGCGGGGTCGAGGCCCTCAAAGGGTTCGTCGAGCACGAGCAACTCCGGGTCCATCACCAGAGCGCCGGCCAGCGCCACCTTGCGCTTCTCGCCGCCCGACAGGCTGTGTGGCACGCGGCCAGCGAGATCACTGATGCCGAGCAGTTCGAGCGCGGCTATCGTGCGCTGCTGAACCTCGTCGTCCGGAAGCCCGTACTGCTGCGGCGAGAACGCGACGTCATCGAAGACCGTGGGCGCGATAAGCTGCTCGTCGACGTTCTGCAGTACCACGCCGATGCGCCGACGGATGTCCTTCCAGTCCTCAGCCGGTTTGGTGCCGAAGACCCGCACCTCGCCCTCCTGCGGACGGAGCAGGCCGAGGATATGGTAGAGCAACGTCGTCTTGCCCGCGCCGTTCGGGCCGAGTACCGCCACGCGCTTGCCGCGGTGTACGAGGAAGTCCATGCCGCAGAGCCTCACGCTGGTGCCGTCCTCGTAGGTGTGCCGCACGCAACTGATGCGTACGACCTCTTCAGCGTCCGGTTCATCCGGGTGATCGTGCTCGTGAACGTGCGGGTGCTTGGTCATGACTTCCTCCGACGTGCGATCGCGGTGACGACGAGCGTGAGCAGGCAGAGTGTGGCGAGCATCCAGCTGTACGCGCCGACGGCGTCGGCCGCCCAGCGCACGGTGATGGTGATGCTGACAAGCCCCGCAGCGCCCACGAGCAGCGCGCGGTCCATGGCGACGTCGGCTGACGGCACGGTGCGCACGCGCAGTCGGCGTTCGTAGCCACGCAGGCGCAAGACGTCGTACTCGCGCTGGGAGAGGTCGAGCGAGTAGAGTAGCAGCCCGCCGAGTGCCCGGGTGGTCGCTCGGAAGGCGCGCACCGGCTGTCTGCCCGAGAGGCCTGCGCGCAGCTTGATGGCGGTCAGCAGGTTCGTGAGCTTCTCGGCCAGCAGGAACAGCGAGCGGTACGTCATGAGCAGCGCGTCGCCCACGATGCCAGGCACGAATCGCTGCATGATGGCGAAGACTCGCGGGTAGGGCGTCGAGAACATCAGCACGATGCTGCCGAGCGCCGCGGTCACCGCCTTGCCCACGATCAGCACCGCCGAGAGCGCACTGGGCGCTGAAGCGAACGCGAACACCGCTGCGAACACCGCCGGATACAGCGCCAGCGGCACCATGCGACGCAGCGGCATTCCCATGCCGGTGGCGAGCGAGAGAAGGAGCAACAGCGCCGAGAGCAACATGAGCACGTCGTTAGTCACGACAACAGTTGCCAGTATGAGCGTGAACGCAATCACCTTCGCGCGGGCGGAAGCGATGTGTAGCCGGGATGTGCCCAGCACCGCAGCACGGTCGACGGCGGTGATATCCACTAGTGCCTCCCGTGCTCGTCGCCGTAGTGGGCGGGCTCGGTCTCGGCCAGCCCGCCCTCGAAGACGAGTGACGGTCGGACGCGCGCCACGTAGCCGAGGATCCCAGCCGTGATCAACGCTTCGAGCAGCCAGCCGATCGGCCCGAGCGTGTAGACGATGGTTGCGAAGCGCGAGATCGAGAGTCCGGTGTCGACCTCCTCGTGGGCATGTCCGTCGTCAGCCTCGTGATCATCTGCATGCTCATGGGTGCTGAAGAGCTTGATACTCACCACGCCGCCGTCGAGCGGGTTGCCGAAGCGCAGTGTCGCTGGGTTGAGCGCGCCAGTCTCGCGCATCGCGGCGGGACCGGCCCCGGCGAGCGCCACGAGCCCGACGAGCATCGTCGTCGTGACGGCGAGCGTTAGCACGGTCGCAACGGCGGCCGCCCAGCGCACGCGCGGCCTGCCGATGACGCGCACGAAGGTGCGGAAGAGCAGCCAGCCCAAGATCATCTCGGTGGCGGTCTGTATCGTGTTCAGCCCGATGACGGTCACACCGCCATGGCCGAGCAACGCGAGTATCACCTGTACGACGAACGCCGAGATGATCGACATCCACGGACCGAGAATCGCACCGGCGACGACGGTGAGGTTCACGTGGTAGGCGATCGGCACGATCTCCGTCGACATCGCGATGAGCACGAGCGCCGAGATGACCCCGAGCAGCGGCACCTTGCGGCGCACCGCTTCGCGCTCGGCGACGCGGGAAGCGATGGCGAGCGCGATGAGCGTGACGAGCCAGCCAACGCCCCAGAGCCAGACCGGCAGCACGCCGTCGGGGATGTGGATGTGCGACATCTATGCCTCACCGCCATCTCGACACGCGTCGCAGAGGCCGTAGAGCGTGAGGTCGTGGCGCGTGATCGTGAAGCCGGCGTCTTGTGCGGCGGCGAGCCCGTCTCCCTCCGGGAGGGGGCAGTCGATACCGGCTACGCGGCCGCAGCCGGTGCAGATGAGGTGGTGGTGGTGCTCGTCGTTGGCGCACCACACGTAGAGCGTGCGGCCATCGCGCTCGCCGATGATCGCAAGCGTGCCGCAATCAGCCATCGCTGCGACCGCGCGGTAGGTGGTGGCGACGCCAAGATTCGGGACGCTATGTCCTGCCAGGCGGTGCAGCTCTTCCACGGTGAACGCACGGGCTAGCTCCGCAGCTGCGCGTGCGATATGCAGCCGTTGGCGGCTCATACGTCTCTCGCCACAGGCGGTCCGTAGTTCTTCGTCGGTCATTTTGTGTGCGTTGGCCATCCGTCTTTGCCTAACTGAGAATGGTTCTCATATAGCAGGAGTCTACCACGTAGACGCGCCGCGCAAACGCGCTTCTCGGCCATCGAATGGGGTAGCATAGACAGCATCAGCAACCACACGTGCACGGGGGTCGACTCGGTCGTGAACATTGCGCAACTCAAGACGTTCGTGACGGTTGTGGAGCACGCCTCGTTCTCCGAGGCGGCGCGTTCGATGGGACTTTCACAGCCAGCTGTCACGATGCAGGTCCAGGCACTCGAGTCGGACCTTGGCGCAACGCTGTTCGACCGCCGTTACCGCAAGGTCGAGACCACCGAGGCCGGCCGTGCGCTGCTTCCGTACGCGCGTAAGGTCCTGGCCGAACTCGATGACGCCAGAACGGCTCTCGAGCAGCTGAGCGAGACCGTCTCGGGGCGCCTGCTCTTCGCGGCTTCCACCACGCCCGGCCAGTACGTGCTACCACGCCTGCTTGGCGGTTTCCTGCGCAAGTTCCCGGAAGTGGGCATCACGCTGCGCGTCTTCGATACCGCCGAGGTCATCGAGAAGGTAGAGTCCGGCGAAGCGCAGCTCGGCATGACCGGCGCCGAGGTACATGGCGCGCGCGTCGAGTATGAGCGTCTCGGCCACGATGATCTCGTCATGATCTGTGCGCCCAACCATGCACTGCTGAAGAGAGACTCCGTGTGCTTCGCCGATCTCGTCGAGGAGCCGTTCATCGTGCGCGAGTCCGGCAGCGGCACGCGCATGGTCTTCGAAGACGCGATGCGTCACGGTGGCATCGATCCCGCCGAGCTACGGGTCGTGATGGAGCTTGGAACCAATGAGGCGATCGTGAGTGCGGTCGAGGGCGGCATGGGCATCGGCGTCGTGAGCACGTGGGTGGCCGAGAAGGCCCTCCAGCTCGGCACCGTCGCCCGCGTGCCTGAAGGCTCGTTCCCGCTGGTCCGTCCGCTCTACCTTGTGATGCCGCGGAACACGCTCACGAGGGCCGCCGATGCGCTCATCGACTATCTGCGCGAGGCTCTCGGGACCTGAGCGGAGTTTGACGGTACTTCCGTTTCGGCTACACTGAGCCCCATACCTGTTGCCACTGAGCATCAGGCCATACGTCTCCGAGTCTCGTGCGCCTACAGCGGAATACCCGTCATGGACGCGAGACCGATAGGGTGGGGAAGGGAAACCGCCTCGCCTCCCGTTACTTGGAAAGGAGAACCCCATGTTCTACCGCTCAAAGGCGTCCGCTGTCTGGCGCGTCGCCGTTCTAGCCCTCTCGATCGCGCTCGTATTCTCGCTTGCTGCGTGCACTGAGAAGGCCGGGGACACCGTAGAACCCACGAGGCTCGTTCTCGCATCCACCACTTCCACGCAGGACTCCGGGCTGTTCGACGTGCTGATTCCGGCATTCGAGGAAGCCTATCCGGAGTACACGGTCGAGGTCGTCGCCGTCGGTACCGGCGAGGCCATCGCTCTCGGCGAGTCCAAGGACGCCGACGTGCTGCTCGTTCACGCACGTGCCAAGGAAGACGCCTTCGTCGAGGCCGGTTTCGGCACCGAGCGTAGCGACGTCATGTACAACGACTTCGTCGTGGTCGGCCCCGAGGCGGATCCCGCGGGCATCAAGGGCATGACCGACGCAGCCGCTGTGTTCACCAAGATCTTGGAGGCCGAAGCGACGTTCGTCTCGCGCGGTGACGACTCCGGTACGCACACGAAGGAGAAGTCGATCTGGACCGCCGCCACGATCGAGCCTGCGGGCGACTGGTACCTCTCGGCAGGTCAGGGTATGGGTGACGTGCTGAAGCTTGCGAACGACAAGCTCGGCTACACCATGAGTGACCGTGCCACCTACCTTAATCTCATGGATACGCTGGACCTTGTCGTATTGGCCGAGGGCGACAAGATCCTCTTCAACCAGTACGGTGTCATTCCAGTGGTCGATGCCACCAACATGGAGGGCGCGCAGGCGTTCGCGGACTGGATCACTGGCGCCGCAGGCCAGGCAGTCATTGAGACCTATGGCATCGAGAAGTTCGGCGAGCCGTTGTTCGTGCCGAACGCATCGTAAGTACCCCTCCACACGACAGGGAATCGCATGGACGTGATATGGAGCGCGGTCGTTGAGGCCGTACAGTTGCTTGGGTCCGGCGCATCGTCGGTCTTCGAGATCATCTTCCTCTCGCTGCGCGTCTCGGCCGTCGCAGTCCTCATCGCGATGATCGTCGGTATCCCCGTGGGCTATCTGCTCGGCGTCGGCCGCTTCGTAGGGCGCCGATTCTCGCTCGTCATCGTGAACACCGGCATGGGACTTCCGCCGGTTGTTGCGGGTCTGCTCGTCTTCATGTTCCTCTCGCGCAGTGGCCCCCTCGGGGATCTGCGCCTTCTGTTCTCGACGCCTGCCATGGTCATCGCCCAGGTCATGATCTCCACACCACTCGTTGCCGGCGTTACCGCCGCCGCCGTCGCCTCCGTCCCGCTGGAACTCCGGCTGCAGGCGCGTTCGTTGGGTGCGTCATGGTGGCAGGAGGCGGTGCTCACTATCAAAGAAGCGCGTCGTGGCGTGATGGCCGCAGTCGTGGCCGGCTTCGGCGGCATCATCTCCGAGGTCGGCGCCGTCATGATGGTCGGCGGCAACATCGAAGGCTCGACCCGGACCATGACGACCGCGATCGTGCTGGAGAGCCGTATGGGCAACTTCGGCACCGCGCTCGCGCTCGGGTTCATCCTCATCGGCATTGCGTTCATCATCAACGGGCTGCTCACCACATTGCAGCAGTCGGGAGCCCGCTATGAGCGATAAGATGCCGCTCATCCTGGCCGAGGGCGTCCGCCAGAAGTATCGCCGCCGGGTCGTACTCGACATCGACCGGTTCGAGGTGGCCGAGGGTGAGACCCACGCGCTGCTCGGACCGTCGGGCGCCGGCAAGTCCACGCTGCTTCGTATCGTCGGCCTGCTGGAGAAACCCGACGCGGGCGCCGTCACGATCGATGGCCGGCCCGTGACCCATCGCAGCCGCTCGGCGCGCCTCATGATGGCTGCCGTCTTCCAAAAGCCGTACCTGTTCAACGGCACCGTTGCCGAGAACGTCGCCTACGGCCTCAAGCTGCGTGGCGTGTCCGTTGCCGAGAGGGACCGCCGGGTTCGCGAGGTCGTGGGGCGCGTGGGACTCGACGCCATGGCGGACGCTTCGGCGCTCACGCTCTCGGGCGGCGAGGCACAGCGGGTCGCGCTCGCTCGCGCACTCGTGTTAGAGCCGCGCATCCTA
>JAXMMT010000045.1:0-26702 GCA_034399355.1 Coriobacteriia bacterium | reverse complement strand
TCACGCCGAAGAGACGCCGATGGCGGCCTTCCGTGCCGCGAAAGAGCGTCCGGCGCCCGATGTTGCGAGTTCGAGGGCCTCAGAATCGGTCCGCCTCCGCCGGCCACCCGTTCGCACGCTGATTTCCCGACAGGCTCCTAGCTGAATTGAATCACTTTCTTTTGGAGAATGAGCATATGTAGGGCAAGAAAAAAGCCAACATTCCCAGTATGGGTTACAAGTACATCGCTTTTCGAAAGTGCTAGGCACATGGCATATAAATTCTTGGCAAAAACATCTCTGTCGCCGCACAATTTCGAATCGCTATGTAGTACCCTGTCTCCTGTTGTGACTGGAAGTTCTTCGATGTATTTGCAGCGGGTGCCGTATCTTTCGACAAAAGCGTCCCTCACTTGCTCTTGATCCGTCTGTATCAGTACCTCGGCATCGGACTTGCTTACAAGAAGTTTATCGACAGTGGCGAAATAATGCGAAATTGGCGTAGGTTTAACTTCGATGTGTTTGTCTGTGCCTCTGTAGCAGACTGCAATTGTAGGGGCCATGGCAATCCGATATTTTTCGTCAAAGAATTCTGCTGTTTCAAGTACTTCGTCGGAAGGCGTCATAAAAGCATCAACGTATGCTCTTGCCCATTCGCGACCTAGATGCTTGTTCACCACTAGGTAATAGTCTGAATGGTGGTCAAAGTGCCCCCGTTCCAACGGACGAGTACTCATTCTCCTATCAATATCACCGCTGCTTTTCTTTTTAAAGAGCCTGTACCAAGTCGATTGACCACGCACTTCCTTGAAACTGTTCATGGAAAATGAGTTGTTTATTTCGTGGCATGTACGACCTTCTTGCCAGATTTCGGATATCGTCCACATTGTCGTTGTCAGGCAAGAGAACAAACCCGCTTCGTGCGTAGTCCATAGAATGTTTTGTTGATCTGTTCGTTGGTGTTGAAGACATCCGTACTTATAGAACGAAATAGTTGCTGGTCGCTTGTGTACGAGGCATTCAATTAGCGGTGGCGGAATATTCAAGGTCTTAAAAGCGATGTATTCGTCATATGCTGGTTTTTTTGCCAATGAATAACCGCTTAACGACAAAAGTCGTTTGATAGTGTTCTTAATAATTCTCACCTCAACTAGAATCAATTGCGCTAACCAATATTACACTGCAAACGCAACTCCTATGGCAGGCAGTACGGCTAGCAACACTCACAATGCACCAAGAATGCCTCTGGGAATGCCTAGTTGAGCTGCCGCTTCTGATTCTGGTAGAAAGAATCCGTCATCGCACTCGCTGCTGTTGTGCGGCTGCGCCCGCTCGCGCGGGGCGCGTCTCGCGTACTATCGCAGTCAGCCGGTTCCTCGGCGACCGGTTGGTCGAACTCGGTCTGGCCCGCGAACCGATCGTCATCCCCAATGTGGTCCCGATGAGCGATCCATCAGCCGTGTCAGACGACCCGCTACACGTCATCGCCCACGTATCGGTGATGGGTCCTGCCAAGAACCTCCCGGCGCTGCTCCAGGCGGTGAACCAGCTTCGCGGTTGTCGCAGCGATTTCGTTCTGCGCCTTGCCGGGGATGGGGAACGTCGCACGGAGGCCGAGGCACTTGCCGCTTTGCTCGGCCTGGAAGACTTCGTGGAGTTCGTGGGCCAGAAGTCCGCTGATGAAGTGCTCGATATGTTCGCACGCTCCGCGTTCACGGTGATCAGCAGCACGCACGAGACCTTCTCGGTGATGGCTGCGGAGTCGCTCATGTGCGGTCGACCCGTGCTTTCGACTCGCTGCGGTGGCCCCGAGGAATTCATCACTCCCGAAGTCGGACGTCTGATTGACGCTGGTAGCGTCGATGCTCTCGCCGACGGCCTCGACTGGATGCTCTGCCACTACACCGACTTCGACCCGCGGGCGCTGCACGAGTATGCTCGTAAGCGATTCGCCCCCGATGTGGTCGCTGCGCAGATTCTCAAGGTGTACAGGAGTGTTCTCGATGTCTGAAACGCCTCGTTTTTCCGTGACTGTCCCCGCGTACAACGCTGCCACCACGCTTGCTGAGACGATTCGCTCGGTGCAGGCGCAGACGTTCTCGGACTGGGGACTCGTCGTCGTTGACGACGGTTCCACGGACGGCACGCGAGCGCTCGCTGAGAGCTTCGCCACCGCTGACCAGCGCATTCGCGTCGTCTCGCAGGAGAACCGCGGCTCGGGTGGCGCGTACAACACCGCCGTGCGCAACGCGCGGGCAGATCTGCTCGTGATGCTCTCGGCAGACGACCTGCTCATGCCCGGCCACCTCGCCACATTCGACGCGTTTATCGACGAGAACCCCGACGCATCTATCTTCACGTCAGGTGGATGGTACGAGTATGAAGACGGCACACGCGAGTCCTCCATTCTGCAAGCGGCGTGGGCACAGCCGGGGGAGTGTTCGCTGATGGCGCGGTTGCTCCTTCCGATCGTTGCCGGCATCTTTGCTTGGCGAACATTCAGGGACTTGCTCCCTCTGCGTCCGCGCAGGGGGGGGGGGGGGCAATTCCGGCCAACTGGCGCAAGATGCTCGAGATGATTCCGGTTCAGGTCGAAGGGTTCCGCATGGGCTGGGGCAAACGAGGCGAGGTCTGGCGTCTTCAGTCGATTCCGACTTGTGAGATAATTCGGTGGCTCTTCAAGGGCTTTGGGCCAGCCTGAGCATCCTCTAAGGGAGGTATCGTTGTGAAAGGCATCATCCTCGCGGGGGGCTCTGGCACGCGGCTCCATCCCGTTACTCTCGGGATCTCGAAACAGCTCTTGCCGATCTACGACAAGCCGATGGTCTACTACCCGCTGTCGGTTCTCCTCCTTGCGGGCATCCGCGAGATACTGGTGATCACTACACCGACTGATCGTCCTGCGTTCGAGCGCTTGCTCGGTGACGGCACACAGTGGGGTGTCGAGATCACCTACGCTGTCCAGCCGAGGCCTGAGGGACTCGCACAGGCGTTCCTCATCGGCGAGGAGTTCCTTGACGGCGATCCCGCCTGTCTTGTTCTCGGCGACAACATCTTCTACGGCTCGGGTATGGCGGAGATGCTGCGCAGCGCCTCCGACGACGCATCCGCAGGCGGCGCCGTCGTGTTCGGCTATCAGGTGCGCGACCCCGAGCGGTACGGCGTGGTCGAGTTCGACGATGCCGGCACTGTCCTGTCTATCGAGGAGAAGCCGATCGCTCCCCGGTCGAACTACGCGGTCACGGGCCTGTACTTCTACGACGGCCGCGTCTGTGAGTTCGCCAAACAGGTGAAGCCCTCCGCACGCGGTGAGCTCGAGATCACGACGCTCAACAACCTATACCTCGCGGATGGCAGCCTCAAGGTGCGTCTCATGAGCCGCGGGACTGCGTGGCTCGATACCGGAACGCCCGACTCCCTGGTCGAGGCGGGTACATTCGTACAGACGATTGAGAAGCGCCAGGGGCTCAAGATCTCCTGCCTCGAAGAGATCGCGTACCGGATGGGGTTCATCGACCGAGCGGCGCTCGAGCGCCGTCTCGAAAGCGCGTCATCCGACTACTACCGATACGTCCGCTCGATCCTTGAGGAGAAGCCATGATCGAAGGCGTGAAGGTCAAAGACCTCAAAGTGGTGCCCGACGAGCGCGGTCTGCTCATGGAGATGTGGCGGAGCGACGACCCGGACTACCAGAAGTTTGGCCAGTGCTACGTGACGATGGTGTACCCGGGAGTCGTGAAGGCGTGGCACTACCACAAGAAGCAGACGGATCACTTCGTGTGCGTCGGTGGTATGGCGAAGGTCGTGCTGCACGATACGCGTGAGGGTTCGCCAACAAAGGGCGAGACCAACGAGTTTGTCATCGGGTGGCAGCGCCAGCGCATAGTGATTATCCCGCCGGGCGTCTACCATGGGTTCACAGCGGTGGGTACGGAGTCTGCGTACATCGTTAATGTGCCGACAGAACTCTACGACTACGAGAGCCCAGATGAGTTCCGCCTGCCCGCCGATGATGCGTCGATCGGCTACGACTGGAGTGTGAAGAACGGATGAGACTCCTTGTCTGCGGAGGGGCCGGCTTCATAGGCTCCGCATTCGTCCGTCGGCAACTCGAGTTGCGTGATGACATCGAGGTCGTGTGTCTCGACAAGCTCACGTACGCCGGCAACCCCGACAACTTGCTGCCGGTGGCGGAAGACCAGCGCTACACCTTCGTGCAGGCTGACATCTGCGACCGAGACGCCGTGGAGGCTGCAGCCGTTGGCATCGACGCCATCGTGAACTTCGCGGCGGAGACTCACGTGGACCGCTCGATCGTCGAACCGGACGCGTTCATTCGCACGGATGTTCTCGGCACGCACACGCTGCTGGAGCTCGTACGTGAGCGCGGTATCGGTCGCTTCGTGCAGGTCTCCACCGATGAGGTGTACGGCAGCATCGATGAGGGCTCTTTTACCGAGGAGAGCCCAATCACGCCTTCGAGTCCGTACTCGGCGAGCAAGGCCGGCGGCGATCTGCAGGTGCTGGCGTACCACCGCACCTTCAATCTGCCCGTGATGATCACGCGCGGCTCCAACACCTACGGCCCGTATCAGTACCCCGAGAAGCTTATCCCGCTCTTCGTGACCAACGCGCTTGAGGGCGAGCGGCTGCCGCTGTACGGCGACGGCATGAACATCCGCGACTGGCTGCATGTGGACGACCACTGCTCGGGTATCGAGTGGGTGCTCAAGAACGGCGAGCCCGGCGAGGTCTACAACGTTGGCGGTGGCAACGAGCGGACTAACCGCGAGATCACCTCGGTCATTCTCGACGAACTCGGACTTTCCGAGGATGTAATCGAGTGGGTCGCCGATCGCCCCGGTCACGACCGGCGATACTCCCTTGATATCACCAAGCTGCGTTCGCGCGGCTGGGCGCCCGGCGTCGACTTCGAGAGCGGGCTTCGTGACACCATCCGCTGGTACCGCGACAACGAGGATTGGTGGCACAAGATCAAGCATGGCGAGGGCGAATTCGCTCGCTGGCACAAGCGGTGGTACGAGGACCGTGCCTGACCGTGTCCTCATCGCCGGCGCCGGTGGCATGCTCGGTACGGCGCTCCAGCGGGTGCTCGCAGAGCGCGGCTCGGAGGTCGTCGCTCCAGCTGAGGCTGACTTCGACATCACCGACGACGAGCGAGTGCGTGCAGTTGTAGGTGCGTTCGCGGATGACGGCGGCGGAGTGCTCGTCAATGCCGCTGCGTACACGAACGTTGAGGCTGCGGAGGACGCCCCGGACGTTGCATTCCTCGTGAACGAGACCGGCGCACGCATCCTCGCGCAGGCAGCCCGCGATGCTGGTCTTGCGTTCGTGCACGTCTCGACCGACTTCGTCTTCGACGGCACCAAGGACGGGGCCTACACCGAGGACGACGAACCAAACCCACTCTCGGTGTATGGCACCTCCAAGTTGGCCGGGGAGCGCGCGGTTCTCGAGGCACACCCGGAGGCGCTCACGGTTCGAACGGCATGGGTCTTCGGCCCGGCTGGTGAGAACTTTCCCGTGAAGATCCTTCGCGCTGCCAGGGAGAGGGACGCGCTACAGGTGGTCGACGACGAGCGAGGATCGCCAACGTACACGATGGATCTGGCCACCGGAATCCTTGGACTGATCGATCACGGCGCCAAGGGACTCTATCACTTGGCCGGTTCCGGATCGTGTACGCGGTTCGAGTTCGCTGCGGAGATATTGAAGTTGGCGGGCGCGAACATCCCTATGGAGCCGGTTCCGCACGGCCACTTTTCTTCGAAGGTCGCGCGGCCCAGGAACTCGGTATTGGACTGCTCGAAGGCTGCGCGCGTGGGCGTCACGATGCCTCCCTGGCAAGACGCTCTACAGAGGTTCATGTGCGCTGACACCGACGTCATCATCGTCGCGCACAATGCCGGAGGATTCCTCGAGGCGGCGGTCACGAGTGCTCGTGAGCAGGTCGGGGCCGGACGTATCCTTGTCATGGACGCAGAGAGTACGGATGGGTCCGTGAACGCTATTTGCACACGGTTCTCCGATGTGCAGGTGCTTGCGGTTCCAAACGCGGGATTCGCCGCTTCGAACAATCGTGGTATCAGTCTGACGTCGGGGCGATTCGTGCTATTGCTGAATCCCGATGCCGAACTCTGCAATGGGGCGGTCCGGGTCCTGGTCGACTATGCCGAGGAGCATCCGGAGGTTGGCATTGTCGGGGCGAGTATCCTCAACCCTGATGGCAGTCTGCAGGCGAACGCCTTCGGCAGGTTCCCATCACTGCTTGAGTATCTCCGTTTGAGGATCTGGAGACTTACTCAGCGCCTGAAGGGGAATCGCTCGCTGAGTCCGATGGCGTTCGATGTGCCTACATCAGTCGACTGGACTACTGGAGCAGCCATGTTGGTCCGTCGCGAGGCCATAGAAGACGTTGGGTTCATGGATGAGGGGTACTTCCTGTACTACGAGGATGTCGACTGGTGTTGGCGGATGCGCGAGAAAGGCTGGGGGGTCGTGGTAGTCCCTCAGGCTCGCGTCATACATCATCTTGGACAGAGTGGGGTTCGGGGCGGGGCCGTGGCTCGCGCATACCGGGAGAGTCTCGAGAAGTACACGAGAGACAGGGGCCTGACGGGGCTCAGGCTGGCCAGCGGCGCTCTGGCGGGTCTCCGAAGGCTTCGGGGGATGTATCGATGATGCGTATCCTACTTGATTGTCGCATGGCCTCCTGGAGCGGTGTCGGTCGCTATACGACCGGGCTCGCTTCTGCGCTTGCTCGTCGGGACGACATCGCCCTGGTGGTCGCGTGCAATCCCGCCGCCGCCGAACTGCTCACCGGCGATCTCAACGCCGAGGTCTTCTCGGCAACGAGCGCGCCATTCAGTCTCACGGGCATGTGGGAGCTTGGCCGAATCGCTAGGGCCGCCCGCGCCGACGTCACGCACTGCCCACACTTCCCGACGCCGCTGCCTGCGCCTCACCCGCTGGTCGTCACGCTTCACGATCTCAGCCCGCTGATTGTTCCCGGTCTCATGCCTTCTGCGGCCAAGCGCGCGCTCTATCGCGCATGGAACCATCGTGCCGTGCGCCAGGCGAATCGCATTGTGACGGTTTCGGAGAACACCGCACGTGATCTCGCGCGGTTCTTCCCGGTCTCTGCCAGCAAGACGTCGGTGGTGCTTTCAGCGGCTGACGATTTCGCTCGTGGTGAGCTTGGTGAGCTGCCATCGTGGCTCGAGGGTCGTCGCTACATCCTGTCGATGGGCAACACGAGGCCGCACAAGGACGTGCCCACACTTGTGCAAGCGTTTGAAGCGCTCCCTGACAAGGACGTGATGCTGGTGCTCGTTGGTGCCGATGTTCCCGGTTATGTCGCCTCGGTCATCGGAGCTTCTTCGGAGCGCGTTCGGTTCACGGGACCGGTGGACGACTCGGTGCTGCGCCGCTTGTACACGACAGCTGAACTCTTCGCCTTCCCCTCGCTCTACGAAGGCTTCGGTCTCCCGCCGCTCGAGGCGATGGCGCTTGGCACCCCGGTCATCACGACGTCGGCCGCGTCACTACCGGAGGTGGTCGGCGACGCTGCTGTCGTGGTCCCTCCCGGCGATGTCGAGGCGCTGGCCGGCGCGCTCGCTGACGTGCTGTCAGATAACGCGCTGAGAGCACGACTTTCTGATGCGGGACGTGCGCGTGCCGCTACCATGACATGGGAGCGCACGGCAAAGGAGACGATAGCGGTGTATGAGCGTGTTGTTGCGGAGGTGTGAGGCGTTGGAGAAGAGGCTACGCCCTGCCAAGTGGGGTGGGGGTGGGAAGTCTTCTGACCCTACCTAGCCCAGCAACTGGCTCTCGAACAGCCTATGGTACGCGCCGCCCTGCGCGATCAGCTCCTCGTGAGTCCCGCGCTCAACGATTCGGCCACCCTCGATCACGAGCAGTTGGTCGGCCTGGATCACCGTCGCAAGGCGGTGAGCCACCGTGATAATCGTCTTGTGGCCGTGCAGCTTCGCGAGCGCCTTCTGGATGTATGACTCTGACTCCGAGTCGAGGGCGCTGGTCGGCTCGTCGAGGATCAGTACCGATGTGTCTTCGAGCAGCACGCGCGCGAGCGCGATGCGCTGACGCTCGCCGCCGGAGAAGCGCACGCCCCGGTCGCCGAGCGTTGTCTCAAGGCCGCGCGGCAGTTCGTACACGAAGGTCGCATACGCCTGCTCGATGGCATCGCGAATCTGTTCGTCGGTCGGCTCGTAGTCGAGGCCGTACACGAGATTCTCGCGCACGGTCTCGTTGAACAGCATCGCATCCTGGGTGAGGTAGCCGATCCCCTTCCGAAGTGTGCCCACGTCGAATTCCTTGATGTCCACGCCGTCGAATGTGATGCTTCCACCGGTCACGTCCCTCAGGCGCGGCAGAAGTTCGACCAGGGTCGACTTGCCACCGCCGGAGCGACCTACGAGTGCCGTGAACGAGCCTGCCGGTATGGTGACCGACACACCCCGGAGAACGGGTGTCGCCTGGTCGAGCACCGCCCCTTCGGGGGCGTGCGACTGCGGGTAGTCGAACTCGACATCGTCGAGCACAAGTCGGTTCTTGAGACCGGTGAACGCGACAGGTCCGCGTCGGATGGTATTGGACTCTGCGGCGTCCCCGGTCGTCTGCCGTACCAGTAGTAGTCCGGCCATCTTTGCGGAAATCACCTGACGCCCGGTGTTGAATTCCTTGATCTTCGCGTTCAGGCGATTGAGTACAAACAGCAGCAGGCCCAACTGGGCGAGCGTCATACCGAGCACGGCGATGCCGAGGTAGAGCGTGACGAAGATCGAGAGCATGAGAAGAGGATCGGCTACTACCTCAATCATGGCGCCCAGGCGAGCCTGCTTTACCCGGATGGCACGCATCGTTTCCGAGTACTCCTCGATTCGGTGCGACTCGGCGCGCTTCTGGTCGCGCATTTTGACGAGACGCATCAGCCCGAAACGCTCGACGATCTTCGTCATCATCTGCTGGTTGGTGTCTGCCGCCTCGATGCCGAAACTGCGGATGCGGGAAAGGCTTCTTTTCACGACGATCGCGACAAGCGCGGCGAAGGCTACCGTGATTGCTGTCAGCGGGACGGAGAGCGTCACCATGATTGCGACGTAGAGCAGCATCAGCAGCGCCACTGAAAGCTGCTTGACCACCGTGAGTATGGCCTCACCGGCCGCCTCAGTCTGAGTCACGGCGATGCCGACCAGGTGTCCCACGGGATGGCGGTCGAAGAATTCAGGGTCGGCGTCAAGCACGGCATCGAGCGTCTGGATGCGCATCCGGACGCCGATACGGTTTGCCACGACGGCTGAGTACCAGGCATTCAGGTAAAAGATAACCTGCCTCAGGAGAATCGGGACAAAGGCAAGCAGGAGCAGTACCACGAGGTTCACCGGCAGGTGGAGCAGCTTCATGAATGCAGCGATGCTGGACCAGATCGGGCCCGAGCCGTCGGTGATCGCGGTAGTGCCGCTTTCCGCGTACTGCAGGATAGGCAGCAGCATCGACAGGCCCACACCCTCGAATACCGCGAAGACCGCAGCCAGCACGACGAGTCCGGTGATCTCGATTTTTCGTACCTTGACCACGGCGAGCATGCGTCGTATCGCGTTGATGCGCAGGTATTCGTTGAGGAGGTCTACGACTTTCGCCCACACGGTCGCACGTCCTGTCTGGGGTTGGATAACGCCGAGCACAGTATACTCGACACACGGCGTCAGGCTGCTCCTCTAACCGGCCTGGAAGTTGGCGCATCTACGACCTGCCGCTACCATGACAGGGGAGCGCACGGCAAAGGAGACGATAGCGGTGTACGAACGTGTTGTTGCGGAGGTGTGCGGGTGAGGGGCTGGAGCCGCGCCACCTTCCTGTTCATCTCCACACAGGGCACGCTCGAGCCGGGCGGCGTTGAAGAGCGCTGGTTCGCCGTGATGACCGAACTCGTCTCGCGGGGCGCGACAGTGCGCCTGCTCGCGCCGCTGCACACCGACGTCGTCGACCGTGCTCGCGAACTCGGCTTTCAGGTCGATCCCTACATGCTCGACAAGTGGAACGTGGTGCGCACGCGGTCTCGCCTTCGCAAGTACCTGAGGCGCTACCAGCCCACAGTCGTCCACTCCACGGGCGTGGAGGCCGATGCGCTCCTGCGCTGGGCTGCGCGCAGGGTCGAAGGCATGCGTGTGGCGCATACGTTGCGAGCTGTTGCCATAAGCGGCCTGCGCCGGACGCTCGCCATCCTCGTGGTGCGCGTCGCCGAACTCGGGCTTTCTCGCGCTAAGCTTGTGTTCGCCGAGACGCAGGAGCTGGCCGAGTTGGCTCTCTCGGCAGGAGTACCGTCAGCGTTCGTTGTCAACGATCCGATCGCAACGGATGCGACAGACATGGCTGAAAGTGTCGAACGCCACCTCGACGCGTACTGGCGGCTGATGGGTGACTGACCGGCTGCGGTTCTTCCATAGCGACCGATAGGGCAGAATAGGGCCTGACGAAACACGCAGCGTTTGTGTGTGCAGACAGTGGGGAGACTCGATGGGCACGTCACATGACATCCACTTTGGCACCGACGGCTGGCGCGCTGTTATTGCCGAGGACTTCACGTACGACAACCTGCGCCGGGCTGCGGACGCGGCGGGTCGCGTGTTTGCCGAGGACGCCCCGGGCGGGCTGGTAATCGTCGGCCACGACACGCGCTTCGAGGCTGCGAGTTTCGCGCGCGCGGCGGCAGAAGTGCTCGCTACACACGGCTTGCGCGTCACAGTGACCGACCGCTATCTGCCCACGCCGGCGCTCTGTTGGTCGGTCGCGCATGACGACGCGGCGGTCGGCGGCGTGATGCTGACAGCCAGCCACAACCCGGCGCCGTACCTGGGCTTCAAGCTGCGCATGTCCGACGGCGGCGCGTCGCCGGTCTCCTTCACACAACGCGTGGAGGCAGCACTCGTTGCCGAGCCGCCGACGGCGCGCGGCACCTACGAGGTCGTCGATCTCGTCGGGCCGTACCTGTCGGCGCTGCGTGCCTTCGTCGACGGCGACGCCATCGCCAAGGCCGGCCTTCGTGTCGCGGTCGATCCGCTCTACGGTGCGGGTCAGACGTATCTGGCCGAGACGCTCCGCTCCTTCGGCGTGGAGGTCACCGAGATCCACTCCGAGTTGAACCCTGGTTTCGGCGGCCTGCACCCGGAGCCGATTCCCCCGCACATCGATGAAGTCCGCGCCCTCGTCAAGCGCGAGGGACTGGACGCCGCGTTCATCACCGATGGCGACGCCGACCGCATCGGTGCGGCCGACCGCAACGGCGCCTTCGTGAACCCGCATCGCATCATCGCGCTCATCACCCGCCACCTCGTCGAAGACCGCAAGATGACCGGCACGGTCGTCAAGACGCTTTCCACCTCCGTGCTGGTCGACCGCCTCGGCGTCGCGCTCGGCCTCGAGGTCGTCACGACGCCGGTCGGCTTCAAGTGGATTTACGAGGAGATGGTGAAAGGTGACGTCCTCATCGGCGGCGAGGAGTCGGGCGGCATCGGCATACCCAGCCACGTCCGCGAACGCGATGGCCTGCTGATGGCGCTTCTGCTTGCCGAGATGATGGGGCAGCGCGGGCAGGGTCTGGCCGAGCTCGTGGAAGACCTGTTCGCGGTCACCGGCCCGATGGAGTACTCGCGAGTGGACCTGCGCCTTGAGCCTGCGGTTAAGGATGCCTTCGTCGAACGCATGCCCTCTCTCGCACCCACCTCGCTCGCCGGTCTTGAGGTGCTCGATATCGTGCGGATCGATGGCGTTAAGTTCTTGCTTCCCGACGACGCATGGTTGCTGCTGCGCACCTCGGGCACCGAGCCGCTCGTGCGCGTGTATGCGGAGGCTTCCTCTGCTGGAGTCGTGGATGACCTGCTGGCTGCCGGCAAGGCGCTCGTGACCGCTGACTGAGCCCGACGACATGAAGGGCCCCATGCCCATGCGCGTGACGATGGTGAACAAGTACTACCCGCCGCATCTCGGCGGAATCGAATACCACATGCGTGACCTGGCGACCGCGCTGGTCGCACGCGGCCACAATGTGCGTGCGCTCGTCGCCAACGAGGCTCGCGAAACCGTGCGCGAGCGGGTCGACGGTGTGGACGTGACACGCTTCGGTCGCTCGTTCGCCTACGCTTCGACGCCTGTATCACTCGGCTTGCGTCGCGCCATCAAAGCCGAGGCGTCGGCTCACACACCCGCAGACGTGTTGCACCTGCACTTCCCGTATCCGTGGGGTGAGGTGAGCTGGCTTTCAGCAAGCCCAGGCCTTCCCACCGTGATGACCTACCACAGCGACATCGTGCGCCAGAAGGCGCTGCTCGCCGCGTATGAGCCGCTGCTTCGCCGGGTGCTCGACCGCGTGGATGTAATCATCGCAACCTCCCCCGACATGGTGGAGCACAGCCCGTTCCTCTCGCGTGTGGCCGAGAAGTGCCGCGTCGTGCCGTTCGGCATCGATGTCGATCACTTCGACCTCACCGGGGAGCAGACCGAGCGTGCGGCGGACATCCGGGCCGCGCACGTGCGACCCGTCGTGTTGTTCGTCGGACGGCTCGTCTACTACAAGGGCGTCGATGTCCTGGTCGAGGCGATGGCGTCGGTGGATGCTGACCTCGTGATCGTGGGTACCGGACCGCTCGAGGAGCAGCTGCGAGCGCGCATCGAGGAGCTCGGCACGAGCGACCACACGATGATCCTGCCGGAACTGTCCTCCGACGAGTTGGCCGCATGGTTCAACGCCGCCGACGTCTTCTGCTTGCCCTCGGTCGCGCGTTCCGAGGCCTTCGGGCTCGTGCAGCTCGAGGCGCATGCCTCGGGTACCCCGGTTGTCTCCACGCGTCTGACGACGGGCGTGCCGTTCGTGAACCAGGACGGCGTCACCGGACTCACGGTGACGCCCGGTAGCGTGGAGGAGCTGGCCGAGGCGCTGGGGCGCCTCGTGGCCGACCAACCTCTGCGCGAACGTCTCGGCACACAAGCGAAGGAGCGAGCGAGGGCGGAGTTCACCATCGAACGGATGGTCGAACAGACGCTGGCAGTCTACGATGAGGCGATGGGGGTCGCCTGATGCAGAGAAGCCGGTTCATAGCGCTTTCGGTCGTACTGGACGGCGTGTTCGTCAACGTCGCCATCGTCGGCGCGTTTTTTGTGCGCTTCACCGGCGAGTTGCCCGAGTTCAACTTCAGCGCCTACGTGGCGCTCTGGCCGCTGATCACCGTCATCTTCCTTGTCTCCGGCTACATCTACGGCCTCTACGAGCCCGAGCGCACAGAGAATGCCTGGAGCGTCACGCGTGCCGTGCTCCAGGCTGTGACGTTGGGTACGATCCTTGTCGCTGCAGTTGCCTTCTTCGCCGGGCCGCAGTTCTTCTCGTTCAGCCGACTCGTGATCGTCATCGCCTGGGTGTTCGAGTCGGTCGCGTTGCTCGGATGGCGTCTTGCAGCTCTTCACCTGACGCCGATCAAGTGGCCCGCGCAGCGTGTGCTCATCGTCGGCACCGACGAGGTGGCGCGTGAGCTGGCCTCTGAGCTCGCACAGCGGGCCGAGTGGGGCTATCGCGTCGTGGGATTGTTGGCGCGTGACGCCGCAGAAGAACGCATGGCAGCCGGGGAGGCGTTTCCGGTCCTCGGAGTCGCTGGAGACATCGCCGCGATCATCGAGCAATACGACGTCAACCGCGTGATCATCGCGTCGCCCATGGCGCAGCGCGAGTCCATCGAGCAGATCGCGCTTACCTGCGACGTCCGCGTAGAGGTCGTTCCCGAGCTCTACGAGATCTTCATCGGCACGGTTGACAGCACGGTGAGCGACATCCCGCTCATGGAGATCACGCGCACCGGCGCACCGGCCTGGTTCATCTCGGCAAAACGCGTGGCCGACGTCGTCCTCGCAATCATGATGCTCGTGGCACTAAGCCCGGCGCTGCTGCTCGTCTCGCTGTGTATCCTCGCCAGCATGGGCTGGCCGATCTTCTTCACCCAGGAGCGTGTCGGCAAAGACCTCAGCTCCTTCACCGTCATGAAGTTTCGCACGATGATCAGGGATGCCGAGAAGGACACGGGGCCGGTTCTCGCCGCCGAGGACGACTCGCGTGTCACGCCGCTCGGCAGATTCCTGCGCCGCTACCGCATCGACGAGGTCCCCCAGCTCGTCAACATCCTTGCAGGGGACATGAGTTTCGTCGGCCCGCGTCCGGAGCGACCGGAGTTCGTCAGGACGCTCGTTCGTGAGGTGCCGTCATATCGTGAGCGCTTTCGGGCGAAGCCCGGCGTGACGGGTCTTGCGCAGGTCAACGGGTCGTATGCGACGACACCCGAGCGCAAGCTCAAGTACGACCTCATCTACCTGTATCATCAGAACCTGCTCATGGATGTCCAGATACTTGCCGAGACCGTGCGTGTAGTGCTCACGGGCAGAGGCGCGCGCTAGGAGGAACAGTGGCGAAGAAGCAGTCAAAACGACCTGCACCACCCGCACCTAAGGAAGCCGCTCGCGGCGTCATGTCCCAATACGAGCGCGTTGCGTGGGTCTGCCTGCATCTGCTCGCGTTCCTCGTCCCGATAGCGATCTCCAACCCGTCGATCTTCGGGACCCAGCAGATGCCGTTCACCTTTGACCAGTTCGATATCGTCAAGGTGTTCGTCCAGCGCGCGCTGGTGCTGGTGGGTCTTGGCGTCTGGCTTATCGGACTTGCGCGCGACGGCGGGCGTGTCCGCATGAGTAAGGTCGGGTGGCTGATCCTCGCGTTTCTAGCCTGGGTCACCGTGGCGACCGTTTTGTCGGCGCATCCCGCGACGGCAATCTTCGGCAAGTATCGGCGCTTCGAAGGCCTGCTGTCGTTTCTCACGTACGCCTCCGTCTTCTTCCTGACACTGCAGCTCGTCGACCGGGCGGCGCGCATTCGCTCGCTCGCGCGAACACTCGTCATCTCCGGCGCGCTCGTCAGCTTCTACGGGTTTCTGCAGTATCTCGGTCTCGATCCCATTAAGTGGCAGTCGCTACCGTTCGAGGTGAACCGGGCGTTCTCCTTCTTCGGCAATCCCGATCTGCTTGGCGGCTACCTTGTCTTCCCGCTCGCTATCTCGATTGGTCTGGCTCTGTCCGAGAAAGACCACCGGTGGCGTATCGCGTACTGGGCGATATTCGTGCTCACCGGCTTCACGCTGCTGGTGTCGTTCGTGCGTGGCGCGTGGGTCGGCGGCTTCGTCGCGCTTGCCATCGTGGTGTACGCGGCCTTCAGGGTGCGCTACAAGCCCAATCGGGTCGACTGGTCGTTCATGGGGGTCAGCGGCGTCGCCGCTATCGTGGCGGTCGTGCGCAGCATGAGCGCTGAGACCGCGGTCATGAACTTCTGGGCACGCCTGACCTCGATCTTCCAGTTCGGCGAGGGCAGCGCGAAGACCCGCTTCGAGATATGGCAAGCCGCCTTGGACGCGACAGCCGCTCGCCCGATCTTCGGATGGGGCCCCGACACGTTCCGCCTGCTCTTCCCCAGGTTCAAGCCTGCGGAGTACGTGGCTGACGCGGGCTACCTCTCGGTGGCCGACAACGTACACAACTACCCGCTTCAGCTTGCATCGGCTATCGGCATTCCGGGAGCGCTGTTGTTCTACGGGCTGTTCGGCTACTCGCTGGTGACCTCGGCCAAGCACGTCTTCGTCAAGGACCGCGGGATGGAGCGCTTCGTGCTGGTTGGCTTCTGGGCGGCGGTCGTGGGCTACCTGGTGCACCTGCTGTTCGGTCTTTCGGTCACCGGCTCCACGGTCTTCTTGTGGCTGTCGCTCGCGGTGATCGTTTCACCCCTGGCCACCAGCCGCGAGGTCAAAGCGGTGTCGTGGAGCCCCATCGTGCTGGCACTTGTTGCGGTCGCCGTCGTGTTCGGCTCCTACGGCAACGTGCGATACGTCGCCGCCGACGCCGCGTATCTCAAGGCACGAGTCAACTCCACCGGTCTGGATCGTGTGCGCAATGTCGAGGAAGCGATCCGGCTAAACCCCTACAACGACATGTACGTCGCGGAGCTGGGCGTCGCCTGGAAAGACCTGTTCTCAAGCAGCGCAGCGACGCTTGCGACGATGGATCCCGCTGACCCGGCGCGTGCTCAACAATACGCGACGGCCAACGAGCAGTTCCTGAATGCCGAGGCGGCCTACCTCAACGCGATAGCATTCACGCCGATGGAGTACGACACCTACGTCTTCCTCGCCAACCTGTACAACCAGGCGTCGTACTACCTTGATGCGAAGTACGTTGCATCTGCTATTGAGGTGGGACTTCAGGGCGTGGCCGTCGAGGAGTATGGACCGGCGATTCGTCTGCAGCTGGCACTCGCCTACATGAACAACGGTGAGTACGATGCTGCGATCGAGCATGCCAAGATAGGCGCCGATCTCGATCCCGCCTACGCTGAGATTCGTGCAGTCCTTGGCGACGCGTACCGCAACGCCGGCCGCACGCAGGAGGCCATAGAGGCGTACCGCAGCGTATTGGTGTTGCAGCCCGGGCGTGCCGAGATTATCGCCGCGCTCGAGGTACTTGAAGCGAGTGGCTCTACTGAGTCGGGAGAGTGATGATGCAGCGCACGCAAGTACCTCAGACGACGATACAGCGGCTCCCCGTGTACCTGCGCTGTCTGCTCCAGGCGCAGCAGGATCGCATGCCGGTGATCAGCTCTGTCGAGATCGCGGAGATGGTCGGCACGAACGCCGCGCAGGTTCGCAAGGACCTCTCATATCTTGGCGAACTCGGTACCCGGGGTATCGGTTATGACGTTGAAGCGCTGATCGCCCACATCTCCCGGTCGCTCGGCATCACGGGGCTTCGCCGAACGGCTTTGGTCGGTTACGGACGCCTCGGCGGTGCACTTAAAGGCTATACGGGGTTCTCGGACAGAGGGTTCAATATCGTCGCGGTGTTTGATGCGGACCCCGCGAAGATCGGGACCGACGCCGATGACGTCACGATTCGCTCCATCGACGAGCTGGAGAGTGGGCTGGCCGAGAATCGCGTCGAGATCGTCGTGATGGCGACGCCCGCAGACGTCACGCAGGAGCTTGTAGATCGCGTGACAAGTGCAGGCGTGAAGGCGATTCTCAACCTCGCGCCGGTGCGGCTCCAGGTTCCCGATGACGTTGCGGTGCGTCAGGTGTGCCTGTCAACCGACCTCCAGATTCTGTCCTTCTATCTCGCACAGGGGGGCATGAAGTGACCGAACGCGACGACGAAGCCATTCGCCCCGCCAATCAGATGGTTCCCGGCTGGCTTGCGCTGCTCGTGCTCATCTTGATGCTCGCGGTCGTCGGGCTCGGGGGGTGGGTGATTCGCGGTGTCATCGTTGGGGACAACGCCGCGACTTCCCAACACTACGCCTTGGCAGATTGGGAGCAGAAGGTCGCTGACGACCCCAGCAACCTCGACAGTCGCCTTTCGCTCGGCTTCGCGTACCAGCAGGACAAGCGTTACGACGAGGCGCTCGAGCAGTATGACTACGTTCTGGCCGAGGAGGCAGGCAACACCGCGGCGCTCTACAACAAGGCCGCCATCTACATGGAGACGGGCCAGCCGAAGCTCGCTGAACAGGCGTACTGGGACGTACTCGAGACAGCGCCCGATCATATACTTGCCGCGAAGGCCCTCGGTGACTACTACGTCACCAAAGGGCAGTACAAGTCGGCGCTCGTAGCGCTCGAGCCGGTGATCGAGACGCGACCGCAGTTCGCGGATCTGCAGTATCTCACCGGGCTGTGCTATGAGAAGCTCGGCCGCACGACCGAAGCAATCGAGCGCTACCAGGAAGCTCTGCGCTATGCTCCCGACCTGATTGAGGCGCGGGATGCCCTTGCCGCACTTGGGGCGCAGTGATGCAAGGAGCGCAGCGCCAAGGCATGTGGCGCAAACGCTTCATGCTCACGCCACGCCAGATGTTTATCATTCTGGCCGTGGTGCTGTCCCTCGTCCTGATAGCACTCATCGTCTACCTGCTCTACTTCCTTGGAAGGCCGGAGTCGCTGACCACGGCCGAGGTCAAACAAGGCGTCCAGCCGGTTTGGCAAGTCTACGGTCCCGGAACGGGGGACAATCCGTTGTTCGACCGCCCGATGGGAGTGGCGGTCGGCATCGAGGGTCGCGTGTATGTGACCGACAGCCGGAACAACCGCGTATGCGTGTTCGATTCCTCGGGCCGTTTCCTCTTCGAATTCGGAGGCTTCGGTGTCGCCAAGCCACTGCCGGGAGCGAAGAACAGTTACGAGCCCGGGCGGTTGAACTTTCCCGTCGGTATCGACACCGACTACGAGGGCAACGTCTATGTCGCCAGCTTCCGCAATGACTCCATCGAGGTCTTTGATGCTGATGGCAAGCCGCTACGTCGCTTCCCGGACCCCGGGAAGGTGGTGGGGAGGGGCTCCTCGGGCCAGGACGGCACGGGGATTGCGGTGACAGACGTCGCCGTGTTTGGAGACCGCGTATATGCGACCGACCAATACCAGGTCTTCGCGTTCACCCTGGAGGGTGAGTTCATCACGCAGTGGGGCAAGCCGGGTACCGGGCCTGGCGATCTTGACCACCCCAACGGCCTCGCTGTGGGGGAGGACGGCACGGTCTACGTCTCTGACTCCAACCACGCGCGCGTGACTGCGTTTACTCCTGATGGTGAACCGCTCTGGAACTACGGTGGATCACAGGAATCGACCGAGACGAGCGTGACAACCTCCACGATCGCCACAACCTCAACGGTCGCACCTGCGATCGAGCTCCCGCGCGGACTTGCGGTGGCATCAGACGGATCGGTGCTGGTCGCTGATGCGTTCCGTTTCGGCATCACCCGTTTGTCCAAGGACGGGGAACTTCTCGGCATGTACGGCGAGCGGGGAGTGGAGCCGGGGCAGTTCAACTTCCTGAATGACGTGGAGATGTATCGCGGCTTCGTCGTCGTGGCAGACAAGGAGAACAATCGCGTGCAGATGGTGCGCCTGCTGAACTAACCTTTGTGCCTCATTCGGCCGAAACAGTTCATAGGGGCAACGTCGTGCATAAGGAATTCATCAAGGGTCCAGCACGTAGGGGACGCATGCTAGACTGCGGGCTGAGCGCACCGACTTTCACATCTGGCTGCCGAGCGTCTTAAGGGAGCTTTCTTGGGCGATCTAGACATACTCGAGGAAGGCGTGCACGCCACCGCGAAGCAACAGGACCTGGGTGAGGGTCCGGGGCTCCGAGGGAAGGCTGCTATTGCTGCCATCCTCGCGCTTCTCGTCATGGCCGCCAGCTTCACAACCATTGTGGAGACGTGGATGGACTACGGCCCCGACGAGATCAGGGTCGTGACCGAGAACCTCGCGTGTCTGCAGTGTCACCCCGAGCTCATCCCCTCGTTCTCGATGTCGTCGGTGCACGTGCCCTTCGAGCAGAGTGGTTGCACGACGTGTCACACGCCGCACGGCGAGAAGGAGACGACGACGGTCTATGAAGGCGCACGGCTCATCTGGGATCAGACCAAGACCCTCGTCCAGTGGTTGCCGCTGAAGATGATCGTCGACACGTTCTACTCGGAGAGCGAGAAGGTGGCCGAGGAGCCCAGCGGTGACGTGAAGAGCGTGACCGAAAAGGAAGTCAAGGGCGCGGACTCCGAATTCACCGCCCCGAAAGACGAACTCTGCTGGATCTGCCACGGCGACATGGGCCCGATGCTCTCGTATGAGTACACCCACGCACCATTCATGAGCGGCTACTGCACCAACTGCCACAGTCCGCACGCTTCCAACGACAAGGCGCTTCTGAAGTACGCCGAGAAGGACATGTGCGTCATGTGTCACCGCATGGGTCCGGAGCTTGCGCGTGAGCAGGTGCACCCGCCGGTGGAAGGTCGCTACTGCACCAACTGTCACGATCCGCACGCCTCGCGCTACAGCGGTATCCTCGTGGACAACCAGCGCGACCTCTGCTTCACCTGTCATCCGGGCGTGGCGCCGCTCAGTCTGAAGTCCGTTCAGCATCAGCCGTTCCAATACGACAACTGTACGGGATGCCATGAGCCACACGGCTCGGACTACCCGCCGCTTCTCATCGCGGACCAGCCGGACGTGTGCTATCTGTGCCACACTGACATCCAGGTCGACTTCCTGAAGCCGAGCCATCATCCGGTCGACACGATCGAACTCGATTGTGGCGACTGTCACAATCCGCATGGCGCCGACTATCCCAGGCTGCTCGCCGCCGAGGGAAACGACATGTGTTACCTGTGCCACGCGGAGCTGATCCAGGTGACCTACGATGACTCACTGCACGATGACGTGCTGTGCATCCGCTGTCATACGCCGCACGGATCGTACTATGCGCCGATACTTGTAGAGGCGAATCCGGACGTGTGCTTGCAGTGTCATCCGCCAGCGGACTTCGACGAATCGAGTGTGACTGAGTACCGTAACAACCATCCCGTCCGGCCCAAGTGGTATGACGCCGCCGCGGCCAAGCCGCTTACGTGCACCTCTACATGCCACGATCCGCATGGCACCGTGCAGAACTATATGCTGCGCAACTACAGTTGGCCGTATGATGGACAGTGTCTGCAGTGCCACTACCGCGTCGGTATCGACTTCTGACGATGACAGAACGCGCAAAGCTTGTGATGTCGAAGACCTAGAAAAGGAGTCGCATCTCAATGGAGCAGGAACCGTCCCGTCGCAGCACAGGCGTGTCTGCCACCGATCCCTGGGTGGGCCGACTGGTTGTAGTTGTGCTGGTAGCGCTCGTGCTCGTGCTGACCGCGGTGGCTTATGTCGTGTACACCAGTGTGGTGGTCGGTAGGGCGCCTCGCACGATTACCGAGAAACAGATCGCGACTCTCGACGCCGCGTTCAAAGCGACGCCGAATGACCCACAGGTGGTGGCTGACTATATGCGGGAACTCATAATCGCGGAGCGCTACAGTAAAGCGCGCTCTGTGATGAACACGTATCGAGCCGGTGAGACTGCGGATGCGGCGATTGTATCCATCGAGGAGGCTCGACTGCTGCAGGCGACCGGCGATTCGGAGGAGGCGCTCGACGTCGCCGACCGCGCATTTGATGAGGCGAAGGCCGAGAAACAAGCGAAGATTGATGCACAGGCCAAAAAGGGTATCAGTGCGCCGTTCTCGTCTACTGCCATCGTCGAGGCCACGCTGATGAAAGCCGAGATCCTGCAATCCCTCGACCGTATCGAGGACGCTGTCGAGGCGATCGAGGTGGCTCTCGAAGAGCTGCCCACAATGGCCGACGTTCTCGTATGGAGGGGCGACCTCGAGGCGAGTCTAGGACGAACTGATGACGCGCGAGCGGACTACGAGAAAGCACTCACTATGATTCCCGACTACCAGCCTGCACTCGATGGTTTGTCCGCCCTGGAGAAAGGGGGCGCCGATGAGTGACCGAGGGGGCCGCACCCCTGGTGGACTGAGGGGACTCCTGATCGGCGTGCTTGTCATGCTCGTACTGCTGCTCGGGGGGCTTACGTACTTCATCGTGAGTATCCTTGAGCCAACAGGGGCTCCCACTGAGGCTCAGTTGCCCGACGGTATCGAGTGGATTCGCTCCATCTACAACTATGGCCCTGGTTCAGGGGAACAGCTGATCTCACCAGACCACACCTTCATCGCTGCTGACGGTACGATCTGGGTGAGCGACACGCAGCTGAACTTGATTTGCAGCTTTGCGCCCGACGGCTCACCGCGCGAGCGCATCGAGTTCTCCGCGCTGTCGCCCGAGGAGCCCTGGACGATGCCCAAGGGTATCGCCGTCAGCGCTGACGGCGAGATCTACGTGTGTGGCAGTAACGCCAACCGTCTCTTTGTCGTGAACGCCACAGGCGAGCTTTTGCGCTCATGGGAAGTGGAGCAGCCGCTCGACTGCTGGATCGCGGGGGACAGAGTTTACGTGACCGGCGCGATCGGCGTGTCTGTTTTCACCACGCAAGGAGAGTTCATAGGGATGTGGGGCGGCCGGGGCAAAGGGCCTGCTCAGCTCGACTTGCCGCAGGGCGTTGTTGTAGGCGAGGACGGTACCGTCTATATCTCCGATACGCTCAATGCGCGCGTGAAGGCGTTCACTTCCGAGGGTGAGTTCATCGGGATGACCGCATCCGGGATCACCGGCGGCGGCGATCAGGAGGCCGATTCGAGCTCGTCTGAAGAAGAGGTAGGGACAGGACTTCAGATTCCTACGGACATCTGCATCGATGGGAACGGGCGCCTGGTACTGGTCGATCCGTTCGGATTCAACATGGTGGTCATCGACACCGAGAGCGCAGATATCATCGGCCGCTATGGTGATTTCGGTGACGCCGACGGGTTGTTCGCCTACCCCACGGGCATCTCCTACGATTCTGACCGTGACTGGTTCGCCGTGGCCGATACTGCGAACAAAAGGGTGCAGATCGTGCGTATCCCCGGCAGCGGCTCTGCGGGGATCATGCCCGCCGTGCGCCGTGCATTCGTCGGCCCCGTCTGGATTGCCGTGCCGCTTGGGCTGTTGCTGTCGGTTGGTCTCGTGACGGTTTTGTCGAGAAAGCGGCGCAAGGCAGGAATCGCTGGGAAGGCCGTCGAACGTGAGACTATTGAGAGCAGCTCCACGTAAACTCACATATAAAGTGTTATGGGCTGTTGCCTTGTTTGCTCTACATATAGCGTGTTAACCTGCCGATAATGTAATAAACGGACGCGAAGAACATGCGAGGTCGTCTGTTCGCGTTCCAGCTAGCTAGGTGTTACGAGTGTTTGATAGCGCCAAATGAGGAGGCGTATTATGAGGACTCCATGGAAGGGAGATAGCGTGATGGTAAAGAGGTTGGCTGTTGTACTCGCGCTCACCTGCGCGTTTACCATGATGTTTGCAGGCGTAGCGCTCGCTACATGGGCTGATGGCACCGGATATGCCAGTTGGAGCACCACCACCACTCCCGCTAACGCTACTACTCCGACACCACACGCGGGCTACACCACCGCAACCGTCAAGTGCGCGGTATGCCACGCGGTTCACGGTCGATCGGGTGCAACGGCCGGCGAGGCTCTGCTTCGCGGTACCGTTGGTGGGGCGTGTGAGTATTGCCACATCGCCGCTAACGTCTCGAACGTGAAGGTCTACGGAGGCAATGCTCTCAACTACACGGGGGACTTCAACAACAACCACATGGACGGTACGAGTTCCAAGTGTGTCAATTGTCACGCGGTACACAGCGCGAATAGCATCTCGACCACGGGTGCTGGTGACATCAACACCAAGATCCTGCTGGGCAACATCGGGGGTCAGTACGCGACAGTGATCGGCGCGAATGCGACGTGGAACTTTGCTACCGGCTCCGTGCGTGACGGTGTCGTGACCGCGTTCTGCGCGCAGTGCCATCAGTACTGGGCCGGCGGCTACGATGATGACGCTACGGCCAACATGCACATCATGGGTGCTGCAGCGGCCAACTATGCGAACACGAAAGCGACTACGACGGTCAAGGTTGCATGGGCTCCAAGCACGTATTGCCGCAGCTGCCATGACGCAGGCGTCACTGACGGGGCTTCGGCGGCCAACAACTTCCCGCACTACACCGCGGGTGCGCGCTTCCTGTTGAGCGCTGCTGACTTCACGGCGTTTTCTGCAGGCACGACGGCTGCTGCTGGCGATCCGTCCCAGGACGGCGCTTGCCTGAAGTGCCACCGCAATAACAGCACGAATACGGGCGTTGGCTTCGGCTACTAAAGCCAAACTCCTCATAGAGTGCTCTGAATGCAATCGGCCCCCTCTTCGGAGGGGGCCGATTGCGTTTCCTTTCCACTACTTCGCGAGGGCGCGCGGCATTCCTGGTGATCTTCGCCGCTAGTGACATCTGTCGCAGAAGGGGCCGTCGTGATGGCGGTGGCAGGTGTTACAGGTGGCGGTATCGGGGAGCATCTTGTGCGCTTCGAAGAAGTCCGAACCATGCGAGGCGTCAAAGTCCCCATGGCACGCGCCACACTCGGTCTTCAGATGGCAGTTCCAGCACACCTTCTTGCGGTAGAAGCCCGCGTCCCGCGCGTGCTCGCCATCGATGAATGCCTGTGAGTGCGGCATGCGGATACCGTGGCACGCATCGCAGCTAGCCTCGGAATGGCAACCCCCGCACGTGGGTTGGGGGAGCTCGGTTGTCGTGTAGATGCGGTCGAACACCGGTGAAGCGCCCGGGTCCCCCACATGACACGTGGAACAGCCGACAGGGGCCGTCCCCCCGTCGTGACACATGAGGCACTTCGTCATGATCGTGGAGCGCGAAGCGACCTGATGCTCATGTGCGACAGCCATGTGGCAGGCGTCGCAGCTCATGCCCGCCGCGAGCGGTTCGGCGTGACTTACGCGGATGCCTGCCGAGGTCTCGATCGAGCCCTCAAGGCCGCCTGTATGGCAGCTCAGGCAGATTCGTGACGGCACGACTGCCGAGACGGGTGCCCCACCGGCAGCCTCGGCGGAAACATGTCGAATGCGTGAGACGGCAGCGATGGGGAGCGACAGGACGGGCGTTCCCTCGTGGCAGCGTATGCATGCGACGCCGCTGTGCGCGGCTGCGTTCCAGGAGGTCGCCGACGGGCCCATGACATGGCACGTGTTTGCGCAGTAATCGTTCGTCGACGTCACGCCGTATGTCGTCGCGATCGTGACCAGCGTGATGCCGAAAAAGAGCCAGAGCTGGACCTTGCGCGGCAGAGGCTTGCGAGCGGCGCGGGTGTGTTTCGGCGTTTGAGAAGCCGCACCGGAGGACTCGTCATCGTCTTCAGCGTGCTGTCGCGAGGGTATTATGAAGATGAGCGCTACCAGGATGAGGATGAGGATGAGCAGCGTGACGGCGGCCAGCAGCAGTGCCGCTGCGACGAGGTTAGACGTCGGGCTGGAGATGACATCGGCTATCTGGTCGAGGTAGTCCTGCACGCCGCTCACCTCCCCGTCTTAGGCAGGTTGGAACCGATCGTGCCGTCCGTTGACCCCGGGTGGATGTGCGCGATATGACAGCGTCTGCAGTCGGCTTCCTTGTGGCACCGAACGCAGCGCGGGTCGTCGGTCGTGCTGACGACGCTCGAATGTTGCGGGAGGAAGTCGTCGGGATGAGGCATCGGGACGCCGTGACACGCATCGCAAAATGCGGTCCGGTCGTGGCACGCGTCACACGACTCGATGATTTCCCGGGCGGCCACGGGGTGCGTTGAGCCGAAGTCCCTAGGGTGCGGCAGTATGATGCCATGACACGATGCGCACTTCCTGTCGTCGTGACAAGCGTCACAGGTACGCAGGTCTCCCATCCCGTGCGTGGTCTGCCACTCGGGGCCGTGCGTGATCGCCCAGGAGCCGCGAGTCAGGCGTTCGGCCGTCGATCTGCCCGCGTGGCAGAGGTCGCAGATAACAGGCGCCTTCTCGTCACGATGGCAGCCGATGCAGTCTTCCATGCCCGGCTCTGAGACCCAGCGTGTGCTCTCGCCGTGTGCGACCGCGCTGTGACAGTCATCGCATGAGTATGCGGGTGCACAGGTGGCGTGACGGATGCGCAGGCCGCTGCGTTCGGTCACGTCCTCAAGCACATCCTCGTGACACCTCAGGCACGCTGCTCGTGACGTTCGTGTCGCCGGTCCGTCGAGGTCCGCCTTCACAATCGACGCGGGGTACATGCCGAACAGCTCGCGCATCTTGAACGCAGGCCAGTCCCAGTCGCCGGCCGGGAGATGGCAGTCGTAGCAGCCAACGCCCGTATGCGCGGTCTGCTCCAGGCCTTCCGCGTAGGGCCTCATCGTGTGGCATGAGCCGCATGCACCGGGTAGTGACCCGGCCGCGATCGTTGCGACGAGCGCGAGCCCGATGAGTGAGGCGGTGACTATGAGCGGGCGGAGGTGCGGTTTTCTCACGTTGGAGGGCATCCGTCCAAGCCGAGCGACGCAGGTCGCGGGGAGGTCAGGCAAGCTCACATCATGATAGACGGCGGGCGATAAGGATGCCAGGCGAGAGGCTTTGAGGGGTTCGTCCCGTACAGCTGGTCCCGCGTGGAGAACGTACCAGTCGTCCTACCGGCGGGTTAGCGCGTAAGGTTTCGGGGGGCGGGAGTCCCGAGCCGTCTTGAGGCATAGAGAACGGGTTTCCTTCTACTCTTGGTGTGTCTACGACCCGGAGAGAAAGGAAACCCGCGTGCACGATGATACCGCTTCCCTGAAGTCGGTCCTGGTCGATCTGTGCCTGGAGCGGATCACCCGCTTCGAGGACTTCGAGAGAGCTGAGACCAGCTCACACGAAGATGTGTTGAGGACATTAGCCGATGCGATGTCTGAGGCCCTCGAGATCTTCGACGAGCGGTTGTTCGTCGACAAGCCCGAGGGTTGGCGCGTGAAAGACACCCGCCCCCGCTCGATCCTCACGGAGTTCGGTGAGGTGGCCTTCACGCGCCGGGTCTACACAGATGAGTTCGGGGACCGGCGCACCTACCTCGACGAGATCGTGTCTCTGCGCCCCCGAAAACGCCTCTCCCCGGGTGCGTTTGGGGCCCTCGCTCTGTTCGGCTCCGAGATCCCCTACGAACGTGCGGCGAGGATGCTGTTCCGGCACTGCACGGGCGACGTGTCTGCGATGACGACGATGGGGGCGCTGCGCGAGACGGGCGATCTTCTCGAAGCCGAGGCGGAGACGCGGCGTCGCGACCTG
>JAXMMT010000042.1:0-72461 GCA_034399355.1 Coriobacteriia bacterium | reverse complement strand
GGACCTTGAGCAGCAGCCCCGTCTGGGGGGTGAGCGCGCTCTCGTAGTCGCTCAAGTGCGTCTTGTTGGTGGTGCCGATCTCGACCATCTTCGCGCCGCTCTCGCGCATGATGTCGGGGATGCGGAAGCTCCCGCCGATCTCGACGAGCTGTCCGCGCGAGACGATCGCTTCTTTCCCGCGCGCAAGTCCCGCGATGCCGAGCAGCACGGCGGCGGCGTTGTTGTTGACCGCCATCGCGGCCTCAGCGCCGGTCAAGCGCTTGAGCAGCTCCTCGACGTGCGCATGACGCGAGCCACGCTCCCCACTCTCGACGTCGTACTCGAGCGTAGAGTAGCCGCGCGCGACCTCAGCCGCTGCGTCCACAGCCGCCTCGGCCAGAGGCGAGCGGCCGAGGTTGGTGTGCACGACGATGCCTGTCGCGTTGATGACGCGGTGCAAGGAGCGCTTCAAGGAGCGAGCGAGAAGGGCCGTGGCGCGCATGACGACGTCGTCTTCCGAGACGCTGTCGACCTGTCCGTGACGGATGCCCTCGCGCGTCTCCTCGATGGCGTCGCGCAGCGCGTCGAGCAAAAGCGGTCGAGGGTGGGCCGATACCAAAGCGGCGACGTCCTCGCGCTCGAGTAGGCGGTCGACTTTCGGCAATGCGCGGAGAAGCTCTTGAGTGTCCATGCGGCTATTCTAGCCCAGCACGCGCCTGACGGCACCGCGCGTTCGTCATCTGACGATGAGCCCCCCCGGCTCGCCGTCGGTCATTCGTCCCACGATGCAGCCTTCCTCGCCACGCTCCTCGAGTGCGACGAGCAGGTCGGCGGCCCGCGTGGGCGAGACAGCCATGAGCAGCCCGCCACTCGTCTGCGGGTCGGCCAGTACGCCCTTCCAGTCCGCGCCGGCATGCCCCCACGTCACGAACTCGTCGAGGAAGCGGATCACATCTACCGTCCGCCCGGGGCGCACCATCTGCGCGGCGTATTCCAGCACGCCCGGCCACACGGGCACGCCGGAGAGGTCTATCTCGGCACAAAGACCGCTGCCAAGCGCCATCTCGTGCATATGGCCGAGAAGCCCGAAGCCGGTGATATCGGTGCCCGCGTGGACGCCGATCTCCACCATCGCCTCGGAAGCGGCCTTGTTGAGGTGCGCCATCGACTCGATGACGCTCGCGAGCGACTCCTCTGTTTCCAGCCCCTCCTTGAGTGCGGTGTTGAGAATGCCTACGCCGATGCGCTTCGTCATCACAAGCACGTCGCCCTCGCGCGCGCCTACGTTGCGCACAACCTTGTCGGGGCTGCAGACACCCATGACCGAGAGGCCGTACTTAGGCTCTTTGTCGTCGATCGTGTGCCCGCCGACGATCACGCCGCCTGCCTCGCGCACCTTGTCGGCGCCGCCGCGCAGCACGTTCGCGGTCACCTCGGGCGGCAGCGAGCACGGCATCGCGAGCAGGTTCATCGCGGTGAGCACGCGCCCGCCCATCGCGTAGATGTCCGAGAGCGAGTTTGCCGCGCTGATGCGGCCGAAGTCGTACGGGTCGTCGACCATCGGCGTGAAGAAGTCGACCGTGAGCAGCACGGCCTGGTCACCGAGGCGATAGACGGCGGCGTCGTCCGAGGTCTCGAAGCCCGCCATCAGGTCTTCCGACTCGCCCGGTGCGAGATGTTCGAGTATGGCCGCCAGGTCACCCGGACCCCATTTGGCGGCTCAACCCGCTTTCGTGGAGAGCTGTGTGAGCTTGATCTCACCCAGGTCGCCCATCTGGCCTCCCAGCAGTCGGAGCGCATGGCACAACGATAACGACACTTGATGTTACGTTACAGGATTGATTATGCCACTACCGGAACGAGTGTGCGCTACCCGCCACGCACGTCCTCATCGGCGGGAAACGGCACAACCGGCACGGTGAAGTAGAAGCCCTGGCCGTAGATGACGCCGAGCGCTTCCAGCGTCGCGAGCTGTTCTGCCGTCTCGATGCCTTCGGCAATGAGCTTCACGTCCACGCGCTCAGCGAAGGTCACCAGGCTCGTGATGAGCTGCTGACGTACCTCGTCGGTCTCCACCCCTCGTGTGAGCGATATATCGATTTTGAGCCACTCCGGCTTCACCTCGGCCAGACACTGGAGCGATCCGTAGCCGGCGCCCGCATCGTCGACCGCAACCGCGAAACCGAGCATCCGCAGGTACTCGAGCGTGGAGCGGAACGTGGCGAAGTCGGTTATCGCAGCGCGCTCGGTGATCTCGAAGACGATGCTCTTGGGAGAGAGATCGGACTGCTTGAGCAGCGAGGAGAACGTGACGTCGCGCAACTCGGGGTCGGCTACTGCCCCTGACTCGATGTTGATGAACATCAGCCGACCGGCGGGCATGCTTCGCGCAACCTCAAGTGCCTTGCGGCGGCACAGCCGCTCGAGCTTCAGAACGAGGTCTGCATCGTAGGCGACCTTGAAGAGCTTGTCGGGATGCTCGAACTCGCTACCCTCGGGACCGCGTGTCAGGGCCTCATAGCCGATGACGGTGCGGTCGGGCAGGTGCATGACCGGGTGCACGAAGGTGCGGACGTTTTCAGCGTCGATGATGTCACGCAAGCGTGCGCGGCGTTCCTCGGCATCCATCGCCTCGCGCGAGTCCGCCTGGTCGAGCGCCTGGTCGAGCGCGTCGTGGACGATACGCTCCAGTCGCATACCGGCCTCATGGCGAACCGTCGCTGCACCCACGTAGCAGCCGAACTTGCGGAACATCGCAGGTTCGAGAGACACGCTCAACGCCTCGCAGATGCGGCCCTCGACGCGACGCGCGAGCGAGACGAGATGCTCATGCACCATGCGATCGCTGGTGCGCGGCGGCGAGAGCAGGACGACGAAAGCGTTGCCCGAGACCATGAGCTCGGCCACGATATCGCTATCACGCAGCTCGCTGCCGGTAATCTGCTCAAGCGCCGCGGCCGCCTGCCGCATCACGTCGTCGAAGACCTTCCAGCCGTAGATCTCCTCGATCTTTGAGTATTTGACGATGTTGAGGCACAGCAGCGATATCTCGCCGCGCTCCTCGAGCAGCGCCTCGATGCGAGGGAAAAGCAGCGGTGTGGTAGGAAGCCCGGTCACGGGGTCGAAGAACAGCCGACGAATCTCCGGATGCTCCCTGATCACGTCGTTGAACTCGAGCCATGACTCGAGAAGATAATGTTGTGCCTCGTGACGTTGCCTCATATCGAAGCTCCGATCATCTATCGGGTATCCCGTCCTTCACCTGAACCTAGATTACCAGTTCCAGGTAGCACGTTGCCGTTCACAGTATGGCAGACGCGCATGTGGTCGCGATACCGTGCCTCTCGTGACCGACGCGTCGTTTTCGCTGGTAGCGGTGGTGGGAGTCGAACCCACACGGCCCGAGGGCCAGAGGATTTTAAGTCCTCCTCCTGTACCAATTCGGATACACCGCCAAATCTGCTGCTACGCGGTAGCCTCTCCCCCGCCGCGATACAGGCCAAGCATTATGCCGTAGAGGATATCGTGCTCGCTCACAAGCGTCGAATCAACGCCGGCCATGGCAAGCACGGTCTCGAGCACGATCGCCCCACCTACGATGACGCCGGCACGTGCCGGATCAAGACCGGGAAGCAGACGTCGGCGCTCCAGCGCCATGGCCGAGAGCTCCGCACGAATCTCCGCAAGTCTGCCGCCGAGTAGCCGGTAGCCGTGAATACGCAGCGGATCGTAGGGGTCAAGCGCCAGATCGATGGCGGCCAGAGTAGTCGCAGTCCCCGCCACCGACACCATCACGCTCGGTCGCGCGCGAAGTTGGCCGAAGTACGGGCGCAGCTGCTCGGCCACCCACGCCGAAGCCTCCGCGACCTCGCTACGGGTCGGCGGATCGCTGCGCAAGAAGAGCTCCGTCACGCGTCGGGAACCCACATCGATGGAGCGCGCGAAGGTAACGGTCGCCTGGCGACCGGCCTCCTCTTCAATGGTAACGCTCCCCAAAACGAGTTCGGTGGAGCCGCCGCCCACGTCAGTGACGAGCACATTCTTGCCGTCGATGTCATAGGTCGCGCCTACGAAGGAGAGCGCCGCCTCGCGCTCGCCAGCGATGATGCGCGGCCGAATGCCTCGCGCCTCACACGCGTCGAGGAGCGCGTCGCCATTGGAGGCGTCCCGTGCTGCCGATGTCGCATACGCGACGACGCGATTCGCGCCAAGGTCGAGCGCCGTGTCATTGAAGATGCCGACCGTCCTGGCAACACGTTCTATCGCATCCGGCGACAGCGTCCCTGTGTCGGTCAACCCCTCGCCAAGGTGCGTGATAGCCTGCCGCCGCACGACCTCGCGTACGACGCTGTCGTCCACGTCCGCCACGAGAAGACGGGTCGTGACGGTCCCGATGTCGATGGCCGCCAGCCGCTCTCGTGTCGGCATCAGACGGCGCCCCCCTTCACGCAACGAGCGTCATCACATTGCCATTCAAGGTCCGCGAGCACCGCCTGGCCGATCGGATCGTCGATGCCGGCAAGGTTTGCGGCGGTATGCGCGTGGATGCACTTCGTCATGAGTGGATCCTGTTGGCCGGCGATACCGACTGTCCAACACTGATCCGCGTCTGCGGACTCCGCCTGGCGCAGTCGCCGGTAGGCCTCGTCGGCAGCGCACATACGCTCCGAGAGCCCGGGATCGTCAGCGAAGCGGGAAGTCCAAGCATCTGTCGCGCCCTCGGACTCCAGCACCGAAACATGCTTACACAGCGTCGGGCATGTAAGCCAGTAGAGTGTGGGGAATGGCTCGCCGTCCTCCAGCGCCGAGGGCGTCACGATCACGATTGGCGCACCATGGCGGCACCGCACGACCGGCCGCCACGCACCGCGCGGCTCGCGCCCGAGCTGATACCACACAGTCTCACTGTCGACATTCATCGGACGCCGAAGACCGCGTCGAGCACCTTCATCCAGAGCGGCACCCGCTCTTCCTCGGAGCTGCGCGTCCGCGCGTCGACCGCTTCAGGATCGAGATCGGGGTTCTTCTTGCCTGTGACGACGTAGGCATGCTCGCCGTCTTTCACCAAGCCGAGACTCTGCCGGGCGACCTCCTCGACGCCCTCCGGCGTCTTCAGCCGGTCTACCTGCGCGGACAGCTCGGTGTTGCGTGCCTTGAGTCCCGCGAGTTCGGTTTCCAGCGACGCGACTTCGCGCTGCTGCTGGTATTGCAGACGGAGCACAGGATAGAGCGTCCACGTCGCGGCGATGAAGATGCCGAGCGAGATGAGGAACGCGAGGGTCATACGTCTGCTGCGCCGCCGCGTAACACGCTTCGATGACGACTTGCGCACGGTAGACAGAGTGTCACTCGAAGACGCCCGAGACGACCTCTTCTTCGCTGAAGAGGTACGCCGAGCGTTCGCTGATGCCCCGTTCTGCGTTCGACGTGCAGCGCTCATGGGTGTCATCCGGTACTACGTGAGGGCCAGCGATACTACGCGCACGAGGCCAGAGGCCTCCTCGGCGATTCTAACACCGTCAAAAGACAAAGAAAACCCTTCAGCTCCCCTTGAGCCTTAGATAGTCACACCGGATCAGCCGCTGTTACGCAGTGCGCACCTGGACAAGATTCGTCGAACCGGGCATGTTCACCGCAACGCCGGCCGTGAGCGCGACAAGATCACCCGGTCCTGCGACGCCCGCTGAACGCGCCTCCTCCACCGCGCGCTCAAGCATCTGATCGATGGTCTCGTGCCGCTGAACGAGGACGGGAATGACACCCCACACCATCGCCAGCCTTCGTGCCACTGCAGGGTCTGGAGTCATCGCGACGATAGGGACTGCCGGCCGGCGTGAGGCCACTGCGCGGGCCGTGGCACCCGACTGCGTGGCGGTGACGATCGCGGTGATATCGAGGTCGTGGGCGAGCTCGCAGACGGCAGCGCTAACGGCTCCGGTCACATCCCGCCCTCCCCTGTTCACCGGCGTGGACCAGCCGGTGTGATCGGCATCTCCCTCGGCGGTAAGCGCGATTCGCGCCATGGTCGAGAGCGCCACGACGGGGTACGCTCCAACTGCGGTCTCGGCCGAGAGCATGAGTGCGTCCACGCCATCAAAGACCGCGTTCGCCACGTCAGAGGCCTCCGCCCGGGTCGGCCGTGGTGCCGCTGTCATCGACTCAAGCATTTGCGTGGCGATGATGACCGGCTTGCCGGCAGCCAGGCAAGCGTCGATGATGCGCCGCTGGATGACAGGGACTGCTTCAGGTGATGTCTCCACGCCGAGATCACCGCGCGCTACCATGATCGCGTCGGCAGCGGCGACTATATCCTCAAGGTCCGCGACCGCTTCGTGCTTCTCGATCTTGGCGACGATCGGCAACGCGCGCGCGCCCATGAGGTCGCGAAGGCGACGCACATCATCGGCACTGCGCACGAAGGACTGCGCCACAAGGTCGATGCCCGCATCAAGCGCCCACGCCAGATCGTCCTCGTCGTCGGGCGTGATAGCGTCGACACCGAGGCGGACACCGGGAATATTGAGCCCTTTGTGGCTGCTGATGCCGCCCCCGGTCTCCACCGTGGTGTGCACTCGACCCGGCTCCACGTCGTTGACGACGAGCTGGACGCGACCGTCGTCGATGAGGACGCGGCTCCCGGGCGCAACGTCGCTCGAGAGTCCCGCGTAGGTGACACACGCCTCGGCCGCGTTACCGACGCACTCGCCACTCACGATATCGAACGAATCCCCGACTTCGAGCTGCACATCGGGCACCATCTCGCCCAGGCGCAGCTTGGGGCCGCCGAGATCGAGCATGACGGCGACCTGGCGGCCAGCGGCCTCCGCGGCGGCACGCACTGCGGTCAGCCTACGCTCGAGGTCAACCCGCGAGCTGTGCGATGCGTTCAGCCTGGCAACGTCCATGCCCGCCTCGACAAGGGCACCAAGCACCTCAGGTGAGTCCGTAGCCGGACCGATCGTGGCAATGATCTTCGTGCGCCGCATGACGCCTCCTTCGCCGTGACATCCCTACCATGCTACCCGAAGCAGCCAGGCACGAGTCGTATCACGGTGGCGCGCGACGGCACCCGACGGGGGTGACCCGGCAGTAGGGGCTGTCCGGAGTGCTCCGCGCGCAGTCACGCAGAAGGGCCATCCGCCAAGCGGACGGCCCTTCGAGTATGTTTGAGCACGGGGTACCCCGGACAGCCCCCGGAGAAGCACTACTTCACGCTGTAGAACGCTTCCATGCCGGGGAATACCGCCGAGTCGCACAGTTCCTCTTCGATGCGCAGCAGCTGATTGTACTTCGCCACGCGGTCGGAACGGGCCGGCGCACCCGTCTTGATCTGGCCAGCGTTCACGGCGACGGCGACGTCGGCGATCGTGGTGTCCTCGGTCTCGCCCGAGCGGTGTGAGATGACGCAGGTGTAGCCCGCGCGCTTGGCCATCTCGATCGCCTCGAGTGTCTCAGTGAGCGTCCCGATCTGGTTGAGCTTGATGAGGATCGAATTGGCGACGCCGAGTTCGATGCCCTTGCGCAGGCGCTCGGTGTTGGTAACGAACAGATCGTCGCCGACGAGCTGGATCTTGTCACCGAGGCGCTCGGTCATCAGCTTCCAGCCGTCCCAGTCATCCTCGGCCATACCGTCCTCGATGCTGATGATCGGATAGCGTTCGACGAGATCCGCGTAGAAGTCGACCATCTCGGCCGAGGTAAGCTCGCGTCCCTCACCGGCGAGCACGTACGTACCGTCCTTGTAGAACTCGGTCGCAGCCGGGTCGAGCGCGAACATGATCTGCTCGCCAAGCGTGTAGCCCGCCTTCTCGACCGCTGCAGAAATGACCTGCAGCGCCTCTTCATTGCTGCCGAGGTTGGGCGCGAAGCCGCCCTCGTCGCCAACGCCGGTGCCCAGGCCGCGGTCCTGCAGCACCTTCTTGAGCGTGTGGTAGATCTCGGCGCACATCCGCAAAGCTTCGGCAAAGCTGCCGGCGCCGACCGGCATGACCATGAACTCCTGGAGGTCGACGTTGTTGTCGGCGTGCACGCCACCGTTGAGGATGTTCATCATCGGCACAGGCAGCGTATGCGCGTTCGCGCCACCGATGTAGCTGTAGAGCGTGAGTTCGCACGATTCCGCAGCGGCTTTGGCCACCGCAAGCGACACGCCGAGGATGGCATTGGCGCCGAGCTTGGCCTTGTTGGGGGTGCCGTCTAACTCCAGTAGCAGTGCGTCGACCGCGCGTTGATCGGTCGCATCCACGCCGAGCAACTCGGGAGCGATGATGTCGTTCACGTTCTCGACAGCGGTGAGCACGCCCTTGCCGAGGTAGCGTGCCGAGTTGGCATCGCGTAGCTCGACGGCCTCGAACGCGCCCGTCGACGCACCAGACGGCACAGCCGCGCGACCCCAGGAGCCGTCGTCGAGTGCAACCTCGACTTCGATCGTCGGGTTACCGCGGGAATCGAGGATCTCGCGCGCCACGATATCGGTGATGTAGCTCATGTTCGCTGACTCCTTCTCGTCTCACTCGCCGCCGTTGGCGGACTCCCTATGCTTGGCCTGCTGCCAAAGCTCTTCCATCTCGCCGAGATCGAGGTCGTGGAAGTCGGTCTCGCGCTCGGCGACCGCACGCTCCATGTCTTCAAATCGACGCTCGAAACGTACGCACATGCGGCGCAACGCGTCCTCTGCATCCACGCCAAGCTTGCGTGCGACGTTCACCACGGTGAACAGCAGATCGCCGACCTCGTCGGCCGCCTCGGGCGACCCGGCCTCGGTGGCCTTGAGTTCGTCTATCTCCTCGTGGACCTTCGCCCACACACCGTCGATGTCGTCCCAGTCAAAGCCGGCTCCGGCAGCGCGACGCGAGATCTTCTGCGCGTACATCAACGCCGGCAGTGTAGGCGCCACACCCGACAAGACGCCCTCGCGCTCCTTCTCGCCGCGCTTGATCGCGTCCCAGTTACGCATGACCTGCTCGGAAGTATCGGCCTGCACGGTCCCGAAGATGTGCGGGTGCCGGCGCCGAATCTTCGCGATGATGCGCGCGATGACGTCCTCGATAGCGAAGCGGTTCTCCTCGGCGGCTATCTGCGAATGCAGCACGACCTGTAGGAGCACGTCTCCGAGTTCGTCGGCAAGCTCGTCGCTGTCCTCGGCCTCGATTGCCGCGAGTGTCTCGTACGCTTCCTCGATAAGGTGCTTGCCGAGCGACTCATGCGTCTGCTCGCGGTCCCACGGACACCCGTCCGGACCGCGCAGCACGGCGATGATGCGCACAAGTTCGTCGAAGCCATCCGGAGCGGCGGCACTGCGCGATGGGTAGCTGCCCGAGACGAGAGCGACGTCGCCCTTCTCGGCCAGACTGAGAAGGGCTTCGACGATCATGCCCGCGGGCGCCGCGGCCGGAAGACCAAGGGCACCGAACGTGACTGCCGCTATGCCGAGCTCGCGTACATGCTTCGCCGCCGCGTGTTCGTCTGACGCGATGACCACGGTGTCGGCCATGCGGAGCCGCTCGACAGCCGCGGCTTCCAGCCTGCCGCGATCATCGAACTCCAGGCCGACAATGGCTATCGATCCCACTACCGCGCCCCCCGAAGCCGTCATGAGTTCCGGCAGTCTACTCGTCTTCCAACTTGAGTGTCTTGTCGAGTATCTCGATGTCGGAATCCGCTCTGAACTTGTCCATGTACGCAATAAAGGCCTCACTGCGACCCTGCTGTGCAAGGGTGCTGTTGATGCTCGCCGAGACCTCCTCGAGCGTCTGCTGCCCGCCAACCTTCTCGTCGACCTTCAGGATGATGTGCCAGCCGAAATCCGACTCGACCAGGTCGCTGACCGCACCCACCGCAAGCGCATCGGCAGCCTCTTTGAACTCGGGCACATACATATCGGTTGAAGACCAGCCGAGATCGCCACCGTTGGCGCCGCTGCCGGGGTCGATGGAGTGCTCCTTGGCGAGTGCTGCGAAATCCCCGTCGGCCTTGATCTCCGCGAGGATCTGCTCGGCGGTGGCCTTGTCGTCGGTCGCGAAGAGAATGTGGCTCAGCTGCGACTCGTCGCCAATCACGAACAGATCTTTGTTCTCCTCGTAGTGCTCAGCGATTCGATCGTCGGTAACATCGACCTCAGGCGCGACCTTGTCGTAGAGGGACTCGTACAGCAACTGGTCGCGCACGTTGTCACGCAGGTCGTCCATGGTCATATCCGCCGAGGCGAGAGCGTCATTGAACGTGTCCTCGTCCGGAAAACCGGTCACGATCGCTTCGATCTGCGCGTCGATGTCCGCCTCGGCGATCTCGACGCCCTCTTGCTCGGCTGCCTGACGAACGAGCTCGTTCTCGATCAGCGTGTCAAGCAGACTGCGCTTGTACTCGATGACGAGCGTGCTGTCCTCGGAGCCTTCGAACGCCGTGGGGTTCTGGCTCTTGGCCATCTCAAGGACCGCATCAAACTCGGCTCGCGTGATCACTTCGCTATTCACGCGAGCAAGATCGTCGCTGGAGCAGGCGGTCGCTACCAGCAACATGCTCGCGATCGTCAGGCTCACGAGAAGCCTGGAGAGGGTCTTCACGTTGGGGTGCCTCCTATCGTGGATGAAACGTGGTCAGTCCACGCTGTGGACAGCGCTGAGTATAACATCTAGTGCCCTCAGGGCGGCGTCTGTGGCCGTCTCTTCACGCTCCTGCGGGAAGGTGACCACCGACCGGCCGCCAGTGATGCCGCCCGCGGCCGCGATCAGGCCCCTCTGCGCCGAGGTAAGCTCGAGCGGTTGCACGCTCACGCGCCGACGCGAGAGCGAAACGGACGTCGCACCGAGCTCGGCCGCGAGCGCTCGGGAGCGCGCGACACCCACGAGCGCACGGGCGGGCGTGGGCATCGCGCCATAACGCTGCGTGAGCTCTGAAACGACCGCTTCCACCGCGTCGAGGGTAGCCGCTCCGGCCAGACGGCGGTAAACGAGCACGCGCTCATCGACGGCCGGTACGTACTCCTCGGGAAGATAGGCCGAGTCGGGCAGATCGACGCGCACCTCGGGATGTGCGATGGCCGGCTCGCCCCGCGTCTCGGCGACCGCCTCTCGCAGCATTTGCGCGTAGAGATCGAAGCCGACGGCGGACAGGTTGCCGCTCTGCTCGGCTCCCAGCATGCTACCTGCGCCGCGAATCTCCAGATCGCGCATCGCGACCTTGATGCCGCTGCCAAGGTCTGTGTGCTCGCGAACGGCGGTCAGACGCTCATACGCCTGGTCGGTCAACTGTGCGCCACGCGGGAACATGAAGTACGCGTACGCGTGGATGTGGCTGCGACCCACGCGACCCTTCAGCTGATAGAGCTGCGCAAGGCCAAGCCGCTGACTGTCCTCGATGATCAGCGTGTTGGTGTGAGGGTTGTCGATACCGGACTCGACGATGGTCGTCGCGACCAGTACGTCGATCTCCCTTGCGGCGAAGCGCTCCATGATGCGCTCGAGCTGATGCTCGGTGAGCTGACCGTGCGCTACACCGATGCGCGTCTCGGGCACCACCGTACGGACGCGTTCGACAGCGTCGTCGATCGAGTGCACGCGGTTGGAGATGTAGTACACCTGCCCGCCTCGCTCCAACTCACGCCGGACCGCACCGCTGACGACATCGGGGTCGTACTCACCGACATGGACCTGCACCGGGAAGCGATTGGGCGGTGGCGTGTCGATCGTCGACATGTCGCGAACGCCCGAGAGCGCCATCTGCAGCGTGCGGGGGATCGGTGTCGCACTCAAGGTGAGCACGTCCATCTGTTCGCGCAGGTTCTTCAGATGCTCTTTGTGCTCGACGCCGAAACGCTGTTCCTCATCGATGATGACAAGACCCAGGTCTTTGGGCGCGACATCTGCCGAGAGGAGACGGTGGGTGCCGATGAGGACATCGACATCACCTTTGGCGAGACCTTCGAGTGCCACCGCCTGCTGCGCCCTGGTGCGGAACCGCGAGAGCACTTCGACTCGTACCGGGAACGGGGAGAAGCGCTCAGAAAACGTTGTGAAGTGCTGCTGCGCAAGGATGGTCGTGGGACACAGAACGAGCACCTGCTTCGCGTCCTGTACCGCCTTGAAAGCCGCGCGTATGGCAACCTCGGTCTTGCCGTAACCAACGTCGCCGCAGACAAGACGGTCCATGGGCTTCTCGGACTCCATGTCGGCCTTCACATCAGCGATCGCGGCCAACTGGTCGGGCGTCTCCTCGAAGGGGAACGCCGCTTCCATCTCGAGCTGCCAGAGCGCATCGGCACTGAACCGGTAGCCGCTCACGGCGGCACGGCGCGCGTAAAGATCCACGAGGTCGAACGCGAGCTTCTTCGCAGCCTTGCGGGCCTTGGTGGTGGCGCGCGTCCAGTCGGCGGTGTCGAGGCGTGTCATGCGGGGTGCCGAGGAGTCCGGGCCGACGTACCTGGTGACGCGATCGAGCTGCTCGACGGGCACGTAGAGCTTGTCGCCTTTTGCGTATTCGAGTAGCAGATAGTCGCGTTCAACGCCGAGCACTGTCTGGCGAACGAGCTCTTTGAACAGCGCGATGCCATGAGTGGTATGGGCGACGAAATCACCGGGCTTGAACGAGAAGGTGAGGCGCGTCGCGTCGACCTCACGGCGGCGAGCCGAACGCGGGAATGCGTCGTCGGTGCTCACGACCGCGAGCCGCGCATTCGGCAACACGTAGCCGGCGGGCACATCGATCATGACGACCGTCACTACCCGCTCGGTCAGCGCAGGGTCGTCCTCGGCGCGTCGCGTGCTGATGCCCGCGCGCGCGAGAGCCTGCTCGATTGACTCGCGGCGGCGGCGGTCGGGAACCGTCACCGCCACCCGGTGGCCGGCGGCCATCAGTCCGCGCAGACCGCCAGTGAACGCTTCCTCTCCCCCCGCTACGTCAGGTCGACGCGACGCGAACTCACCGTCGACGGCGCCGCTAGCGCGCAGCACCGACAGAAACGTGAGGCGTTGGCGGCCTCCCAGATCGATGCCTGCGGGACCCACGAACAGGCCGCCCAGCTTCACGCTTGCCGCACGTGCACGGAGGGAGACCTCGTCGTAGTGACGCGCCATGTCATTGAAGAGTGCGCTGGGTTCAGCCAGCACGACGAGTGTCTCTGCCGAGAGGAAGTCCATCACCGTGCCAGGATTCTTGTAGAAGACGGGCAGGTAGCGCTCCACACCATTGAAGTAGATCCCCTGCCCGATCAGCTCGAGGTCCGCAACCGTCTGCTCGTCTGGCTGCTGTCTGCCGACCGCACGCTCCGCTGCCTGCGCTGCACGTGTACCCAGCGATACCTCGCGACAGGCAAAAACCTCTGTGAGCGGCGCATCGCTGATGTCTTGCCCGGTGGACGGTACGAAACGGCGCAACGTCTCAATCTCGTCGCCGAACAGCTCGGCACGAACCGGATACAGGCCGTCAGAAGGAAACACGTCAAGGATGCCGCCCCGTATCGCGAACAGGCCCTGCTCATCGGCCTTATCGGCCCGCTCGTAGCCCATGCGCGCCAGCTGCGCGGCGGTTTCGCCCAGGTCGAGCGTACCGCCCTTCTCCAGCACAAGAGGGTCGAACACGTGAGAACCCTGCGGGGGCAAGACGCGTAGCAGAGCTCGGGCGCTCGCGACGACCACCACGGGCCGACCGCGATTCAACGCATAGAGCGCACGCGCCCTGCGGCCGACGATAGCGAAGTCCGGGCGGGTCCTGTCCCACGGCATGTCCCGTCGGTCGCGGAAGGAGATCACCGCATCGTGCGGGAGATACGCGCCGAGCTGCCGGGCGAAGCGCTCGGCAGCCTCCTCTCCGGGAATGACGACCAGTGTCGTCCTCGGCTGGCGGGCGAAGACCTGGGCAGTCACAAGGGGACGCACGAGTGAACCTGCGGCGAGCGTCACATCACCACCGGTCTCAAGGACGGTGGTAGCACGCTGCAGTACGGGCTCTGTAAGCAGTGCTTCGGAGAGTAGCGGCAGAAGTGACACGTTCACCTCACGAGTCCGGACAGCACGAAGACCCGCAATCCGGCGACCGGTGCGGGGCCTGCACATTCTAGGCCCCGCACCGAAGGCGGTCAAACATATGCTGCACCTAGGGCAGCGTGTACACGCGCACCCACGCGCCGGGGGGCTCATCAGTAATCCACGGCGGAACGGACCGAAACATGAGATATTCACTGCTGCGAGAAGTCACCGCCAGCGGCGCATACCAGCCAAACACCCGTGCCTCTTCATCGAACACGATGAAGTACTCGAGTGTTCGGGTATCCAGGGCGCAAACGCGCCAGTGTCGCGTCCGCGAGCCCACGCCTTTGGCGACGTACGGCTTTGCCTCGTAAAACAGGTAGTCGCCGACGAAGACGGAATCGTTGGCTACAGTTGATATGAGATTGACCTTGCCTTCTGCATCGCGGAAGAAGAAGCAGCCGGCGCCACTCCCCGCGTTGCCTTCCGCCCAAGCTGACATCCCGTCCTTGTACGAGGTGAAGTGCGAGAGCCAGGACTCGTTATTGAGCGGGATCTCCTCACGAACAGCACCCGTCCCGGGCTCGAGAACTACAAGTTTGCCCTCATCCGCGTTGCGTTCGACGGCCTCAGTCAGCAACAACTCATCTGACTGAGCGGTGAATGTGAAGATGTCCGAACCGGTTCGGTACAGGAGCCTCTCCTCACCATCGGGGAGCGTCCGCGTCCAGACCCGTGCAGTATCGACAGCTCCTTCCTGCTCGGCGTTGGCAAAGGAGTTGGTCATCCAGTAGACCGTGTCCCCGCAGACCGAGTAGAGCGGTCGGGACTGTGCCGATGTGACGGTACCCGCTACGAGCGCGGGTTCTCCCACTACGCCCGTCCCTACGATGGGAAGCGCATACAGCCGCCACTGCACGTCAAGCGGCCTCCCCTGCTCGTCCCCGCCGATCTCCTCCCATACGAGCCACTCGTCAGAGCATCGCGCTGAAAGGATGTCAAAACCGGTTGCCATGCCAAGCGGCCTCGGTACAACAAGTTGGTGCTCACCGCTCTGCAAGTCGAGCAGTCGAATGGCGCTCAATTCCAACTCCGCAGACTCCGGCTCGAGAAGACACGCGATTCTGTCCCCATAGCCTTGTACCCGACCGCCCGCCGGGAGTTCGAACTCTCGGTATGGGAGTGGAGCACGTGTTGCTTCACGCGCACTGATGGTGTCTGGCCTGGTGAGAGTCTCTGTGCCTACTTCAGCGAGAGGCGCTGCACCTCCACCACAGCCCCCCAACGCCAGACACACCGTCGCCAGCAGTGTGGCAACGGCACATCCTCGATAGTGCCTCATTGATTCCCCTTTCAGTGAGGTGGCCGACCCGGCGGCCGACCACCTCCATTGTCCTTAGTAGACGATCGCTGTCCTGAAGTGACTCATCACCCCTGCGGCAATCTGGTCCTTCGGATAGGTCCTGTGCCCGAATGTCTTACCGCCGCCCGCGCGCCAGAAGCTCTCGTCATACGGATCGTTCAGTCGCAACGTGTTCCACCGCCAGTCGAATGCCTCGACAGGCACGATGTGCCCGCTGTGGCTGTACACGTAGTTGTCCCACAGCGTCCCGTCGATGTTGACGTCGGCCACGATCGGGTTGCCCCGTTTGAGCATCCCGTACTCCACAGCCGAGTAAAAATCGTACGCCGACGTACACGTCCGGTAGACGTAGCCGCGACCGGTGAAGAGCCTCAGCGCGTTGTCGACTCTCGAAAAGTCGGTTCCTGCTTTGGTGGTGCCAAGGTAGAATGCGATCACGTTCTGCGAGGCAGGCGCCCCCCAGTAGTCATCGATTATCTGCACGCTGGCAGGGCCACAGAAGTAGCTCTTCTCCTGCGCATAACTCGGCGTCCAGAAGTACTTGTAGGGCGCGATGATCGTTTGGATACTCACGTCGCCCGTCGTGTCCGTCGTGCTCTTCTCGGTGAGCCACTTCTGGTACGTCCGCTCCACCCGGGCGTCCAGCGCCGTCGTCACGTTCTTCGTGTATGCCGGGTCGTCCCCAGTGCCGGCGGCCAGCGCTGGCGTAGCGCCAGCGAATACCGCGATCGCCGTGGCGACCGCAAGCGCATGTCTAATCCTCATGTCTCCCCCTCATCTAATCCATACGGTCGTAAGGACGGACGACGGAGCGGCGCTCGAGCACCCCGAGGGTTTCCGCCGAAGCCCTTCTTCGCCCGTCCCTCCCCCGTTCGGGACAGGCTTCGCTCAGTATGTCTCGGGCCCCTTACTCGTTTCTGACCACGATGCCAACCCCCGTAAAACACGGGACGAGCACGTCGGGTACGATTACTTTAGACACCAGGAGGAGACACGATGAGAGACACCAAACGCGTCGCAGAGATCGATCGCAGGCTGAAGGAAGCCTACCCGCGAGCGCACATCGTGCTGGGGTACGAAACCGACTTCCAGCTGCTCGTGGCGGTAATCCTCTCGGCGCAGACCACGGACGTCACCGTCAATAGGGTGACCAAGGCACTCTTCGAGAAGTACCCCACACCAGAGACCGTGGCCGCAGCTGACCTCGAGGAGTTCGAGCGAGACATCAAGCCGACCGGCTTCTTCCACAACAAGGCCCGTAACGTGATGGGCGCCGCGCGGATGATCGTGACCGAGTTCGACGGCCGCGTCCCTGACACGATGGAAGGCCTCGTCAAGCTCCCCGGCGTCGCGCGCAAGACCGCCAACATCGTGCTCTACAACGCCTACGGCATCAACGATGGCATCGCCGTCGACACGCACGTGAAGCGTCTATCACAGCGACTGGGTCTCTCGGCCGAGAAGAGCCCCGAGAAGATCGAGCGCGACCTCATGAAGTTGTTCCCGCGCGAGGAGTGGGGCACATTGACCTACCGGCTGATCGACCACGGACGCGCGATCTGCGACGCCAAGCGCCCGATCTGCGGCGAATGCGTGCTCGCTGAATTGTGCCCGAGCGCCTTCAAAGTGAAGGGCTGGCGAGAGCGCGTTTAGCCGAGAAGACCGGCGAGCAGCGCCGCGACCAGGATCGACGGCAGCATGTTACCCACCGGTAGGCGCTTGATGCCCGACACGTCGAGGCCGATGGCGAGGATGAGCGCTCCACCGGTTGCCTGTATGGCAGCGATAACGGCAGGTGTGATGTAGGGCTGAAGCGTCCCCGCTCCAAGCGCGATACTACCTTGGATGACAAAGATCGGCAGCACCGACAACCCGACGCCCGCTCCGAGCGTCGTCGCCAGCGCCATTGCGGCGATTCCGTCAAGCAGCGCCTTGAGATAGAGCAGCGACGGGTCACCGAGGCCGTCCTGGATCGAGCCGAGTACCGTCATCGCGCCCACGCAGAAGAGCAGACTCGCGGTGACGAAGCCTTCGACAAGCGTGTGGCCCTTCTCGCCCGGCTCGACGGCCTTGCCCGGCGCAAGGAACGGCGCATTCGAGGCGATCTGCTGCAGTTTGTGGCCGAACTGCTCGAGCCAGTACTCGATGCGCAGACCCTCGCCGATCAGCGAGCCTATGACCAGCGAGCCGACGAGCACGAGTGCAGCGTAATCACCGAGGTGCGTCTTGCCCAGGTCGCTGAGGCCACCGATGCTCATGCCGACACCGATGACAGTCACGGAGATACCGATAGCCGCGAACGAGATCAGCCTGAAGCGCTCCTTGATGAGCCGTCCAAAAAGCAGGCCGATCGCCGTGCCCGCAAGCACGGCGATGATATTCATGGCGACACCAGAACCGGGCATGTCACTCCTCGTCTTCGAGCCAGATCTTCTTCAGTTCCTCGGTGATGCTGTTCCCGCCGGCAGGAATGCCGACCGATCCCGCCGGGTAGCGCCGTGACCGCCTGCGCTTCGCCGGTCGGGCAACCTCGAAAAGCGTTTCACGCGGCCTCACCTCGCAGCCGACTGGCGCGTGCGCCCGTACCCGCTCGGCCAGAGCCCTGTCTGAGGTGACGAGCACGACCTTCTCGGAAGAAGCCTTCACCATCTGCACGATCGTGTCGTCAGCCGTGCCCTCCCGAGAGAAGCGAACCTCGACCTCGCCCTCACGAGCCACTAATCCACCGACACCGCCGGCACCGTCGAACACGACGACGATGCGGCCCCCGCCCAGCAGCTCTCGTCCACGAACGCGTAGGCGGCCGAGAAGGACCCCACGTTGCTCCTCAAGCGAGAGGTCGCAGGTTGCGGGGTCGGACTTCGTGACATTGTAGCCGTCTACCAGTAGTAGCATGCGGCCAACCGTATCCCTCCAGGAACGCGCCCTCACGAACGATGCGCACCGTGCCGGTCTTACCCGCCCGCACGAGCTGCGGCGGCGAACGTCTCCACGTCCTCCTCGGTGGTGTCCCACGAGGTGACCCACCGGACCTCCGAGTTGCGTTCGTCCCACACGTAGAAGTCCGCTACCGCCTGCAATGCCGCGATGTGCCCTGCAGGCATGCGGGCGAACACCTCGTTCGCCTGCACGGACTGGGAGATCTCGATGCCGGGAACCTCGGCCATCCGCTCGGCCAGGAGCGCGGCCATCGCATTGGCGTGTCGCGCATTCTTAAGCCACAGGTCACCCTCGAGCAGTGCGGCGAACTGTACCGCGATGAAGCGCATCTTCGATGCGAGCTGCATATTCTGCTTGCGAACGTAGGCGAAGTCGACAGCCATCTCGGGATCCGCGAAGACGACAGCTTCGCCCATGAGAATGCCGTTCTTCGTCCCGCCGAACGAAAGCACGTCCACCCCGGCATCGAGCGTGATATCACGAAGCGTGCACTCAAGCGACGCGGCCGCGTTGGCGATGCGTGCACCGTCCATATGCAGCCACAGGCCGTGCGCGTGTGCCACCTCCGCGATGGCGCGCACCTCGTCGGGCGTGTACACGGTGCCGTACTCGGTCGCCTGGGTGATCGAGACCACACGCGGTTGCGAGTGGTGCTCCACGCCGACTCCCCAGATGCGGCCCTCCACAAGCTCGGGCGTCAGCTTGCCGTCCGGTGTCGGCACGGTAAGCAGTCTGCCACCGCTCAAGCGCTCGACCGCACCACATTCGTCGAGATTGATGTGCGCCGACTCGGGACAGATGCACGCCTCGTAGGAACGCATCAGCGCCGAGAGACCCGATACGTTCGCACCAGTGCCGTTGAACGTGAAATAGACGGCCACCTGCTCGCCCAGATGACGGCGCAGGTGTCCAACCGCTTGGGATGTGTAGGGGTCGTCGCCGTAGGCGTGCACGTGGCCGACGTTGGCTGCGGCGATGGCGTCCAGCACCGCCGGATGGACACCCGCATTGTTGTCACTCGCGAACGTCCTGCCACCCGTCACGAAGCTACCTCGTCACGCATCCGGTGGAACCGTCGCGACTGCAGGAACGCCGCGATCAGACCCGCCACGCCGACGATGCCCTTCCAAGACTGCGGGCGGTGCTCATGTTCTGAGCCGGGCGTTACGAGTTCGAGAGACGTCGCGTGCACGTCCATGTCGCCCCCGTGCTTATCGCAGGCCTCGTTGTAAACTCCCGTTACCTCTACGAGATCGCCACTGCTGCTGTAGTCCCCGAACGTCGTGACCTTCTCGGCCAGCTCAGCAGGCATATACACGCCCATCGCGACCCCATCGCCAAGCACGTTCAGCCAGACGTGCGTCTCATCGGCACGGAGTCTCTCACTGACGACTTCGCCCGAGAAGCGCACGGTCGCGCCATCGAGATCCTCGGCCCGCGAGGCAAGCGCCGCCGGGGTGACGTCGACGACGCCCGCGCCCAGCGCAGCGCTCGGCATCAGTGCGAAGACGCTCACCGTCAGTAGGAGAACCAGCGCGCGTCTCATGCAGACCGCCTCCTTGTGCGCCAACGGCCGACGGAAATGGCGAAGGAGGCAAACAGGGCGAGCAGCGCGACGAACTCGAGGCGACCAGCCCACATCTGGATGATGTAGACGATCTTGAGCCCGGCTGGCATCGCGGGATTGGTGATGCCGGTGGACAGACCTACGTTTGCGGCCGCCGAGACCGACTCGAACAAAGACTCGCCGATGGGGTAGCCGTACGCCGCACCGATGAGAGCGCCGGAGACGTAGGAGATCACGTAAAGGACGAAGATCATCAGTGCGCTGCTGAGCAAGGCGTCCGACAGCTTCCGGTCGTCCAGGTGATGGAAGCGCTCGGCAATGACTGCGCTCGGAGGCGCGAGAGACTCGCGCGTCCGCCACACCATGCCTTTGACGATGAGACCGAGCCGCAGGGCCTTGATGCCGCCGGCAGTCGACGACGCCATGCCGCCGAACGCCATCGCAAGGATGACGGCCCCCATCGCCAGACCACCGTAGTCGCGCGCCCACTGGGCTGCGTACAGCGTCTGGTGACCGGTGCCCGTGCCTGCCGAGAAAAGATGGTAAACGCCCTTGCGCAGTATCTCGGGCATCGTGGAGAAAGCCCTGGTAGCCGCCAGCCCGAGTGTGGAAAACACCACGAGCACGATGATGTTGGCTCCCCACGTGCGAGCCTCTACGTTCTTCAGTAGTTCTCTGCGGTCACCGCGCCACACAGCGGCATGCAGGTTGAAGTTCACCGCGCCCGCGATCATCAGCACCACGGTGATGAATTCGAACACCCCACTATGGTAGTAGAGAGTGTTCATCGACTGCGGCCCAAAACCACCCGTGTCGTATGTCGCGATAGTGGCCCAGAACGCGTGAAGGCCGGAACGCACCGGCTCCAGACCGAGCGTCAGGTTGACGATGGTGAGGGCCACGGTACCCAGCACGACGTAGACAGCGGTCACGAACCAGATGAAGCGGGTGGTGTGCAGCACGTTGGGGAGGATCTTCTCGTCTCGACCCTCGGCGATATAGAGCGACATCGCGCCGCCCCGCAGGCCTATGGCAATCGACACGGCTGCCACGACGATGCCTTGTCCGCCGATGAGATGTGTGAGATGGCGCCACATGTTGTGTGAGAGTGCCATGTGGTCAAGGTCCTGCACCAACGTGAGACCCGAGGTTGTGAGGCCCGACATGGCGTCGAACAACGCGTCGAGGTAGCTACCGTAGTTGCCCGAGAACGCAAGCGGCAACGCGGCCACGAGCGATGCGGCGAGCCACGCGAGGGCGGTCACGATGAGCGCGTTCGAGCGGTTCAGCGGCGCGTTTGGCGGTGAGAGAAGCGCGAGCGCCATACCCGCCGCGCACGAGATGCCCATGCCCATCAGATAATCCAGCGCAGGATCCCATTCGCCGAGCGACACGGCAGTCACCAGCGGCACGATCATCGCGAGGCCGATGCCCACAATAAGCAACCCCGTGTAGTGGGCGATGATGCGTACGTCCCGGCGGTCTGGTGTGACCCACATAGGTCGACCTAACCGGCGAGGGAGACGAGGTAGGCGACAAGTCCGACGAGCATCATGAAGCCGATGAAGGTGCCCAGCTCAGCCAGCAGACCGACGAGCCAATGGCGGTACGGGCTATGAAATCGGATACCTTCCACGCGTCACTCCTCGGCGGTACTCGTTCTGTGGTCCGAGAATCTCAATACACGCCATTGTGTCACAAACCACCTCGCTCCCGCAGGGTCGCATGATGATACGCTGTCATGCATCCGGCCGACACCGGAGCGGCGCGACAGGAAGACAGAACGGGGTGAGGGCATGGCGTTCGGCGGTGGACTGTTCTCGTCGAAGGAACTGGTAGCAACCGCGCGTATCACGGTCGGCTCGGAGAGGACCGGGACCATCGAGACATGGACGCTCGCCGAGGAGCGTCAGGAGGCTGCGTACCACGCAATCCTGCAGTTCCTCATGTACTACGCTCGCATGCTGTTCTTCCTCAGCTTCCGGGAAGCCGCCGAGGAGCTCTTCGATATGGTGAACAGCTCGGTTGAGGCTATTGCGGAGGCAGGTGGCGATCCGGCACCCGAGGTCGGGCATGGCTGGAGCCTCTCGGCACAAAGCGCAGCCGACGGGCACGTCTACAGCTCAGAGCTGCTTCGCATCGGACGGCGCGAGTACAAGAGCAAGGCCACGAAACCTGAGAAGCCCAACGACATCGACGTGCAGGGATCGGTGCTGCTCTACCTCGAGTACCTCATCGAGACGCTTCCAGTCCTGGAACGCGCGTATCTCGCACTGGCACTGAAGGGCATGGCCGAGTACTACGCACACGTGCGTCACTGGCACAGCAGCAAGACGCTGCATCCAGCACCGGCGTACGGCGTGGACTACGCCCGTCGTGTGCTTGAGCGCCCCTCTTCGCACTAGCCGCTGCCTAGTACGTGTACGGGCGCAAGTCCGCGATACGGTAGCCCAGCTCGGTGGGTACGACGTAGTACTCCCACCCCTCGGCATCCCAACCCCGCCACTCCTCGACCGTGTGGACCAAGAACGTCATGTCGGTCGCACCAACCACATCCACGATCTCATAGGAGATGAAATCGCCATTCGAGTAGCTGGCACTGGCCGGGTCCTCGGAGAAGGGCGACACACACAGCTGCTGCGCCTCGAGCGGGCGATCCTGCATGATGAGGTTCAGGAATTGCTTGACAGTGTCGACTGCCTCGTCTTCAGGCGTGATCTCGCCGGAGATGTCGCTCATCTCGATTGGTATGACCTCGCGCACGACCCATGAGCCGTCTGCCGTGCGTCCAACCACGACCTCGTCGACATACTCACTGTTTGGCGGGCCGACCCAGTAGATCATGTAGCTGTCGTCGTCAGACTGCAGCGTGAACACCCAGTCCGCCGGGTACTCCGCGGCGAGGGCGTCTTCGGGTGTCGCATAGCCGTCACTCGGAATCACATCGTCGCCGGTATCCGTACCCGGATCATTCGTGAGCGGTGGCGTGATGGTCTCGGTATCATCGGCCAGACTCCTGATGAGGAAGATGCCGCCCACGACACCACCTACGACGAACACGAACACCACGGCAAGAACCGCGATGATGAGACCTGTCTTCTTCTTCGGCGGAGGCTGTTGCTGGTAGGGCTGCGCGTACTGCTGCTGTGGGCCGGGCTGCGCGTACTGCTGCTGATAGGCCGCCTCGTTGTACACAGGCGGGGCAGGCGGGGCAGGCTGTGCGGGCGGCGTCGCAGCGACAGGTTCAGATGCCTCGATGCGCGCTCCACACTCGCCACAGAATGCCTGGCCATCACCGATCGGCTTGCCACAGGTCGGACACTCCATCACGGGCCTCCTCGCCGGTTCCGTCACTATGATGAATCTATGACGCGCAACACCGAGTGTCAAAGAGAAGAGGGTGCTGCGACGCCTGGGGGCATCGGGACGCTCGTCATCTCTACCGAGTCGGCGATGGACGGCTCGCGCACCGTGATCGTAGAGTTGCCGATCAAGATGACGAAGGAGTAGCCCGCCGCCGCCTATTCGGCGTGACCGACCCCTCCTACCGCGATTTCGTCGCCCACGATGTCCACCGTCACCATGTCGCCATCCCCTACCGCGCCCTCGATCATCGCCTTCGCGATGCGGTCCACGACCTCGCGCTGGATGACGCGCTTCAAAGGGCGGGCGCCATAGACGGGGTCGAAGCCTTCGAGCGAGATGCGCTCGATCGCTGCGGGCGTCAGCTCGAGCGCGATCTTGTGCTCGGCCAACCGCTTACGCACGATCTCGAGCTGCAGCTCGACGATGTCGCCAATCTGCTCCATCGACAGCGCGTGGAGGATAACGATGTCGTCCACGCGATTGAGGAACTCGGGACGGAACGTCGCACGGGTGGCCTCCTCGACCAGACGCCGCATCGAATCCTCATCGCCGCTCGCGGCAAACTCCTGGATGAACTGGCTGCCCACGTTGCTCGTCATGATGACGATCGTGTTACGGAAGCTCACGGTCCGCCCCTGCCCGTCGGTCAGACGACCGTCATCGAGCACCTGCAACAGCAGGTTGAAGACATCCGGGTGCGCTTTCTCGATCTCGTCCAACAACACGACGCTGTAGGGCCTGCGCCGCACCGCCTCGGTAAGCTGCCCGCCTTCCTCGTAGCCCACATAGCCGGGAGGCGCACCGATGAGGCGCTGCACGCTGAACTTCTCCATGTACTCGGACATGTCGACGCGCACCATATTGCGCTCGTCGTCGAACAGGTAGGCTGCGAGCGCCTTGGCGAGCTCGGTCTTACCCACACCGGTCGGGCCCATGAAGATGAACGACCCGATCGGTCGATCAGGATCCGACAGGCCCGCGCGCGACCTGCGTATGGCCGAGGAGACCGCCGAGATGGCCTCGTCCTGACCGACGACTCGCTGGTGCAGTAGCTCCTCGAGGTGCAAGAGCTTGGCGAGCTCGCCTTCGAGCAGCTTGCTCACAGGAATCCCCGTCCAGCTACCGACCACCTCGGCGATCTCGGTGTCGGTCACTTCCTCTTTGAGCATCGCGTCGCCAGACTGCAGCTGTTTGAGCCGCACGTCCGCCCCAGACAACTCTTGCTCGAGCTGCGGGATGCGCCCATAGCGGATCTCTGCTGCACGCTGTAAATCCCCCTCGCGCTCGGCGCGCTCGCCGTCGAGCTTCGCCCCGTCGAGTTCGGCCTTGAGCCGCTGCACGTCGACGATGACGGCCTTCTCAGACTCCCACCGTGCTTTGAGACCCGACAGCTGTTCGTTAAGCTCCGCCATCTCGCCGCGAAGCGCTTCGAGGCGTTCCTTGCTGGCCTCGTCGCTCTCCTTCTGCAGCGCCTGCTCCTCGATCTGGAGCTGTCGCACCTGGCGGTCGATGACGTCGATCTCGGTGGGCATGGAGTCGATTTCGATGCGCAGCCGTGACGCCGCCTCGTCGATGAGGTCGATCGCCTTGTCGGGCAGGAAGCGATCGGTGATGTAGCGATCCGACAGCGTCGCCGCAGCAAGAATGGCCGAGTCGGTGATGCGTACGCCGTGGTGCACTTCGTAGCGTTCCTTGAGGCCACGCAGGATCGCGATCGTGTCCTCGACGCTCGGCTCGCCAACGTATACCGGCTGGAAACGCCGCTCAAGTGCAGCGTCCTTCTCGATGTGCTCGCGGTACTCATCGAGCGTCGTGGCGCCGATCGCATGCAGCTCTCCGCGCGAGAGCGCGGGCTTGAGCATGTTGCTCGCGTCCATCGCGCCCTCGGCCGCACCTGCTCCGACCAGGGTGTGCAGCTCGTCGATGAACAGCACCAGTCGCCCTTCGGCCTGCTCGATCTCGCGCAGCACCGCCTTCAGGCGATCCTCGAACTCGCCGCGGTATTTGGCGCCGGCAATCATCGCGGCGATGTCGAGCGCGACGACGTCTTTGTCCTTGAGACTCGCTGGCACGTCCCCGTCGATGATGCGTTGCGCCAACCCCTCGACGATCGCGGTCTTGCCGGTGCCGGGCTCACCGATGAGCACGGGATTGTTCTTCGTGCGCCGCGAGAGTACCTGGATCACGCGCCTGATCTCGTCGTTTCGGCCGATGACCGGGTCGAGCTTGCCGCTGCGCGCGAGGTCGGTGAGGTTGCGCGAGAAGCGCTCGATCGCCTGGAACTGCGCCTCCGGATTGGCGTCGGTGACGCGCGCGCCGGCCCGCAGCTCCTCCAGCGCCTCGAGCAGGCGGCCGGACGAGAGCCCCACCTTGCCGAGGATACGGCCGGCCTCGCCCTTGTCGTCGGCGAGCGCCACGAGCAGGTGCTCGGTCGAGACGTAGGCGTCCTTGAGCTTCTCGGCCACCTTGGATGCGTCGCCGAACAGCGAGTTCAGGCGCGGACCAACACCTGCGGGACCGACAGCGCCGGTGACTTTCGGCATCTTCTCTATGGCCGAGGTGACCTCGGCTTCTACGGGATTGGGATCCACGCCGACCTTCTGCATGATGGGGCGCACGACACCCTCAGCCGCATCGAGCAGAGCTTTGAGAACGTGCTCGGGCTCGATGGCCTGCGAGGAAGCGTCATCGGCAATACCCTGAGCAGCCTGGAGTGCCTCTTGCGCTTTGATTGTCAGTTTGTCGAGCCTCATGTCCATCACTCCCCTGGCGACGCCATCGGCGTCACCCTGCGTCGGTCACCGGTCCCTGCGGACGATGCGGCCCGGCGGGACGTGCACGATCTCGGCACGCATGCTCTGCCGAACCGCGTTTATCTCGGTCACCAAACGACGCTCTGTGCTCGTCGCGGTCTCCTGGGCATTGCCCAGTTCGACCTGCAGACGCTCGATCTCGTTCTGCAACTCGAGGATACGCATGACCCCCGCGAGGTTCACGCCCTCCTCCTGGGTGAGTTGCTGGATGAGCTGCAGCCGTTCGATATCGGCCTCGGAGTACAGGCGGGTGTTGCCCGAGGAACGCTGCGGGTCGATAAGCTGCTTGCGCTCGTAGACACGCAGCGTCTGCGGGTGCATGCCCGCAAGCTCGGCGGCAACGCTGATCATGTAGAGAGGCCTGTCTTTGCCCGTCCTGTGTTGGCTCTTCATCCTCGCTGCCTCCTACATCACTTGATGTGCGCGCGAACGTGCTCGTCACGCAACGACTCGAACCGCCTGAGCAGCTCCTGCTGCTCGACGGTGAGCTTCTCGGGCACGATGACTCTGACCCGGACCTTGAGGTCGCCTACGCCATTGCCCTTCAGCCTGGGAGCGCCCTTGCCGGCGATGCGTAGAATGGTTCCGTCCTGGGTGGCGGGAGCCACCTTCAGCTTGACCTTGCCATCCATAGGTGTCGGGATGGTGGCCTCCATGCCGAGTGCGGCCTCCGTTATCGTCACGGGAAGATCAAGCCAGACATCGGCGCCCTCACGTACGTAGTACGGATGCGGCTTACTGTGCGTCACCACATACAGGTCGCCTGCGGGACCGCCGGCGGCGCCGGGTTCGCCTTTGCCCTTGAAGCGCAGCTTCCCGCCATCGGTAGCTCCCGGGGGCACATTCACCGTGATCGGCTTGACGCGCACGACCGAACCCTTGCCTTTGCACGTCGCACAGGGGTTCTCGACCATCTTTCCAAGACCGCCGCACCGCGGACAGGGCCGAGACACGCCGAACAGCCCCTGCCCCTGGCTGACGTGACCCGTGCCGTTGCACGTGGTGCAGGTGACCGGGCTCGTACCCGGCCTGGCGCCGGTGCCGTGACATGTCGCACACGTCTCGGCGCGCTTCACGTCGACTTTTGTTGAGACACCCCGCAGCGCGTCCTCAAAAGTGAGCGTCACATCGTACTGCAGGTCATTGCCCCGACGCGCGCTGCGTCCGGCGGTCGCGCCCGTCGCACCACCAAAGCCGCCACCGAACAGGTTCCCGAACAAGTCACCGAGGTCGCCCATGTTGGCGGTCTGGTACTGCGCACCACCGAAGGGGCCGTAACCCGGTGCGCCCGCACCAGGAGGCGTGTTTCCGGCGAAGTACTGGCCGAACTGATCGTACTGCTTGCGCTTGTCGGCATCCGAGAGCACTTCGTACGCTTCGTTGATCTCCTTGAACTTCTCCTCGGAGCCACCAGCGTCCGGGTGATGTTTGCGCGCCTGCTTGCGGAACGCCTTCTTGATCTCGTCGGCCGTGGCTTTCTTATTCACGCCGAGCATGTCGTAGTAGTCCTTGCGAGCCGCCATCGCTACTCCTTAGGGGCTGGCCCTCCGGCACTCACGACGACCGCCGCAGGCCGCACGACACGGCCACCCAGGAGGTAGCCCTTCTGGAAGACATCCACGACGGTACCCTCAGGCACCTCGACGTCCTCACGCTGACCGACCGCCTGATGGATGCTTGGGTCAAAGAGTTCGCCGAAAGGGTCGACCATCTCGACGCCCTCCTTGCCAAACACGTCCGTGACCTGCTGGTACACCATCTCAACGCCCTTCAGCAAGTGCTCAAGGTCGCCGCCGGCCACCGTGTGATCGATGGCACGCTCGAGGTTGTCTAAAATCGGCAGCAACTCTTCGATGATGCGCTGGCCAGCGCGCTTGCGAATCTCCTCCATATCGCGCAGGTTCCGCTTGCGGAAGTTCTCGAACTCCGCCTGTACGCGCTGGGCAGCCTCCAGGTGCGTCGCCGCGTCCTCCTGCGCGGCTGCCAACTCCTGCTGAAGCCGGTCGCCGCGCAGGTCGAACTCGGCGCCAAGATCGCTCTCGAGTTCCGGGTCGATCTGATCGTCGTCGCGCTTGCTCATCGCTACTGCTCCTCGTCGACGACCTCGTAGTCGGCCTCGACGACCTCGTCCTCGCCATCAGCAGCAGGCTCTTCAGCCGAAGCGGCCGCCTGCGCGTCGGAGTAGACGATCTCGGCGAGCTTGTAGCTGGCCTGCTGCAACTGCTCGCTGGCCGAGCGGATCTCGTCGATGTCGTCACCCTCGAGCGTTTTCTTCACGGCCTCGATACCGCTTTCGCATGCCGCCTTCGTTTCCTCGGGCACCTTGTCGCCAAGATCGGCGATCGTCTTCTCGGTACCGTAGACAAGGGAGTCTGCCGTGTTGCGGACTTCGGCCTCATCCTTCTTGCGACGGTCCTCCTCGGCGTGCGACTCAGCATCGGTCACCATGCGATCGACTTCCTCATCGGACAGCGCCGTGGAGCCGCTGATCGTGATCTTCTGCTCCTGCCCGGTGCCCATGTCCTTGGCCGAGACGTTCACGATGCCGTTCGCGTCGATGTCGAACGCGACCTCGACCTGCGGGACACCGCGGGGCGCCGGCGGGATGTTCATCAGGTGGAACTTGCCCAGCGTCTTGTTGTAGCTGGCCATCTCGCGCTCGCCCTGCAGGACGTGGATCTCCACCGAGGTCTGGCCGTCGGCCGCTGTCGTGAAGGTCTCTGACTTGTGGGTCGGGATGGTCGTGTTGCGCGCGATGAGCTTGGTCATGATGCCACCCATCGTCTCGACGCCGAGAGCAAGCGGCGTCACGTCCAGCAGCAGGATGTCCTTAACGTCTCCGCCGAGAACGCCACCCTGGATGGCCGCGCCAATCGCGACGACCTCATCCGGGTTCACGCCCTTGTGCGGCTCCTTGCCCGTGATGGACTTGACCATCTCCTGAACAGCCGGCATACGGGTCGAACCACCGACAAGGATGACCTCGCTGATCTCAGACGCCTTGATGCCAGCATCCTTGATCGCCTGCTCCACCGGCTTCTTGCAGCGGTCGAGTAGATCGGCCGTGACCTTCTGGAAGTCGGCGCGTGTCATCTGGTAGTCGAGATGCTTGGGGCCCGACGCATCGGCTGTAACGAACGGCAGATTGATCTGGGTCGTCTGCATCGAGCTGAGTTCCATCTTGGCCTTCTCAGCGGCTTCCTTCAGGCGCTGCAGCGCCATCTTGTCTACGCGCAGGTCGATTCCGTGGTCAGCTTTGAACTTGTCGGCCAGCCAGTCGATGACCCGCTGGTCCCAGTCATCGCCGCCGAGGTGGTTGTCGCCGTTGGTGGACTTCACCTCGAAGACGCCCTCGCCGATCTCAAGAACCGAGACGTCGAAGGTGCCGCCGCCGAGGTCGAAGACAAGGATGGTCTGGTCATGGTGACCTTTGTCGAGACCGTAGGCAAGCGCAGCGGCGGTCGGCTCGTTGATGATGCGCTTGACCTCGAGGCCGGCGATCTTGCCGGCGTCTTTGGTGGCCTGACGTTGCATGTCGTTGAAGTACGCGGGAACCGTGATGACGGCATCCGTGACGGTCTCGCCGAGATACGCCTCGGCGTCCGCCTTCAGTTTCTGCAGCACCATTGCCGAGATTTCCTCGGGCGTGTAGTTCTTGCCCTCGATCTCGACGACCGCCCGGCCGTCCTTGCCCTTGACAGCCTTGTACGCGATGGTACCGCGCTCGGACTTGGTCTCTTCGAAGCGACGACCGATGAAGCGCTTGATCGACTTGATGGTGTTCTCGGGGTTGGTGATGGCCTGGTTCTTCGCCGACTTGCCGACGATGCGCTCTCCATCTTTACGGAACGCCACGACTGACGGCGTAGTCCGGTCGCCTTCGGCGTTGACGATAATAGTCGGCTCGCCACCCTCCAGGACGGCGACCGCCGAGTTAGTCGTGCCCAGGTCGATTCCGATGATCTTGCCCATAGTCAGTACTCTCCTTCCAGAGGCCTCACGCAACGCGCGCGCTCGGCACTTTCAACAGGGTTGAGCCGGGCGCACGCCTTGGTGAGGGGGGTGGTGTAACGCCCGACTGACGACCAGTCTAAAATCTGAGTGTGCGCATGTCAAGTTTCCTGAACACGCTCGCTCAATACACCAAAGTGTCGCCCGACTTCACCCGCGTGCAGAATACCTACTTTACAGTCTTCGGCGCCTTCGGTATGGTACGTGCAAAACTGACCTCCGGAAGCCCATGCGGCCGGTCGATGAGAACAAGGAGAGTTACATGCCCCGACCCATCATCAACAAAGACGAGTGCTCGGGCTGCGGCATCTGCGTAGACGCCTGCCCCGAGGGCGTTTTGGAACTCGTCGATGACGTGGCCAGCCCTGAGAATGATGACGCCTGCACCAGCTGTGCCACGTGCATAGAGGAGTGCCCGATGGGCGCCATCGAAGAAATCGAGGAAGACTAGTCCGTCACAGGCGAGACGTCGGCGAAGCGTTCTCCGGGGCGCCTCGCTGCGTGTCCAGTCTTCCTAGTCGCGTTGCACGCTCTTGAGCTGAGCCCATACACGCCGCTTGCGAGCATCGTCAGACAAAGAGGCCTCGAGGCCGTCGACAGCGAGGACTAACCTGCCCGCTACACGCACGGGATCGCCGAAGTGCAGCGACGCAATCCCGAGCGCCTCGGCAACATCGGCGGCAGCTACGTCGTCCAGTGCAACAACGAGGTCCGGGTCAACCGCTTCCATAGCCAGGGCCAGCGACTCTGACTCAAGCGCCTGCTCGCCCTGGCGCACACACAGCGCAAAGACCGACACGTCCCAACCAAGCGCGGCCAGGGCCTTGCGCGCAGCCTCGCCATCGGCACCTGCCAGAGCTGTACCCTGCGAGAGGTCAGCGGGACTCGCGACCCCCTTCACAAGAAAGACATCGGCGGGTGCTGACCCTGCAAGCACGACCTCGCCTGCCGGCAGCGCGGCGTCCAGTTCCGCGGCCGCCTTGCGTGAAACCACACCCGCAAGAAACGTGTCCGGCGAAGTGCTCATCGCGGCCGTGTGAACCACGCAGCGGTGCGGGTAAGGCCCGCTTCGAGGGAGACCCGTGAATGCCAGCCGAACACCTCGGCGGCCTTCTGCGGACCGAGCGCGCTTCGCGCGACATCGCCCTCACGCGCCGGAGCATGCTCCACTGAGCCGAAGTACCCCATCGGGGAGCGAAGGTGCTGCACGAGCATCTCGACCGACGTCTCGTCCCCTGTCGAGATGTTGTAGGCCGGACCATCGTCGCCCGGCAGGGCGAGCGTCGCATCCGTCTCGGCCGCCTCCAGCAGCGCGAAAACGACGTCACCGACGTAGATGAAGTCTCGCGTCTGGGTTCCGTCGCCATAGACCACCGGGGCTTCACCCGACACCATGCGGCCGCAGAAGATCGCCACCACGCCGCCCTCGCCGCGCCAGTCCTGCCGGGGACCATAGACGTTCGAGAAGCGAAGTGACGCAAAATCAACGCCCGCCGGGCGCAGTTCGTCGGCGAGTGCCTGCTCGGCCGCGAGCTTGGAGCGCCCGTAGGGGTTCTCCGGCGCCTTGGGATCGGCCTCCCCTATCGGGACCGAGACCGGCACACCGTAGACTGCTGCCGAAGACGCCGACAGCACTCTGCGGACCCCCGCAGCGGCGGCCGCACGCGCAACGGCTCGCGTACCTTCGACGTTCACCAGACGGTCGCGCTCCGGATCCCGCTGCGACACCGTCACGCTGGCCTGCGCGGCAAGATGGATGACCACCTCGGGCCTGAACTCCGCGACCGCGTCATGCAGCGCGGGATCGGTGATGTCGAGCCGCCGGAACCACGCCGCGGGATGCAGGTTCGCCATCGAGCCGACGGAGAGGTCATCGATGACCCCCAGTTCGTGCCCGCCGCTGAGCAGACTGAACACCAGGTTCGAGCCGATGAATCCGGCCCCACCGGTCACGAGTATGCGCATGAATCCTCCTAGGGCACTTCGGGTGTCTCGGTCAGGCGCCGCACCTCGATGAGTCTAGCAAGGACAACGAGGCGGTACCGCGCGCTGTAGGGCGGGTGACATGCCGAGAGACCCAGACGCGGGTACCCGACATCATTGAGAACGTCGGAACGGTCTGGCGTCACCTCAACCGACTCCTCCACCTCATAACGATACAGCCGGTACGGCGAGTACAGGTCGATGGTATCACCAGACAAACCGTGAGCCCGGGTGCGCTATGTCGCTTTCTTGGGACCGTCTGCGAGCGCACGCTTCAAGACATCGTCCATCGACTCGACAGGCACGATCTCCATCTCCTCCCGGATGTGGTCGGGAACCAGTTCGAGATCGCGCACGTTTTCTTTCGGGATCAGAACCGTCTTGATGCCTGCGCGATGCGCTGCCAGCAGCTTCTCCTTGAGCCCGCCAATCGGCAAGACACGACCGCGCAGTATGATCTCGCCGGTCATCGCGATGTGGCGACGCACTTTCCTGCCGGTTAGGGCCGAGGCGAGCGCCGTGGCCATCGTGATGCCTGCGGACGGCCCGTCTTTCGGAATGGCAGCAGCAGGCACATGGATGTGCACATCGAGCTTGTCGTTGAAGTCGGGATCGATGCCGAGCTCACTTGCTTTCGCCCGGATGTAGCTCACTGCCGCCTGTGCGGACTCGCGCATGACATCACCGAGTTGACCGGTGAGTATCAGTGAGCCCTTGCCCTTCATGACCGTAGCTTCGATGAAGATCACGTCGCCGCCAGCCTCGGTCCAGACAAGGCCGGTAGAGACGCCGACCTCGTCCTTCTTCTCGGCCAGACCGAAGGAGAACCTGGGCGGGCCAAGGTATTTGTGCACCGTTCTCACGGTGACCGAGGTCTTACCCTTCTTCCCCTCTACGACCTTGCGGGCGACCTGGCGGCAGATAGCCGCTATCGAGCGCTCCAGGCCGCGTACACCAGCCTCGCGCGTATAGCGGCGGACGATCTCACGCAGCGCGCCTTCGTCGATGAGAAGCTTACTCAGGGAAAGTCCGTGCCCGTCGAGTTGCTTGGGCAGGAGATACTGCTCTGCGATGTGTACCTTCTCGTCTTCGGTGTAGCCCGGGAAGTGAATGATCTCCATGCGGTCGCGCAGCGCAGGCGGGATGGTGTCGAGTAAGTTCGCCGTCGTGATGAACATGACGTTGGAGAGGTCGAACGGGGCCTCGAGGTAGTGGTCCTGGAACGAGTTGTTCTGTTCGGGATCGAGTACCTCGAGCAGCGCGGAGGTCGGGTCTCCCCTGAAGTCGGCGCCCACCTTGTCGACCTCGTCCATCATGAAGACGGGATTCTTCGTCCCCGCCTGCGATATCGATTGAATGATGCGCCCGGGCAGCGCACCCACGTACGTACGGCGATGGCCGCGTATCTCGGCCTCATCGCGAACACCGCCGAGCGATATGCGGATGAACTTGCGACCGAGCGAGCGAGCAATCGACTTACCAATAGACGTCTTGCCGGTGCCGGGAGGTCCGACGAAGCAGAGTATCGGGCCACGCATGTGGTCGGTGAGCTTGTGTACCGCCAGATACTCGAGCACGCGTTCCTTCACGGTCTCAAGGCCATAGTGGTCCTCGTCGAGAATCTCCTTGGCGGTGACGAGGTCCAGCTTCTCCCTGTCCTCGATCTGCCACGGTAATCCGATAAGCCAATCGAGGTAGGTCCGGATCACGCTTGTCTCGGCAGCAGCCTGCGGCATCTTCTCAAGTCGCCCGAGCTCCTTGAGCGTCTTCTCCTCGACCCCTTCGGGCATCTTGGCAGCCGCGATTTTCTCGCGGTACTCGTCCATCTCGGCCTGGACCTCATCGTACTGGCCGAGCTCCTGTTGGATCGCCTTGAGCTGCTCACGAAGAAAGTACTCTCGCTGTGTTTTGGACATCTGCTCCTTGACGCGGCTCTGGATCTTGCTCCCGAGCTCGAGGATCTCAAGCTCTTTGCGCAGGAAACCAGCGGTCCTGCTGAGGCGGATCTTAGGGTCGGTCGCCTCCAAGATCTCTTGCTTCTCCTCGACCTTCAGGCTCAGGTGGAAGGCCACGAAGTCGGCGAGTCGTCCCGGCTCCTCGATCCCTGCCGCCGCCACGAGCACCTCCTGTGGGACGGGCTTGCCCAGCTCGGACGCGCGCCCGAAGTCACTCACGAGCGCACGCATGAGAGCCTGCGTTTCGACATCTGCCTCAGCAGGTTCATCGATAAGTTCGATACGGACGCTGAAGTACGGGTCGGACTGCAGATACTCGAGGATCCGGAAACGCTGCCGACCCTCCACAAGCGCCTTCGCGGTGCCGTCGGGAAGCTTGAGCTCCTGCAGGATGCTGACCACGCAGCCCACATCGTAGATGTCGTCAGGACCCGGGTCCTGCAGCTCGGCCGCCTTCTGCGTGACAAGTGCCACCAGGTGGTCGTTGCGCATCACCTCTTCGAGCGCGTTGATCGAACGTTCGCGGCCGACAAAAAGCGGCACCACGAGATTCGGGAAGATAATCAGGTCCCGCAAGGGTATGAGCGGCAGGATCTCTGGAATCATCGTCAGTGTGTCCCGCGTCGACATCAGGTCAACGTCCTTTCGTCGGCTCGCCAGTATCGTGAGATAATCTGTCCCCAGTACTTCTCTATCGTACACTGCGATACCTGCTCAGCACGCGGTCTGGTGGCCGCATCTACTCGAATGGTGACGTGTGCAGCACTTCGGCAAACATTCCGTGCGTCGCACGGTCGCGATCCTCGTGGCCGCCGCGTTGATGACCGGTGTCCCGGTCTTGGTCGGCGCGCAGCCCACGGAGCCGGGGCAGAGCGCGATTCCGCAGCGCGTGAAGGTCTCGTTGCGGTTTGGTGCACCGAGTCTGACTCCCGCTGACACGTTCACGCTCGGGGTCGACACCGAGCTCACGGCGGCGGCGGAGTACTTCGAGGTTCGTGTGCGCATATGGCGTCCAAGCGGCGCGCTCATGTACCAGAAGACCGAGGTCCGTCACAACGTCGAAGCGGGCAGTGTCTCGGTAGGATTTGAGCGAGAACTCGCCGACCTTTCGGCCACCCCGGGGCGCTATCCGATGGAGCTCCGCGTACTTGTCTCCGACGCCGAACCGACGCTGGTCGAGTCACGTATGCTGGTCGCCGAGAAGAGCCTCGGCCCCTTGCCGATTGCCGTTGTCGCAAGGCTCACCTGCTCGCCCGCACTTGACCCGTCCGGCCGCTTCGCACTCGATCCTGCGACACATAACACGCAGCGCACGGCGACCGACGCCTTGGTCGCACTGGTCTCGGGACGCAGCGAGAGTCTCACGGTCGCCGTGCCGCCGTTGCTACTTGAGGAGTGGTCGCGTGCAGCGTCGGGCTACCAGCTCTTGGGCGCGGAGGGCATCGTCGAAGTCCTTGCAGACAGCGAAGTCTCCCGGCAGTCCGCATCCACGATCGAGGCCCTGTCCCGTGCGGTGCAGACCGGGCGCGTCGAATTGCTCGACGTGCCGTACGCAGAGCCAGACATGGGTGGGCTCCAGGACATCGGCGCTGTCGACGACCTGACCCGGCACTATGTGCTCGGTCGCTCTGTGTACAGAGCTGTACTCAACGCGAAGCCGTCCACCGGCACCGACCTGAACGGACATGTAGTCTCGGTCCAGGCCGCGAAGATCATCGCCGAGACGGGCCACGGGTATCTGCTGTGCTCTCCTGAGTCCTCGCCCGAGACCATGGCGCCCGGCGTTTACCGCGAAGCGGCAACAGGTGTCGTGACGCTGGTGACCGATACGGCGCTGAAAAGTCTCGTCTCTTCCGGCACCGACGAGGAGATCTACGACCATCTCTTCGACGCGGCGATGGCCGACGGTCGGACAGGCGCACTCGTGGTTACCCTCGACATCGGACCAGGTCAGGAACACAACGTGGACGACGTCCAAAGGCTGTTGACGATCGTAGACGGCGTCGCATGGCTCGAACCCGTGTCTACAGCACGAGCCGCACAGCTGAAACCCGCAGGCGCAGTCACGCTGGTGGACGAGGTGCCATCACCGTCCGGGGCACCGAGAGGCTACTGGGACGACGTCGCCGAGGCACGACGCAACGCGCTCGGCCTTGTAGAGGCATGGGGCGCCGAAGACCCCGAGAGCGCAGCGGCTCTTTCGTCCGTACTTATCTCAGAAAGCTGCCGTTGGGCCGGACCCGACGGCAGCTACCCCTTCGCCGACCGCGGACGGGAATTCTCGGCAATCGTGACGCGCCTTGCAGAAGACGTGTTCGGCAACATCAGACTCGAGATGCGCGACGTGACACTGGCCGCTCGGGCAGGCAACGTACCCCTGACGATCATCTCAACTGCGGAACGCCCCCTTATGTTGCGCGTTGAGACCCGTGCCGATGCGCTTGAGCCTCATACGACCGAGACAATCGTCTCCGTGAAACCAGCTGACAACTTCCTCACGATTCCCGTCGACCTCGGACCTGCGGTGTCGGACACGCTCGAAGTGCGCGTCATGGCAGGGGATGTGCTAGTTGCGGAAACGACGGTGACTGTGCGCGCGTCCTACCTCGACCGCCTCACCACCATGGTGGCAGTCGTGCTCGTCCTCGTCGCCCTGCTACTCTTCATACGTCGCAGGGTGAAGGCTGCGGATGCTGGTACTATGCCAGGTGAAGCCGACGAGGGCTGCGACTAGCCCCCTGACGACGCGAACGACGACCGAGCGAGGCCTCATGCGTACTGTTGTGCTCGACACCAACGTACTGCTTGCGAATCCGGACACGCTTCTTGCGTACCCGGATGCGGAGGTGCTTCTGCCCGAAACCGTGCTCGGCGAAATCGATAAGCTTAAGACGAGCAGGGTCGATCCGGAGCTCCGCTTCCGTGGACGCGAGGTCAGCCGCATACTCTTCGATCTGTCGGAGACGGGCAACCTGCTCGAAGGCGTCGACCTGCCCGAGGGCGGTCGACTGCGTATCGCACCGCTCGACAACGACGCCGAGATACCCGAGGGCCTCTCCACGCGCAACGCCGATGATCGGATCCTGGCCGTCGCCATTCAGTCGTGCGCTGCAGGCTGTGAAGGACTCACGCTCGTCACCAACGACCTGAACATGCTGCTCAAGGCGCAGACGTTCGGACTCAACGTGGAGCGGCACGAGGACGTGGCTGACGGGAGTTGGGCCAAGCGTTTCATCGTACGCCCGTTCCAGCGCTATAAGATCCCGATCGCCATCCTCGCAATCGCCATCGCGGTGTTCGCCGGCGTCGTAGCGTTCGCCGTCTACTCGTCGAGCCTGGTCCAACCCGGCACCGTAGTGACCGGCGTACCTGATGAGTTCCGCGACCAGCTCAGCGCGGACAACCGCGCACTGCTCGACGGTCTGATCGCCCTCGAGGCGAATCCCAACGATGTCGAGGCGATGGGGTCGGTCGCGAACGCATACTACAATCTGCGCGACGTGTCGGGCAATGTGGCATACGCGCAACGTGCCATCACCTACTACGGGCGGTACCTCACTGAACGCCCAGACGATGAGGCCTTCCGAACGGACATGGCCGCGATGTACTTCTACACAGGGGCAACCGACAGAGCGATCCAAGAGACTGCCAGGGTACTCGAAAGCGAACCTGATCACATACAAGCCAACTTCAATCTGGGTATCTTCTACTGGCGCGGCCGCCAGGACTATGCAGCCGCAGCATTGCAGTTCGTCAAGGTCGAGGAACTCACACTTGATGGTGATGCTCACGCCCAGCTCGTCAACCAGGACGCGAAGGCCAACCTCGCAGCCGTCATCCAAGAAGCGCAAGAAGCAGGACAGCCCATCAACGTCGACGGAGGTAGCATCTAGGTGGAAACAATCGACGTGGCAGTCATCGGCGGGGGGCCCGCCGGCCTCACCGCATCACTCTACGCGGCCCGCGCCCGCGCTAAGACCGTCGTGTTCGAGACGGGATTGCCCGGTGGCCAGATCGTCACGACTGACTGGGTCGAGAACTACCCCGGATTCCCGGACGGACTCTCAGGCGCCGAGCTGGGCGACCTCATGCACAAGCAGGCCGAGCGCTTCGGCGCTGACTTCCGCACGTTCGCCTCGGTAGAAAAGATCGAACCCGTCGACCTGGACTTCAAACTGACCGCCGACGGTGAGGCGTTCCTCGCGCGCACGGTCATCCTTGCCACCGGTGCGGTACCCAAGAAGCTCGGTGTGCCCGGAGAAGCCGAGTTCACCGGCCGTGGTGTGTCGTGGTGCGCAACATGCGACGGGGCGCTCTTCCGCGACAAGGAGGTCGCCGTCATCGGCGGAGGGGACGCGGCAATCGAGGAGGCCATCTTCCTCACGAAGTTCGCGAGTCGCGTGCACGTCGTCCACCGGCGTGACGAACTCCGCGCGACCAGGTGCATCCAGGAGCGCTGCTTTGAGAATGAGAAGATCGAGCTGCATTTGAGCCGCATCGTCAAGGAAGTCAAAGGTGAGAACGGCAGAGTCAGTGGCCTTGTTCTTGCAGCCACCAATGAGGACCCCGATGAGTTCCTGCCGCTCAATGGTGTCTTCATCTTCGTCGGCGTCGACGCCAGAAGCGAGCTTGTCACCGACCTCTGCGACCTTGACGAACGCAGTTTCGTGAAGACAGACTGCAATGGCCTCACTTCATATCCAGGCATCTACGCTGCCGGTGACGTCACCGACTCCGAGCTCAAACAGGTAGTCACCGCGGCTGCAAAGGGCGCCTCAGCAGCATTCGAAGCATTGCGGTATCTTGACAGCAGACTCTGCTCGATCTGAACGTCCCACCCGAAAGGAGCGTCGAATGAGCGAGAATCTCAAGCACATCACAGACGACAGCTTCGAGGCTGACGTTGTTGGCAGCGACAGACCCGTCGTTCTTGACTTCTGGGCACCCTGGTGCGGTCCATGCCGCATGATGGAGCCGGTTTTGGAGGAGATCGCTATCGAGTACACCTCCAAGATCACGGTCGCCAAGCTCAACGTCGACGAGAACCCTGTGACCGCCACGAAGTTCGACGTGCTTTCCATCCCGACACTGCTCGTCTTCAAAGACGGTCAGGTCGTCAAGAAGCTCATCGGCGCCATGCCCAAGAAGCGCCTTGTAGAGGAACTCACCGCCTGGCTTGGCTGATCCTCATCCCACGTCCGTTCGACAACGACTCGGGCCGCGCATGCGGCCGCAACGAGGAGGGGTTCGCATGTGTGAAGGCGGCATCAACACCGGCCAGATGAAACACGCGATGACCATGGTCGACGACCAGCTGGCGCTCACGCAGCAGTGGCTTGAACAGCTGCATCATATGGCCGATCACGGAGATCGTCCTGAAGCGAGTGCAGAACTCGCTCAGGTCACCGTCATGCTCGGCCAGGCACGTGAGAAGATCGGGAACGCCGTGAACCAGCTCGACATCGCGAGCGACGGCGTTACCATCGAGCGCGTCTGATACTCGCGCATCCGATACGGCTCCGCCCTCCGTAGAGATGGCTGGGCCGTTTTGCGCCTTGCAAGCGCCGGGTTACTGCTACAATCGGCTGGATGGCAGCCAAGCGATATACGTCGAAGACCGTCTTCGCCGAGAAGACCGACTCCGCGCCGGTCTACTGGGAGTGCCCGGCCTGCGGGTACCTCTCAGGCGACCCCAGGTTCCTCGACGTCGAGCATCCGTGCCCACACTGTCACGCCACCGGCAAGACGCGGCGCACGTTCCCCACCGACCGCATCCGGCGCCTCGACGAGCGCATCCGCACCTACGAGCGCCAGGGTGACTCGGAGGTCGTCGTGATCTTGGTGATGGCGTTCCTTGAAGCAGTCATCGAGGACTTGATCGACCGCATCATGTCCGCTCACGGCGCGGATCTCAGACTCCGCCGGACCGTCATGGACACGCAACGCTCGATCGGGGTGCGCATCGGAAAGGTCTTCCCCACCCTCGCGGGCGAGGAGTTCGAAGATGCCGCCGCAGAACTCGGCTACCGCGACTTCCCCAAACGTTGGCGCCAAATGCGGGAAGCACGCAACGCGTTCATCCACGACTCGCCGTTCAACGGCCCCAAGGAGACCCTCAACGCCCAGATGGCCGCGGATGCGATGGAACTGCTCGACCAGGCGTATAAGCTGTTCGTACTCCTGACCAACCGGTTCGTCGCGGACGGCGCCCGCAAGGGATGAAGCCGTGACCAAGGCGCTGTCTCTACACGTCACGGGTGTCGTGCAGGGCGTGGGGTTCCGCCCTTTTGTCTACAAACTCGCCGCCGACCTCGGAGTCTCCGGCTGGGTCCGTAACGCATCCGACGGCATCTACTGCGTGGCCGAAGGAGACCCGGAGGCCGTGGCCGCCTTCGCCCGCGAGCTGCGCGACTCGGCGCCGCCGATGGCGGTCGTTGAATCGGTGACTGCCGAGGCGGTCGATCCCGAAGGCTTCGAAGATTTCACGATCATCGCGTCCGAGGCGATCGAAGGTGCGATGACGCTCGTGTCACCCGACATCGCGACATGCGAGGCGTGCGAGCGCGAGCTGCTCGATCCCGCGGACCGCCGCTTCCGCTACCCGTTCATCAACTGCACCAACTGCGGTCCGCGCTTCACGATCATCTCAGACGTCCCCTACGACCGCCCGATGACGACGATGCGAGACTTCCCGATGTGTCCCGAGTGCGCCGCCGAATACGGCGACCCGGCGGACCGGCGCTTCCACGCCCAACCGGACGCATGCTTCATCTGCGGTCCCCGCCTCTACCTGAATGCCGCCGATACGCCCGCAGACTGGCGATGGTCGCCGGCACGTGAAGTGACGCCCCGTCCACATCGCGAGCGCGATATGGAGCGCACGCGCTCCGACGCGCTGCTGGCTTCGGCGACACAGCGGGTGCTCGGCGGCGACATCCTGGCGGTGAAGGGGCTCGGCGGCTTTCAGCTCGCCTGCGATGCGACGAACGAGACCACGGTCGCGCGGTTGCGGGAACGCAAGCACCGCTGGGGTAAACCTCTCGCCGTCATGGTGGCGGGACTCGACGACGTCCGTTCCTTCTGCCGCGTCTCGAACGAGGAGGCGGCGCTGCTTTCCGGCCCCTCTCGGCCCATCGTGCTCCTTCGCGTGCGCGAGGAGGCAGACGCTCTGGCGCCTTCGGTCGCACCCGGTCTGGCCGAGGTGGGCGTCATGTTGCCATACACGCCGCTACACCACCTGCTCCTGCGTGAGATCGGCCGACCGCTCATCATGACCAGCGGTAATCTCGCAGAAGAGCCTATTGCGACCGGCAACGCCGAAGCACTGGAACGGCTTGGCGAGATAGCGGACGCGTTTTTGATGCACGACCGCGACATTTACTCCCGCTACGACGATTCGGTCACGCGCGTCGTACGAGGGACGCCCGAACTCGTCCGCCGTGCGCGCGGGTTCGCGCCGTTTCCGCTCCGGTTGCCGTTCGAGAGCGATATCGCAATCCTGGCGGCTGGCCCTGAGCAGAAGAACACGTTCGCGCTCGTGAAGGGCGATTACGCGTTCGTCAGCCAGCACATCGGCGACATGGAGAATGCCGAGACGCTCGAACACTACGAACGCACACTGGACCTTTACCAGCGACTCTTCTGTATCCAGCCCGAGCTCGTGGCCTACGACCTTCACCCGGAGTACCTGTCGACGAAGTTCGCGCTTGGTCTGGATCTGCCGAGTGTGGGCGTGCAGCACCATCACGCGCACGTTGTTGGCGTCGCCGCCGAGCACGGCATCTCAGAGCCGTTCGTGGGCGTCGCGTTCGACGGCACGGGTTTCGGCACCGACGGTCACATCTGGGGCGGCGAGATCCTGCTCGCCCGCTGGGACGGCTTCACCCGCTTCGCGCACCTGCGCGAGATGCCGCTCGTGGGAGGAGCGTCCGCGATCCGCCGGCCGGCCCGCATGGCGGTAGCAGCGCTGCACGCGACGGGGCTTCTCGGCCATCCCGGCGCTGAGGCACTACGTTCGCGTCTGGCCGAGGGAGAAGAACGCACGCTGCTCACCATGATCGAACGCAACGTGAATAGCCTCCCCACGTCGTCGATGGGACGCCTTTTCGACGCAGTGGCCGCGCTCTGCGGCGTACGCGATGACGCGCTCTACGAAGGACAGGCGGCGATCGAGCTCGAAGCGCTCGCGGACCACTCGGCGGACGGCGAGTATCACTTCGAACTCGTGGGCGGCGATCCAGTCGTCATCGATAGCGCGCCCGTGCTCGAGGCCGTGCTTGCAGATCTAGCCGCGGGCATACCATCCCGGGTGATCTCGACACGCTTCCACCGCGCTGTTGTTGCAGCTATAGTTGGCGCATGCGCCAAGGCGTCTTCGGCGCTCGGGACTGCGACTGTGACCATGGCGGGCGGGGTCTTTTTGAACCGGCTCGTCTTGGGTGGAGCGATGGAGCAACTGACGGCTGCCGGCATGCGGCCACTCACTCACCTGCGCCTTCCTGTCAACGACGGTGGCATCTCATACGGTCAGGCCGTTGTGGCCTGGGCGCGACGACACGAAGTGTGAATGAACGGAGAACAGCATGTGCCTTGCAATCCCCGCAAAGATCATCGAGGAACCTGAAAGCAGCCCGGTGGCTATGGTGGACATCCTCGGCGTCAAACGCCAGGTGAACATCATGATGGTGCCGGGAGTGAAGCTCGGGGACCACGTGCTCGTACACGCCGGGTTCGCCATCGAGGTGGTGTCCGAGGAATTCGCCGCCGAGACGCTCGAGATCATCAAGGAGTACGGCATCCCGACGGAGTACGAGGAGATCGAGGTAGAAGAAGCGGGGGCGTCGTGAGAGAGGTCCTGTCGGGATTCCGCGATCCGGACGTGGCCCGGCGCATCATCGACGAGCTCCACCGCGTCGCGATCGAGCCATGCAAGCTCATGGAGGTCTGCGGCACCCACACGATGGCAATCGCCAAGAACGGACTGCGCGCTGTCATTCCCGAGACCGTCACGTTGCTCTCAGGTCCGGGCTGCCCGGTCTGCGTGACAGCGAACGCCGAGATCGACCTCGCCATTGAGATCGGCCGTCAGCCCAACGTCATCCTCGCCACCTTCGGCGACATGATGAAGGTGCCCGGCAGCTACTCCTCGCTTTCGGGTGAGAAAGCCGACGGCCGCGACGTGCGCATCGTCTACTCCCCGCTCGATTCGCTCACGACTGCCGAGGCGAACCCCGACAAGCACGTGGTGTTTCTCGGCGTAGGATTCGAGACCACCGCACCGACCGTCGCGCTCACCATCCGTGAGGCGGCCAGTCGCGGACTCGAGAACTGGTCGGCGCTCTCGCTCCACAAGACGGTCCCCACGGCGCTCGAGGCGCTCGTCAACGACCCGGACGTGCAGATCAACGGCTTCATCCTGCCCGGCCACGTCTCCACCATCATCGGAGTGGAACCCTACCGCTTCTTGGCTGAACGCTACGGCGTACCGTGCGTGATCACCGGCTTCGAGCCGGTGGACATACTGCAGGGCGTCTACATGCTGGCCCGCCAGCTGGCCGAAGGCCGCGCCGAGGTCGAGAACGCCTACAAGCGAGCCGTCATGTCCGAAGGCAACCGTACGGCTGTGGCTGCGATGGAGAAAGTCTTCGAGCCGACCGACGCCGAGTGGCGCGGCATTGGCGTCATCCCGGGCACCGGCCTTGCGGTACGCCCCGAGTTCGAGCGCTACGACGCCCGCATACGAGTGCCGGTAACGCCGCCGGAACCCCGCGAGATCAAGGGCTGCCAGTGCGGTGATGTACTGCGCGGCGTGGTGCTCCCCTACGAGTGCAAGCTCTTCGGCACAGGCTGCACGCCAGAGCACCCGATCGGCCCGTGCATGGTCTCTTCAGAAGGCTCGTGCGCGGCGTACTACCGCTATACCGACTACGGCAGGGCCTAACGCCCGCCATTTCTCCAGGGAAGGAACTGCGATGCTACAGGACCGCATCTTACTCGCGCACGGCAGTGGCGGCACGATGATGCGCGAGCTCATCGAGGACGTCTTCATGGCAGGCTTCGCTGACGATGCGCTCATGCGCATGGACGACGCCGCATCGCTCGACTTTCCTGGTTCACGTCTCGCGATCAGCACCGACACCTACGTCGTGAACCCGCTCTTCTTCCCCGGCGGCGACATAGGCCGTCTCGCGGTCTGCGGGACCGTGAACGATATCGCCACCTCCGGTGCCCGCCCGCTCTACCTCTCGGTCGGCTTCGTGCTCGAGGAGGGCATGCCGGTCGCAGACCTTCGCCGCATTCTCATCTCGATGCGCGATTCCGCCACCGAGGCCGGCGTTCGTATCGTCACCGGCGACACGAAGGTCGTCGAGAAGGGCCACGGCGACGGCTGCTATATCAACACCGCCGGCGTGGGCGTGCTGGCCGAGGGTGTCGACCTCTCCGGATCGCACTGCCGCCCCGGCGACGTCGTGCTTCTCTCGGGCACACTCGGAGATCACGGCATCGCCGTCATCTCCACGCGAGAGGGCCTCTCCTTCTCCACCGACATCAAGAGCGACGCGGCGCCGCTGAACATGCTCACCGCAGCCGTGCTCGAAGCCGCGCCTGACGTCCGCTGCTTCCGCGACCCCACACGTGGCGGACTGGCCTCCACGCTCAACGAACTCGCCGGCGCATCCGGCGTCTCGATCACTGTCGAGGAGTCCGCCGTACCCGTACTCGACCAGGTACGCGGTGCGAGCGAGATGCTCGGCTACGACGTCTTCCAGGTCGCCAACGAGGGCAAGATGGTCGCCGTCGTTCCCGCCGAACAGGCCGACGCCGCACTGGCAGCGATGCGCGAGGCGCCCTACGGAGCCGCGGCGGCGATCATCGGTACCGTGACCGAGGGACCCACCGGCAAGGTCTACGTGAAGACCGCCTTCGGCGCGACACGCATCATGGACATGCTCGTGGGTGAGCAGCTGCCACGGATCTGCTGACGCGCCATGATACGCGCGGCCCGCACAGACACCGCATCCGGCCTCGCCCTGATCGCGACCGCCGCGATAGCCTGGGGAACGATCCCGCTCGTGCTCGAGGCAACCGGGAACGTCCATCCGGTCATCGCGGTCTTCTACCGTGTGGGTATCTCCGCGCTCGTCCTGCTCGTCGTAGCACCGTTCACCGGCACCTATCGCGAGTTGAAGAGTATGTCCAGACAGAACTGGTTCGGGCTGGTGACCAACGGAGTACTCCTTGCAGTGAACTGGGTGTTGTTCTTCCTCGGTCTGAAGCTTGCCGGGGTCGCAGTAGGCGAGATCTTGGGCTACACGGGCCCGGTCTGGGTGGCGGTCTTGTTGCCGCTCTTGCTCAAGGAGCGGTTCGATCATCGGGTGATGCTCCCGCTCGCACTCGCACTGAGCGGGACCGTAGCGGTGCTGCTGGCGACGGTAGGACACGAGTCAGGCAGCTCGGTGCTCCCGGGCGCATTGCTCGCGTTCGCCTCGTCACTCACCTATGCGATGCTTATCTTGAACGCGAAACGGCTGCTGCGCGGCGTGGGAGCCGTGACACTGATGCTTGTCGAAGACGTGGTCGCGGCCACCCTGCTCTCACCTGCACTGCTCTTCCTCGCCGGGCCCACAACAGCGCGCGAATGGGGGGCGCTCGCAACGCTCGCCATCGTGCTGACGGTCGGCACCGGCTTCCTCTTCCTTTCGGGACTCAAGCGCGTGCGAGCGGACCATGGAGCCATCCTCACATATGCCGAACCGGTCAGTGCGGTGGTCTTCGGCGCGATCTTCCTCGGCCAGCACCTGACGTTCCTCGTGGGGCTGGGAGGGGCACTCGTCGTCACGGGGGGCATCATAGTGGCTAGAATGGGACCAACGCCTGCGATCGAAGTGCCGAGTCTTATCACCGACGCAATCGAATAGGGGGCCAGTCATGGACGCGCTGCAACGGCTCATCGATGCCAACGCCATCGATCGGCTCAACAACCGCGATGCGAGCCTGTACTGCGAGGAGTTCGACAATCGCATACCTATCGTCCAACGTATGGGCTGGACCGACCTTGCGAGCAAAGCCTCCGGTCGTTTCCCGCTGCTCGAGAGCCTGGCGAAGGCGATCTTGAGCGAGGGCACCGACGACCTCGTGCTGCTCGGCATGGGTGGCTCTTCACTCGCTCCGCTGGTGCTCTCACGCGTGATCGGTTCGGCACCGCGGATGCCGCGGATGCACATCCTCGACACGACCTCTCCACTCGCGGTGAAATCCTTACTCGACACGCTCGACCCCAACCGCACGTTCTTCGTCCTCGCGTCCAAGTCCGGCACGACCCTCGAGCCGCTGTCGCTCTACGCGATCTTCCGTCAGTGGATGGAAGCTACTATGCTAAGACCGGCAGCCGGACGACGCTTCATCATCATCACTGATCCCGGCTCGCCCCTTGAGAAGCTACGCCAGCGCGAACTCATGCGCGTGACGCTCTCCGCACCCGCCACCGTGGGGGGACGCTACTCGGCGCTCAGCATGTTCGGCCTTGCACCTGCCGCACTCATCGGGATCGACGTGCCTACGCTGATCGAGCGTGCTGCAGTCATGGAGGAAGCGTGTAAGGCCCCTGCCGAGCAGAATCCGGGCGCCCTGCTGGCCGCATGGATGACCGACCGCTACGAAGCGCAGCAAGACAAACTGACGCTCGTATGCTCCCCGACCCTGCGCTCGTTCGGCCTTTGGATCGAACAGCTCGTGGCCGAGTCACTTGGTAAGGGCGGCAAAGGCATCGTGCCCGTCGTGGAGCAGGGCATCTCCACACCCACCGGCTACGGACCCGATCGCGCAGTCGTCGTCATCCGTTATGCAGACGATGAGGACCTGCGAGCCTGGTCGAAGAACGTCGCGGCGGACTCCCCTGTCTTCGAACTCGTGCTGTCGGACTCCTACGACATCGGCGTCGAGTTCCTGCGCTGGGAGTACGCGGTGGCGCTGACCGGCTTCCTGATGGGCGTCAACCCGTTTGACGAACCCAACGTCACTGAGGCGAAAAAGGCGACGACGGCGATCCTCGCCGGTGAGTCATCGGCACCGCGCGCGAGCGCGGACCTTGGCGGGACGTGGGTGACCTACGCCGGCGGCATGGCCCAGCCAACGACAGAGCCGACCGAGCGTATCGAGGCTCTTCGCGCCCTGTTCGGCACACTGCAGCCAGGCGACTACCTTGCCGTCCTCGCCTACCTTCCCGAAGACGAGACGTTGCTGATGCCACTTCGTACCGCGAGCAGGCACGTCGCCGACTCGACGGGGACGGCCGTCTGTCTCGAGTTGGGGCCTCGCTATCTGCACTCGACCGGCCAGCTGCACAAGGGCGGGCCGAACACAGGAGTCTTCCTGGTCGTGACGACGCGCGACCATACCGACTACGAGATCCCCAAGCAGAGTTTTGGCCTCTCCGCACTGCACCGCGCACAGGCGGAAGGTGACCTCGTGACGCTCGCCGCTCGTGGACGACGCGTGATGCGTCTCGACCTCCCAGGTGCGACCGCGCACGACGTCGCTGCACTCGCTGACGACCTCGCCGCCGCCGCGGAAGCCTGACGCCGGACGTGACGGCGCCGGCCCTCCGGGATGGAGGACCGGCGCCTGCTCGAGAGCTCCCTGGGGGGTGGAGCCCCGACTGGGGGATGTATCGACTAGTGCTTGGCGAACATGGTGCTCACCTTGTCCAAGCCGTGCTCCTTCTCATACCGCTCGTGAGCGGTCCCGTGGATTCGCATCCAGATCTCGTCCAGATTCTTGGGAAGCTGCCCATCCAGCTTGCTGACGACGATGATCGTCGCGATCGCCAGCGGGAACGTGAACAGCGTCGGGAAGGTCAGACCTCCGAGGAACCCGATCAGGCCCGTCTTTCCGATGATGCCAAGCTGGCTCAGGATGTTCAGCACGATGATGAATATCGAGCCGCCGCCGCCGACGAGCATGCCGGAGATAGCGCCACGCTCCGTGGTGCCCTTCCACCAGATGCCGGTGAGCAACATCGGGACGAACGCTCCCGCGCCAACAGCGAACGCCCAGGTCACCATCATGGCGATCAGCGCCGGGTACGCCTGGTCCAGACCTGAGGCCGGGATACCCAGACCGATACCCATCGCGATGAGAGCGAAGACGACGACTGCAGCCTTACCGACGAACACACGCTGCTTCTCACTTGCATTGGGGTTGACGTACTTCTCATAGACGTCGTGGCCGACGGCTGATGCCGAAGCGATGAGCAGGCCACCGATCGTGGAGAACATAGCCGCGAAGGCGCCCGCCGAGACGATACCCATCAGCCATTCGCCGCCAAGGATCTGAGCGATGGTCGGCATGATGGCGTCAGACTTCACAAGCATGCCATTGACGTAGTCGGCGGTGGCCGGAGCCGTGCCGTTGGCCACAGCATTCTTGATGATATTGATACCGGCAAGACCGGCGATGGGGGCCATGATATAGAAGATGCCGATGAAGACGAGCACCCAGAAGGTGGAGCGGCGCGCTGCCGCACCAGACGGGTTGGTGTAGTACCGGTTCAGGATGTGTGGCAGACCCGCGGTACCAAGGACAAGGGCCAGCACCATCGAGAACTGGTCGAAAGTGTTGTAGCGATGTCCCGGCTCGTTGAAGAGCGCATCGCGCATCTCGTGCAGCTTGTTGACGGCAGGAAGCGCCACAGGGACCTTGGCAGCCGGATCGCCGACATCGACGGCCCCTTGTACCTTGGCGAACTCCTCGGCAGACATGACGCCTTCGGCTTTCGCCAGCATCGCGCCGTCGTCGGCAGTAAGCTGCTCGACCGTCACTACCTTGCTGTTGACGATCGTACCGTCCGATGCCGCCTGGAGAGCAGCCGGATAGCTGAAGCCGTTGCCGAAGGCGAAGATGACCACCATGATCATCGCGAAGTTCAGCCACCAGAACTGGAAGATCTGGTTGAGCGTGGTGCCCTTCATGCCGCCGACGGCGACATAGAACATCATGATCGCTGCGACGACAACGACACCGGAGGTGTATGGGTCCAGGCCGAAGATGCCACGACCCACGAGCACCTTCCACGTCGTGCCTGCGCCATACATCTGGGGCGCCATGTAGAACATGCTCGTAAGGAGCACCATTACCACGGTAACGAGACGGATACGGTGAGATCCGAAACGCCCGAACGCGAAGTCAGCAACCGTGTACTCACCGAAGCGGCGAAGCGCCGATGCGATGAAGAGCACCACGACCATGAAGCCGCCGGCGAATCCCGCCGCGTACCAGACGCCGTCAAGGCCGGACGCGTAGACGGCGCCGGCGACGCCGAGGAACGACGCGGCGGACAGATAGTCGCCCGAGATCGCCGATGCGTTGGCAAAGGAGCCGACTTTGCGACCGGCCAGATAGAAGTCGGCGGTCGTACGGGTAAAGCGATTAGCGAAGATCGTCAGCGAGACCGTGAACAGGATCAGCACAATGACGAGCGCGATCGCTATGGTGTTGAGATTTCCCACCGCTACCCCTCCTTTCCGGTCATCGCAGCCGACGCCTCATCGGCGTCCGCCATATGCATGAGCTGTTCGTCGAGCTTGTCGGCCTGCTTCGAGTAGGTCCAGGCCATCGTCCAAAGAAACACGTAGTAGAGCAGTGATACGAACAGGTAGTTCATCGTGAAGCCGCCCCAGATCGGGGTGGCGTACCAGCCCTTCCACCACACCGAGGACGCCGGGATCGCAAGCGTCACGCCGAAGAACCACGCGCCGTACGTGAAAGAAAGCTTCCGCTGGGCACGAAACACGATGTCAACGTTCTCGATGGTGTCGATGTGGGTGCCGTGCTGGATCTGTGCCCGCGAACCAGCGGTTGCCGCAGTGGTTGCGGGCTGCATCGTCGTGTCTCCCATGTTGCACCTCCTCTATTGCTTTCCAGCCGAGTCCCTCGGCTACGGATGCGGGCGTTCTAGTCGGCCTTCACGACCACCACGGGAACGGGTGAGCCTTTGACGACCGTCTCGGCGACCGAACCGAGCGCGATACGTTTGATGCCTGTTCGGCCGGTGTCGCCGACAACGATCATGTCGGCTTTCCACGACTCGGCCTGAGCGACGATGCGCTTTGCAACGCCGCCCTGGATGACGGCGACCTCACATTCGACGCCGTTGCGCTCGCACATCGTCTTGGCGATGACGAGCCCCTTGACCGACGGGTGGACGCCCTCGTAGACGTCTTCGTTCATGATCTCCTCTGGATACTCCAGCGCTTCCAGGCCGGTATCGACGTAGATCGCCCTGACCGTGGCGCCGAACGTCTTGGCCAGAATGACCGCGTACTCCGTGGCAGCGACCGAGGGCTCAGAGCCATCGGTCGGAAGCAGGATGCGGTCGATCTCATGACACACTTCTTGGATGTCGCCGAGCCTGAGGTCCTCCGCAGCACCCTTGATGCAGACTTTCATGCGCTTCACCTCCTCGAAGACAGACGGGCGGATCGGCCCGCCCACACAATCAACGTACAAGGGCAGCGCCGCACGCGCGATGAAGCCACCGCGTACGGCACGCAGCCTTCGGCTAGAGGGGTGAGTGAGGGGGTGAGTGGCTGGCAGCAAGGTAGTCGAGCGTTTCCAGGCCGCTCACGGCCCCTGACGACCGTTCACCGCCGGTGTAGGGGCCGTCCGCAGGGCTCAGAGACCGACGATGCGCGCTTCGAGACCGCCGACGGTGTCTTCAACGACGGCAACGGTGCGGCCGTGGCCGCCTCTGCTGCGCGAAGCCGAGCCAGGGTTCACATACAGGACGCCGGCGCGACGCTCGGTCAGCGGCACATGTGTGTGGCCGAAAACGACGACATCAACATCATCCGGGACGCCCGGACGCGTGAGTTCGGCACGTATGTGACCCGCGAGAAAACGCGTGCCTGCAACCGTCACCGAGACACGGGCCGGAAGCGTGAAGGCGATCTCGGTCGAGTCGGTGTTGCCGTGGACAGCCGTGACGGGAGCGATTGTCTCGAGTTCGGCCAACACCGCCGCGGAACCTACGTCGCCGGCGTGGATGATGTGGTCGACACCGGCGAACACATCGTGTACCACTGCCGACAGCGTGCCATGTGTGTCCGAGATAACACCGACGCGCACACCTACAGCCCCAGCGCCTTCTTGAGCGAGGGAACGCGCCTTCGGGACGCCGGCACCTGAGTCGCAGTCTTGTCCTTGAGCGTGAGCAGCATCGTACCACCGTACATGGGCGCGACCTCTTTGACCTGTGACAGGTTAACGACGAAGCGACGGTGGACACGGAAGAAGCCTTGCGGCTCGAGCTTCTGCTCAAGCTGCGCGAGTGAGATCGTCGAGAGATAGCGCTCATCAGACGTGAAGATGTAGGAGTAGTCGTCCTTCGCCATGATGTAGAAGATCTCACCGACCCGGAGGAGCAACTTCCTGCCGGCCTTCTCCACCGGGACGCGCTCGATGCGCGCCGGCGCGTCCTCGGACGGGATCAGCCGCTCAATGGCCTGTCGCAGCCGGTCGACCTCGACCGGCTTCATGAGATAGTCGGTCGCCTGCACTTCGAACGCCTTGACCGCATGTTCGCTGTAGGCGGTCACGAAGATGACCGCAGGCTGACGCTCGAGCTGCACCAGAACCTCGGCAAGCTGCATGCCGGAGAGACCCGGCATGTCGATGTCGAGGAACACGACATCGTAAGGAATGGCCTTGATGAGCTGAAGCGCTTCCTGGGCGTTGGACGCCTCGCCGACGACCTCCACACCACCAGCCTCTTCGAGCAGGTAGCGGAGTTCGGAGCGCGCTGGAGCCTCATCGTCCACGACGAGCGCTTTAAGCATCACTACCTCCCTCTCGTTCCTCGGGCAGCACGAGCGTGAGCGTCACCGCTGTACCAGTGCCCTCGATGCTCTCCACGAGCAGGCTGCTTCCCACACCGAAGTACCCCTTGAGTCTATCGTCGATGTTCTTGAGCGCAATGCCTAGCCCCTTCCCGAAGCCGGGGGTGAGCACACGGGACAGATCGTCAGCCACGATGCCGACCCCGTCATCGCGCACCACCAAGTTCGCGACACGCCCGTCGCGCACACCATCGATGGAGATGTTGAGTACGCCCTCTGGCTTGATACCGTGTTGCACACAGTTCTCGACGAGCGGCTGCAGGATGAACGCAGGCACGACGATGTCGAGCATCTCATCGGGGACGTGCTCGGACATGTGCAGCCGTTCGTCGAACCGGGCACGCTCGAACGTCAGGTAACTGCGCGTGTACTCGAGCTCCTCGCGCAGCGGGACGAGGCCCTCGTTGTTCTCGAGCATCCTGCGATAGAAGCGGGCGAACTCGCGCAGCAGATCACGCGCCTTCATCGGCTCGGTGCGGATCAGCATGGCAATGGTATTGATCGTGTTGAACAGGAAGTGCGGGTTTATCTGCGCCTGCAGCGCTTTGAGTTCCATGCGGCACGCGAGCTGGGTCTGCCGCTCCAGCTCGGAGAGTTCGAGCTGCGTGGAGAGCAGCTTCGCGAGGCCCTCTACCATCGTCACCTGCGTCTCATTGAGCAGGCGCGGCGTCGTGTAGTAGAACTTCAGCGTTCCCACGGACTCATCGCGTATCTCGAGCGGCACGACGATGGCGGCGCGAAGCAGGCAGCCGACCTTTGGGCAGCCGATCTCGTCGCGAGACGCAAGCACGCGGCGCTCGTTCATCTCGATCGCCTCTCGCGTCGCGCGCGTGAGGATGGGCCTGCCAACCTCGTGGTGGTCCTCGCCGAGACCGGCGAAGCCGAGAACGGCCTCCGTGTCGGTGATCGCAACCGCCGCCGCCTCACTCTCTTCCAAGGCGAGACGGCACACGGCGCCCGCCGTGTGCTGGTCGAGACCACGTCGCAGGTATGCAAGGCTGCGATCGGCGATTTCGAGGATCTGGTGCGATTGGAGGGCCTTGAGATGGTCGGGCCTTGTCGCCATCCGGGCGATGACCGAGCCGAACGCGACGATAACGAGACCAATGACCGCTGTGATAAAGACGGGTCGAGGCACAGCGTTGGGCACGATGATAGCTGCGGCGCTGATGATACCGATGACCGAGGTGGCGATCACCAACATCACGTCGACCACGATGGTCCGTCTGCTCGACATTCGATCCCTTTCAGCAGCCCTAGATCGCCTGCGTCTCCGGCGTCCTTCCATACGCGAGAAGTACCGAAGTCTCGCCGACCTCGCGGAAACCCGCCCGCCCGTATAATGACCGCGACATCGCATTGTCCTCTTGCGTACACAGCGACACCGCAAAAGCGCCTGCACGGACAAGATACTCGACCGCATCGTTCAGCAGCCATGTCCCCACACCGCGACCGCGGTGCCGAGGCACGACCGTCAAGCGGCCGAGCATGCCCTCCTCGCGTTCGACGGTGGCAAGAGTATAGCCGATGAGCTGCCCCGCGGCCTCGGCCACCATGACACGACCCAGCGAGAGATAGCGACTGATGGTGGGAGCGTCTCCCCGCCAGAAAGCGTCGAACGCGGTGATGTCGATTGCGACAAGCGCTTCAAGGTCATCGGGACAACCAAGGCGCAGCGTGACCCCTTCGGGTAGTGACGAAGGCACAGGTTCCTGGTGCTGGAGACGATCGAGTCGCATCGTGATGACTCGCTGGCAGACGTGCATCCCGGCATCACGGTAGGGTTCAGCATGCGACTCGGGAACGATGGGGCTCAAGATGTCCGCGAAGCCTTGTCGTGACGACACGGCGTCGAGCGAAGACATGAGAGCAGCCACGCGCCGTTCGGCACACCACAGACCACGCACGCTCAGCACGTTGAGATGCTCGCGCCAGCGCTCGAGGACTGCCGCCTCGCCGGCGTCAGTCACTTGAACCCGCCAGGGGGCCTCCCCGAAGAACCGGTTGAACTCGTCGCGCTCACCAAATATATGCGCAGCGCATACGGCACTCCACACCATTGCGAGGTCGGTCTCATTGCCAATGCGCAACGCATTCCTCACCCCAACACTCCCAACTCCGCGAGAGCGAGCACAACTCCCACCACGAGCAGCAGACTAGAGAATGCGATTTTGACGGTGCGCTCGCTGGCGACCGCTGTGACTCGAGCGCCCAGCAACGCTCCGGGTACGACTCCCAGCGCCATCGCACCGACGATCCACGGGTCGACGTGGCCGAGCAGGTAGTGCGTGATGCTACCCGGCACAGCGAGAACGGACACGACCACGAGACTCGTTCCGATGGCCCGTTTGGCGTCGAAGCCGAACCACCGGATGAGCGACGGCACGACGACGAATCCCCCACCGAGACCGAGAAACCCCGAGTAGAGACCGGTCACAAGCCCCAACGCGAGATAACCAAGCGGCGCTCGCTTCGCGACACCGTGCAGTACTGCCGGCACAACGCCCGGCTCTACGTTCGTCGGTGCTTTACGGAAGGCCAGCAGCGCCATGTCGAGCGCCATGTAGCAGATGACGACTGCGGTGACGACAAGCACGAACGAGCCCCCCACAAGCCTGGTCAGCCAGGCTCCGGCAACGGAAGTGATCGAGCCGGCGAGCCCGATCGTGATTCCCGCGCGCAGGTCGATCAGCCCCCGCCGTGCGTACGCGATCGCCCCCGCGACCGCCGTCGGGATGATGATGGGCAGCGGCGTGCCAACTGCAATGAGCTCGGGCCTGCCGAGGAGAAGCCTGATGGCGGGTGTGATCACCATTCCGCCACCGATACCGAACTGTCCCGACAGAAAGCCCGACCCGACTCCGATGAGCAGGGACCAGACGACGTCCGAGACAGACATCAGTCTGTGCGAATCACGGGAAAGCGACCCGTGATCGCGCTGCGGTCGACACGGCGCTCGCCGGTGAACAGCGACTTGAGGGCGATGTCCTCCCACAGCCGATCCATGAAGATCGGCCAGCGCCGCTGGAAGGCAAAGTAGCGCTCACAGTTCTCGCGCGCATACACAGACGCTTCCAGCACCGCGGTACGGGAGATGTTGAAGTACTCTCGGCGTTCCTTGCCGGCGATGGCACGCAGCAGCGCCGTGGCCCGAGCGCGCCAACCGATGGAGCTGCTGACGAACTGGCCCGGATAGGCCATGAGCGACTCGGGTGTCACCTGGCGAAGATCCACCTGCGACTTGGAGAACTCGAGCTTGCGGTGCTCGTAGATGAAGCGGTAGACATCCTGGCGAAACTGTTGCGCCGTTCCGGGAACCGTCGGTGGCTTATGCACGATGGACCACTCACCGTCCAAAAACACGTCGCCTCCGTGCATGCGCGCGTTGATCACGTAGTCGACATCCTCGCCCCGCGCGACCCACGGATCGAACGAAACGTTGCAGTACATGTCGCGGTGCAGGGCAAGACATCCGCCGAAGGCAAGGGTACTCGGCCGTATGCGCGGTGGAGCAGTGACGATCGCAAGTGCCCGGTTATAGAAATCGTTCTGACGCCAGAACATGTCGGACCACGGCGCGTTGTCCTTCGCGTGATAGCTGCCCGCCTCATCGGTGTAGAAACCACTCTTCGCCATGATCACTTTGCCGGAAGCAGTGCGTTCACCGATGCCCTCGAGCGCGGTCTCCAAAAACGCCGGGTCCGTGACGATCTGGTCGTCATCGACGAACACGACTGTTTCGCTACCGAGCACTGCCGCTGCGATCAGCCCCACGTTTCGCACGGCACCGTAGCCGGACAGACTGACGCCACCGATAAGGTCAGCGAACTCCAGCTGCTCCATGCGACGGTGCAGTGAGCCTATCTCGGCAGCACCGATCACAAGCGCGTCGATGTCGGGGAAGTCGGCGAGGATGGCCCTGACGCGGTCCTCGGCCTCGTGCTCTATTGAGGGGTCGGTGGTCGCCGCAAGCACCAGGACGCGACCAAGCCCGCGCACCTCCTCGAGCGAGTGCAATAGGTCCGGAAGCGTGCCGTCCTGGTCCACCGGCGTCGGGTGATCGTACGCGATATGGTGACGCTCGGCGACGCGGCTGCGGCGACGCGTCCAGAACGTGGGGAGTATGACGCACGGATACACGTAGGCATCCTCTCATTACGGCAGCATTCAAGAGCGCACGGCCCTTATGATACCGCTTCCAGGCCCATGCTCGTACGCACGGGCGCATGGGGTGACGACCCGTCAGCGCTGGACCCACACATCATTCAACGATGTTCAACGGCTCTCCACACTTCGCACACGCGCCAGCCGACGTATCGTGCCTCGTGATCCGATAGCGCTCCCGCTGCAGCGCGACACCGCCACACGAGGGGCAGCGTGTGTCCTCCCCGCCCGGCTCGTCCACGTTGCCGAGGTACACGAATCGCAGGCCTTCCTCGGTCCCGATGTCGCGTGCGTGCCGCAACGTTGCCAACGGGGTCGGCGGCAGATGCGAGAGTTCGAGGTACGGGAAGAAGCGTGTGATATGCCACGGTGTGTCAGGACCGAGTGCCTTCGCGATCCAGGAGGCGATTCCCCGCAACGTCGCTTCGTCATCGTTGATCGTCGGTATCACGTTGGTGACAACCTCCACATGCATGAGCCAACGTTTCTTCGCGCGCTCGGCCATCTCGAGTATGGGCTGCACCGACCTCACTCTGCAAAGTGCGCGATACGTGCGATCGTCTAACCCTTTCACGTCCACACGCCAAACGTCGATTCGTTCGCCGAGCAGGTCAAGGCCAGCTTCGGTGATGTACCCGTTCGTGACCATGACGGTATACAGGCCGGCCGCTCTGCACGCGTCCGACACATCGGCAACGTATTCGACCCAGATCACGGGCTCGTTGTAGGTGAACGCGACACCCTCGCAGCCGTGACGTTGGGCCAACGCGACCACATCTTCGGGCGCCACGTACTCCAGTCCTCCATCGGTCGGTGTCGCCCGGCTGATCTGCCAGTTCTGGCAGTGCTCGCAACGCATGGTGCACCCAACGCTCCCGAGCGAAAGCGCACGTGTGCCGGGTCGGTAGTGGAAGACGGGCTTCTTCTCGATGGGGTCCGCCGCCACCGACGACACGCGACCATACGTGGTGGCGATCAGGCGACCGTCGCGGTTCTCCCGCACACCACACACGCCCGTATGTCCTGGAGCAATGCGACAGTCGTGCGGACACAGGAGACAGTGAACCCGGCCGCTATCGGCCACCCACAGCTGCGCCTCGTGCATCAGGCCTCCCTAACCGGGAGCCAGACGCGCCTGGTCCTTCCCGGCAGTCATCGCTTCGATGAGCGCGGTCTCGGCGCTCTCCAGCAGCGCCAACCGTTCCCCCCGAGAAGGGCCGACGGTCGCCACACCTGCAGAAAGCGTCAAGCTTACCTCGGGTGTATACCCGTCACCCTCAACGCAAACAGGTTCATCGCGAACAGCATCTCTGAGTTTCTCGGCCACAGCGAACGCTGCCGTCTTGCCGATCCCGGGCAGCAGTACAGCGAAACGATCACCATCGTAGCGGGCAAGCATATCGGTCGAACGCAACTGTGCCGCGAGTCGCTCGCCGAGCCCTCGCAACACCCGGTCACCGACCTTCTCGCCAAACTCAGCGTTCACGTCACCGAAGGCGTCGATATCCATCATCACGAGTGAGACCGGGGACTTGTACCGCATATAGCGGGCGATCTCGAGCGCCATGCGCTCGCCGAACGCGCGTACGTTCCACAGCCCAGTCACCGGGTCGAGCGCCTCGAGCGCCTCATGTGGACGCTTCGCGTCGCGCAGGCGACGGCGTTGGAGGGGGAAGCACATCTCCCACGTGGAGTCGCCCTGGTAGATCGCGATGGCGTGCTCGACGCATGTTAGGTAGCCGCACGCCCCGCAGTCGGGGGCGTCCTCACGGGAAGCGACCCCCCCTTCGGCCAGAATCTCATCGATGTGCAGTTGTGTGGGCGTCGGGACGGAGAGCGGCGTCGCCGTGAAGGAGCGCACGGTGTCGATGGCCGGAAGCACGCCGAGAAGCGCCCGCATGCTCACGCGAGTCTTGCCACTGGCATTATTGGCAGCAGACGCGATGGTTCGCTTGGCGAAGAGCGAAACGCCCGGGTTCACGGCCGGACCGTCGATACAGCCCTCGCAATTGAGCATGTCGATGATTGCAGGCGCAGTCTCGCCTGACGACATCGCCAACAGCAGCCGATCGAGCGCTTCAAGTCCACGAACCACGTGCACCTCAGTGTCGGTCATGTCACGGGTGACCAGCGTCTGCCGTGGGAAGCCGTCGGTGAGTGAGACCTCCTTGAGTAGGGCCGGCCGCTGCCTGCTCACCCTCGCAGCACGACCACGAGCAGGCATGTTCTCCACACCGGCGAAGAGCTCCTTGAGCTCGAGGAAGTCGATGGCCGCGTCCACCGCGCCCCCGAACTCCTCGTCGATCGCCTCGTCTTTGCGCGCGTAACACGGACTGACATAGACGACCGCGACGTCACCCTCGTAGAGTTCCTTGATAAGCCGCGCCTGGGCGATGTAGGGAGGCACGACAGGCGCCAGCGCGGGCACAAACGCAGGGTAGTAGGTGCGCACGAAGTCGGTCGCCGGCGGGCACGTCGAACGCAGTGTGAAGAGCATGTCCGCGCGTGCGTGCAACCGCTCGTACTCGCATGCCACCATCTCCTCGCCCAGCAACGTGTTCTCGACCGCGTGGAAGCCGAGCAACTCGAGGGAGCGCTCGACCTGCGCGGTAGTAAGCGGGTGCAGTGCTGCAGTGAACTCGGTGGCGAGCAAAGCGACGACGGGCCGACGGCTGTGCAAGAGGTCGATCACGTCCCCCGTGTCGTCACGCACGACATGCGCATGATTTGCGCACTCGCTCACACACAGCCCGCACTTCACGCACTTCTCGGTAATCACCTCGGAGTGGCCGTCGACCACGCGTATCGCGCGAACCGGACAGAAGCGCACGCAGCCCCAGCACTCGCGGCACTGAGACGCGCGATGACTGATCAACGGCTCCCGCAGCGGAAGTCGCGTTGCACCCCGCGCGTCAGTTTCCATCGGTCCCCCCTACGAGTCCTCGGTGAGCCGGCCAAACCCAAGCCGCTTCAGACCAGCATACAGCGGCAGACCTAGGCCGTAGACGATGACCGCCTCACCTATACCGACGGCCGCAACGCCAAACAGATACATGCCAAGCCAGTGCCCTTCGAGTTCAATACCCAGAATGGGGACTTCGTAGAGACCGAAGCCTTTAAGGAGTATCGGCAGGTATGCCGGCACGATCAGCGCATTCGCGAGGACCGGGCCGGCGAGCGCAAGCAGTGGGCGCTTGTGCATGCGCCACATCCATGCGGCGCCGAGGAGCGTGCCAAGCGATCCGAACACCACGTCAAGCAACGCCAGCGGCCCGACCTGGGTGAACATGAACGCGTTCGCCACGAGCGTGCCGATCGTCAGCCCCGGCACCCCTGCAGGTGTGAACAGTGCGACCACGGTGACAGCTTCGCTGACGCGAAACTGTACCAGGCCCCAGCCCAGCTGACTTGGAAGCTGCAGCACGAGCAGCGTGAGCGTAGCGTATACAGCAGCGATAACACCCGCCTGTGCGACGTAGCGTGAACGCGACATGATCACTCCTTGCTGCGGGTGCGCGGCAGTATGACGAGGAACGTCGTACCCTCTCCGACGCGACTCGAGACGCTGATCTCGCCCTGGCTCATGTCGACGATATGCTTCGCGATAGCCAGGCCGAGGCCAAAGCCGCCGGTGTCTTTGGAACGGGATGTGTCGCTGCGGTAGAAGCGTTCGAACACATTGGGAAGATCCGCCTCGGGAATGCCGATGCCTGTGTCTGTGACCTCCACGATCACCCGGTCCCGCTGTTTGTGTGTCTCAACCACCACGCTACCACCCGGCGTCGTGTACTTGCCGGCGTTGTCCAGAAGGATGCCGAAGACCTCCTCTATGCGATCGGGATCGCCCATCGCCCACAATGGTCCCTCATCGGGCCCGATGAACTCGAGGTTCTTGTCCATGTAGCGCGTGGCCATGGTGGCAAGTACCTCCCGACTGAGCGCGTTGATGTCGTAACGCACGTGCCGATACTGAAGCATCTCATCGCTGCGGATCATCGACAGCAGGTCGCTACAGAGCCTCGCCATCCTGCGAGATTCCCGATCGATCGCTGCAATCGCCTCGTCCCGCGTCACTGGGTCTTCCGAGCCCCACTCGCGCAGGATGCTGATGTAACCCCGAATCCCGGCGACCGGCGTGGCGAGCTCGTGCGAGGCGTCGGCGATAAAACGCGTCTGGGCCTCAGCACGGATCCTCAGCCGGTTCATGAGATTATTGAGGACATGCGCAAGCCTTGCGATCTCGTGCTCGCCTTCCTCGGGCAGACTCACGTCGAGTTGGCCGGCATCGATGGAGTCGGCAGCCACCCGGACGTCGTCTACGAGCGACAACACCCACCCCATGATGATCTGCGTCATGAAGACGGCAATGAGCAGCGAGAACACAGCGACGATGAGCATGGGTGCTCTGGCCGAGTCAAGGATCGCTTCCTCTTTGTCGGGGATGTAGACGACGTCCAGAATGCCTCGCGTGCGGTCGGGAAGCGTGAGCGGTATATGGACGATGTATGTGCCAAGATCGGCGCTGGTGAACATTCCTGTAAACGCCCCGGCCTGGCGCGGACCGGACTGGATCGGCTGCTGCCGCTCGATCGCGAGACGGCGCGATGCCTCCAGGTTGTTCACGCCCGCTTCATCGCTGTACCACACAAGCCGGAAAGCACCGGACTCGTCTTCGATGTAGAACGCGTACGCCCCCTCCTCGGCACCGCCCGCACCCAGAACGTCGGGGATTGCACGCAGCAGCTGACGCTGGGCCTCAGACTCGCGTTCGACGCCCTCGAGCCCTTTAGCTGCGGCGTCGAGTTTCACCGTAGTGGTGGTGCGGGCAATGGCATGCGAGGTTACCTGGGTGAGTCGCCATGTCGTTTCCTGCGCCGACCGCGACATGCCGTCTGCAACGAAGAAGTATGTGGCGAGCGTGACACTGCCGACGAGAAGGAGAGAGAAGACGCCCGCCAGGTAGAGGACACGTGCACGGATCGAGGAAAGGCGCATCTATCCCCTCGCGAAGAAGTATCCGACTCCCCGGATTGTCTGAATGATCTTGTTGTCGTGATCGCCGATCTTGTTGCGCAGGTGGCAGACAAAGACCTCGATGACGTTGCTGTCCGTAGCGTGCTGCCCGCCCCAGACAGCCGTGAGAATCTCGTCACGCGAGATCACCCGTCCGGCGTTCTGCACGAGATAGCACAACAGATCGAACTCCTTGGCGGTGAGATCCATCACCTCGCCATTGAGCGTCCCCTCACGCTTGTCGACGTCGATGCGCACACCGGATGCCTCGAAGGGAGCGCTCGGCTCAGCAGCCTTCGCGCGCCTAAGCAGTGCACGCACACGCGACAGAAGCTCAGGTACCTCGAACGGCTTGCGGAGATAGTCGTCCGCTCCCGCCTCAAACCCGGAGACGACATCGTGCGTTTCAGCACGGGCGGTGAGCATGAGGATCGGCACTTCAGAGCCACGCTTGCGAATGTACTTGGCGACATCGATGCCGTCGATGCCGGGGAGCATGAGGTCTAAGATCACGAGATCCACGTCGTTGCCATCCATCAGGTCAATCGCCGAGGGACCGTCCCCCGCCCTCAGCACACCGTATCCTTCGTGCTTGAGTTCCAGCTCGACGAAGCGGGCAATCGTAGCATCGTCCTCAACAATGAGAACGTTGGATTCCGCCATGGTCACACAGCTCCCCTCATAGAACGTCCTTTGAAGGTAGACAACGCTTCAGACGGCTGCCCGATGCGGCCTCGTTCCTTAATACTAACGCTGGAGCAGTGCTTCGGCTATATGAACGGCGTTAAGCGCCGCGCCCTTGCGCAGCTGGTCGGCGACAATCCACATCGCCAGCCCGTGGGCCACGCTATCGTCCGCACGCAGGCGGCCCACGTAAACATCGTCGCTGCCCTGGAGCAGCGCAGGCATGGGGTAGCCGAGCGAAGCCGGGTCATCTGTCACGGTGATGCCGGGCGCGGCCTCCAGGGCCGCGCGAGCCTGCGCAACGGTCACGTCCGCCCCGAACTCGATGTTGAGCGACTCGGAATGGCAGCGCAGTACCGGGACGCGAACACAGGTCGCCGCGAGTTCGATCTCCGGCGCATGCATGATCTTCTTCGTCTCGACGACCATCTTCCATTCCTCTTTGGTGGAGCCATCATCGAGGAACACGTCGATCTGCGGGATGCAGTTGAAAGCTATGCGGTGCACGAACGCGTTCGGCACAAGTTCCCGACCCTCCAGGAAGTCCCGCGTCTGGTCGTACAGCTCGTCCATGGCCGCCTGTCCCGCACCGCTCGCTGCCTGATACGTCGAGACCACGACTCGTCGAATGGGCACCAATTCATGCAGCGGTTTCAGGACGACGACCATCTGGATGGTCGAGCAGTTCGGGTTGGCTATGATGCCCGAGTGCCACGCCAGGTCGCCCGCGTTCACCTCGGGCACGACCAACGGCACCTCCTCATCCATGCGGAACGCCGAGGAGTTGTCGATCACCACGCACCCCGCCATCACGGCGGCAGGCGCCATCGCCTTGCTGACCGACGCTCCTGCCGAGAAGAGCGCGATGTCCACGTCGTTAAACGATGCCTCGGTCATCTCCTCGACGACCAGTTCACCGTCCCCGAACGGCAAGCGCTTGCCTGCCGAGCGAGACGAAGCGAGAGCGATGACGCGAGACGCAGGGAATCTGCGCTGCTCGAGGGTCTTGAGCATCTCGATGCCTACGGCGCCCGTCGCTCCGGCGACGGCGACCACGGGACGCTCGGGCATGACCTTGTCCCAGGCCATCAGCTGCCACCTCCGACCGTCGGGGCGATCTCGGCGCGGACATCGGCGGCGGCAAGATCGAAGCTGTCATGAAGCGCGCGCACCGCACGCTCGGCCTGCTCGCCGGAGATCACGCACGACACGCGGATCGACGACGTGGAGATCATATCGATGTTCACGCCCGCCTCTGCCAGCGCGTTGAACATCTGTGCCGCAACGCCGGGGTGCGTCTTCATGCCTGCGCCGACGAGAGAGACCTTCGCAATGGACTCATCGACAGACCACGTGCGTGCGCCTAGCTGCTTCACAACAGCCTCAACAGTGCGCTTGGCACGGACGAGGTCCTCTTTTGGGATCGTGAATGAGATGTCCGTGCTTCCCTCTTCGGACACGTTCTGCACGATCATGTCCACATTGCAGCTCGCTTCGGCCAACGACGAAAAGACCTGCGCGGCGACACCGGGCTGGTCCGGAACATCGCGAATGGTGATCTTGGCCTCCGAGGTGTCGTGCGTGACACCGGAGATGATTGCCTGCTCCATTGAATCGTCAGCCTCCTTGACGATGGTTCCCGGACGGTCGTTGAAGCTCGAACGGACGTGGATGACTACCCCGTGGTTGCGGCCGAATTCGACCGAGCGGAGCTGCAACACCCGCGCTCCGGTCGCGGCCATCTCGAGCATCTCCTCGTAGGAGATGAAATCTATCTTGCGCGCATCGGAAACGACCCGCGGGTCGGCCGTGAACACACCGTCGACGTCGGTGTATATCTCACAAACGTCGGCTCCGATCCCAGCGGCGATCGCGATCGCCGTCGTATCGGAGCCGCCGCGCCCAAGCGTGGTTATCTGACCTTCAGGCGTACTACCCTGGAATCCTGCGACGATGACGATCCGCCCCTCGGCAAGCGCGTCTTTGACGCAGTCGCCGCGCACCTCTTGGATGCGCGCCTTCGTGTGACCGGCGTCAGTGACGATGCCGACCTGCGCGCCAGTGAAAGAGATCGCTTCATGACCAAGTGCGTGGATGGCCATGGCGAGAAGTGCGATGGTGACCTGCTCGCCAGTCGCAAGCAGCATGTCCATCTCACGCTCAGGAGGCTCAGGGTTCATGGCCTCCGCAAGTGAAAGCAATTCGTCGGTGACGTCGCCCATGGCCGAGACAACGGCGACGCAGTCGTTGCCCGCGTCGCGTGTTGCGACGATTCGCTGGGCAACCGCTCGAATCCGCTCGGTCGTGCCGACCGATGTGCCGCCGAACTTCTGAACGACAAGGGCCATGCGTCCTCCCCAACCTACTGGCGGTGCACCGCACAAAAGGTATGCGGGCCACGAGATTGGGGGATAGTGTACCAGCATTCGGCGCACGGAGGCAGCGCGACCCAGGTTTCCTATACGGCGTCTAGCAGGAGCATCTTGCGGGCAAGCGCACCCATACGCTCGGGAAGTCCGTCCACCGTCTCTGTGTAGAAGTGCTCCACCAGGCTCGTGCCGGACGTGTGTTCCATAGCAACGGTGATGACGACCATCGCGCGACGCATGTCATCGATCTGCTGCCGCTCGGAGAGACCCCCGTCGCCAGTGATATTGAAGTGCCCCGCAGCGATTGCGAAGTGCAGGTCCTGCTCGGCAAACGCTTGATTCAAGTCCCGCTCAAGGTTCGCAGCGAGACGAGGACCGCCAAGGCGGCGGAAGCTCGAGACCATGCCGTCGGCGACAGCCACGAAAACAGCGCGCTTCTCGTCGCCACCTGTGTCGTCGTCCTCAGCGTCCATGGCCGGCTGCTCGTCGACGGCATCGCGCTCGAGCACGTGAATGAAGGCCTCGATGACCCGGGGGTCGAAGTGGCTGCCAGAGCAACGGCGCAGCTCCAAGATGGCGTCTTGCTCTGACCGTCCTCGACGATACGGACGGTCGGAGGTCATGGCTTCGAAGGCATCCGCGACGGTAAGCACCCGAGCCAGAAGTGGAATCTCCTCACCTTTGAGGCCGGCGGGGTATCCGGCGCCGTCATAGTGTTCGTGATGATGGCGGATGATCGGCGCGATGGGCCAGGGAAACGCCACGGGACGCAAGATGTTCGCACCGATGAGCGGATGGTGGCGCATCTGCGCCATCTCCTCATCAGTGAGCTTGCCCGGCTTAAGCAGGATGTCCTCTGAGATGCCGATCTTGCCGATGTCGTGCAGGTAAGCGGCCATCTCCAACGCAATCCGCTGCTCGACGGAGACACTCATACTATCCGCGATGATGAGAGCGAATCGAGCGACGCGGTCAGAATGGCCGCGTGTGTACGGGTCCTTCGCATCGACCGCCGTCGCCAGAGCGCGCACGGTAGCAAGGTAAGCTTCCTGCAGGCTCGAAAACAGTTCGATGTTACCGATAGCGATGGTCACGTGGTTCGCGATGGTCGCGAGCAGGCGGACATCGTCGCTGGTGAAGCGCTGGTTCGCATCACGGCTACCGACGGTGATAGCGCCCAGCGTGCCCTCGCTCGATATGAGGGGCACACAGAGCGCGGCCAGTGCACCGCTCAGGGTGTCGATGCGGTCCTCCTCGCCCTCACGGGGCGGGTTGAAGATGAGCGGGCGGCCCTCGCGGATGACCCACTCCGACATCGAGGCCCGAACAGCGGCTTCGTCCACCCGGGACCCACCGCCACCGCGCCAGGCACTGACGTGCAACTCGCCGGTCTCCTGGTCCCGCAGCGTGACGTAACCGATCTCGACGTTGAAGATACGCATCGCCGAGTCGAGCACAGAGTCGAGCAGTACGTCGATGTCGAACGTCGACCCGAGCGCTCGACTCATCTCGTAAAGCGTGGCGAGCTCAAGGACCTTCTTGGTCAGACTCTCGCTGCGGTCGCGGAGTGAGTCGGTCATACGGTTGAAGTTCTCACTCAGCTGCGAGATCTCGGTGGAGCCCCCGAAGGTCACCTTCGTGGAATAGTTGCCCTCCGCGACCAGTGCAACGCTCTGGGAAAGCGCTGCAAGGGGGCCTGAGACGCGACGTGCGACCCACCCGTTGAGCCCCAGCAGTACGGCCACCGCCACCACTGACCACAGCATGATCAGGTTGCGAGTCGCGACGCGTGTCTGCTCGGCGACACCCGTACCGAGTACCGTCACAAGGTACGCGCCCGAGTGAGTCGGGTCGTTCTCGAAAAACATCTGCTTGGCGACGACGCGGTACTCTGTGCCCGATAAGACCAGCTTGCTCGTCGCTGCCACATCAGGATTCTGTCGTACCGCCTCCAGGGCTTCGAGAACGCTGGCGGAGGGAGACTTCAGCGCGGCTACCATCGACGTCCCGCCAAGGTTCTCAGGGATGTCCACGGTAATGGAGAGGAAGTCTGCGTCGTAGAACGCAAGGCCTGCCTGGGCACCCATCCTGAAGTCAGCGATGAACGCATCGTCGATGATCTGAGAGTACGCAAGTGCGTACACGCGCTGCTCAAAACCTTTGACGGGTTCGAGCGCGGTGAGTGTGTCATTGCCGTTGAGCTCGACCACAAGAGGGTGGCTCATCGCGAGGCTGACCCAATTGCGGTCGCCGCTGCCGAGGGGCACGTCACCAGGGCCGATACCCAGACCGCCGGTGGAAGCGACAACACGCCCTGTGTCATCAAGCAGCATGAGGTTGCTGGTATTGGTCTTCTCATATACGAGATTCGGTGCGTCCAGCGCCTGGCTGATGCCCACAAGCTGCGCCGAGATCGCCATCGGGTCACCGCTCTGCACGGCGTCCACGAAGCGCGGGTTCTCCGCGACCAGCTTGATCGCCTGCTGCATCTCAGTGCTCTTGTCGTCAAACCGCGCTGCGACGCTCGCGGAAGTGGCGGCCGCAGTCTCGTCGGTCCACCCCGTGATGACCTGGTCGAGCAGTATCCAGGCCACAAGGGTCGCCACGACGCCGACGACAAGCGATGCCACGACGAGCGGCACGATGATCTGGTTGTGCAGATGCTTTCCGAACGGGCTGATTGTCATCCGACTCTCGTCACTTCGCTGGTGCAAACCCTCGGCTGTCCATCAGATCCGCAGCTTGCCCGCTGGTTGCCCACTCGAGGAACGCTGCGATGTCCGGCGGCGGGTTCTTCACCGTGACGACACCGAGCGGGCGAACCATCTTGTACGTGCCATTCCTGATGTTGCCAACGGTGGCCTCGACGCCATCCAGCTTGAGGTAGCGAACTGGCACGTCCTGAGACAACCCATAGCCGAGAGAGAAGTAGCCGATCGCCCCGACCGTGGACTGAAGACCCTCGATCATGTCCGGCTCGTAGTAGAGGTTGACCGCCTTGGGCGTGATTTCGAGATCGGGGCCCAGCACATACTGGCGAAGAATGATCTTGGCCGACTCGTCTTCGTTGCGGTCAAGAATCGTGATCGGCAAGTCCGGTCCACCTAGTTCGGTCCAGTTGGAGTACGCGCCGGCGTAGATGTCGCGGACCTGCTGCGTCGTCAGCCCGTCGAGAGTGACCGAGGGGTGCGTCGCCACGACAAGACCGTCCTGGGAGAGCACCGTATACTCGAGGCCGAGTGCTGCCTCGTCCTCCGTCAGCTCGCGCGACACGGTACCGATCTCGAGGTCGGCGTTGGCGACGCCCTTGATACCGCCACCCGAGTGCAGCCCCGGCAAGAACACGAACTCGGGGTCGCCGAGATACTCCTCGGTGAGAATCCTGATGAGCGGAAGACACGTGCCGGAACCCGAGACCCTGAGCTGCTCGCCACTGGCCGCTCCAGGCGCTTCAACGTCACCGTCGGTCGCCGTGCAGCCCACAAGCACCGCTAGTGCAAGCAGGAGAAACGGGGCCACGTATGCGCGACGCCTCATAGTCGGTCCTTTCGCACGGCGCGCTCGGCAACATTCATCACCCAATGATAGCATCAGGGGCCTCGCCGAACGCGACGAGACCCCTGTTCTGCAGCAAGAATGGTGCCGCCGGGAACCCTGGTGATGCCCCCCTACCCCTCGCACCGCGCGAGTACCGCCGCTAGGCTGCGGTCGACGTCGGCCTGTATCTCAGCGAGCAGATCGGCATTCTCGGGCTTGAACAGGTGCTTGAAACGGCCCTGCGGCTTGAGGAATTCCTCGATCGGCTTCTTGTTGTGCACCTTGACGGTCTGCCGCCACACGCCGTCCTCAACCTCGTAAAGAGGCCAGAAGCCGGACTGAACGGCCGCCTTGGCAATCTCGACCGTCATGTTATACGGAATGCGCCAACCGCGTGGACACGGCGCGAAGATGTTCAGGAACGCCGGCCCCTCCACAGCGAAGGCCTTCTCGGCCTTCATGGTGAGGTCCTTCCAGTGCGAGATCGAGGCCTGCGCAGCATAGGGAATGTCGTGCGCAGCCATGATCTGCGTGAGGTCCTTGCGGCGCTGCTGCTTACCCTGCTGTGCGACACCGACCTGAGAGGTCGTCGCCCAGGCGCCCTTCGGAGTGGCCGAGGAGCGCTGGATGCCGGTGTTCATGTACGCGCCGTTGTCGTAGCAGACATAGACCATGTCGTGCCCGCGCTCCATCGCACCCGATAGCGACTGTAGGCCGATGTCGTAGGTGCCCCCGTCGCCACCGAACGCGACGAACTTGATGCGCTTGTCCGCCGGAATCTTGCCGGCCCGCTTGAGACCCTGGAATGCGGCCTCAACGCCCGACACGGTAGCGGCGGAGTTTTCGAACGCGTTATGGATGAACGGTGTCTTCCATGACGAGTACGGATAGATCGTCGTCGATACTTCAAGGCAGCCTGTCGCACAGCCGACGACGACCGGGTCCTCGCCGGCGCCGAGCAGTACCTGGCGGACGGCGATCGAAGCGCCACAGCCGGCACAGAGGCGATGACCGCCTTCGAGACGGTCCTCGCGATGGGTGAGTTCTTTGAGTGTTGCCATAGGTGACCTCCCTCCTACCGTACGCCCAGGTAGACGAGTCCACCGGGCTGGGCGGAGCCGGCGGCGATGTCGGACAGGTCGGAGTAAACGCGCTCGATGAGTTCCAGGCGCACATCGCTGCCACCGAGACCGTAGATGTAGCCGACGATCGGCACACGAGGCTGGGCGTCATACAGCGCGCTGCGGACTTCGAGGAAGAGCGGCCCGCCCTCGGCGCCAAAAGACTCGGCACGGTCCAGGACAGCGACAGCTTTCACACCGGAGAGCGCCGCGGCAAGCTCGGCATACGGGAACGGACGGAAGACGCGCATCTTCACGACACCAGCCTTCACGCCCTGCGCACGCAACTGACGCGCGACGTGACGGGTGTTGCCGGCGGTCGAGCCGATGACGATGATGGCGACGTCAGCATCCTCCATGCCCCACGTCTCGATGACGTCGAACGGGCGACCGGAGAGTTCGCTGTACTCGGCGCCAACGCGCTTGATGACCGCACGGGAGCGCTCGATGGCCTCGCGCTGCGCGCGCTTGAACTCGAAGTACGGGCCGCCGAGACCGGCGAAAGAACCGTGCGTGACTGGCTCATCGATATCGAGCAGCGCGTTCTGCGGGACATACTCGCCGACGAACCCGGCGACCGTATCATCGTCGAGAACATCGATGCGATCGATCGAGTGCGTCGTGATGAACCCGTCGAGGCAGCTCATGACAGGCAGCAGCACCTCGGGGTCCTCGGCAATACGCGTCGCCATGATGGTGTTGTCGTAGGCCTCCTGCGCGGTCTCCGCGAACATCATGACCCAGCCGGTGTCGCGAGCGCCCATGGCGTCGCTGTGATCGCAGTGGATGTTGATAGGCGCCGACAGCGCGCGGTTCGCGTTCGCCATGATGATCGGCAGACGCATACCGGAGGCAATGTGCAGCTCCTCCCACATGAGCGCGAGGCCCTGGGAAGAGGTGGCGGTCATGACACGAGCGCCGGCAGCGGAAGCGCCCACGCAGGCACTCATGGCCGAATGCTCGGACTCCACGGTGACGTACTCGGCGTGCATGCGGCCCTTGGCGACAAAGCCAGCGAGCTCCTCGACGATAGTCGTCTGCGGGGTGATCGGGTACGCAGCGATAACGTCGGGACGGCACTGACGTATGGCGTCGGCCACGACGGTGTTGCCGGTAGCGGAAACGGTCTTCTGGGTGGCCATCTACTTCACCTCCGGCAGTTCGCAGCCCTCGGGCACCATGGTGATGGCGTCCGCGGGGCACTCGTTGGCGCATACGCCACAGCCCTTGCAGTGATTAAGCTTGAAGTCTGTGACCTTTTCATCGACCGCGACAACCGCGGAGTCAGGGCACATGATCCAGCAGATAAGGCACTGGGTGCACTTCTCGTCGTCGCGCACCGGACGCTCGCTGCGCCAGCCGCCGGTCACATAGTCACGAGAGTTGCCGGACTCAGGAATGACCGCACCGAGCGGGAACTCGTCGCCCTTCCACTCGTCGATGCGTGAGATGTCCCACTTAGCCATCGATGGACACCTCCTCGTAGGCGGAACGCACTGACGCAACGTTGGCGTCAATGACCTCCTGGGCGAACTTCTTGCCAAAGGTCTTGGTCAGGTGGTCGCAAACCGCGTCGACCTCGAACAGACCGGTGACCTTGGCAAGCGCACCGATCATCGGCGTGTTCGGCATGTCGCGCTTCAGCTTGTCGAGCGAGATGCCCGACGCGTCTACGCACGCTACGCGACCGGTGGTGCGGCCGAGTCGTACGCGAACGTCCGCAGGAGGCGTGCAGGTGTTCACGATGACGATGCCGTCGTCCTTGAGTCCCCGCACGACGTCGACGATCGAGAGCAGGCTCTCGTCGAGGACGACCACGACGTCGGGGCGCTCGATGTTGTTGTGAATCTCGATAGGAGCGGAGCTAATGCGCGTGAACGCCTGGATCGGCGCGCCCATGCGCTCCGGGCCATACTCGGGCATGGCCTGCATGTATTGATCGAGCTCCAGTGCGGTCTCGGCGACGAGCTTCGCCGCTGTGACAGCACCCTGGCCGGCGCGCGCATGCCAACGGATCTCCGTCAGCTGCTGCATGGTCTCACCCTCCTCAGGAATCGTTGTGACCCGTCCCTGGGTATCGTCGGATGCGTCGTGCAGGCGTCGGGACGGTGGGTCACACAAGGATACGGGTGCGACTCGCGGGGAGAGGTCGCCTACAGCGGTGAGCGGTGGCGATGATTCGGTGAACGGTAGCCAATTACTGGCAACATCACATCTCGCGACGCGCTTCCAGTGCCCTGCCGAGAGTCACCTCGTCAGCATACTCCAGGTCGCCGCCCACAGGCAGTCCTGATGCGATCCTCGTGACGCGCACGCCGAGCGGCTTGATCAGCCGGGCGAGGTAGAGTGCTGTCGTCTCCCCTTCGACGTTGGGGTCAGTCGCCACAATGAGCTCAGTGATGCCGCCCTCCCCGATGCGGTCGATGAGCTCCCGGACGCGCAGCTGCTCGGGACCAATGCCGTCAATGGGAGAGATCGCGCCCTGCAGCACGTGATACAGGCCCCGGAACTCACCGGTACGCTCAACGGCCACCACGTCGCGAGGCTCCTCCACGACGCAGACGACCGAAACGTCTCGCTCGGGAGCGGCGCAGATGTTGCACAGCTCGTCCTCGGCAAAGTTGAAACACCTCGCACAGAAGTGAATCGAGCGCTTGACGTCGATGATGGCCTCGGCAAGCCGTCCGGCGGCCTCGTCGTCAGAACGCAGGATATGGAACACGAGGCGCTGCGCGCTCTTCGGGCCGATACCCGGAAGGCGTTCCAGCTCCTCGAGCAGTCTCGCGATAGGTGCGGCGTAGAACGACATTTACATCAAACCAGGAATGCCCAGGCCACCGGTCACGGCGGCCATCTTCCGCTGCGCGACCTCTTGGGCCTGACGCACCGCCTCGTTGACCGCAGCGGTCATGAGATCCTCGAGCATCGAGACGTCATCGGGGTCGAGGGCGGCAGGGTCGATCGAGACGGACTCGACGGACAGCTCGCCGGTCATGACCACCTTGACAGCACCGCCGCCGGCTGACGCCTCCACTCGCTCGAACTTGAGCTCCTCCTGGACGCGTGCCATGTCGGCCTGCATCTTCTGCGCTTGCTTCATCATGTTGGCCATGTTGTTCGGCTTCACGGTGCTCCTCTCAAGAGTCCTTGCCAGCGTCAGCTTTCCGGTTCGTGCTCGACGATGACCTCGGCGCCCAGCTCATCCATGACAAGCTTGGTGATGTCGGTATCTGCCTCTATGGGCACCGGACGCGAGTCGGTCTCGTCAGTAAGCGGCGACGCCGTGTCGTCAGGTGAGGGCGTAGGCGCATGTGGGCGGGGCCCCGAGCTCCCCGACCTTCCAAGGCGCAGCTCGAGCGGCGGGTCGACGCGAAGCACGGTGACGATGCTGCGCTTGAGCAGCGGCATCGTCTCAGGCGTGCGTGCGATCTGCAGCGAGAAGTCCTGGCCCGCAGGGAACTCGATGACCAGCACGTCACCTTCGACCTCCACCTCGGTGCCATCGAACAGGTGCGACCGCGAGGACTTGAGCTTCTTGAACTCGGCCTGTATCGCCGGCCATGCTCGCTTCACGGCCGCTGCGTCCAGCGGACCGCTTGCCGCAGGCGCTGGCGCGGGCACCTTCTCTGTGGGCGCACCGGAAGTCGCGGTCTCCGCAGCGCGCGCCTTCGCGGGTGCCTTCGGGGGCGCTGCGGCCGACGCTGCGGCGGCGATAGGGGTCGTCAGTGGCCCCGACGCCTC
>JAXMMT010000040.1:0-6021 GCA_034399355.1 Coriobacteriia bacterium | reverse complement strand
ACGCGTCACGCCCGCCTCGGCCAACTGTGCGATCAGCGCGGGTGCAGTCGTCTCGGGATTCGTCTCGACGGTCGTCTCGGCACCGCTGCGCAGCAACGCGTGCTCGCGTATGCCCGCCATCAGGCGCAACAGCTCGTCGCCGAGCAGCGTGGGCGTACCGCCGCCGAAGTAAAGGCTGCTCACGTCGGCGAGCAGGCCACGATCGCGCCATACGCGTGTCTCGGCACGTGCGGCGTCGACGTAGGAGGTCATCTCACCGTCGTCGTGCGGCGTGCGCGAAGAGAAGTCGCAGTAGGGGCATTTGGCCACGCAGAACGGGACGTGCACGTAGAGCGCGGTATCGTCGACGCTACTCATCGACCTTGAGAATCGCCAGGAAGGCCTCCTGCGGAACTTCGATGTTGCCCACGTTCTTCATGCGCTTCTTGCCCTTCTTCTGCTTCTCCAGAAGCTTGCGCTTGCGCGAGATGTCGCCCCCGTAGCACTTCGCGAGGACATCCTTGCGCTTGGCCTTCACCGTCTCGCGCGCGATGATGCGACCGCCGATGGCGGCCTGGATGGGGACCTCGAACATCTGGCGAGGGATGATCGCGCGCAGCTTCTCAGTCAGCATCTTGCCGCGCGCGTACGCTTTGTCTTTGTGCACGATGAACGAGAGCGCATCGACCGGCTTGTTCGCAAGGAGCACGTCGAGCTTCACGAGCTCGCTGGGCCGGTAGCCGATGTACTCGTAGTCCAGGCTCGCGTAGCCCTTCGTTCGGCTCTTAAGCTGGTCGAAGTAGTCCATGATGAGCTCGGAGAGCGGCATCTCGTAGTGCATATCGACCGTGGTGGCCGAGAGATACTGCATGTCTTTGAAGGTCGCGCGGTGTCCCTCGGCCAGCTCCATGACCGCGCCGACGAACTCCGGCGGCACGAGCACGGTCGCCTTCAGGTACGGCTCCTCGATGTGCTCGATCGTCCCCGGGTCAGGCAGGTCCTGAGGCGAGTGCAGCGCCACCATCTCACCGTTGGTCTTGAACGCGTGGTACTCCACGCTTGGCGCGGTAGCGAGCAGCTCGAGGTCGAACTCACGCTCCAGGCGCTCCTTGACGACTTCCATATGCAGCAGGCCGAGAAAGCCGACGCGGAAGCCGAAGCCCAACGCATGGCTGGACTCGGGTTCGTAGAGGAGTGCCGGATCGTTCAGCTGGAGCTTGTCGAGCGCGTCACGCAGCTCCGGGTACTGGTCGCCGTCGATCGGGAACAGGCCTGTGTACACCATCGGCTTCACTTCGCGATAGCCGGGCAGCGGTTCGGTCGTGCCGTGTTTGGCGAGCGTGACGGTGTCGCCGACCTTGACCAGCGCCGGTTCTTTGAGACCGGTGATAAGGTAGCCGACCTCCCCCACGCCGAGTTCGTCGACCGGCACGTTCGCGGGTCGGCGGACACCGACCTCCTCGACGTCCGTCAACGTCCTTGTCGCCATCATCTGAACCTTCATGCCCTTGGAGAGCGAGCCGTCGATGATGCGCACGAGTGCCACGACGCCTCGGTAGGCATCGAAGTAGGAGTCGAAAATGAGCGCCTTCAGCGGCGCGTCGGGATCGCCTACCGGTGCGGGCACGCGAGCAATCACTGCCTCAAGCGCATCACGGACGCCGACACCGGTCTTGCCACTCGTGAGCACCGCCTCGTCGGCGGGCACCGCGAGCGCCTCCTCGATCTCGTGGCGCACGCGCTCGGGATCGGCGGCGGGAAGGTCGATCTTGTTGATGAGCGGGATGATCGCAAGGTGCGCGTTCATCGCCATGAGCGCGTTGGCCACGGTCTGCGCTTCCACACCCTGCGCGGCATCCACGACAAGCAATACGCCCTCACACGCGGCGAGCGATCGGGAGACCTCGTAGGTGAAGTCGACGTGCCCAGGCGTGTCGATGAGGTTCAGCTGGTAGGCATGGCCGTCCTCGGCGTCATACATCACTCGGACAGCTTGCGCTTTGATGGTGATGCCGCGCTCCCGCTCGATATCCATCGAGTCAAGAACCTGTTCTTTCATGTCGCGGTCGGCGATGGTATGCGTCAACTCGAGCACCCGGTCGGCAAGCGTAGACTTGCCGTGGTCGATGTGCGCGATGATCGAAAAGTTGCGTATGTAGGCTGGGTCAGTCATCAGGGGCGTAGTGTATCAGGCATCGGTGTCCGAGGAAACGAGGGTGGGGCGACCGACTCTACGTTCAATCCTGGAGACGACGCCATCGGCGTGCGTCCCATACGCGAAAGCGGTACTTTGCGATGTCGTGCGCCGCATGCTATCCTACCCAGGTTCGTCCGCACCCCACTGCGACGGGCACCACCTGATTTCGGAAGGAACGACATACAGTGGCCAACATCAAGAGCCAGAAGAAGCGCATCCTGACCAATGCCAAAGCTCAGGAACGCAACAAAGCAGTCAGGTCCGCGGTGAAGACGGCCGTGAAGCACGTCGACGCCGCCGTCACCGCCGGTGACAAAGACGCCGCCGTCGAGGCCGCCCAGGCCGCGAGCCGCGCATTGGACAAAGCAGCCAGCAAAGGCGTGATCCACAAGAACCAGGCCTCCAACCGCAAGTCGGGAGTAATGAACCGCATCGCGGGCATGGAGTAGCCACCTGCACGAAGATCGCAACGTGAAGAAGGCCGCGGGATTCCCGCGGCCTTCTTGCGTCATCCTCGGTCTCGGCCAGTTCAGCCGGCACACACCCCGATAATCCAACGCTCCAATGCCAGGCGCGGGTCTTCGCCGCCCGTCTTCATGTCCTCCTCTGCCTCCGCAGCGGCACGTAGCGCGCGGATCAAATCGGACTCTTCGAAACGCCGCGCCTGCCGCGCGAAGTTCCGGACCTGCCAGTCGGCCGCACGGATCTCTGACGCGATCTCGCGTTCCGATACGTCCCTATCAATGAGCGCACGCACACTGAGCAACGTACGCACGTGCCGTACCGCCATGGCATGTACTCCCACGACCGATTCGCCGCCATCAATCAGATTGGCGAGTAGTCCCAGAGCGCTGGCACACTCACGAGTTCCCAGAGCGTCGACGAACTCGAAGATGCTGCTCGGCGCCGTTTCCGATACGACACTCTCGACGTCCTCGCGTCCTATCCGCGCCTTGTCACCAGCAAACGCGATGATCTTCTCGGCCTCAATGTCGAGACGCCGAAGATCACGCCCCACCGTACGCACGAGCGCCTCGGCTCCGTCCGGAGAGAGCTGCCTGCCCTTCGATGAGAACTGCGCTATCACCCAGGACGGGTAATCGTTGCGCTTTGGCGGACGATACTCGGAAGCGCCACCGAGCGCATCGACCGCTTTGAAGAGCCTGCTGCCGCGGGAAACACTCGCCGCGACCAGCACGACACACGCGGTAGGCGCGGGGTTGGCGGCGTACGCTGTAAGCTCGGCCTGCGCTGCCGCAATCATCTTATCGACGTTCTTCACGACGATCAGTCTTCGCTCGGACGCGAAGGGCAATGTGTTGGCGGCCGAGATGACCGCGCTCGCTTCGGTGTTCGTCCCATCAAAAACGTCGAAGTTGAAGTCGAGGTCTGCCACCTCGGCCACGCGATCACGCAGCCGTTGCACGGCCTGCGCCAACAGGAGCTCCTCTTTGCCCCATATGAGGTAGACCGGCTTCAGTTCCGCCAGACTCTTGATGGCCACATACACTCCTGGTCGTCATTCAACGGGTGGTGCGCGCACCTCCGGGCGAGCGCGCATTCCATTCTCGCACACACGCTGCGTGCGCACTCGGAACCCGTGCTCCTCCATTTCAATCGTCACATCACCGGCGCGGTCCGTCCGGTAGATGCGGGCGCCGCTTTGCGACAGCATGTCCAGGGCCGCCGCGTGTGGATGTCCGAACCGATTCCCGTCCCCGACGCTGATAATCGCAACCTCAGGTCTCCATGCAGCCAGACCCGTCTCGGTCAGACCGTTCGCGCTGCCATGATGCGGCACCTTCAGCACCTCCACATCATTCAGTGCATCGGCCGCCGCAAGGGCCTCCTGCACCGCACCCTCCGCGTCGCCGGTGAGCACTGCGTCGAAGCTTCCTCTTCGAATCGCGAGAATGACGCTGGTGTTGTTCGTGTTGTCCGATTCCCCCGCCGAAGGATCCGGCCACAATACGTCCACCGTGCACCGGCCGAGCGTGAATCGGTCGCCCGCTTGTAGCGACCTGACTTCGACGCGACCACGGGGCGTCAATCTGGCCACGCTGTCCTCGAGGATCCGCCTCGCGTCCTCGGCCATCGTGCATGGCATACCAACCCATCCAACTTGTGCGACACCAACCAGTCCCACGAGCCCTCCTGTGTGGTCATCGTGGGCGTGTGTGAGCACGATCACATCCAAATGCCGCACACCCGAGCGGGCGAGCGCCTCCCGCAGCGAGGTGCCGTCCGCACCAGCATCGACCAGCATGGTGCGTCCGCTGTCTTGCACGAGTATCGCGTCGGCCTGTCCGACATCACAGACGACGATTCTCGCGCCTCCGCCGACCGGAATGCCAACCGCGACCAACGCAAGCGCTGCCGCGACCGCCAGAGCGGCACGCCGACCGCTTGAGGGGCTCCTCGGCAACGGCCACCACGCCCATGCCACAATCGCGCACACCACGGTCACCGCGCCGATGGCGCCTGCGCTACCTCCCAGCATCACTGCAGCCCCGGGCAACGCAGCGAGCCGGGCGACTACCCACGCGAGCGCCGTCAGGAGGCCTTCCGCGACCACGATGAACGGACGTCCCGCCCACTCCCCGATTGCTCCACGCACCACAAGCCCTGTGAGACCGCAGCACAGTGCTACCGGCAGACACGGGAGCACGACCGCGTTGGCTACCGGCGCAAGGACTGAGAACATGCCGAACGCGGGCGTCGTGACCGGCGCGGTGACCGCCTGTGCAACACACGTGAGCGACATCAACTCAGCCGTACGGCGGAAGACCCCATCAGCACACGCGCACGCCCACGACGAAGCCAGTCGCCCGAACAGGAGGAGCCCGCCGACGGCGAGCACAGAAAGCTTCAGGCCGAGAGAGAAGACACCCCACGGCGACACGGCGACAAGAGCGAGCACCGCCGCCGAAAGACTGGCAAGGCCGTCCCTGCGCACGCCCAACCCCTCGGCCAATGCGCCAACGCTGACCATGAGGAGCGCACGGACCGCCGACGTCGGCACACCGGTCACGATCACGAAACACACGCCGGCTGCCACAGACACGAGGAGGCCCAGACGCCGCGGGGCGCGCAGCATGCGACACACGCCCAAAACGAGCGCACAGACGAGTCCGAGGTGCATGCCTGAAACCGCCAGGACATGGGACAACCCGAGTATCCTGAAGTCCCCTTCGACGGCGCTGTCCCGGAGCGCACTGCGGTCTCCTAGAGCGATACCGCGCAACAGAGCGACACCAGGTCCGACGTCTCCAGCGAGCGCCTTCTTCGACTCCGCGCGCCAGCGAGACAACCTCCCGGCTATGCCTTTTGGCCACCCGTCGATCTCTGCAACCCACGCACTGCCGGATGCGAGAACGCCGGCCCGAAGGTTGTCTCGGCCGTATACCTCATCCTCGATCGCCGGTTCAAGCACCGCCCGGAAGCGAATCGCCTGCCCGACCTCCGGTTCTTGCACGCCGGCCGGCCAGCGAACGGAGGCGACAACGCCTGGACACGGCCCGCCCACGAGCTTCACGTTCACGCGCGCGCCATACGCGCCCTCCCGCGGGTCGGCGATCACTCGTGCCTGCCACTCACGTGCGCCAGAGTCCTGCAGCGTGCGCGACCTCGCGTCCTCGCGTACGCCCTGGATGCCCGAGAGGACACCTCCTAGTGCGAGGCCACACGCGACCAGCGCGCAGGCCTGCCGCCATCTCGCCCGCTTGGCGACGGTGAGACAGACCGCGACCAGCACGGCAGCTGCGCCACCTGCGGCCAGCGCCTTGGAGGGCTCGCTTCGCGCGAGCCACCACAACGACTCTCCCGCGACCGACCCACACCACGCC
>JAXMMT010000030.1:0-13381 GCA_034399355.1 Coriobacteriia bacterium | reverse complement strand
TCGCGTCTTGGCGCCGAGAAGGTCCTCGTCGTGCATGGACATCCGGGTCTGGACGAGGTCTCCGCGTCTGGTCCGACAGAGGTGGCCGAGGCAACACCGCAGGGCGTGCGCCTCTACGCGATCACGCCCGAGCAGTTCGGCATCGCGCGTGGTTCGGTCGCCGACCTCGCCGGTGGCGACGCTACCGAGAACGCCGCGTCCGTCCGCGCGATCCTGTCAGGTGAGCACTCGGGCAAGCGCGACATCATTCTCATGAACGCCGCTGCGGCACTCGTCGCAGCTGGCAAGGCTGCCGACTTCGCGGAGGGCGTGGCGCTCGCGCGCACCTCCATCGACTCCGGCGAAGCGCTCGCACGTCTTGAAGCGCTCGTCGCAGTCAGCCAGCGACTGGCGGGGGAGGCCAGCGCATGAGCGACTTTCTCGACGACATGATCACGCGTCGCACGGAGCGCATTGCCGCAGAGTTCGGGGCTCTCTCCCCTGCGGACTGCGAGCGTCTTGCATCCTGCGCGCGTCCCGTGCGAGACTTCGCTGCCGCGCTTCGTGATCGCAACGACGTCGCCATCATCGCCGAGGTGAAGAAGGCGTCCCCCTCGGCAGGCTCCATCGCGCCCGACTGCGAGGCGTCGAAGCAGGCGCTGCACTACCAGCGCGGTGGTGCGGCGGCCGTCAGCGTGCTCACCGAGCCGGAGCTCTTCGGCGGCTCGTTCGCGGACCTCTCGGACGTGGCCGATGCCGTCGACCTACCGGTGCTCTGCAAAGACTTCGTCGTGAATCCGGTTCAGCTGTTCGCGGCGCGCGGACACGGTGCAGACGCGGTTCTACTCATGGTGAGCGTGCTCGGTGCTGACATCGGCGAGTACATCGACCTTGCGACGACGTTGGGACTGATGCCGCTCGTGGAGGTGGCGGGACCATCGGAGCTGTTCGTGGCGCTGGGGGCGGGCGCCAGCGTCATCGCCGTGAACAGCCGCGACTTGCACACGCTTGAGGTGGACGTGGAGGCCGCGAGAAGCGTGGTGGCCGAGGCGAAGCGTGCGGGTGCTGTCGTCGTTGCGGCGAGCGGCGTGAAGGGACGTCGTGAGGTTCTGACGGCTGCGTCAGCAGGCGCCGATGCGGTGCTCGTGGGAGAGACGCTCATGCGGGCGCCGTTTCCCGAGGAGACGTTAGAGGAGTTGACCGGGGTGCACAAAGCCCCCGGTGCCAATAAGGAAGCCACCGGCGTTGCCGGCGACAAAGGAGGGATCCACCATGCCTGACAGAACGAAGTTCGTGCTCGACGAGCGGGACATGCCGACCGCGTGGTACAACGTGCTGCCGGACCTGCCCAAGCCGCTCGATCCGCCCCTTGATGCGGCGGGTAACCCCATCGGCCCCGAGCAGCTCGCCGTGCTCTTCCCGATGGAGTGCATCAAGCAGGAGATGTCGGCCGAGCGCTACATCGACATCCCCGGTGCCGTTCTTGACGTGTTCAAGACGTACCGTCCCTCGCCGCTCATGCGCGCCAGGCAGCTCGAGAAGAACCTCGGTCTGCCTGCGGGCGTCAAGATCTTCTACAAGTACGAGGGCGTTTCGCCGGCGGGCTCGCACAAGCCGAACACCGCCATCCCGCAGGCGTATTACAACAAACAGGAGGGCATCACGAAAATCTCCACCGAGACCGGTGCAGGTCAGTGGGGCAGTGCTCTGTCGATCGCTGGTGCGCTGTTCGGCATCGACGTCGAGGTCTTCATGGTCAAGGTCTCCTACGAGCAGAAGCCGTATCGCCGCGCGCTCATGGAGACGTACGGAGGAACGGTGCATGCGAGCCCGTCGAACCTGACCAACGCGGGTCGGCACGTGCTTGAGATGGACCCGAATTCGACCGGTTCGCTCGGCATCGCGATCTCCGAGGCCGTCGAGGTCGCCGCGATGAACGCCGACACGCACTACTCGCTCGGCTCAGTGCTCAACCACGTGTGCTTGCACCAGACCATCATCGGCCTGGAGGCCATCAAGCAGATGGAGATGGCGCAGGCCGAGCCTGATGTCGTCATAGGGTGCATCGGCGGAGGCTCTAACTTCGCTGGAATCGCCATGCCGTACTACCACCGACGCAAGGAGGGCAAGTCCAACGCCCGCCTGGTTGCCGTCGAGCCGAAGGCGTGTCCCACGCTCACGGCGGGTGAGTATCGCTACGACTTCGGTGACGAGGCTAAGATGACGCCGCAGATGGTGATGTACACCCTCGGCCACGACTTCGTGCCCGCGGGCATCCACGCCGGTGGCCTCCGCTATCACGGAGACTCGCCGATCATCAGCCAGCTCGTGCATGAGGGCGAGGTCGAGGCGGTTGCGGTGCACCAGATCGCATGCTTCGATGCGGCCGTGCAGTTCGCGCGTGCCGAGGGCATCCTGCCTGCGCCGGAGTCCAGCCACGCCATCCTTGCGGCAATCGATGAGGCTTTGGTCGCCAAGGCAGCGGGCGAGGACAAGACCGTGCTCTTCAACCTCTCAGGCCACGGTCACTTCGACCTGTCAGCCTACGAGGCGTACAATTCCGGCAAGCTCATTGACTACGACTTCGCCGCAGGTTCGACGCTCACTGAGAACGAGTAGCCGTGGGACGGGGGCGGGCGTGAGGCCCGCCCCCTCCGCTGCACGAAAGGGATGGTCACCACGCAACGCACGCGCATCAAGATCTGCGGCATCACGACCGCGACCGACGCCGCCATGGCGGTCGACGCAGGCGCCGACGCGCTGGGCGTCGTGCTGGCGTCGAGCGCTCGCGAGGTGACGTTGGATGAGGCCGAGAAGGCCCTCGCCGGCGTGCCGCCCCTGGTGACGCGCATCGGCGTGTTCGTCGACGCCGATCCCGCGTTTGTCGCAGAAGCGGTGTCACGTCTCGGCTTGAGTGCGGTGCAGTTTCACGGTGATGAGTCGCCGGCCGACTGCGCTGCGGCGCCGGTGCCCGTCATCAAGACACTCAAAGTCGGCACGGACTTCGCTTCTAGCATGGCCGAGCCCTTCCGGGGCGCGGTCGCCGCGATACTTCTCGACACGTATTGCCCCCACAAGAGCGGCGGAACTGGCAAATCTTTCGACTGGCAAACTCACACCGCGGCACTCCCCGGTTGGGCTCGTCTCGTCGTTGCCGGGGGACTCACACCCGTGAATGTCGCCGACGCTGTCCGGATCTTGCGTCCCTTTGCAGTCGACGTTTCCTCCGGAGTCGAGGAGCGGCCGCGCCACAAAGACCGCGCGAAACTACACGCGTTCGTCGCCGCAGTGCGCGCTGCCGATGAGGAGGACCGAGATGTCTGACGTGCTCCTGCCGTCCGCCGAGTCAGCGTACTCCAGTCCCGATGCCCTGGGCTTCTACGGCCCCTACGGCGGTACGTTCGTGCCCGAGACGGTCGTGCCCGCACTCGCCGAACTCGCTGAAGCGTACGAGTCCGCGCTGGGCGACCCGGAGTTCCGAGACGAGCTTGACTATTTGCTACGCGACTATGTCGGCAGGCCCTCGCCGCTCTACAAGGCCGAGCGTCTGGCCGAGGCGGTCGGCATCGGCACCATCTACCTCAAGCGAGAGGACCTCGACCACACCGGCGCGCACAAGATCAACAACTCGCTCGGCCAGTGTCTGCTCGCCAAGCGCATGGGCAAGAAACGCGTGATCGCCGAGACCGGCGCAGGACAGCACGGCGTGGCGACGGCCACCGCAGCCGCCCTCATGGGTCTCGAATGCGCCGTATTCATGGGCGTGGAGGACATTCGCCGTCAGGCGCTCAACGTCTACAAGATGAAGCTGCTCGGAAGCGAGGTCGTGCCGGTGGCCGAAGGCGGCGGCACGCTTGCCGACGCGGTCACCGCGGCGCTCCGACACTGGGTGGAGCGCGTCGAGGATACGTTCTACGTCATCGGCTCCACCGTCGGGCCGCATCCGTATCCGGCGATCGTCCGCGAGTTCCAGTCGGTCATCGGTGAGGAGACGCTCGCGCAGCTCGAGGAGAAGAAAGTCGACCACGTCGATGCGGTCATCGCGTGTGTGGGTGGTGGCAGCAACGCCATCGGCATGTTCTACCCGTTCCTGCGCGCGCTGCCCGAAGGCTCTCGTCCGTTACTCGTCGGTGCCGAGGCTGCAGGTCTCGGCATTGAGACCGACAAGCACGGCGCCGCGCTCACCAAGGGCACGCCGGGCGTCATGCACGGTTTCTACAGCTACCTGTTGCAAGACGACGCAGGCAACCCGCTTGAGGCGTACTCGATCTCGGCTGGTCTGGACTACCCCGGGGTGGGACCGGAGCACAGCAATCTCAAAGACGCTGGCCTCGTTCGCTACGAAGCGGTTACCGACGCCGAGGCGCTGGATGCGTTCGCGCTGCTCACGCGCACGGAAGGCATCATCCCGGCGATTGAGACCTCGCACGCGCTCGCCATGCTGCCGCGGCTTGCGGCTGAGCTTGGCCCCGAAGCAGTCGTTGTCGTGAACGTCTCGGGACGCGGCGACAAGGACATGGACATCGTGCGGGAGGCGGGTCTTGGCATCGACTGAGACATCCTCGCGTCTTGAGGCGGCCTTCCGCCAGGGGAGGCCGTCGCTGGTCGCGTATCTGATGGGCGGCTACCCCGACCGCGCCGGCTCGCTCGAGGCGTTGCGGGCGGTCGCACTGGCAGGCGCCGACGTCATCGAGCTCGGCGTACCCTACGCGGATCCGCTCGCTGACGGTCCCGTCATTCAGCGCGCCGCCGCAGTCGCGCGGACGCAAGAGGGAGGCTTCGGCCTGGCTGAGACACTAGAGTTAGCTACTGCGGCTGCCGCGCTCGAGGGTATGCCGCCGATTGTCGTGATGACCTACCTCAACCCGATGATGCGCATGGGTTTCGCCACTGTGGCCGAGAAGGCCGCCGAAGCAGGCGTCGCAGGCTTCATCGTTCCCGACCTGCCGCCCGACAACCCGATTGCGACGCAATGGGCTGCTGCTGCGGCTGTAAACGGCATCGATACGGTGTTTCTCGCGGCCCCCACGTCGACCCCGGAGCGACTGGCGCTGGTAGGCGAGCGTTCCTCGGGTTTCGTCTACGTCGTGAGCTCGCTCGGCGTGACCGGCGAGCGAGCCGAACTGCCCGTTGAGCTCACCGCACTCGTGGGCAGAGTACGTGCAGCGACGTCACTGCCGGTGGCCGTCGGTTTCGGCGTGTCCACGCCCGGGCAAGCGGCCAGTGTCGCTGCGATTGCGGATGGCGTCATCGTGGGAAGCGCTCTCGTGAAACGGCAGCAAGATGTGGCAGCGCTGGGCGATTTCGTTGCGTCGCTCGCTTCAGCCGTGCGGGGCTTGACCGACTGCTCTGCGGAGTTTGCGGAGCCGTCGGACTAGAGGTTCAGGTAGACGTCGAGGGTCTCGCCATCGATGCTATGGACCTTCCAGCCGTCCTCGTCGATGAGTTCGAAGTCGGTTCTGACCGCTTCGGCTTCGGACGAGTCCTGGTCCCAGTCCATGGTATAGAGCTCTGTACCGCCATCAGTCGGCGGGTATATGCGGATGTAGGAGACGTACCCGGCCGAGTCCTCGAATGTCATCATGAGCGTGCCCTCGGTCCACTCGGAACTCAGCAGCACGGACTCCCCGTAATCTACTCCCTCGACGAACAAGGCCTCTTCAATCGCAGTCAATGCATCGTGCACATCGGGTGAGGTGACGCTGCGGAGCTTGTTGAAGTCGAGCGTGCCAAGACCGATTGCGAACGTTTCTACGGTCTCGACCTTGGCCTTGTCTGCGGAGGCGACGCTCCCGTCAGAGTTGTACAGCAGCAATGCGCCGCCACCACAGCAGCCGAGCAGCACGATCAGGACGACGACAACGACACCGATGATGAGCCCTTTGCGGCTCTTCTTGGGCGCCTGCTGTACGCCGGCCGAGGGCGGTGCGTACTGCTGGGAGTAGGGTGGGGGTGCAGTAGGCGGCGCAGCGTACTGCTGGGGCTCGGGGACAGCAGGGGGCTGTGGGGCCGGAGCAGCCGTGGGCGTTCCGCAGCTTGGGCAGAACTGGCCGCCGTCGGGAACCTGCGCGCCGCAGCTCGGGCAGGTGCTCATAAGAACCTCCTCATACGGACGGCCATGCAGCGTCGTGCGCCCCACGATACGTCGTTGGCTTGTGCCTCGCTCTGATAATACCAGCTGGGTGGTAGCAAGCGGCGCTACTCCAGGTTATCGAGTGCCTCCCGAAGCGCGGACTCGGACACGAGTCCGACCATGCGGTTGACCTCCTGTCCGGAGGAGTCGACGAACACGAACGTCGGCACGAACTGCAGTCCGAACTCGTTCGCGAGCGCGATGCCTTCCTTGCTGCTGTCGATGTCGTACAGCCTGAAGACGATGCGGTCCTCGTAGTCGCGCCTGATCCCGCTCACGACGGGGGCCATCTCTTGGCACGACGGTCAACCCTGTGTGAAGAACTCGTAGAAGACCGGACGTCCCTCGGTCGGGGCTCCCTCGCCGACTGTTTCGAGTGTTGCGTCATCGCTCCCGCTGCATCCGGCGAGGAGGATCAGGACGAGCATGCTCACAACGAGTAGGGCGAGCAGGCGTTTCATGAGCGCATCCTTTCGCAAGCGGTCTGTTTCTTCATTCCCAGCGACGTTTCGGCCGAACATGCGGCGAATGCGACAGTACCTGGGTACGTCCGGGTACTGCAACAACCTTGCCGTCCTCGCGGCGCAGCACACCTTCTATGTACTCACCACAGGCGGTTGCGTGCTCTGGCGGCAGGGCGTATGAATGGGCTCAACGGAATTGTGTTATCCGAGGGGGGCATTTTTGGTGAATCGAGCAGGGGGACGACTTGCTGTTCTGGCCGTGGCGGCGGCAGTGCTTCTGGTTGCCGCGCCAGCGGTCGCCAACGACACCGCGGTCAACGGCATCGGTGGCTCGCTCACCCCGATGACGAGCACCGAGATCAGGATGACGGCCGAGACCATCCAGGCGCATGTCTACAACGGCTACGCCGAGTTCCAGGTGGACTTCGAGTTCGAGAACTCGGGACCACCGCAGACGCTTCAACTCGGGTTCCCGTTCAGGCTCCGTAGCGGCGAGGAACTCGAGAACGATAGCCCGGGTGGGGCCCCGGTCGCCGGATTCATGGCTTGGCAGGACGGCGTGCTCCTCGACGTCACCTTTGAGGATGGAGCCGACAGTACCGGCGATCCTGTCGGCTACTTCGTACACGAGGTGACGTTCGCTCCGGGTACCACGATGGTTCGCGTTCGCTATCTGGCGGATGCCAGCGCCGATACTGGGTGGCCGGGACCGGAGCTGCAACGTCCTGAATGGGCGTCCGGTATGCAGGGCGGCGGGCATGTGTGGTATCCCTACTGGGTTCACACCGGCGCCGGCTGGGCCGGCACGATCGGGGCGACCGTCGCCCGGTTCACGGTGGCCGATGATTTCGTAGGGTGGGGGATGGATGAGGCGTTGGCTGACGATGGAGCGGCGCCCTACTCCAAGCCGGACGCACAGTCGTACGAGTGGGTGATGAGCGACTATGAGCCGACACTCGATGACGACCTGGTGTTCGACTTCTATGAGTCCGTGGGCGAAGGAGACGTAGGGCAGTGGCCAGCTGAACTCGGGCGGAGATTCCTCGCGGACCTGTCGGCTTCGAGCGAACTTGTCCTGGGTGAGTACTCCTACCCGGCGTTTAGCATGTTCGGTGGCGTCTCCACCGCATGGGCGGAGGCCGTGCCAGGCTCCGGCACCGGAGAATGGGCGAAGGCAGTGTTCGGTGCGCCCCGTGAGGTCAATGAGGTCCGCATCCTGCCCGGCTATGCCAAGCGCTCCGACCTCTTCTACAAGTACAACCGGCCCAAGATCGTGACGCTTACGTTCTCCGACGGTACGCAGACGACAGTCACACTTGCCGATGAGCCGTCACTCCAGCGTTTCCCGGTCAGGACGACCACGGAGTGGGTCAGGGTGACGATCGACGAGGTCTACCGCGGCACCACGCGCGATGAGACCTACATCTCGCTGGTTGACGTCGGAGCGGAGTCCCCCGAGTATCTGTCGTTCGATACGCTCCTGGCTGAGGCGGTCGGCGCTCCATCGGAGGAGTCAACGCTGGCCGAGGAGCCGACAGCGTCGACTGAAACGACCGCGCCTGCCGAGTCGGACCGCTCCGTCTCGGGCGCTCTGCTCGCCGCGCTGGCAGCCGGCATCGGGTTCATCCTGGTCGTCGCATGGCTGCTGCTCAAGCGCGCGAAGAACGCCTGAGTGGCGTGAGGGTGAGGGCGTCTTTGCGGTAGAATCTTCCGGTAGCACGCAACGCCAACACACGTCGCTCGGAAGGCAGAAATGAAGATCGCACTCGCGCAGGTCGACCCCACGGTCGGGGACATCGAGGGCAACACCGCGCTCGCGCGCGACGCCGTTGTGCGTGCAGTCGCAGCGGGAGCCGATCTGCTGCTGCTCCCCGAGCTCATGCTGACCGGGTATCCGCCCGAGGACCTGCTTGCGAGGGACCACTTCGTGAATCGCAATCTCGAGGCCCTTGCGGAGCTGGCCGACGAGTGCACGATACCCGTGCTCATCGGCTTCGTCGATCGGGATGACGCCGGGAAGCTGTACAACGCCGCGGCGCTTCTCGGCAATGGGCGCGTAGAGCGTGTGTACCATAAGCGCAACCTTCCCAACTACGGCGTGTTTGACGAGGAGCGCTACTTCGAACCCGGGGACCTGGACGACGTTGTCACGTTGGGTGGCGTCGACACGGCCCTGACGATATGCGAGGACGCCTGGATGCCGGAGACGGTGTCGCGCCTGGCCGGAGAAGGCGCCCGGCTCGTTCTCAACATCTCCGCGTCTCCCTTCCACGCTGACAAGGGCGTTGCCCGAGAAGAGATGCTGCGGTCCCGTGCGCGGGACAACGGTGTGTGGCTGGCGTACTGCAATCTCGTCGGCGGACAGGACGAGCTTGTCTTCGACGGTCGTTCGGTGGTCATTGCGCCCGACGGTGTCGTCGTGGCGCGTGCCGCCTCGTTTGCCGAGGACCTGCTGGTCGTGCAGATCGACCCGGATGCGGTGGCGGTCCCTGAACAACGGATCGAGCCGATGGGTGGCGCAGAGGAAGAGGTCTACGCTGCACTCACGCTTGGTCTGCGGGACTACATCCGCAAGAATGGCTTTACCGACGTTGTGCTCGGTCTGTCGGGTGGCATCGACTCTGCACTCACTGCGACGGTTGCGGTCGATGTGCTTGGCGCCGAGCACGTGCATGGCGTTCTCATGCCGTCGCGGTACTCCTCGGCAGGCAGTATTGACGACGCGCGTTCTCTGGCGGAGTCGCTCGGTATCGATACGCTCATGCTGCCCATCGAAAGGCCGTTCAGCGCCCTGCTCGAAACGCTCGAACCCGCGCTCAAGGGGCTGCCGGCTGATGTGACCGAGGAGAATCTGCAGGCGCGCGTACGCGGCACACTACTGATGGCGCTTTCCAACAAGTTCGGCTGGCTGGTGCTGGCGACAGGCAACAAAAGCGAGCTCTCGGTCGGCTACTCGACGCTCTACGGCGACATGGTGGGCGGCTTTGCGCCGCTCAAGGACGTCTTCAAGACTCGCGTGTACCGCCTGGCGCGCTGGCGTAACTCGCTCGGACCGGTCATCCCGGAGTCGTCCATCACAAAGCCGCCCTCGGCCGAGTTGCGTCCCGACCAGACCGACCAGGACAGCCTGCCACCCTACGACGTTCTCGATGGGGTACTCACGCTCTACGTCGAACTCGACCGGGGCATCGATGAAATCATTGCCGAGGGGTACGACCCCGCACTCGTCGTGCGGGTCATCCGTATGGTGGATGCCGCCGAGTACAAGCGGCGTCAGGGGCCGCTCGGCATCAAGATATCGCCCAAGGCGTTCGGCAAGGACCGTCGCGTTCCGGTGACGAATCGGTTCGGCGACTGACGTGATCGACATGCTGCTCGAGTGGATCGAGACTCACGATTCACGCATGGCCGAGGTGGACGAGCTGCGCTACGTTGCGCTGTACGAACCATTCGGCATCCCGCGCGGCGACGCATGGAACGACGACGTCCCCGGGGTGCGTCACCTGATCGTCCTGGTCGACGCCATCGTCGTGGGCTACGCATGCCTGATCATCGAAGCCGACAGGGGACAGGTCAGGCAGGTGAGCGTCTCGCCTCGCCTGCGGGACACGGGAATCGGTCGGTCGCTCATGGCCGAGGTGGCGGAGGAGGCGCGACGGCTTGGCCTCAGCCTTGTGTGGCTGAACGCGCGGACCACGGTCGAGGACTTCTACCACCGGCTCGGGTGGGTCACCACGAGCGGCGAATTTCCTTTCGGGCGCACCGGCGTGGCGCATGTGCGTATGGAGTACCCGCTGGGTTGATCGCGCGCTGTGATGGAACGCGCCTGGGCGTTTGAGGACGAGCGGCAGACTGCCGATACATCCTGTGAACCATCCAGGTCTTGGCGTTGTCCGCCGCAGAAAGAGGGTCCGCGTGTCCAGCCGCGTCCGCGTCTTCGTGGTGGCCCTTGCGCTCGCCGTATTCATGGCGGTGCCGCTCTCAGCCCAAGCGTATGTCATACCATTCACGGTCGACCAGATGGCCGGGCTGGCTGACACCGTCGTCGAAGTGCGAGTGAGCAGTGCTGGCTCGCGCTGGACGCACGACCCGAGGACTCGCGAGCGCCGCACGATCATGACCGACGTGCGGGTGCATGTGGTTCGCACGCTCAAAGGCGAGTTGCCCGCCGACTTCACGTTCTCGCAGCCCGGCGGTACTGTTGGTTCGGACGGGCTCGTTGTGAGCGATCTTTCCACCTTCACACCCGGTGAGCGCTGCATCCTCTTCCTCGATGCGAACGGTGTGATTGGCGGCGCGCAGGGGAAGCTCGAGGTCATCGGAGGGCGGGTACCGGCAATGGGTGTCTCGCTTGCCGAGGCCAGGACCCGGATCTGCGCTGCTGTCACGGCAGCACCACCCGCTGGTGTCACCCTGTTCGACGAGGTGATTGTGCCTTTGCTGGCCGCTGATTCGAGTGCGTCCCTGATTGACGGTGTGGTGCAGCCGAGCGGCATCACGATCATGGCTACCACGATGGTTTTCGAGTCCACGTTCGAGGGCGGCAGTACTGCGGGGTGGTCGATGACAGGCTCTCCGACGTGGGCGACGACGACGTATCGAGCATCGGATGGCAGCTACTCGCTGTACGGCTCCGGGGGCGGCAGCGGCAGCGTGCCAGCACCGGGACCGTGTCCGTTGACGGTGTCTGCGAACGCACAGAGAGTGATGGATCTCTCGGCGTACAACATAGCCACGCTGGAGTGGGATGTGTGTCCTTCCATGACGGACTCGAGCAGCAACTGGATGAACGTGGCCCTGGCCACGTCTGCCAGTGGGCCCTGGTACTACCCGTCTGGCACGTTCGCGCAGGGCGCCGCGGGCACTTGGGGGCACTACTCGGTCGATCTGCGCTCGGTCACTGACCAGTTCGGCGCAGGTACGATGGACTTCACAGGTCGGGCCATCGTCTACGTGCGGCTTGTCTTCATCCATTCCGTTGGTTCGACCGATGAGGGCGTGTACGTCGACAACGTCGGGGTGACGGCCGACACCACCTCTCCGGAGATCGTGTCGATATCCCCGTCCTTCGCCAATGCGGGCATTGGAGAACAGATCACCATCACCGGAACGGACCTCGGCGCGTCTCAGGGCTCCGGTTCTGTCACCTTCCTGCGGGGCGACGCCCAGGATGGCTCGCGCGTGTCCGGCTCGGTCGTCTCCTGGTCCGACACGCAGATCGTGTGTGAGGTGCCAAGACTTGCCGAGAGCGGGGGCGTGATCGTCAACACCGATAGCGGAGTCTCCAGCGTGGGCTACGTGTACACCGTTGGCTTTAGCGACAGCGGCATGCGTTGGGCGTCTCCGACGGTGACGTATTACATCAACGAGAATACGACGGACCTGACGGGGGAGGGCGCCGCAATCCAGCGTGCGTTCGCCACGTGGAGCGACTGTGGTTCTCAGTTCAGCCTCGCGTACGGCGGGACCTGCTCGACCGTGGACTATCCGCCTCCCCGGGACTCCTCGTTCGACATCTACTTCGTGTCATCGGGGTTCCCCTCGGGCGTGCTCGCGTTGTACTACTACTGGTTGTCCGATACGACCACGACCACGGTCGAGTCAGACATCGTGTTCAACGACAACTACGCGTGGGCCGACGGCGCGGTTCTCGGTCGCTACGATGTCGAGACCATCGCGCTGCATGAGCTCGGCCACACCGTGGGTCTCGACGACCAGTACGGGGACATGGACGAGGCTATGGGTGCGGGGTCATCCAACTCTACCCGTCGCGACCTAAGCAGCTACGACACCGCCGGGGCCATTTACATCTGGGGAGCGATCGCCGACACGACCCCTCCCGGTGCCCCGACGGTGAGCTCGAGCACGCATCCCTCGCAATCCACGTGGTACGACGACCCGGACCCCGCGTTCTCCTTCTCGGCCAGTGACCCGAGCGGCATCACGGGCTACTCCTACACGCTCGACGCGCTGGCCGTCACGACGCCCGATCAAGTGGTCGACGGGGCGGGTCCTGGCGTCAGCTACACCGGTATCGCCGACGGCGAGTGGTACTTCCACGTGCGTGCCGTGGACGGCGCCGGCAACTGGGGCGCGGCCAGCCACTACCGTGTGCGTATCGATACCTCGCCGCTCGAAGTGGTCCCGGTCGAAGGAGTGTCGCGCTTCGAGACCGCAGTGGAGGCATCGAAGCTTGCGTTTCCGTCGCCAGGCAGCGCTGACTGCGTCGTGATCGCCACGGGCCTCAACTGGCCCGACGCGCTCGGCGGTGCGGCGCTCGCGGGCGCCAAGGGCGCCCCCATCCTGCTCTCGACCGCAAGCGATGTGCCGACTACCACCATGGATGAGATCGCCCGCCTTGGCGCCACCGAGGCGATCATCTTGGGCGGCACCGGCGCGGTGGGTCTTACTGCTGAAGCCGAGCTCAAGGGCGCACTGGGCGCGGGCAACGTGACCCGCATCGGCGGCATCAACCGCTACGAGACCGCGCAGATGGTGGCGCAGGCCACCATCGACGAGCTCGGCGGGACCTGGGACGGCACCGCGTTCCTTGCGACAGGCAGCAACTTCCCCGACGCGTTGGCCGCGGCTCCGATCGCCGCAGCCAAAGGCTGGCCCATCTACCTCACGCCGACTGACGCGGTCGGTGAGGCGAAGGCCGCCATGCACGTAGACACTGACTCCGTCCTCATACTGGGCGGGACGGGAGCCGTATCCAAGGCCGTCGAGGATGACCTCAAGGTGACCTTCGGCGACCTGGCCGTGGAGCGTCTCGCCGGCGTCAACCGCTACGCTACCGCCGTCG
>JAXMMT010000026.1:0-4241 GCA_034399355.1 Coriobacteriia bacterium | reverse complement strand
GAGTCCGTCGAACGCCTTCTGCACTTCGTTCACACTCTTGTAGTACTCGGCACGCGCCTTCTGCCAGTCTGTCTCGGCCTCCTTGCGAACACGTACCTGGAGCTCCTTGCCTGACATCGGCGCCAGAAACAGCGCCACGACGGCGCCGACTACGGCGCCGACGAGGAAGCCCACCACTGCGGTCGCAACACGATCTGACATCGTTGCCCCCCTTCTCGGGGTACGGAGAACCTCTGCTTAGTAGGTACCCCCATGCACGTGCACGCTCCCACCCCTGCAGGAAGACGACGTACTTATGCCGATTTTCGTGCATTTCCAAGTAGAGCAGCAGTATGCTTTCTGGGGGTGCGGCGGCGCCGGATTTCCTGGACACGGTTTTGTGTAGCATCCGTGTCCGAGAGAAAGGTCCGTCATGTCAGAGAAGAATCCGTCCACAGAAGGTCAGCTCGTCCCGTTCGGCCCGCTTCTGCCCGGCCAGCGCTGGAGCCTCGCGCGCAAGCGTGAGGTGGCCCTGCGCCTACTGAGAGGCGAGCCGATCGACTCGCTGTCCCGCGAGCTGGGCGTCGAGGTCTACCGTCTTGAGAAGTGGCGCGACAAGGCGCTTGCCGGCATGGACGCCGGATTGAAGGAGCGCGAGGGCGACCCCGTATCCGATCAGCTCGACGCCGCGATGCGTCGCATCGGTGAGCTGTCGATGGAGAACGAGCTGCTTCGCGGAAGAATCGAGCGCCCGGGCCCTTTGGTCGGTCGGAGGTCGAAGCGATGAGCGCGGCGGTCTCCATTTCCACGAACAGGGTCTACGGCGTCCAGCGTGTGTGTGCGGTATGGGGTGTGGCCCGCTCGACGTTCTACTCGGCTCCGGCCGAGGTGGAGCCGAGTAGAAGGGGTCCGGCCCCGGCCGTCTGTGACGAGGAGCTCCACGCCATGATCGAGGACGATCTCGAACGCTCGCCGTTCACGGGTGAAGGGCACCGCATGGTCTGGGCGCGTCTCAGGGTCTCAGGCGTACGCGTGTCTCGCAGGCGCGTGCTGCGCATCATGCGTGAGCACGGGCTGCTTTCCCCGCGTCGCGTGCGCCAAGGCGCCGGCGTCAGTCACGACGGCACCATCACCACCGATGCGCCCGACCTGATGTGGGGCACCGACGGCACCCGGGTCATGACCGCTGACGAGGGGATGTGCTGGATCTTCACGGCCGTCGACCACTTCAACTGCGAGGTCGTGGGGCGTCACGTGTGCAAGCGCGGTGACCGCTTCGCCGCACTGCAGCCGGTGGCACAGGGTCTGCTCAAGCACTTCGGTGGTGTCGAGGCGGAAGCGGGCCGCGGTGAGCCTGCGCATGGACAACGGCACCCAGTACATCTCGGATCACTTCCGCAACCAGGTCCGCTTCTGGGGGGTGCAGGCGAGCTACGCCTTCATCGAGCAGCCTCAGACTAACGGTGTGGCCGAGCGCTTCTTCCGTACCCTGAAGGAGCAGATCATCTACGGTCGTATCTATCGCACGGTGGCCGAGGTGCGCGAGGCCGTCGATACGTTCGTCGAGCTCTACAACGACCAGTGGCTGCCGGAGAAGAACGGATTCATGAGCCCGTCAGCAACACGCGAGGCGTGGTACGCTCGAGATCCCGAGGGGGTCGCCGCGTAAGACAGATTCGTGTCCAGGTATCCGCGTGCGGTACAGTACCAACAAGTACCATGTATTTGGGCTACAAATCGGGCTACAAATGCAGCTAATCCGCAGCCGGTGAGGAGCCCTCGGCTGAACGTGCCGAGGGCGAAGGACAGCCGAGGCGGTTCGGCGGGTGCAGGCGTTTGGCTTCGCCGACTTCCGAGTCGAGAGAAGACGTGACTGTCACCACTCCGGATAGTCGCCCTCGGGCTCCGCAGGACGCTTCCGCAGATTCATGACCTTCCATTCGGCGGCGGGGCTCACCTCCGCCCGCTCAAGCACCGCAGGCCAGGGGGCGAAGAGCAATCTCGGGACGTACTCCGAGGACTCCTCCAGCCGCCGCAGGTACTCCTGCTCCTCGTCCTCCCTGGGCGCGACGTGCTCGTCGATGTAGCACGCTGCGGACTCCATCATGGTTCCGAGCGTCGGACGGTCGTCAACGTGGAGCACGGGATAGAGTTCGGCTTCGACCTCGCTGGCACGTGAGGCGAACTTCTCCACGACGACGCCGTCGATCGGGCAGGGAAACGGCATCGAGAGCGACGCGTAGTAGATCCGGACACGTCGCTGAAGTCGATAGAGGTTATCATCGCCGGCAGCCAGCGACACGGGCAGCCCGCCCTTCTGGATGCGATACACGTCATAGAGGTCACGGACTGCGAGACGATCGAACAGCGCCTTGGTCTTCCCGGCGATCAGTTCTGGGAGGGCGAGCGTCATCACCGAGGTCTCGGGCGAACACATGCCGCAGGTCGCCTGCTCGTAGTCGAGCAACGGCGCCCTATTGAGGTAGATGAGGTCGACCTTGATCAGATCTCTCTGATCGCCGTAGCCGTATCGCAGTTTGAAGGTGCGTCCCGAGTGCGCGATCTTGCCGCTCGTAGAGACGGTGTATCCAAGCCTTGTACCGAGCTCTATGAGAACCCGCTCCATTTCGGGACGCTCTGCCTCAAGCCCCTGCTTCGTCACTTGCCCGACGTAGGTCAGGTCGGCGTCGGCTGAGAGCCTCGGCATGCCGAGGTGAAAGACGTTCAGAGCCGTTCCTCCGTGGAGCCTGGCTCTCGGGCCCAAGAAGGGGTGTCCTCCGAACTCCGCGAGCAGCTCGAGCAGCCGTTCGACTTTCTCAACGGTCTGAGGCTGATAGCCTGCGGTATCGAGCAGATTCGGCCTCATCACTCATGCACCCATCGTTCGATCTCGTCTGCGTTTGATGGCAGGTACATGCGCCACGACGGTACCCACTCCCCCGCCTCATTGCTGCGAACAAGATAGTAGGGTCCTCGTCCGAGCATCGCGCGCATCTCGTCGAGGGCGGCGGAACTCACGTACCATTCCTTGGCTCGCTGCTCTAGGAGCCAGCCTGTCCTGGCGACTGCCGTCGGACTACCAAGAACCTTGAGGTACGCGAGCACGCTCGAAGCATCCACGTACGGTAGTGCGGCGAGGCTTCGAGAGACTTCTTCGATTCCACCGCACAGGTCTACGTGATTGATGCAGTCGACGAGCGTGCTTTCGCGGGTGGTGACTCGGACAACCCCCTGCGGTCGGGCAACGAGCGCCGTGGACTGAGCGACTTCGCCCGATACTGGGGGTCTCGGACGCTGATAGCGTTCGTACTGGAAGTCCCTATAGGCGAATCGAACCGCCAACCGGGAGGACGCGAACTGGACGCGACGTGACGGGCTGTGTGCGAGCCCGTGAAGCTCGAGAGCGGAGTGATAGACCATGACCACGTCTTGCGAGACCGCTGCGGCTACGAGGTAGGGATCTGGTTCGACCTCGGAGAACTGGCCCGTACGCGAGACATAGACACCTCGCATGACCCGATCCGCATGGCCTTTCTTTACAGCGCGCGTCAGCAAGTTGTACGAAGTGCGTCCTTCGCCCAGCTCGCCTCTGAACTCCTCAAGTGAGAAGACGTGGTGCTGCTCGAGATACGACTGAACGCTCATGTTGGTCACCTCGGGTAGATAGTACCACTCAAAGTGAGCATTCACAGTGGTGGTTACCAACAGATGACCGGCTTACCGTGCTCGGGGCCTTGCGTCGACGATGGTTTTCTTGAGTCGAATACCAACTTGGATGACCTCAGCCGTCTTCGATTACCCCCAGAACGCTCCGTACCGATTCTCATCGACGATCGCGACGAGCGCGGCCAAGTCCGAGGTCGGGGGCACGGCATCGAAGACGTGCCACTTGAGGTCGGCGCGCATCCAGTAGAGCGTCCACTCCCCCCGAGAGCGGAAGTAGCGGAACCTGGCGAACCCGCCCGCGTCCAATCACCCGGGCTGCCGTCCCACGGAGGCCGCTCCTCGAATACCGCCTCGGTCCTGAACTCCGGTGTGTACGACACGCTGACTCCCTTCTCGGACCCTCAGGTCCACTTTTAGGGTGTCAACGAAAGCGGGTCAACTCCAACTCCAAGGCGTGTGTTCGATACTCTAAAAGTTGACCACCTAGAGGCGCTTCGATCATCGAAAAGTTGACCACCCCACCAACGCCTGTACCGTCGTAGTAATCCCGGAACCGGGACGCTGTCGACAGGAGCAGGAGGAAGGCAGTGCTCGGG
>JAXMMT010000023.1:0-90982 GCA_034399355.1 Coriobacteriia bacterium | reverse complement strand
CCGCGCGTGCGTCGCGCGCTTGCCGCCGCCGAGGGCGACCTCATGCAGACTGACCTCGGCCTGGCGTGAGGATGCCGACCCGATCCTGCCACGGGCTTTCGCGGTCCCGGCCGCAAGAGCGAGCCCTGCCCGCAGACGACGCTGGAAGCGCTGCGCGCGTTCAGCTGGCTGCCTGAAGGCGAGCGCCCCGAGTGGCTCGCGGAGGTGGCGCACACCGCACTCGAGATCTGGCGGCAGCGCGGCTCGCGTAGGCCCTACATGATGGGGCACGGTCGGCAGTTCAAGACCGTGAAGTGGCCGCCTTCGTGGTACGGCGCCTACGAGGTCGTCGACACGCTGGGCCGCCTACCGGAGCTGTGGCGCGCGACGCCCGAGGATCGCGTCTCCATGGCCGAGATAACCGCGTGCCTGCTTGCCTACAACGTGAGCACTGACGGCACCGTGACCCCGCAGTCTGCGTTCAAGGGCTGGGAGTGGCTAAGTCTGGGGCAGAAGAAGCAGCCGTCACCGATCGCCACCGCGATGGTGTGGGAGTGCCTGCAGCGCCTTGACTGGCTCGCCGAGGAGATCGCGGCGGTTGACGTGATGTCGCTGGGGAGCAGTAAGGGCGGGGACGGCACGCCGCAGGCGCCGAGGGTGTAGGGGGAGTCTTAGGCTTGTCCGGCGTCGTACTCTTCTCGAACGATGTCGCGGATCTCCAGGAGCCGGGGAAGCATTGGCGGCAGGTCAGAGCCGATAATCGTCTCGATGACCGCCCAGTCCACACCTTCGTAGTGATGAACGACGCGGTCCCGTGCGCGTGCCATCGGGCTCCATGGAACATCCGCGAATCGCTCTCGTGTTGCAGGCGAGAGTCGCTTGACGGCCTCTCCCAGGATGATGAGGTTGTACTGGACCTGTTCGTCACAGGACAGGTCTTCACCAAGAGGTACTTCCGACTGACTGCCGAGTTCGATCAGCCGTGACGTTGCGTGCACTACGTCATCGAGCAGCAGTGACTCATCACGCCTTCCAGACATAGATCACCTCACGCAGCACGCGCGAACGCAGGCGGTCCTTGAGGGTATCGGGGCGCACGAGGTCCACCTTGCGGCCAAGCAAGGTCTCCATGTAGTCGGCCGCTTCGAGAAACCTCAGCCCACCCGGATCATCGGTCTCCACCAGAAGATCGACGTCGCTTGAGGGCGTTTGTGTCCCGTCGGCAAAGGAGCCGAACACGCCGAGGCGTCGCATGTTGAAGCGGTCGTGCAAGACGGAGCCGTGTAAGCGGAGACGTGCGGCGCATTCGCCGAGGTCCATCACCGGGCTGGTGACGGAGGCCGTGCCATACAACGCCACAGGCTCCATTGCCAGCGGGAGTGAGGTGGCAGCGGCGGGGACGAGCGACACGCCGAGTGCTCGCGCCACGGCGTCGAGGCGGGTCAGCGTAGCAGCGCTGTACTTGCTCGCCTCCCAGCGAGCGACCTGCGGCTGTGTCACACCCAGAGCCAACGCGAGCTCACGCTGGGTCACGCCCTTCGCCCGGCGTTCCCGGACGAGCATCGTGCCAATATCGAGTAGGCTATCCATGAGGGGAGTATAACACAGAAGTAATAGAAGATATCGCAAGTGGTATCTGTTGGCTGACCAAGGACGCTAGCCGAGCAGCTCGCCGAGCGAGTCGCGTCGCGAGTGCAGGATGCGCAGCACGACGACGGCTGTGTCCGTCACGCGATAGAACACGAGATACGGCTCTTCCACGACGAAGCGGACGCCCGGTGCAATCAACTCGAAGTCTTCGTGCGAAAGCGCCACGCCCATCTCGGGGAAGTCCGCCAGGTGCTGCACCGTGTCTTGCAGGCGCGCGAGCAGCGCAGCGGCGGCAGTCCGGTCGCGCTCGCTCACGTACGCGAACGCCGCGTCGAGGTCGTCTGCTGCGGCCGGCGTGAACAGGATGGTGCGCCTACAGCTGGCTGCCATCGACCCGCGCCCTCACGCGATCGAACACCGTTGCGCTGTCGAGTAGTGCCTGACCGCCCTCGATCTGACGATCCGCCGCAAGTAGGCGAGCCTGCAGCTTCACACGCGCCTCGGCGCGCTGGTACGCCTCGTAGCTCATGACGACGAGGTCTGCTTCACCGTTGCGCGTCAGCACCACAGGCTCGTCGATGGAGTGGCAGAGCTCGGCAAAGCCGGTGTAGTCCTGACGGATCGCGGTGGACGGCTTGATGCGCATGGGGCGCCTCCGGGTTCGGACTCTGGTGCATATGTCATTTAGATATCCGAATTCTATCACCTCCTGCGTGCGTAATGGTGTTTCCGTAATGATGGGCTCCACCTCTTTTCAACACCTGACCGGCATCTATCCGCCCACCGACTCCCCGTGTCACACCACTCTGCTACGCTCCTACCATGAGCACACGACTGTCGAAATCGCGCTTCCAGAAGGGCCTGCAGTGTCCGCGGGCGCTGTGGCTGTCCGTGCACGAGCCTGAGTCTGCCGAGCCGACCACCGAGTCCAAGCAGTGGATTTTCGATCAGGGCACCGAGGTGGGTCAGCTTGCGCAGCAGCTCTTCGGAGGCGGGGTGGAGGTGGCCGAGGACTACCGCCACCAGCGCGAGGCTCTCGCCACGACGAAGCGACTGCTCGAAGAGGGCGTCTCAGCCCTGTACGAGCCGGCCTTCTACTTCGACGGAGTTCTCGTGCGCGTGGACGCGCTCGTGAAGGCCGGCGACGCCTGGAACCTCTTCGAGGTGAAGTCCACCGGCAAGCTCAAACCCGAGCACGTGACAGACGCCGCAGTCCAGACCTACGTGGTCGAGGGCTGTGGCCTCACCGTACGCCGGGCGAACATCGTGCATCTGAACACGTCGTACGTCTACGAGGGTGGCGACTACGACCTGGCGGCGCTCTTCGCCGTTGAAGACGTGACGCGCGATGCGCGGGCCTTCATGCCCGCGATTCCCGGGCTACTGGAGTCCTTCCAGGCGATGCTCGCCGGACCGGAGCCGGAGATCCGCGTGGGCGCACAGTGCAACACTCCCTACCCGTGTGACTTCAGCGCTCGATGCCACGCATTCCTCCCGGCCGTGCACCCGATCACGAATCTGCCACGACTTTCGGAGCGAGCGCTCCACGCGCTGCTCGACCTGGGCGTCACCTGCATCCGCGACATCCCGGACGACTTCAGCAGGCTGACGCCCACGCAGGCCGAGACAGTCGCAGCGGTGAAGAAGGGCGAACCGCTCGTCCACCAGGCGGGTCTTGCCGATGCGCTGGGCGCGCTCACGTGGCCTGTCTACCACCTCGATTTCGAGACCATCAACCCTGCGCTGCCCCTGTGGCCCGGCACACGGCCGTACCAGGTCAGCCCATTCCAGTACTCGATCCATGTCCATCACGAGGACGGGACCTACGAACACCGGGAGTATCTGCATAGGGGCGGGACGGACCCACGACGTCCTCTTGCCGAGCGCATGCTCACCGACCTGGCCGAGACGGGATCGGTCACCCACTACACGTCGTTCGAGCGCCAGCGACTGGAGGGGCTCGCCACGGCGTTCCCTGACCTTGCCAAACGCATCAACGCGGTCATCGGCAGGCTCTTTGACCTCGAGCCGGTCATCAAGCAGTTCACCAAGCATCCCGACGCGTGTGGGCGCACCAGCATCAAGTACGTGCTGCCAGCCTGGTGCCCCGACATGTCCTACGCCGGCCTCGAGATTGGCGACGGCAAGACGGCGAGCGTGCGCTACACCATGGCCGTGCGTGGGATGCTTTCTGCCGAGGAGGCCGAGCAGCTGTACGCGGACCTGCTCGTCTACTGCGGGCAGGACACCTTCGCGATGGTGCGGCTGCTGGATGCGCTTAGGGAACTGGTGAGCTGAGGGGACGTCCCCAGCTGCGTATCAACAGCAACATCGCAGGTGGTGTGCAAAACATCATCTTAAATGTATTGCCACAACCGCGCGTTTCCCGATGCCTACCCCGCCCACTCGAGCTTCGTCTTGAGGTCGTTCATCCAGCTTGGAGGGATGACTCTGTCTTTCTGAAGTCTTCCAACGACGATGCTCGGGGCGATCCCGATGCGCTCGGCGAACGCTCGCACGGTCGCCTTCGACGGCTGTCCGGCAGCCACGAACACCGCGTATTCCGCTGGCGGGATCAGGAGATCAGCTGCGAATCGGTTCGCGTGCTCCTCGGCGGCCGAATCACCGTCGAGGTCGCTGATGCCTGACCTCTTGCGATCGTCGAGCAGCAGGTGTCCGGCCTCATGGAAGAAGCTGAACCACAGGTGGTCGTCGGTCTTGTAGCGCAGACCGATCTGAATGACGGCGCGCGTGCGTAATGCCCACCAACTCACTGCGAAGCACCGGGTCTTTGGAAGGTCCCGTACGAACACGACCACGACGCCTACCTTCGCGCAGCGCTCCTCCAAGAGCTGCTGCCACTTCGCATCCGGTTGACAAGTGACGGCCCGCAGGTCACCGAGCACCCCTCGGAAGCCCTTCTCGTCGAACGGTTCGGTTCGAATCTTCTCGGCTTGGATCTCGCCCGCTCTCAGCCACGCGGTGATCGCGGGTGTCTCGGCGGCGTACGCAGTGCTCATGCGGGCGGCCAAGCGCTTCTCCGAGCCCCAGTACTTCCGATAGGCATCGATTGAGGACACGCCGAAGAACGAAAGCAGGTCATCGGCCTGTTCGGAGGGGCTCGTTTCGCGTGCGACCCAGCCGTTGGATTCCATTGCTTTCAGGGGGAAGGAGTTGGCCCACTCGGATTGCTCGGCGGTGCCAGCCTCTTGCTGCTGTCGCGCGAGAACGTCGCGGTAGATCGACTCGCAGTTGTTCCAGAAGGTAGAGGAGGCCCCCAGAACGCGTTCGAGCTCGATCGCCGTGTCGTACGACAGAGGGGCCTTGCCATTGATGAGCTGGCTGACGAACTTCTCGCTCTTGCCAAGGCGAAGAGCGAAGTCGGCTTGGGAAATGGCTCGTTGCTCTAGGATCTCGTGAATTGTCTCGCCAGGAGCAACGGGCAGGTCAGCCCGAGGGTCGTATCGATACTCAGTCGCCATGATAGTCTGCCACCTCCAGGATTGTGATTGCTGTAACTGCTTTCCAGTCAAGGCCACCGTCGTCCTTTGCAGGCGGCGGGTCCTCAGTCGGTCTGAAGATGAGGCGCAGGTTCTTGGTCACGTCGACGGCGAGTTGTCCCGCTCTGTCCTCGCGTAATTCGTGACACCCTCCCGGAATCGACCGCATTTCCTCGAGATTGGGCGCAGAGTCGAGTTGATTGAGTCTCACTAGGAGCCTTCCCGCCACCACCGCACCGTGCTTGCGAACCCTCTGTTTATGCTGAGAGAGTGTCTCGGAGAGCTTCTTGGTGACGAAGTCGATCTCCATGCACGCTCCGCACGATTGGCCATTACCGATGTGGTAAAGATAGCATACGTTTACCGAAGTGGTAAAGAGCCGACGCGACTGTTGCTGGGTGCCGGGCGGGATCAAAGTATAATAACTGGACCCTATAGTTAGGTTTATCGTATGTTCCTGCCGAGGCGGCACCCATGTACTCCTGGACCATCACACCGCAGATCGTCTCCGACCTCGAGCGCCTCGAGGATCTCCGTCGTTCGCTGGATGGAGGGCGTCCCCGTCGCCGTCGCGAAGGCGGCGGGCATTGGCGAGGCGCCGACATCGTCGCCACTTGATGCGCAGCGTGGATGGGTCGTGGCCAAGCTCGCCGAGCGGGTGCGGGGGTGAAGCACGTGCAGCCCGCCGAGAGCAGCCCACTCTCGCTCGCGCTTCGCATGCTCGCACCGTGGCTTGCGGTGGGCGTCTTCTGGCTGGGCTTTGGGAACGCGTGGCTTACGATTCTCGCGTACCACGCGCAGATCCTGCTGTGGTCGCGCGGACGGGCTCCCGGCCTGCGCTGGCCGAAGCGCGATCGCATCGCGTGGCTCATCGCGCCCTCGGCGCTGGCGGGGCCCGCGCTCTGGCTGCTGCTGCCGTACATTACGAGGACGGACCCGGGCGGCTGGTTTGCCAGGCACGGCCTGAGCGGCACGTCGCTTGTGGCGATGGTCGCGTACTTCGGGCTGGTGCATCCGCTGCTGGAGCAGGTGCACTGGACGCCGCTTCGGGAGGCCACACCAATCGCGCACGTCGCCTTCGTGGGCTACCACATGCTGGTGCTGGCGTCGCTGCTGACGGTACCGTGGCTGGCGGTCTGCTTCGTGATACTCACAGCCGCGTCCGTGGTGTGGCAGGAGATGACGCGGCGAACGGGCAGCGTGCTTGTGGCGGTCGCGTCTCACGTGGCGGCGGATGCCGGGATCGTGCTGGTGGCGTGGCTCGTGAGGTGAAGGGGGAGCACTTCGTCCACAGCGGCGGGCATGCGTGGCCGGAGGATTTACAGCGGTTGGAGAAGGCACTTCAACCGCGCGTGCTGGAGGTTGTGCATACTGCACGCTCTTGAGCACGCGCACACGTGGGTACATGCGGATAGTCTACCTCGAGGACTGTTGGGCGCTTGCTTCAAGCTCATAACCCGAAGGTCACAGGTTCAAATCCTGTCCCCGCGACCACACATATACGCAGGTCAGACATGGTAAACTTGTCTGGTCTGTCTTGTCTGTCAGAGCCGACTTCTAACATTCTTCTAACACTTCATTCTGAAATCCCTTGTACGCAGCCGCGCGAATCTGATTCGAAACGGTGAAGGCGCACAAGATGGTCACAACCCTCAACCGGCGGCTGGTCGGCTCACTTCCGAAAGCCTAGACCGATGGTCTGTTCGTCACGGCGGGACTGCCCTCCGACGCTCTTTCATCAAGTTGCACGAACCAAGCGCTATCCGGCCGGGGGGACATGCTTGTCGGTTCTGGCATCCGCAGCCAAGATGGTCTGTGCAATCGAGTTCACCGCGTCACCAACGTTCTCGCGAATCTGGCACTCCCAGAAGACAAGCACCGTCCAACCCCGCTGCTCAAGACTCCTCCGATCTTTCAGATCACGTGCGGCGGTGCGCCGGAACTTCTGTTCCCAGAACTCAGCATTCGACTTGGGCAGGGGAGGCGAGCATGCAGGGCACCTGTGCCAGAAGCACCCGTGCACGAAGACAGCGACTCTTCGTCCGGGCCAGGCGACATCGGGGCGACCTGGCGCCTTGACCCAATGAAGGCGGTAACCACGAACGCCTGCTGCCGCCAGGGCACGACGTAGCGCCATTTCCGGTCCGGTGTCGCGCGAGCGGTTCGCTCTCATGACATTCGCAATTCGCTTGCGGTCATTGCGGGAATCGAGGACAGTCATTGGTGTGCTCCAGACCCGGGTTGTTCATCTGAGACGACTGCGTATTGGCAAGCTACGGAGGGGATTCTTTGTATACAGTCTACGCTGACAACATTGTCGAGGGTGACTGGTTCAGGGACTTGTCGCCCCAGCTTGAGGACGCTGAGATTAGGCTGATCGGCTCGAGGGGTCGAAATCCTGCCTGCGTCGATGAGCTCGTACGATACGATAGACCCGACATCATTCTGCTCCGTGACGGCAAGCCAACGCTGGTGATTGAAAAGACCCGCGAGGTTCCAACTGGTCACAATGTGGGTCAGCGCGTAGCTCGCTTGGTCCGGGCGGCGGAGGAGCACGTACCGGTGATCAAGTTCTTCCCGTACGACGCCAAGAAGCACGGCGACTACGCGGGTATATGCAATATGAATATCCGGCTGCTTCGTACCTTTCAGAGGATGACCGAGATCCACGGCGTGCCTGTCGTCGCCGTAAACTGGCCGTGTGATGAACACGGCGAGCTTATCGACGATGGCTCGGAGAATGACGTAATGTCAGCGCTCGTTGACGACTACCTGCATAGTGGCTTGGACCACGACTGTGATCAGTTCCTGGCTTGTGAAGAGTCAATGGCGAGTGAGTACAAGAGTAGGCTGGCTCGACGCTCGAGCTATGGCACTCTACCGCCTTCGGTCGAGATAATGGACACGGATGCATTCCTTGCGATTGCGAATGGATGCATAGACGAAGCGGCAGTACGCGAACTACAGGTGCGACCCAAGACGCTCGTGTACACCATGGATATGTCCCCAGATAAGTGTCGACGCGAGGATCCCTACACCGGAATGCAGTTTATCTACGACTACATCTGTTGCCGCTCGGGTGAGTCGCCAGGCGACAAGCACACGAACCTCGTGCTCAGGTTCCCGCGTATCCCAAAGGCCATCTGGATGGTCAACAACCCTAATGACCCGAGCCGAAAGAGCTGCAACTGGTATCTGACCGCGAATGGCCTTCTCTTCTCCGATGGCTACCTCTTCCAACGGTGAGCGCATGACAGAATCGGAGGTATATCTGCGCAGCAAGAAGCTCCTGCGGCGACTGGGATGGACTCTCGTCGGGGGTCAGCCCCCGTCGGGGTGTGATCATCTGCCGGTAATCGAGATCAAGGATCCGGCACGCACAACCAAGGGCAGCCGGGGTGCCTACAAGCCGGATCTCGTTGCGGTCCTCGGTTCCAGGCTTCTCTTGGTCGAGTGCAAACCTGAGCACGATGACGGAGACGTCACGAAGTTGAGAGCTGTCATTGAGGATCAAGGGCGTCGGCAAGCACTCGTTGACGAGATGCTCCAGCGAGGGTTGCTGAAGAGGCATTCAATCACGACGTCGGCTGAGGAGTTGATTGCCGGAATCGAAGGTGCAGTTGCCCATGCCGGTCGCGTCACCAATCTAGCTAATCTCTGCGTCATCCGAATCGGTTCGCAGCCTCAGGATGATCAGTTAATTGAGCCGCCCGACCTAGAATGCCATTTGTTCGAGGGTCTCGAATGAAGTCTGCACAGCTCTGATACGGGGTTCACTTGGCTCATGCTGGCCGTTCCAGGTCTCCAGCGCCTCCATCACGGAACCGGCAATCGCTCGAGCGAGAAGCGGTGGCACGGCGTTGCCGGTCTGCACTCGTCCCTGGACCGTTCCACCGGTGATTTCATAGAGGTCAGGGAAGCTCTGAATACGGCAGCGCTCACGAATCGAAAGGCCACGTGCCTGGGTCGGATGCCCAAATTGGAACTGCGGACGAATCCCGCCACTCACCTGGGTTGGACTTGGCTCGTCGGGATGCAACCGTATGCGTTGCTTGAACTTCGGGTACATCGGAGCACCAGGCAGCGTTGACCCGATCTTGCGGATGACCTCTTCTGGGTGATTCGGCGCCCGATGGTTGAGAAGGACGGTGGCATCGCCTCTCATGAGTCGCTGGTAGTCGCTGAAGGCCGGTTTGTCGTAGAAATGGGCAACTTTGCCGGGATCGAGCGGTGGAAGGTCACCTATGGCATCCCATACGCCAACCCACGGGGTGCTCGCCCCGGGACCGTGGGTCGCCGTCGGCCACGCGAATGTAATGCCTGGGCGCACGCCCACGAAGAACACGCGCTGCCGCTTCTGGGGAACGCCAAAGTCAGCTGCATTCAGAACTCTGAACTGGACGTTATAGCCGGCGTCCTCGATCGCCTCAGCGATTGCCTCTTTGAATCGGCCATTGCCGGCGCTTCGGAGCCCCGATACGTTCTCAAGCACGACCACGTGAGGCTGCGCTATGTGCACAAACCGAATGAACTCGCGAAACAGGAGATTGCGATCGTCTTCATCCCAGCGCTTCCTGTTGTTTAGAGAGAAGCCCTGGCACGGCACACCTGCTGCGATGAGGTCAACCTGATGTCCGTTGAGGAGATCGATGGCCTGCTGCTCATCGACCTTCCGAAGATCGCCGAGTATGGCGGTTGCCTCAGGATGGTTCCTCTGATAGGTCGCAAGTGACGGCGGATGGATGTCCGCCGCAAGTGCAGCCTCGAACCCGGCCATGCGGAAGCCCTCCGAGAAGCCGCCGCATCCGCAAAACAGGTCAATCGCCGTTCTTGCTCCCACCCTGATGGCACGAGAGGACTCAAGAACGACCGGCGCATCGGTCCAGTTGTAGGAGTTTGACTCAATCGGTGTTCCTGGTTGCCAGGAGTTGTTGCCATTCAATATGAACCCCACCTAGGTGAATTCGTCGAACCCGGTACGCGGACCTGTCTTGACGATCTTCCCACGGCGCTGCATGTGTAGGCTTCTACACTTGTTGCATCGATACCACTTTGCGTCACCGACCAGGGCCTTGTTCTCGCCCCAAGCGACTATCATGAGGTCGCCACCACAGTCGGCGCATGGTGACTCGAGCGGTGTACGATGCTGGGTACAATCACGCAGCAGCTTCCCGCATGTCTGACAATCAAATCGTACACCTGTTCGGTATATCCGGGAATCGGTCATCTTCTTCTCCGGGTCGAAGTCTTGAATGCGGCCATCATAACAAGTTGTCCTGACACGGGGTAGATGACCAAACTCGGGGTAGGCCGCGTTTGACTACTGGCTGCCCGACCCCGCTAATCAAGCGAACAGCTGCCAGATATCCTGTCTTCATGCCAGGACTGCAGGTCGATTCGGGTTCCAAACCCGAAGGTCAGAGTCCCGCCTACAGCTCTGTGTACTTCGCCCTGCTTCCCCTGGCCTTCTCGGCCGGGTACTTTGCGTCATTCGCCGCGATCTTTCGTTCGATGGCAGCAACCGGGTCTATTCCCGTGTCGTGCGCAAGCAGCAGTGCGTAGATCAGCACATCCGCGAGCTCTTCCTCGATCTCACCGCGCCGCTTCTCAACATCCTCGGCAACGGTCTCGTCGCTGCTCCACTGGAAGACTTCGAGCAACTCCGCAGCCTCGATGCTGATGGATGCCGCGAGGTTCCTTGGCGAATGGAACTGCCTCCAGTCGCGCTCGTCGCGGAACTCGACGATTCGTTGGGTGAGTTCATTAAGCATCGGTCAGCCCTCCAGTGGGTCTTCGGCCGCGAGTGCGATGCGCTCGGGCATGGGTGTGTAGTTGGTGTCCGGCGTGCGGTCTCGCAAGTACTCGGCTAGTGCCTTGTCGGTGCAGAACACGTAGCATCCCTTCATGCCGCGCGTCATGAGCACGCGGTATGTGTTGCGAATGACCTCGTCGGCGATGCGCCCGGCACGCTCTGGGTCATGCTTGGCAATCGTCTTAATCCCCTTCAGTGACGCGTCGCTCCTTGCACGCTTCGTGTAGTCAGTGATTATGCTGCCGTCTTCGAAGCGCATGTCGTCGCCGATGATAACTCCCACATAATCGAACTCGAGCCCCTGCGCGGTGTGCACGCAGCCGATCTCGCTAACCGAACTCTCGTCGATGGCCCACGTGTCCGTTGAGTTCAGGTTCCAGGAAGCGGCGAAGTCGTACTCAGGGAGCACGATATCGTGGTGACTTGGATTCGCGCGCTTCGAGCTATCCCACTCCCAGCAGTAGCCGGCCACAACACGCGCCTTATTGGCGGCTTCGTTCTTCTCGGCGATGGCTGCACGGAGTTCGTTCGGGTTGTCGAAGATCCGGAAGTCATAGTCCAGGGCAGTGACGGGTTCCCCGGCAGGCTCGATGCCAAGCACGTCGTCGAGCCAGGAGAGGTAATTGTCGGACCCGTTGCAGCGGAACTGCGAGAACAGATCGGCCTCCATCACATGAGCGCCGGCTTCCTCGGCGAAGGCTCTGATGTCTGAGACCGCGCCGATATCTCTGATTGTCACGCGCTGGCTCTCGTCGATGAAGAACACCGAGAACCGTGAGGCAGCGATGATCTCCTTGATCTGGTTCTCGCCCTCGTTGCTGTACATGCCGGACTTCTCGTTGAGGCGGTGCGCTTCATCCACAATGACGGCGTCCAGCGGCGAACCCGTGTGTTCGTGGAACTTGCCCGGCCCACGGAAGAGGCCCTTGATGTAGCTCCCGCGATGGCGGCCCTGCAAGAGCTTCGAGTACACGTTGCGGGGCGCACTGTTCTTGGAGACGTACTGGCACACCATCTCCTCGGCGGTGAGTCGTACGAGCAAGTTCACGGCGACGACTGACTTGCCGGTCCCGGGTCCTCCCCGGACGATCAGTACGTGCCTCTCACCGGTGCGTTGCGCCTCACGCGCAAGGTGGACGGCGGTCTCGAAGACGACCTTCTGGTCGTCGATCATCACAAACTCGTCGTTGCCGGCGAGCATGCCTGAGAGCGCGTCCTGGAGTGACTTGGATGGACGCAATCGGCCCGATTCAATGTGGTACAGAACCTGGCCATTGTCGGCTTGTGCGATATAGCGGCAGATGAAGTCACGCAGCTTGAGTGCGTCGCCGTTGCAGAATGCTGGCGCGTGCTCCAGATACTCAAGGTAGGCGGAGTCAAGCAGTGGGTCGTAGCCCTCGGCGGCGTGGTAGTTGTGGAGGTATGCGCAGGGGACAAGCTCGATCTGGGCGTCTCGGACAGCCTCGTTGTAGTCCTCGATCATGCGGGCATACGACCATGCCTGGTACGAGGGATGAGAGACCTCGCGGTGCGCGCCCCCCACGAATGTCCGGACTATGCCGTCTTTGGTGGGGATGGCCTCCAGTGCGCTCCACTGCTTGAGCTCAATGATCACCGCGGAGTCCCGTTCGCCGTCTCGCCGACCGGTGAGGAGGAAGTCGATTCGGCTCGAGGTGTACGGTACGCCGAACTCGATGGCCACGCCGCAGCCGCCGGGAATCGAGTCGGTGTTGAGGACGCGATACATGTACTGCATCGAGTTCTTCCAGGACTCAACCTCGCGTGGATTGGCGCGGTGCAGCTTGCGTTCGAACGCAGCCGTGATGTGATCCGCGATCAGGTCGCGGTCGACATCGTCCATGAACTCGGACTTGGTTGCCTGGTAGACGAGCATGGGCGACTCCAGGGAGAGTGCTGAGGGTGCTGTAGTCAGGATAGCAGGGGTGAGCGACACCAGGGCGGTTCGACCCCTCAGCATTTCCCCCGCAAGTGTCCATCAGACCGGATACGCGATGTCAGACCCCCGTGCTAGGCTCCATTTGCGTGGTGGGTACACAGAATGTGCGCCGATTTGAGCTGCAGCTTGCGGGCGCGGTACAAGTACAGCTAAAGCGTGGGTCAGACGAGCTGGCCCGATCGTGGTCGGCTCGTCCGCTTCGGCGCCACCATCAGCACGGCTATGCCTACGTGCTGCTCAACCACCCGACACCCCTCGGTTGAGGGATAGGGGGCACTCTTGCAATGACTAACTGATACGGTCACAATGACCATATCAAGCAGTCATAGGAGCCTTGAATAGTGAACCTTAGCGGCCACCCCTCACCCGGTTTCAAGGCCCTGCTCGTTGCACTAGTGCGCTACTTCGGTTGCTCCGACGCTGCGGAGGTACTCAACAATGAGCCTTAACGAGCTCCATGCAATCCTTCTTGATGTGACACTCGAGGTTGCATGGCGACAGTGGACCGCGATTGGCGTCGTCGGAGTGCGCTCGGCCCCGGACACCATCGTCGACCCGGAAGCTCTGCTACTCGCGACCCTCGAGATCGGCCGCTGGGATGCGCGGCTGTTCGACGAGGCGCTCGATTGGGTCGCAAGCAACGCGGCGTGTGTCGATGTGGCACGGCTGCGTCGTCTCGGCAAGCGAGCCACCGCCGAGCAGCGTCGGCTTCTGTCGGTGGTTCTCGGAATCACTGCAGAGCGCGGTGCTGCGGCGAGTCTCCAACGGCTTCCGGATGAGGAGTTCATCGCGAAGGAAGTGGAAGCGGACTATGGGACTGTGCCGCTCTTTCGCTCGCAACGCGGGCTCGACGCGACATGGGGGGAGCCCGATGCACGGTTTGCGCGTGTAGGCTTCTTGCGCGCTAACACGCAGCTCAGAGGTCTGTCTGGCTCACCTGAAGCCACAAGACCCGCGTGTATCCGGTTCCGTGCACGGGCGCTTGTGGGTCCGGGTTCGCGAGCCGAGGTTCTCACCTACCTGTGGACGCACGAATGGGCGCATGGCAGACGGATTGCCGAGCGCTCGGCCTACGGGCAGGCACCGGTCGCCGACTATCTCTCCACCCTTGCTGACGTTGGTCTTGCCGACAAGCGAGTGGATGGCAGGCGCACGCTCTATCGAGCATCCGGTGCACTCCGCGCGGTGGGTTCACCAGCTCCGCGCTATGTCGACTGGATCCGCGTCTGGCCGTCGCTTGTCGCACTACTGGATTCGCTGCGACCGGACGACATCTCTGAGGATGCGGCGCGAGTACGCCTTGCGAGTGCTCTCAGCGCCCACGAGGAGGACTGGCGCGCCGAGGGTCTCGAAGCTGAAATCGGACAGATGAGTGGATGGGCCAAGCATCCCCAGGTATTGAGTGATGCGGTCGAATCCGTGATCGAGCGGCTGCAAGGTCTTGTGGACTAAGGGACTCGCCTCGCTTATGAGCCGTTCTGCACCGAGTTCAGCAGGGCAAACGCACTTGAAATCACAAGTTGTGATTTCAAGTTGGGGGAGATGACGCGTGGACCAGAATCTCGCAATCGTCCCGGTGGTCCACTCTGTGGCAGAGACGATTTGGTATGCGCATATAATCATAGGTGTGAGGAGGGGGATTCTTTATAGAAGTTCCTATCACGCAGCCGTGCGTAGAACTCTCAGGAGGGGGGCTGAAACAAGATGACGCCCGAAGAGGATGATCTCCAGGTCATCATCGCATGTCCCGCAAGCTATTCACTGATCGATGCCGAAGGGCAGCGCCTGGAAGGCGGGAAAGGCGAAGCTCGGCTAGACGAGGAAAGCATCTCGATCCTTCCGGACTTCAATGAGGCATTCCGCATCACGTTCCGTGACATTGCCAAAGCGGTCCCGAATGACTACAAGATCCGTCTTGCACTCGCCTCGGGTGGCTTCATCGAGATCTTCGACCTCGGATACCGCTACGAGGACTTCCTCAGGATCTTGGGCAACCTTTGCAATGACGTCCTCCTAGAAGACCTGCTCATGGAGGACTCCCTTAAGAAATCAGGCGTAGAAGCGCACTTCGCCTATTTTGAAGATGGCAACATCGAGACGCGCAGCGGGGAATGCGGGCTGAGCCTATACGAGACTGCGCTCGTGATCATCCCCAATGGGGAAGAGCCCGTGAGGATCCCCTACACCCTTGTGGATGAGGTGATCGATCAGGATCACACGCTCACTGTCACGACGGACATAGGTGAGAGGTTCGTCTTATCGATGATGGGCGCGCAGTTCGACTCCGTAAAACAGGTCTTGTCCGATGTCATGAACGAGCTTTCGCTCAAGGTGCAGTCTTCGCTCAAAGAACTCGTTCCAAAGGCCGGCCCACTGGTGATCCGACAAGCTGCTCGGCTGATGCGTGAAGGAAGAGCGGCCAGAAGGATCGATCTGGAGAAGATCTCCCCGGCGCTCTGGACGGAACTGGAGAAGATGTTGAGCGTAGCCGGCGTGAAGCAGGAGTACGAGTTCTTGGAGTCTCTCGGGCAGAAAGAGAGGATGTGCATCGGCCTCAAGCGCGGGCTGTTGGGCGATCTCACAGGTGAGTACATCTGGTTCCTGATCCCCATCTATGGGGAGGACTCGAAGGTGGCCGGGAACGCCATAGCCATGGAGTCCGCTTCCCTTGAAGAAAGCGCCGGCAAGGCGACGTATTTCTTCAGGGTCATCGGCAGAGAGGAATACGCTCGCTCCGATAGCCAGAAGAGCCTCGATGAGGAAGTGGACGCGGCCATCAAGAACATTAACCGTTGCATGCTCGCGATAAACTTCCGCCGTGAGCCGGTCTACCTGTCAGATGAGCGACTTGCGGAGCCGCGCTACCGCAAGTACCAGTATGCGATAGAGAAGATCCCCGAACTCAGGATCCTGCGCAAGCTTTTCATAGGCAGGATCGTTCACTCGTCGGTTGAGCAGTGGCAACAGAACGTACTCGATCTGTTGACGTTCAACGTGAACAGTCGTGACGACGATGAGAAGTGGAGGAGGGATAGTAGTGCCGGGTTATAAGCATCCCTGTCGCTATTGCGGCGGACTGATTCCGGCGGATTCGAATATGTGTCCGCTGTGTGGGAAGGTGAACCCGCTAGGACCGTTGCGGTGTCCCAAGTGTCGCAACCCGATCCAACGAGACTGGACCAACTGCAGTGACTGCGGCATATCGTTGATCACGGAATGCCCGCAGTGTGGGGAGCCCACGTTCTTCGGCGATTACTGCGAGCATTGCGATGCTCGCCTGGTGGTAGTGTGTCCTAATAAGAGGTGCAAGAAAGAGCAGCCTCCGATCCAGGAGACATGCATAGCATGCGGTAAGAGTCTGAAGGAGGTACGTCCGAGATGACGGAAGGCAACCTGATCGGCTTCACGGACAACTTTGCCGACAACAGTACCGATGCTGGGTTCCAGTTCACGTTCTTCTGTGACATCTGTCGGGAAGGCTACAAGACCAAGTTCAAAGAGTCTAAGACCTACAAGAAAGGTCGGCTCTTCAAGGGTATAGCTGGTGCGATCAGCACTGCTGCCCAGATGGCCGGGAAGCACAACGTAGGGTATGGGATCTCCTCCGGAGGCGACGCTATAAGCGAGCGATTCAATGGTATGTCCCCGGCCTGGCAAAAAGAGCATGAGATGGTATTCAGCGAAGCGCAGAATGAGGCTGAGGGCCATTTCCATCGTTGTCCTAAATGTACGAAATGGGTCTGCGAGAACGACTGGAACGAGCAGGCGGGATTGTGCACGGTGGATGCGCCTCGGGTGAATGTGGAAGTCGCTGCCGCCAGGGCCGACAAGATGGTCTCGGATATAAGAGGGAAGGCTGCGACGACGCAGGTCTTCACAGGCGAGATCGAAAGCAAGCAGACCCTCTGTCCGGCATGTGGGAAACCTGCTGGAGAAGGCAAGTTCTGCAACAACTGCGGCACTTCTCTTGCGCTCGCCGTCTGTCCGAAATGTGGAGCTCAGAACCCAGCGGGCACCAGTTTCTGTGGTGAATGCGGGGCTAAGATACAGTAGAGCTGTGATTCCCGATGTGTGTTAGATAGACGAAAAGTTAACCACCCCACCGACACACATACAGTTAGGGAGCATCCCGGATCCGGGGCACTTCTGGAGTTCAGCCGCCACGCCAAGCAGCGCAAGACTCTCGAGATCCAGTACGTCGTCGTGGCGCCATCCGTCGCCAAAGTCGTACTCGTACGTGAAACGCTTGACCCCCGCGCGCGACAGATCGGCCAGAATGATGCCCTCCTCGGGCGGTGCACGTTCAGGGCACCCAACTCTACCCCTCGCCAACCAATGTTTAGCACGCGCATGAACGTGGGTACCCTCACCCTTTCGTTCCGCTCCGTTCGGCAGACGTTTGGTCTCTGGCAAGCCTCGGCGGGTACCTTTAGCGTACGGGCGCTGGTCTCCAGTGGAAGTGCGGCTTACAATAGTTGATGAAAGTAAGACGTGCTCCGGAGGGCCTGCGATGATTGTGAAGGTTTCGTCGAAAGGACAGATCGTGCTGCCGGCGGCGTTGCGTAAGAAGTACTGCATCGATGCGGGGTCTGACCTCGCCGTCGTTGACATGGGAGGCTCGATCTACCTGGTGCCACTTGGTGACCGTGACCCTGTGGAGGAGTTGCGAGGCCTTCTCAAGGGCATCGAGGGGCTGTCATCTGAAGGATTCCTCGCCGAACGTCGGAGTGAGCGGGATCAGGACGAAGGGGAGCTCGAGTAGTGGGGTCGGTAGTCCTGGACGCTCAGCCGCTGGTTGCCCTGGTACTCGATGAGCCGAGCGCAGGTTACGTCGCAGACCGGCTGCGCGGGTTTGTCGGTGAAGAGCACGCACTCATATCGGCGGTCAACTGGTGCGAGGTCATCTACGCCACCAGGCGTGTGGCCGGAGAACACATGGCGGCGCGCGTTGCTGCGCTGATGGAGCGAGCGGGCATCTCTGTGGTCGACGTCGACCGGACGCTCGCGGGCTTTGCGGCATCCGTCAAAGCGGAGCACCGGCTCGGCCTCGGCGACAGTTTCGCGGCCGGACTTGCGCTCGCAACCGGCCTGCCGCTGCTGACAGGAGACTCCGATTTCCTCCCGCTCGAAGAGCACGGATTGCAGCTGGATTTCATCGGCGGTACCTAGCTGGCGTGGCGCCCCGCCAGTACTTCTGCGCGGTGATTCACACGAAGATTCGGACGTCTTTGGCACACACGTCGGCCCCCCTCGATCTCGAAACAGGCGCAAGCGCAGTGGACGTCAAGCTCCAGTTACTCGGAAGTCGTTGCAGACGGTGCACTTCCGAGTAGAATACCGAGTATGGATCTCGAAGACCTCATACGGGCGCCCGAGGGCAAGACCCTCGAGTTCAAGCGCGACCTGACCTCGCCGTCGAATGTGCTGAAGACCGCGTGTTCGTTCGCCAATACCTCGGGCGGTACCATCGTGATCGGCATCGAGGACCGCACAGGCACCGTTCGAGGCGTCCACGACCCGCTTGATGCCGAGGAGCGGCTAGCCAGCCTGGTCTCTGACGGCATCACGCCGCGCCTGATCCCCGACATAGACATCGTACCGTGGCGCAACACTCACGTGCTGGCGCTGCGCGTGCACCTGGGTTCCTCTCGGCCGCATCACATCACGTCTGTCGGTCCGGACGAGGGCACGTACGTACGTGTCGGTTCCACGAATCGGCGAGCCGATGCCTCCATGATTGCGGAGCTGACGCGCACTGCCCGCGGGGAGAGCTTCGACGAGCAGCCGTTGGCACATCTACAGGCGGACGCCATTGACCTCGAGGCGGTCCGCGTGGCCTACGACGGAATCCGTGAGGTCCGTCCGCGTGACCTGCGGACGTTGCGACTCACCGTCGAGCATCAGGGGCAGGACGTACCCACCGCCGGGGGCGTGCTGCTTTTCGGCAAGGCGCGGTCCGAGGAGTTCCCGGATGCGTGGGTCCAGGCAGGCCGCTTCAAGGGCGAGACTAAAGCAGCGATTATCGACACAGCCGATCTACGCGCGTATCCGGTGTCTGCCGTCGAGCACGCCATGGCGTTCGTCAACCGAAACACCGCATCGGCCGTGCGGATCGCTGGTGCCCGCAGCGTGGTTGTGCCCGAGTACCCGGTTGAAGCCGTACGCGAGGCCGTCATCAACGCGGTCGTGCATGCGGACTACTCCCAGCGAGGCGCGCCCGTGCGGATCGCGATCTTCGACGATCGCCTTGAGGTGGAAAGCCCCGGACTGCTGCTGCCCGGCCTCACGGTCCCCGACCTTCGCGCCGGCGTCTCCAAGGTCAGGAACCGCGTGATCGCCCGTGTCTTTCGCGACGTGGGCCTCATCGAGCAGTGGGGTAGCGGCATCGGCCGCATATTCGAAGCCTGTCTCTCGGCAGGTCTACCCGAGCCGCTTCTCGAAGAGGTTGGCACCGGCTTTCGGGTGACGCTCTTCTCGGCGGATAGGTCCTCACCACAAGTGGACGAGATCGACTCCGCGGTCATGCAGGCGCTTCGCGAGGCGAACGGCCTCGGCACGAGCGAGATCGCGGAGCATATCAGGCGCACTCCACGCGCCACGCGTTCGAGACTGCAGCGACTGGTGGACCTGGGACTTGTCGTGCAGGTGGGCAGCAGCCCCAACGATCCGCATCGGCGCTACTTCATGGCCGAGGAACGAACTCGCTATGGCCGCTGACGGGTCTCGCGCACTCGCCACACGATGAGCGCGCCCAGCACCAATGCCAGCGCGACGTAGAAGACCGGGTAGAACCACTCGGGTGCTGTGATGACCGCCTGGCGTTCGCGTAGGAACTGGTTGCCCAGCCGCACGAGCGTGAAGCCGAGAGCGTAGACGAGGAAGGGCACGCCGTCGGGCAGTGTGCGCGGGCGCTTCGGGGGCGCTGCGAACCTGTCCACGGGAGTCCGCTGCATCAGCCACACCGCGAGCGCGCCGAACAGCAGCGCGCCCGCCATCTCGTAGAGTTGCGTGGGATGCACCGGGCGGACCTCGCCCATGAGGCCGAAGATGCCGGTGGTGCCGTCCAGCAGTTGTTGTGTCCAGGCCGGGCTACCCATGGGGAAGGTGACGCCCCACGGCAGGTCGGTGGGCAGGCCGAAGCAGCAGCCGCGAAGGAAGCAGCCGGTGCGCATCAGCACCTGCCCGACGACGAGTGCGGGTATCGCGCTGTCGGCGACCCGCCAGATGGGCAGCTTCCACAGGTGCGTGAGTGCGATGCCCGTGAGTGCTGCGATCGACAGACCACCATAGAGCGAGAAGCCCTGGAAGGTGAGGCCCCAGATGCGGCCGGGGTCCTCTGCGTAGAAGTTGCCGGCGATGAACAGGTCGAAGACGCGCGCGCCCACGATGCCTGAGAGCAGAGCGATGCCGTAGATTGCAAGCACGCGACGCCCCGGCAAGCCACGGCGGTGCGCAATGTACGCGCCGACAAGCGGCGCGGTGATCCATGCGAGTGTGTAGAACGTGCTGTACGCCAGTAGCGAGAACGTATTTCCGCCGAGAGTGAGTTGCAGGAGGACTGGCTTCATCTCACTCGCGTCACGAAGTCGTGGCGGGCTTGGAAAGCGAGAAGACCGCCTTCATCGTCCAGCCGCTACCGTTGGCGCCCATGTCGCCCTTCATCTCCAGGTTGTCGCCGGACCTGCTGACCGTGGCAGTCATGCGGCTCACGCCCCCGCCGGTAGTAGTGAACGTGATCCTGTTGCCGGACATACTGATGCCGATCGTCTGCGGACTGCTGTCGATGTCGCCGTCCTCCGCCATCGAGGACATATCGATGAACATCGCACCGGTTCCCTGACCGGCCTCGTCCACCGTCACGTCCAGTGTCATCGGGAACGGTTTGCCCTTCATGGCCTCGAAGATCGCAGCACTGCAGCCCTCGTCCTCGGCAGCCTTCTGGTCGGTGATGATGACGTCGGTGACCGTGAAGGTGCCGCTCCACGGGCCGTTGATGTCGAACTGCTCAACGGTGATGACGCTTTTGGCGCCGCTGTCGAGGCGGGTGACGACGATGGTGCCCTTGTCCTCGGGAAGCGTGACGCTCCACTGGATCTCCCCCGCGGCGCTCAGCGATTGCTCGGTCTTCCCGCCGATAGCGTTGTTCTCGCCGTACACCTCGATCTTGAGCGTGGCACCCTTCTCGCCGACGGCTTCCACGATGCCCTTCACCTGATACTCGCCAAGGTCGCCGGTGATCGCGACCGCGTCTACCACGCCGAGCTTCTCAAGATCTTCGGGCGTCATTGCGGCGAGGCCCTTGCTGGCACGGATGTCGTTGATGACCTTGAGGACTGCCTGGTCCACGGCGAGGATCTTGCCGCCCATCTCGGCGCCGATAGCGACCGGAGGAGCGGTGGGATCGTTGGGGTTGGCGACGCTCGTGCGTGCGGTCTCCGTGAGGATGCGCTTGATATCACCCGCGTTGAGCTTGGGGTTGAGCGACTTGAGGATGGCGGCCGCGGCTGCCACATGTGGAGCGGAGAAGCTGCTGCCGTCCTGCATCTCGGCGCCGCCGGCACCTTTCAGGCCCACTACTGAACCCGACCCGGGTGCGCCCAGCGTGATCTCGTAGTCATCGCTTGCCTTGTCGGCGTAGTCCGCCGTCTTGCCGTCCTTCTCAAGTGCGCCAACGGTGATCATGTTGTCCAGCCTCAGCCCGCTCGGGAGGCGCTTGGAGCCGTCCATGACGTTGCCGCCGTTGCCTCCCGAGCACACGAAGAGTACGTCGGGGTGTTTCTCGGCCATCTTGGTGAAGAAGCGCGTGTAGGTGGCCACGTCGCGAGGATCGGCGTTGCTGTTGCCCCACGAGCAGTTGATGACCTTCGCGCCGTTCTCGACCTGCTTGGTCAGGGCCACGAGTGAGCCGATGGTGTAGGTGTGGCCCGGGCTCCAGTTCTGCTTGGTGATGTCATCCGGGTCCGGCGTCGTCGTGGTGTCGCCGTACTTGCCGCCGTACTGGTTGATCATTGAGATCGTCAGCTTCTTGCCGAGCGGACCGGCGATACCCGAGGGTCCGCCGTTGTCAGGGTTGCCGCCGATGATCGTGCTGACAGCCGTACCGTGACTCCCGGCCTCGTTGGCCGAGCCGTCGCTGTGTGCCCCGGGACCGGCCAGCTCGCCAGCCTCTTCGTCGGGGAATTCGACGGTCACGCTGCCCTCGAACTCGTTCTCCGCGCCTTCGCCGGGCATGTAGATGCCGTCGTCGACAACGCCGACCTTCACATTGCTGAGGTCCGCACCGGAGCCCTTGATGTAGGTCCATGCTTTGTCCACTCCCACGGCCTTGTAGCCGTCACCGGCGCCGCCAGCGTAGACCGGGTCGTTGTACGGACTCTGCCGAACGCCCCAGATTTCGGCGTCCTGGTAGACCTGGGCATTCGGGTACGCGTAGTCGACCTTCTCGTTTGCCTCGGCGCTGCCGATCGCGGCGACGAGGTCGGCTTCTGCCGTGCCGGAGAACTCGACCTGGTAGAGGTCGATGAACTCCACTTCGCCGACGATCGTGCCGCCCAGCGACTTGGCGGCTTTCTCGGCATCCTTCCGAGACGCGCCATCCACCATCACCATACAGATCTGGTTGGCGGGCACTTCGCCCCACTGCGTGGTCTGGATGAGTGCTGCGCTGTCCGGGAGCTTCGTGTCCGCGGCGCCCATCATGGGGCCGGTTCCACCAGTGAGCGCTCCTCCGCCATTGCCGAGAAGCAGCCACGCGCCGATGCCGCCACCGACCAGAACGACGGCCGCGATGATCGCTGCGATCAGCAACCCGCGCTTCTTGCGCTTGGGGGCGGGCGCTACGGCAGCTGGCACCGTGTATGCGGGCGCTGCCTCGGGTGCAGGCGGCTGCGGAGCGACCGGAGCGCTGAACAGACCCGGGACGTTTTGCGCGGGCACCCACTCGGCCAGAGACGGATGCCACACAGGGTCGAGCGCGGCGACGCGCCCTTCTCGGACATAGGTGACGAGCTCTTCCCAGGTGTACGGGCCGCCCTGCCAGCCGCCCGCATCGTTGAGCTTGCGTACCTGCCACCCACCGGATGTACTCGAGCCTTCAGTCATTGCAGCCTCCCCGGCCATCACCTGCGCGCTCTTGCGCCTGCGCACATCGTAGCATCGGGGCGGGGCACTCAACCCCAAACGACGCGCTCGATCTACTCCAGTAGGCTTCCCTGCAGAGGGTAGGTGGGCGCCTACGCGTCGACCGGCAACAGGTCCCAGTAGTCTTCGGGCGTCTGTGGGCCGTCGAGGATCAGGCCCTCGCTGCTGAACATCTCGACTTTGACGCCCTCCAGGTAGAACTCGACCGCGTTGACGGTGGGAAACTGCGCGAGCGTGTAGACGACCTGCGCGATGCGTGCGGTGACGCCGAACGTGCCGCCGCCATCATCGAACTCCTCGGACAGGTTGACTTTGGCGATACCGCCGCCGATCGTCAGGCTGAGCAGTTCAGTCCCCGCCGGGATCGCGCTGCTGATGGTGGGCCAGGTGGTCTTCTCGGCGCTGGTAGGCCCGGCGAGCAGAGCCTCCACCGTGGCGGATCCGATTGCGATGGAGTAGGGCAGCGTGCGTTCGACGCCCAGGGAGTTCTCTCCGGCCTCGACCCAGTACAGGCGGACGACCATCTCGGTGGGCTCGTCGCCGGGAACCACCGGCTCGCTCGCATCTGCGGGGTCCTCATCCGCAGACGGCTCGTCCGCGTCTTCGGCGTCGGCCACAGGCTCGCTGACGTCGACGGGCTCGTCCTTCTTGCAGCCACCAAGCGCTCCGAGCGTGAAGATCAGCACGAGCGCGAGTGTGAGCGCCATCAGGCGCGTGAACCGTGAGCGGTCCATCTCTGCCTCCCCATCGCAGTGCAGCTCTGGTATGTCTCGTACCACACTAGCGCGAATCGTACTCGTCAGGCATACTTACCGAGCGTCCTCCCTGTTTGTGGAGGACGTTGCGCGCCCGACCACGGCAGTCGGTGCGCCCGGTCCGGGAGCGGCGGCGAGGGTCCGCGGGACCGAGCATTCCGAGGAGTTGCATCGCATGGCCGGCATCGTGCTCGTCGGCGCCCAATGGGGCGACGAAGGTAAGGGCAAGATCACCGACCTCATCGCGGACGACATGGACTACGTCGTACGCTTCCAGGGCGGAAATAACGCAGGTCACACCGTCGTCCACGGCGGCCGCACGCTCAAGCTCCACCTGATCCCCTCGGGCATCATGTATCCGCATATCACGCCGGTTATCGGCAACGGATGCGTCATCGATCCCAAGGTGCTGCTGGAGGAGATGGATCGGCTGGAGGCGGACGGGCTCTCCACCCGCCGGCTGCTCATCAGCTGCAACGCGCACCTCATCATGCCGTACCACCGCGACCTCGACGGCGCCAGAGAGCGTCGCCTCGGCGATCTTGAGATCGGCACCACACGTCGCGGCATCGGGCCGGCGTACCAGGACAAGGCGTCGCGGATGGGCCTGCGCGTGCAAGACCTCACTGACGAGCACATCTTCCGCAAGAAGCTTGAGGCCGCTCTGCCCGAGAAGAACGACATGCTTGGGAAGATCTACGGGCTGCCTACGTATACGGTCGATCAGATCGTCGACGAGTACCTCCCCTATGCCGAGCGCATCAAGCCGCATATCGCCGAGACGTACGCGGTCATCAATCGCGCGCTGCGCTCCGACCAGTGGGTTCTGTTCGAGGGCGCCCAGGGCACACTCCTCGACCTCGACCACGGCACCTACCCGTTCGTGACCTCCAGCTCGCCCACCGCAGGTGGCGCGTGCACGGGAGCCGGTGTGGGGCCGAGGACCATCGACCGCGTCCTTGGCATCGCCAAGGCCTACATCACCCGTGTGGGCTCCGGCCCGTTCCCCACAGAGCTGCACGACGAGACCGGCGAGATGCTCACGCGCATCGGTGGCGAGTACGGTACCACCACCGGGCGCCGACGCCGCTGCGGCTGGTATGACGGCGTCATCATCCGCTACGCGGTGCAGGTCAACGGCCTCACCGACCTCGCCATCACCAAGCTCGACGTGCTCTCCGAGCTCGACACCATCAAAGTGTGTGTCGCCTACGAGTACGAAGGCAGACGCTACAACGACTTGCCGTGCCATCAGACGGCCTTCCACCACGCAAAGCCGATCTACGAGGAGCTGCCCGGCTGGAAGACCGACATCACCCACTGCCGCACTTTTGAGGAGCTGCCCAAGCAGGCGCGCGACTACATCGCCTTCATTGAGGACCTGGCAGAGGTGCCGGTCGCGCTGATCGCCGTCGGCCCGAGTCGCGAGCAGACCATCATGCGCCGCTGGGAAGGGCGGAGGTAAGGCACCTGCCCCCTCCGGCGGCGGAGCCTCTCTGCAGTCTGGTACTATTCGGCTACCGGCAGATTGCCCCGAACCGGGGCTACGATTCCTAAGGAAGTTGCCATGCGTGTGCTCGTCATCGGCGGAGGTGGCCGCGAACATGCGATCATCGATGCGCTCTCAAAGTCCCCCAGGGTAACTGCGCTGTTCTGCTCGCCAGGCAACGGGGGCACTGCGTTACAGGCGAACAATGTCAGCATCGAGTTGTCCGATCCGGCGTTCATAGCCGAGTGGGCCGAGGTAAACGCCATCGATCTCGTTGTGATCGGACCCGAGGACTTGCTGGTCATAGGGGTCTCCGACATGTGTCTGGCCTCCGGCATCCCGTGTTTCGGCCCCAAAGCCGCCGGCGCCTACATCGAGGGCTCGAAGTCCTTCGCCAAAGAGCTCATGGCACGTTACGACATCCCCACCGCTGCGTGTTGCGTGTTCGATAGCCGAGAAGATGCGATGGTCTATCTCGACACCGTCAAAATCCCCGTGGTCGTGAAGGCGGACGGTCTTGCGGCGGGCAAAGGTGTCGTTGTCGCGGATACCCTCATCGACGCCCGCGGTGCAGTGACCGAGTGCTTCGAGGGCCGTTACGGCGAAGCTGGCGAACGCGTCGTCATCGAGGAGTTCCTCGAGGGCCCGGAGTGCTCACTGCTGGCGTTCACCGACGGCAAGACTATGCTGCCTATGGTGCCGGCGCAGGACTACAAGCGCGCGTACGACAACGACGAGGGTCCCAACACCGGTGGCATGGGTGTCTACACGCCCGTCCCCGCCGTTGACGACGCGACTCTGGCCGAGATGACCCGCATCCTCGAGCGGACGGTCGCCGCGTTCGCCACCGAAGACATCGACTATCGCGGCGTGCTCTATGGTGGCTTCATCCTGACCGAGGACGGCCCCAAGGTACTCGAGTACAACGCCCGCTTCGGCGATCCGGAGACCCAGGTCATACTCCCGCGTCTCAAGACCGACATTGCCGACGTCTTCATGGCGACCATTGAGCAGCGCCTCGACGAGATCACGCTTGAGTGGAGCGACGATGCGGCCGTCAGTGTCGTCCTCGCTGCCGGTGGGTACCCCGGAGGCTACGAGAAGGGCAAGGTCATCCGTGGGATCGACCAGGCCGAACAGGTGGAAGGCGTTCGTGTCTATCACGCAGGCACGGCGCTGGCCAAAGACCTCACCGTCTTCACGAACGGTGGCCGCGTACTCAATGTGACCGCGCTCGCCCCCACGCTGGCCGAGGCGCGCTCGCGCGCGTACGAAGCGGTTGACCGCATCAGCTTCGCCGACATGAACTACCGCACCGACATCGGCCTCAAAGCGTTGCGAGCGCCTGGGGAGGCGTAAGAATGCTCGCCGAGCGGCTGCTTTCGACTGCAGTCTCGACCGCGCAGAAGCGCTACTTCACCGGTGACCCGAAGCCGGTGCGTTCTCTGCCTGCAGCGACCCCCGGGAAGAAGTACCTGCTCTACGCGCACGTGCCCTTCTGCGAGCGGCTCTGCCCGTACTGCAGCTTCAACCGCTATCCCTTCAACGACGGTCGTGCGCGCAGCTACTTCAAGAGCCTGCGGCAGCAGATGCGCATGGTCGCCGACCTCGGCTATGATTTCGGGTCGCTCTACATCGGTGGCGGCACGCCCACCATCCTGATCGACGAGCTCTGCGAGACGATCGATCTCGCTCGCGAACTCTTCTCGATCAAGGAAGTCTCCACCGAGACCAACCCCAACCACCTCATCCCGTCGGTGCTCGAGCCGCTGAAAGACCGCGTGCAGCGCTTCTCGGTAGGCGTCCAGAGCTTCGATGATGACCTGCTCAAGCAGATGGACCGCTACGACAAGTACGGCTCGGGCGAAGAGATCTTAGAGCGCCTGCAGTCGATCGAAGGCTTCTTCCACTCGCTGAACGTCGACATGATCTTCAACTTCCCGACCCAGACCGAGGAAGTCTTGTTCCGCGACGTCGAGATGGTGAAGGCGAGCGGGTGCAACCAGACGACCTTCTACCCGCTTATGGCGTCGCGCTCAGTGCAGACATCGCTCAAGCGCACGATGGGTATGGTCGACTACGACCGCGAAGCGCGCTTCTACAAGACCCTCGTGGACGCGCTCGCCGATACCTTCGAGCTCTCCACCGCGTGGACGTTCTCGCGTGTCGGCGGCGGCATGATCGATGAGTACATCGTCGACTACGAGGAGTACGTCGGCATCGGCAGCGGCGCTTTCAGCTACCTCGGCGGTGACATCTACGTCACGACGTTTTCGCTGCGCGACTACGACGCGGCGATTGCCGAAGGGCGTATGCCGGTCGCGATCGGCAGCCGCGACAACGGCCTCACGAACCAGATGCGTTACCGGTTCCTGATGGAGCTCTTTGGCCTGCGTCTCGACAAGCGCACGTTCGAGCGCGACTTCGGCGTGAGCGTCGAGCGTGGCCTGCGCAAGGAGATGCTCTTCTTCCGTACGTTCGGAGGGTTTGCGACCGACAATGACGAAGAGCTGACGCTGACCGAGAAGGGCCGCTACCTGACGGTCGTCATGCAGCGCTCGATGTTCGCCGATCTCAACAACCTGCGCGACACCGCGCGCAATGCACTTTCCGCCGACGAGCGCGAGCTGCTCTTCGGTGACGGTGCACCTGCCTGTAGCACCGACCACGCCCCACTGGCTCTCTAAGGAGGAGACTATGGCCGAGACACCCCTCGTCGGAATCGTGATGGGATCCAAGTCCGACCTGCCCGTGATGGAGGAGTGCGCCACGCAGCTCGAGGCGTTTGGCGTACCCTACGAGCTCGTGGTCGCCTCGGCGCACCGGCAGCCTGAGAAGGTGCGCAAGTGGGCCTCGACCGCTGCTGACCGCGGCATCCGCGTGATCATCGCCGCAGCAGGCAAGGCTGCACACCTGGGCGGCGTAGTCGCCGCCTTCACACCGCTACCGGTCATCACCGTGCCGATGAAGACATCTGACCTCGACGGCCTGGACTCGCTCCTCTCGATGGTGCAGATGCCGACCGGCGTTCCGGTCGCCTGCGTCGCCATCAACGGCGCCAAGAATGCCGCCATTCTCGCAACACAGATTCTGGGCACCGGCATGCCCGAGTACCGCACCAAGATCGAGACCATGAAACGAGAGATGGCCGAGGGCTAGCGCTCTCACAGGGAAAGGGACCACATGACCGACGCGACCGAGATCGAGACGCCGGCAGTCGAAGAGATGCAGCTGACCGAGGGCCAACTGCGCCGTAGCGCCTCCTACCAGAAGCACCGGCTGGCCGTGGCGAGCGCCTTCCTTGTCGCCATAGTCACCTGCGGGGTCAGCTTCAAGCCGCTCGGCGAAGCGCTCGGTAAGCTGGGGACGACCCTGTTCGACTCCATGGTGGCCGGCGGCACGAGCGGCTCCTCGGCGGGTCTCGCAATCCTGCTCGGCGCGCACGCAATCGGGCTCGTCCTCGTGATCTTGCTCTCGCTCTTCATCGGCCCACGCGTGCCCTCGGGCTTCCCGCATGTCGTGCTCGGCATCATCGTGCCTCTGTCACTCGCCACGATGCAGGCCACGCTGTTCCGTCTCACTGACGGCGCAGGCGGACTGGTGGACACCGAATTCGCGCGCTGGAGCTTCGTTGCGATGTTCATAATCACACTCATTGTTGCCGAAGCGGGCGTGGTTATCGGCCGCCGCAGGCTCGAGAAGCGCGCGGAGTAGCGCCTACCAACCCCAGGTGCCGGGTCCGCCCTTGAAGGGGCCGACGATCTCCGAAGTGATCCAGCCTCCGTAGAAGTTGCCGGGTTGCGGTGTGACGACCTCGCCGTCGAGAAGGCACGCGCTCACTCTGCCCGGGTAGAAGGCGATATGGTCGGCGATAGACGTGTACGGCTTGATCGGCTCCGGGCAGAAGCAGGCGGCCTCCTCGGCCACTTGGTCTCCGATTCGCACGGTGTAGTAGCGCGCCGAGCCTCTGTACTCGCAGTACGTCGTGCGGGGTGATGGCGAGAGGTATTCGGTCCGTACGTCGTCCACGGGGATGTAGTAGACCGGTGGGTGGCTGGTCTCCAGGATGCGGACCGCACGGCGGCTGTCAGCAATAAGCTCCCCGGCGAAGTACACCTGGATGTGACGATCGGAGGGCGCTACCCTCGGTGGCCGCGGGTAGTCCCAGACAGATTCCTGGCCGGAATGTGGCTCGATGCGGTGCGGTTGCACGACGTCTCCTTCGCAGGTCGACGTCAGGTACCTACCCGTCGCTAGACTCCGCCCAACGCCAGCGCGATGGATTCGCGCACGATAGGCGGAATCACGCCCTCTCCCCCGAGCACGTGCGCCGACCTCACCTCGGCCGCGTTGTCGAGGAGTAGCTGCGCGACGCCGGGATGCAGGTAGCTCGTGGGGGTGAGCCCCAGGAATGTTCCCATTCGTGCCGCCATGACGCCGCCAGCCAGAGCATCCGGGAAGCCTTGGCCGCTTGCGATTGCCATGCCGACAAAACCGAGCGAGCTCTCCGGCAGGCAGTAGTCGATGATCGCTTGGGCCGTGGCGTAACGGTTGATGCCGCCCAGTCGCACCACGTTCTCTTCGCCTATGGACGAGGCCAAGTCGCTCGTCACCTGCGAAGCGATCGCGCCCTCGCCCCCCAATATGATGGCACGGGACACGCCGAGTTCGCTCATGGCCGAGGACGCTTCCGTGGATAACTCCGCAGGTGTGGTGAGCAGGATGGGACGTCCGGTGTTGGCTGCGAACGCGGAGGCGGCGAGCGCATCGGGGAAGTTCTCACCCGTCGCGATGAACGCGGTACCATCGAACGATCCGCCGCCGGCCTCGATCCGACGTACCGTCTCGGTGGCGATAAGTCGCGCGGTGTCGTAGCGCGTGGCGCCCCCGATGCGTGTCGTTTCGACGCTTGGCAATGCCGAGAGGGTGGTGAAGACGCCATCGGAGACCGCGCCCGCACCGCCGACGACGATGATCTCGCTCGCGCCGAGGCGCTTGATCTCCCGGGTCAGTTCTACTGACAGGTACGTCGGTGCACAAAGCAGGATGGGCCCGTTCGCTACGCCCGCCAGGGCAGCTGCGCCCAGGGCGTCGGGCCAGTTCGTCCCGGACGCTATCACCACCGAGTCGGCCTCCCCGTCGCCGAACGCTATTCGGGACGCTGCAAGTGCCGTCTCGTAGCGATTTGCACCGGCCACGGGCGTCGTGTAGGCAGAGTAGTCGATGTTTCCGGTGATGCCCTTGAGGCGGTATGGCTTGAACGCCGTGTTGTAGCCCCAGTAGGGGTACGGCGTGACGCGTACGACAGTCCCATCTCCGGTCTTGCTGGACTCGGAGGAGCTCATTTCGTAAGCGTAGTAGGAGTACCGCTGTGGATCGGCCCATCCGCCGAAGACAACCGCGTGGTTGTTGTAGGAGACCATCGCGTCCCCGGGCTGCAGCGCCTCTTTCGTGATCAACGTGCCGTAGTACTGCAGCGTGCGTGTCGAAGCACCGGGTTTTGGCAGGTTCCAACCCATGGATGTGAATCCGGAGCAGTCCCGTCGCCAGCCGAGCAACGAGGACTCGACAATCTCGCCGATCTCGTTTGCCCAGCCGGTCTGGCTGTAGGGAATCACGCAACCCGCCCACTGCTGGGCGCGCGCCATCACGAGGTTGCGTGACATCGCAAAGGCGGGGGTGGCCGAGACAAGCACGATCACAAGTGCGAGCGTAGTGACGGTAATGACCCGGCCGGGTCGGGCTGCCGAAGACTTCATAGTGCGACTCCCGTGCTGCAACTGGACTACGACTGGTGTATCGGCAGGGTCAGTATAACGTGTGAGCGTCGCTTACTCCGAGACAAGAATCGTTCCACCGGTGGTCTGCACGGGATAGGACTCCGCGGTGGGGCCCATGAACCAGGCATCCGCCTTCATACCTTCGGTGACGTCATCCAGCGTTATCGGTTCAGGAGACGCGCCATCCACTGTGCGAAAGAGCATTGTCCCCGAGATGATAGCGACAGAGGCCTTGTCGTCGCCAGTCCCGCCGGGCACGCCTTCGATTCGGATGGCGCCGCTGTTCCCACTTCGCGTGACCGACGTGATGATTCCGCGGATGTCGGGTTCCCGCAAAGGCAGGGTCGATGAGCACGCGGTGAGCGCCACAAGGGCGATCAAGATGGCAGCGCACACTACACGCCGCCCGGTCTGACTTAGCATGGATACTCCTCGGCAGGCAGGGTTCTTAAGCACGATGTACCCCCGGCGCTAGCCCGTCTCACGGGTCATGTGAATTAAAGCACAAGAAATCTTGAGAAATCTCTTGACTAATGTGAGGTTCACAGTATTATGGGGTAGAACTAGTGTGAAGTTAACACTATTGGTAACTTGAGGATTCCAACTGAAGGAGGTGTGACCGTGGAGGAGTTCGCCGACACGTTCGTGCGCAAGTTCCAGAAGGAACTCAACGCGGGCACCGTCTCCCTCGTGCTGCTGGCGATCATGGCCCGATCAGACGAGCCGCTGTATGGCTACCAGATCGCTAAGCAACTCGAGGGCGCATCGGATGCCGGTGTGCCGGTCAAGCAGGGGACGCTCTACCCCGTGCTCCGGTCGCTCGAGAGTCAAGGACTGCTGTCGAGCCGCGTCGAGCCGTCGGTCTCCGGACCGCCGCGCAAGTACTACTCCATCACGGACACAGGACACACCGTGCTGGAGAGCTGGAAGGACGTATGGTCGCGCACACGCGATTTCGTTGAAGGAAGACTGGAGGGAGGTCGTGACTAAGATGAGCGACAAGCTCGAGCACACGGAGGAAGAGTGGCGTAGGGTTCTCACGCCGGAGCAGTATCACGTGCTGCGAGAGGCCGGAACCGAGCCGCCGTTCACCGGCGTCTACGTGGACCTCGAGGACGACGGGCTCTACCGGTGTGCAGCGTGCGGCAATCCGCTCTTCCGCTCCGAGACGAAGTATCACTCAGGATCGGGCTGGCCGAGCTTCTACGAGTCGGCAGGGCCGGATGCTGTCGAGACGCGCACCGACACAAGCCTCGGGACGGTGCGCACGGAAGCTCGCTGTGCACGTTGCGGGTCCCACCTCGGCCACGTCTTCGAGGACGGTCCCGAACCGACGGGCCTTCGCTACTGCATGAACTCCATGGCACTCGACTTCGAGGCGGAGTAACGAGCGGCGTCTTCCGCCGCGATCTCAGGGTGTACGATTGCTTTAGGGCAAGGGACGCTGTCTCTCTCGGTCTGCCGATAGAGCCGCTTCGAGATGAGAGCGAGCAGCAGAATCGGTATTCTGCAGTCTTCGTAGAGTGAGGGGCTATGACTGACCCGCTGGCGATGAAAGAGGCGGCAGCACGCGCGGCTCTTACACGGGTGAGCCCCGGAACGGTCATCGGTGTGGGTACGGGCTCGACGGCCGCGGCATTCGTACGCGCCCTTGGTGAGTCGCGCATAGGGCTTGCCGGCGCCGTTCCGAGTTCACTCGCCATAGGGCGCCTGCTAGCCGCAGCCGGTATCCGCGTCATCGAGCCCGGTACGGTCTGTGCGGTGCCGTTGTACGTCGATGGTGCCGATGAGGCCGATCCGATGTTGCGTCTGATCAAGGGTGGCGGTGGCGCGCTCACCCGCGAGAAGATCGTTGCATCGATGGCCGAACGCTTCGTGTGCATCGTTGATGAAACGAAGCTCGTTCCCACTCTCGGTGCGTTCCCTCTGGCCGTTGAAGTGCTGCCCCCTGCGCTCGGCAGGGTTGAATGCGAGCTGAAAGCGTTCGGCGGTGACCCGGTCTTTCGTGAGGGCTTCATCACCGATAACGGTAACCAGATTCTCGATGTCAGGCGACTCGACTTCGCTCTCCCGGAGGAGTTGGAGGTCGCGCTGGACGGAATCGCAGGCGTCGTAGCCCACGGCCTGTTCGCCCGCCGTCCCGCAGACGTGCTCATCGTGGGGCTGCAGTCGGGTGGGACGCGAGAGATAACGCCGATCAGCTAAGCTTCGTCTCGCGCACAACAAGCCGTTGTAGGCGCCGTCCGGCACTGATCGCTAGCGTCAACATCCCGGCTCACCGGGATGACCACAGCACGTTGCAGGGCGCGGGTACAGTCGTCGCGAAGCATTGCGCACGAGAAGGCGCAGTTTCTTCCCGAGCGGCATCGGCTGCCTGAGGTTTGCGATGTAGCCTCGAGCTGAAGGCTGTTCCTGGTCGCACACCGTCATCACTCCCGTCTCGCATTCTAGTGTTCCCGTTACGCGGCTCGCGATCTGCGTGACCGGGGAATGAGTGTGATTGGAGCGGCCATCGGATCGGGCGTTTTTATGACGAGCGTTGTTGCAGCGGCGAGGAGACAGAGACCGGCGGCGACCGTGTATGCCACAGCGTAGGATCCCGTGGAGTCCACGATCGAGCCGGCTGTCATTGAGCCGAACACGCCACCGACACCCCATGCCGTGAACACCAGCCCGTAGTTGACGCCCAGGTGCCTTGTGCCAAAGTAGCTCGCGGTGGCAGAGGGGAAGAGTGAGAGGTTCGAGCCGTAGCAGAAGCCGACTGCAGCTGCCACTGGCACCAACGCGAGTGGTGTTTTGGCGAGCGTGATCGCCCCCATCATGAGCGCTTGCAGCACGAACACCACGAACATCGTCCGAGTCTCGCCGAACCGGTCGGCCGCCGTTCCTGCGACCACGCGCCCGGCCGCGTTGCCGATTGCGAGTACTGCCACCAGACCGAAGCCAAGATCGATGCCGGGGAGCTGCATGACTGCGATCTTCGCCATGTGGCCGATGATCATGAGCCCGGCAAATGCCGAGAAGGCATACATCAGCCAGAGCAGTGCGAACTGCTTGGTCTTCACCATGTCGCGCCAGTCGAGGTCGCGGCCAACCGGTTTCACCTGGACGGCTGTGGCCTCTGCCAATGCCGGGACGCGTGTCTGTGGGATGAAGCCATCGGGCGGGTTCACGAGCAGTTGCGCGAACCCGACGATTGCGATAAGGAATCCGGCGCCGAGAATCCGCAGTGTTGCACCGATGCCGGAACCGCCGATAAGCGTGGAGGTGAGGGGCGCGATGTATACCGACGCGAGGCCGAACCCGCTCACTACGATTCCGGTGATGAGTCCCTTGCGCTGCGGCGGGAACCACTTCACCGCAGCTGGAGTGGCCGATGCGTAGCCGAGACCGATGCCGGCACCGCCGAGAAGCCCAAAGCCGACAATCATCGGCCACGAGGCATGTGCACTCGCGAACGACGCGGTGAAAAGTCCGGCGCCGACAAGCAAGCCGCCGATGGTGGCGACCAGCCGTGGCCCGAACCGATCTTGCGCGCCCCCCGCAAAGACCATCGCGAGCGCGAACGTTCCCACCGCTGTCGCGTACGGGAGGCTCGACTGGCCCGCAGACCAACCCCACTCGGCGGTGAGCGCTTTCCCGATCACGCTCCACGGTAGAGGACGCCGAGCGCAAGGTTGATGCCGAGACCGGCAAACGTCACGGTCCAGCCCCGCGCGGAGGCGCGATTCGTCATGAGGACCCCCAGGATCACAAGCGTACAGGAGCGCGGCCGCGAGACCCCCCAGTGGGCCGCCGCACGCTAAAAAGCAGTCTGCCATACCAGGCGGTGATGGAGAACAGAACGCACGGTGGCGGCAGTTCTGAGCCGGTGGGCGGTACGAGACGCGTCGCGCCCGTACCGTCAAACGCGGCGCGGGCGTGCGACATAAGGTTGGGCTTGAGGGCCTAGTAGTTCTCGACGAAGAGCTCGAAGTAGGACTGCGGGTGCGTACAAGCGGGACACGCCTCCGGCGCTTCGCCGCCGCGATGGACATACCCGCAGTTGCGGCACTTCCACAGCACGTCTTCGCCGCGCCGGAACACGAGTCCGGCTTCGACGTTCGCCAGCAACTTGCGATATCTGGCCTCGTGATGCTCTTCGACCTCTGCGATTTCACGCCACGAGGTGGCGATAGTGCCGAACCCCTCGTCTTCGGCAACGGCGGCGAAGTCTGGGTAGAGCGTGCCCCACTCCTCGAGTTCGCCGTTGGCGGATGCGAGCAGGTTCTCGGCGGTGGTGCCGATCTTGCCTGCCGGATAGGTCGCGGTAATCTCGGTGTCGCCGCCTTCGAGGTACTTGAAGAAGATCTTGGCGTGCTCCTTCTCGTTCTCAGCGGTCTCGAGGAAGAGCGCGGATATCTGCTCGTACCCCTCCTTCTTGGCGACGCTCGCGAAGAACGTGTAGCGGCTACGCGCCTGACTCTCGCCGGCGAATGACTTCAGCAGGTTTCGCTCAGTCTGGGTGCCTTTGATGCTCATGCGACCTCCTCATAGGTAGGGGACAGGACTCGATAGTAGTGAGTACCCTAAGGGTGGCGTGAGCTCACCGATGACGAAGCGTGTTTCGCCGGAAGGAAGCCGTCATGAGGCGCTGCTAGCCCGCCCGGCGCCCGATCTCCTCGGCGCGCTGCTCGACGATGTGGTTGTGCTCATCGACGAACACCACACGAGGCTCCCATGAGCGCGCCACGGCGTCGGTGAGCTCGACGAAGTTGGCGATGATGACGAGGTCGCCGGCGTGTATGAAGTGCGCCGCCGCGCCGTTCACGCACACGACGCCAGAGCCACGGGGGCCGGCGAGTGCGTAGGTCGTCAGACGCGAGCCGTTTGTGACGTCCCAGATCTCGACGGCTTCGTTGGGGAGGACCCCGGCGGCGTCGAGCAGGTCGGTGTCGACCGTGACGCTGCCTTCATAGCTCAGGTCGGCCTCGGTCACCGTCGCGCGGTGTATCTTGCCGCCCAGCATGGTTCTGCGCATTCTGCTGCTCCGTCCCCAGGTACCCGCCCGTCGGGTCGAGTCCCAGCCTCGGTTTCGTGGGGGGATTATAGCACGGACCGTGCCGTCCTTCTCCACAATCGCGCGTGCTATCATCGAGCGGTCCGGTTATCTGCGCTGGTAGGAGGTGGCGTGAGATGCCCAGCAGCCACTCCGAACCGTCGCTTGAGTTCCTTGGCTTCTCCGATCGCTGGCGTGCGCTCTTCGCGCCCTATACGGAGCAGGGGCTCGTACCCGCTCGCGTGATTCGCGCTGACCGCGGCAGTGTCCTCGCCGCCACCGGCGACGGCGTCATCCGTGCCGAGTCGACGCGCCGTCTTGTCAAAGAGGCGTTTTCTGCCGAGGGGCTGCCAGCTGCCGGTGACTGGGTGGCCGTTCGGCTCGACACCGACCTTGAGCTACCACAAATCGAGGCAGTCCTGCCGAGGACGTCCGCATTCACACGCGCCGATCCGGGCAAAGATGCTGCGATACAGGTGCTTGCCGCCAACATCGACACGGTGTTCATCATCCATCCCATCGTCGAGGAACCCAACGTCCGGCGCTTGGAGCGCGAACTCGCGCTCGCCTGGGAGAGCGGCGCGGTGCCCGTGGTCGTGCTCGCGAAGGCCGACCTCTCGACAGACCCCGCTGCAGCTCTCGAAGTCGTCAGGGGAATCGCCCTCGATGTCGACATCCACATGACCAGCGCCAAGACCGGCGAGGGTGTCGATGCGCTTCTCGCGTACGCTGATGGGCATCGCACGGTGGCACTCATCGGGCCTTCGGGCGCGGGCAAATCGACGCTCATCAACCTGCTTGTCGGCAGCGACGTGCAGGCCACGCGCGAGGTGCGTCTCTCGGACGGAAGGGGCCGCCACACGACCGTCGCGCGCGAGCTCGTGCCGCTGCCCAACGGCGGTGTGCTCGTCGACACGCCCGGCCTGCGTGCGGTCGCGCTCACCGATGCCGAGGCGGGCATCGCGGCGGCGTTCCCGGAGATCGACGCGCTGTCGGTCGAATGTCGTTTCCGCGACTGCATGCACGAGAGTGAACCTGGCTGTGCAGTGCTGGCGGCGGTGGAGGCCGGAACGCTGGCCGAGGATCGGCTTGAGAGCTATCGCAAGCTGCTGAAGGAGGCGCGTTTCGCTGCGGCACGCACGGATGCGCGACTCAAAGCTGAGGAGGAGCAGCGCTGGATCGTGATCCACAAGTCGGCGCGCAAGCTCTACAAGGACCGGGGCCACAAGTAGTCGGCTTCTCGGAAACTCACGCGGTCATGATTGATGGTGCCGCGTCGCGCGGGCTGATACGGTGTCAGAAAAGCGGCCGACCTCTCGATGACCCGGAGATTAGTATGACTTCCAGCGCGGACCCCGCTCCAGCGCCCGACCGCGATGCCCAAAATTGGGAGCTCTGCCACGCCTGTGGCGGGCTGTGCTGCTGCCTGTATCTCGCTCACGACGAGAACGGCGACTACGTTGGTGAGGAGTGGCTCCCGGCATACATCGAGCAGTGGCTGGGGTGGTTCGAGGCCAGTGGCGCGCTTGTGCGAGACGGCGACCGTTACGTTGCGGGTCAGCACGGCATCGAGCCCTACCACGATCCCCGCGTCAGCCACCTGCCCACGCCTGAGGGCGAGGCCTACCGCTCAGGACTGCCCGAGTGGGTAGACGTTCGAAAGTGCCAGTTCTGCCATTCGGACCACGGCTGCCAACTCCCGCATGCCTACCGGGCGCCTATCTGCGGCGAGTATCGCTGCGAGCTGTGGATTGAGTGATATGTCCGCGCTCAGCCTCGGCTCCGCCGTGGCTTACCGGTGGCGCGAAAACGTCCCTACCCGCATAATCACAACGTCAAGAACGCGAGATGGGAGCTACACATGACCACTGCGCACGCACGCCACATCCTCGTCGCGACTGAGGAGCAGGCCAACGAGATCAAGCAGCAGATCGTTGACGGTTCGGGTTTCGCCGAGATGGCGCAACAGCACTCAACGTGCCCTTCCGGCAGCAACGGCGGCGATCTTGGCGAGTTCTCGCCCGGACAGATGGTGAAAGAGTTCAACGACGTCTGCTTCAACGATGAGGTCAGCGTCGTGCACGGCCCCGTAAAGACGCAGTTCGGCTACCATCTCATCGAGGTCACGAAGCGCGGGTAAGACCCGTTCCGACTTCCTCGGCTGGTATCGCGGCGTTCGCTCCGGTCTCGGAGAGCACAACCGTGCCGACGATGATGACGCACGCGGCGAGCTGCATCGGGGCAAGCGACTCACCGAGCGCCAGCCACCCGGTCAGCAGTGCAACTGCCGGCACGAGATTGATTGCCAAAGCCGCGCGGTTGGCGGGCATCCGCGTGACGGCGGTGTTGTAGAGGCCGAACGCGGCAAGTGATACGAAGGTGCCCAGGTACGCGACGCTCGCCCATGCCGCGGGGGTAGCGCCGGTCCAGCTCGCAGGTCCGCTCGCAATCGCACCCGGCAGGAAGAACACGGCACCCGCGGCTGCTTGCAGGCCGGTGAGGAACCAAGGGTTGTACCGCGTCGAGACGTGCTTGAGTGCGATCATCGACCCGGCCGCGGCGACCATCGCGATGAGCTCAAGCACGTTGCCGAGTACCGGGTTGGGGGCGGAGGCCTGCGTCTGACCGCCTGCAGTCAGCATCGCGACACCGATGAGTGAGATCGCGATCGCCACGATCGAGCGTGCCGAGAGGTGCTCGCGCAGGAACATCCAGGCCCCCACGGCCACAAGCAGCGGGACGATCGCCGAGATAACGCCTGCTGCACTCGAGGTGGTGAGGCGGATTGCGTATCCCTCGGCAAGGTAGTAGATGCACGGCTGCAGAAGCGTGATGAGTGCGAGCCATTTCACGTCGCCGCGCTGATAGTTCGGCTTGGGCAGGAAGAACCACGCCGGCGCGAAAACGAGGGTCGCGATGGCCATACGCAGCCAGATCACCGTCATAGGGCTGAAACTGTCGAGCGCCGTCTTGATCGCGGCAAAGCTCGTTCCCCAGAACGTCACCGCGCCCAGCAGGCACAGCAGCAGGATGATGCGATTGGCGGAGCGGGACGAGGACACGGGCGACTCCAGATGCGTGGTGTGGTGACGGGCAGTGTCCGTGGGGGACACGACCGTTACTCTACCGCGAACGCAAGGGCTCCGGGACCATGAAGGTTCCGGAGCCCTTGTTGTGAGCGGGTGAGTGCTACCTGCTGCGTAGCGCAGCGATCACGCGGTCGTACTCGTCACGGTCAATCTCGCCGCGTGCGAAACGCTCGCGTGCGATTTCCTCGGCCATATCCGACCGGGGCGGCGTCGGCGCGAATGGCATCGGCAGCGAGAGTGCGCCGTTCGTGTGTGCCGTACGTTGCGACCATACCAGCCACAGCGCGACACCGAGGACGAGAACCAGTCCGAGTCCCATGGCGTACACCATCCATCCATATCCGAAGAGCCCGGTTCCTGAAGTGGAGCACAGGCTGTCCCAGTAGTATCCCTGCATCATCGTGGCACCTCCTTTTGAGACTGCACGACTCCTATGGAGCTAATGCAGTGCCAGAAGCGCGCTCTTCACAAGAAATGCGCATCTATGAACCGGAATTCGGTTCGCGTGTCTGCCGACGGAGTCTCGGGCATGAGACAATCGCGGTATCCGAGGGAGGAGCGAGGGGAGGACACATGGCCGGCCTGGAGTATGGCCACACGGCAGACGAGCTTCTTGCGCGCGTGCGAGACGGCAGGGTGACTGCTCCCGCCCGGATAGTGAACGTTCATGGCAATGAGCGGGGGATCGAGTGAGATTTGAAACGGAGTTTCTCCCATCGCGTCACGGTTTCGCTTTCGCTAACACATGGCGTGACGTGCTTCTGGGCGCCGTGCCCGTGCGCGGGCGATGTGGCGGGATGGCGTTCGCAGCACTCGACTACTACGAGGCCGGGGAGCCCGTCCCGCGTGACCGCGAACTCCCCCCGTACGACTCGGCGCTCGCGCGCCTCATCTGGCGCCGCCAGCTGGCGAGTGTGTTCTCCGGACTCGGCTACAACCTCTGGCGCTTCGCGCAGATGACGTACCGCCCCACTACGGGTCTGCATGGCGTCGCCGCGCTCACGCGTCGCGAGATCGGTCGCGTGCTCGACTCACTCGCGGGTGGACGTCCGGCCCCGCTCGGCCTCATCAACGCGTTCGACCTCAAGCATCTCGGTCGCAATCACCAAGTCCTCGCATACGGCGCCGAACTCACTCCGACGCACGCGCTGCTACGCATCTACGACCCCAACCACCCGCGGTGCGACGACATCGTGCTTGAGGTGCCGCTTGAGGGCGCGGGCCCTCTCGTCGAGCGCGTAGGGGACCGCTGTATCGAGTGGCGTGGCATGTTCGCCGAGAAGTACGCGTCAATCCCTCGCGTGGGCAGCGCCACAACGCTCGAGGAGCACGCGCCCGGCGACGCGGTGGTGCTTGTCGTGGGCGCACTAGGGCTGCTACTTGCTGTCGGCGCTCTGCGCTGGCTGTTCGGACGCCGACGCTACTGAACGATGATCGCGACGATGAGTACTGCGTTCTTCACGAGATGCTCCTCGTCTGCCTACTGGTAGCGCAGGGCTTCGATGGGGCTGAGCTTGGCAGCGCGGCGCGCGGGATAGTAGCCGAACACAACGCCGATGAAGGCGCACACACCGGCGGCGAGCGTGATCGAGTTGACCGTCAAGATCGCCTCGATGCCGAGCAGTCCGCCGCCGAGGAACGCGATGAGCCAGCCCAGTGCGATGCCGATGATGCCTCCGATGAAGGTGAGTACCACTGACTCGGCCAGAAACTGCAGCGAGATGACGTTGTCGTCGGCGCCAATCGCCTTACGCAGGCCGATCTCTCGCGTGCGCTCGGTCACGGTGGTGAGCATCATGTTCATGATGCCGATGCCGCCGACGAACAGTGAGATACCCGCGATTGCCGCGAGCAGCGCGGTGAACGTGCCCGTCACAGTCGACACGGCACTCAGGATGTCGGCCATGTTCATGATCTGGAAGTCCGCATAGTCGGGATCGGCGATCGAATGACGCGAGAGCAGCGTCTGCTCCACGGAGTTCTCGGCTGCGGTCATCTGCTCCTCGTCGATTACGGTGAGCGTGATGCTCGAGAGGTACTCGTTCCCGCTTACGTAGCGCTGCTGGGTGGAGAGCGGGATCAGCGCCGCCGAGTCCACGCTGGTGAAGCCGGACATCCCCTTCTCCTCGAGCACTCCTACCACGGTCAGCAGCATACTGCCCGAGCGGATGCGTTCTCCAACCGGATCGACCTCGACACCGAAGAGGTCCTCGGCCAGGGTGGAGCCGAGTACGATGACCTGCGCGTAGGCCGAGTCGTCGCGCTCGGTGATGAAGCCACCGCTTGCGACAGTGAGGCCGTTCACGGCGGCGTAGTCGCTCGTCACACCGATGATCTGAGCGTTGGTGTTGACGTTGTCCGCGACCAGCTGCGCATTGCCCTGCGAGGAGGGCGCCACGCCCGTGATGAGCGTGAGTTCTGCCAGAGCCTCGGCGTCTTCGCGCGTGAGTGACTGGACCGAACTCGCCGACATCCGGAAGCCGCCGCCACCGCTGCCAGGGGACGCGGGCGTGACGGTCAAGAGATTGGAGCCGGCCGACTGGATGGAAGCTTCGATCGAGGCCTGGCTGCCCGCCCCCAGCGCGAGCATGGCGATGACCGAAGCGATGCCCACGACGATGCCGAGGATGGTCAGACCGCTGCGGACCTTGTTCGAGGTCAGCGAGCGCAGGGTTTCGGAGATGAGGTCGGCGAAACGCATCACGCATCACCGTCCTTCTCGGCCGTGCCATTGCCATACTGGCGGATGTGCGCGTCCTTCTGGCTGGCGTCTTCGATGACCAGTCCGTCCTGGAGGCGTATGACACGCTTGGCTCGTGAGGCGATATCGGGCTCGTGGGTGATGAGCACGATCGTGCGGCCCTCGTCGTTGAGGCGGGCGAACAGCTCCATGACCGAGTCGCCGGTGGCGGTATCGAGGTTGCCGGTGGGCTCATCGGCAAGTACGAGCGATGGGTTGTTGACGAGCGCCCGCGCGATGGCGACGCGCTGCATCTGACCGCCGGAGAGTTCGTTGGATCGGTGCGTCCAGAGCTTTTCGTCGAGCTGGACCCCGCGCAGCGCCAGGGCCGCGCGTTCCTCGCGCTCCTCAGGATCGACGCGCGTGTAGAGCATCGGCATCACCACGTTGCGCATGACGGTTGCGCGCGGTAGCAGGTTGAACGCTTGGAAGACGAAGCCGACGGTCTCGCGCCGCACCTCGGCCAGTTCGTGGAGATCCAGCTGCGCGACGTCGCGTCCTGCCAGACGGTAGGTGCCGCTCGTGGGGACGTCCAGGCAGCCCATGATGTGCATGAGCGTTGACTTCCCCGAGCCCGACGGTCCCATGATGGCCGCGAACTCGCCTTCCTCGATCGTGAAGGACACGCCGCGCAGCGCGTGGGTCTGAGCACCCGCGCCTTCGTAGACCTTCTCAAGGTCGTGCGCTTCGATGACGGCGCTAGCCACGATTACCGCCGCCCCATGCCCGGCATCATGAAGCCGCCACTGTCGGATTCCGTCGCGCTATCGAGCGTCTGTGTGACGACCTTGTCGCCCTCAGTGATGCCCGAGAGAATCTGCGTCTGTGTGGCACTCATGAGCCCGATGTCGACGGTGATCTTGCGGGGTGTTCCGGTGGCCGAGTCCAGCACCTGCACGTAGTAGCCGCCGTCACCGTCAGATTGCACGGCCGCGTTGGGTACGAGCAGTGCGTTTGTGGCGACGTCGGTCACGATCGTCGCGGCCGCCGACATCGCCGGGCGCAGCGCCTCGTCGATGACGTCAAGCGTGATGTAGACATCGAACGTGACGACGCCCTGCGTGTTGAGGCCTTCATCGGCAATCTCGTAGACCTTACCGGTTGCCGTGAGGTCAGGAAGTGCGTCGAACTCGACGTCCGCACGCTGGCCCACCTCAAGAGCGGGCAGGTCCACCTCGTTCACGGTGAGCTTCACGACCAAGGACTTGCCGGTGAGGATGACGACCGGTGCCGAGGAGGAGCTGCTTGTCGCGGTGCCTCCGATAGCCGACGTTTGGGAGGTGGAGCCGCCGCCAGAGGCGGCGACGGTGTCGCCCACCTCGATGTTCAGCGAGTCGACGATGCCGGAGCTCGGCGAGATCACCGCGAGATCATCTTCGGCGGCCTTGGCGTTCTCGTACGTGGTGTAAGCGTTGGACCGCGATGCCTTCGCGGACGCAAGCCCGGCCTCGGCGGCATCCACGGCCTTCTCGGCGATCGCGATGTCGTCAGCGGTCGCTGTCGGGGTAGGGAGTGTGCTGCGCTCCGTCGTCGAGTCGAGCTCAGCTTCGGCGCGCAGAACGCTGGCCTCGGCATTGAGCACGCCCTGCTTCGCCTGCAGGTAGGAGGTGTAGGCTTTGGCGGTGTTCGCCTTGGCGTCGCTTGCGTCGAGCGTGAACAGCACCGTGCCGGTGCTCACCGCCGAGCCTTCCTTGATCGCGATAGATGCGACAGTGCCGGCGCTGTCGGGCCAGACCTCGGTGGTATCTCCTACTTCCACGTTGCCGGTGCCGGAGACTGTGACCGAGATCGTGCCGGTGCTGACCGCCTCGGTCGTGTAAGAGACTGTGGGCTTGTCGTCCCCGGCGCCGCGCATCACGACGAATGCGGTTCCCGCTACCACGACGAGGACTGCGATAGCGATCCACCTGCGATAGCGCCGGAGCTTTTTGGACAGGGCCATGCGTCACCTCCACACAGATGGATACTCCACACCAGCATAGCGTGCCGACCTTCTCGGCCGTTGCCTACCGCGTCCCGACAGCGAACGCGATGTCGACCCATAGCGGGTCGATACGGGAGAAGCGGTCTTTGAGTCATGCGAACATGGACTCATCCTAGCCTCCGCGAGCTGACGTGACGAGTGACGTGTAGTGTATACGGGCATGTGGGACAATCTGTTCAGGTGTCGCGTGACGTGCTGCGGATGAGGGAGCAGTTATGAGTCGCCGCACAATCATGGTCTTCGGGATAGTGGTTGTTTTTGTGGCTGCGGCGACCGCGCTTGTCGTTCTGCGCTCCGGTGAGGAGCCGCTCGACATCACACTCGAGACGGTAGACGGCACGGACGGTTCGGCGACGACCGCAAACGAACCCATTCGCATCGCCGTTTCGGCGATGACATCACCCAAAGAGACGTTCACGTACTACCAGCAGATTCTCGACTACATCTCCGAGAAGACCGGGCGACCGGTCCAGCTTGTGCAGCGCGAAACCTACCAGGAGGTCAACGATCTCATAGACCGGGGCGAGCTCGACATGGCGTTTGTGTGCACCGGCGCATACGTTGAAGGCCACGAGAAGTTCGGCATGGAGATCCTCGCCGCACCCGTCGCCTACGGTGAACCCAGTTACTACTCGCTGATCATCGTGCCAGCAGATAGCGATACGGTGAGTCTCGAGGACCTTAGGGGCAAAGACTTCGCCTTCACCGACCCCATGTCCAACACCGGCAGGCTTGTGCCGGTCTACATGCTCGGACAGATGGGCGAGACGTCCGCGGCGTTCTTCAGCAAGACGATCTTCACCTACAGTCATGACAGGTCGATCCAGGCTGTGGCGGAGGGCATTGTCGACGGCGCGGCGGTGGACAGTCTCGTCTACGACTACATGGCTGCGACCGGTGATCCCTGCATTGCGAGGACGCGCGTCATACGGAAGTCACCGCCCTATGGTATTCCGCCGGTCGTCGTGCCGCAGGGTCTTGACCCAGCGCTTAAGGAGGAACTACGCGAGATCCTTCTGGCGATGGATACCGACCCGAAGGGGGCCATGATCCTCGAGCACATCAAGATCGATCGGTTCCAACTCATCGACGACGAGGCCTACGACTCCGTACGTGAGATGCAGACCTGGATTGATGCGAATGTCCCCGGTCAGTAATCCAATGCTGGCCCGCCGTCAGCTCGGACTCAGAGGTCGCATCCTTGCTGTCGTTGTTGCGGTGGTGCTGCTGCTGGGTCTGAGTACGATTCTCTTCGTCGAGTTCGCGATGCGGAACGCCCTGGAGGAAGCCGCACGCATTCAAGGCCTCACGATATCCAGGGGGTTTGCGACAGCGTCTTTGGACGCCGTGCTGCTCGAGGATGTTATCGGGGTCAATCGGCTCATGGCGGGCGTCATGGAGTCTGAGTCGGACGTTGTCTATCTGTTCATTGTGGACGCCCAGGAACAGGTGCTGGCCTCTACGTTCACCGACGGGTTTCCCGCGGGTCTGTTGGACGCTAACATACCCGCCGAGGGCGACCAGTATTCACTGAGACAGCTTCGAACTGAGCAGGGTCTTGTGCTCGATGTCGCCGTTCCGCTTCTGGGCGGAGGAGCGGGCGTTGCGCGCGCGGGGCTTTCGGAAACCCGCATGCAGCGTGTGGTTGGTCGGACCCGCGGGGTGCTGCTTGCGATCGCTCTCAGCGTGGTGCTTCTGGGCGTCGTATTGGCGTACACAGTAGGTCGTTTCATCGCGAAGCCTCTGGAGACGTTGACCGAAACTGCCGCCGCCGTTCACGCTGGCGACTTGAGTGTGCGTGCCAACGTTCCGAGCAATGATGAGATTGGGCTGCTGGCCGATGCGTTCAACGAGATGCTCGCCGCGCTTGCTGCCGCGCGGGACGAACTCGAAGTGCGAGTGGCCGATCGCACCCACGAACTCGGGGAAGCCAACGATGAGCTCGCAGCGACCAACGAAGAACTCGCAGCGACCAACGAGGAGCTCGCAGCGACCAACCAGGCACTCGCCGAGGCGACACAGGCGAAGAGCGCCTTTATTGCCACGATGAGCCATGAGCTTCGCACGCCGCTGAACTCGGTCATCGGCTTCTCGGACATCCTGCTCCGTGAGATGGCTGGTCCCGTGACCGAGGAGCAGGGACGGCAGCTCGGGATGGTGCACTCCTCTGGTATGCACCTGCTTGCCCTCGTCAACGACTTGCTCGACCTGTCGCGCATCGAGCACGGTCGGCTGGAGCCCTCTTTGTGCGAGGTAGACATCGCTGCCATCGTCAAGCGCACCATGAAGACTCTCGGCCCGCTCGGCGAACAGAAGGGCCTAGAGATGCGCTTCACTGAGGGCAAGAAGTGCTGTCCGGCCTGTTCCGACCCTGTGTGGATCGAGCAGATTCTCATCAACCTGATCGGGAACGCCGTCAAGTTCACCGACACGGGATTTGTGGCGGTAGAGCTGCGTCGTGAGTCTGACGACATCGTCGTGGCGGTCTCGGATTCCGGGCCGGGTATCCCACGGGCCGATCTGGAGCGGGTGTTTGAGGAGTTCTATCGGGTTGGTTGCGAGAGCCCTGCGAAAGCGCCGGGTACCGGGCTTGGCCTCGCGGTCTCCCGTCGCTTAGCCGAGAGGTTGGGCGCCACACTGGACGTAGAGAGTGAACTTGGCCGAGGATCGACGTTCACGCTGCAGATCCCCCTTGACGGCCCTGATGCGACGGCATGAGTGCGTCGGTCGTGAGGCGGGAAGGTACTGCAGTACAGCACCCTGTACATGGGAGGTGCATCATGTCTGCGGATACTATGGCCGAGGACTCTCGGCCGAACCGTCATCTGAGTATCTGGCGCTTGCCGTCGAGCGGGACCGGGTGGGCTGCTGTCGTGCTCGCGGTCGCAATCGTGCCCGTGGCCTGGGTGCTGATGAGTCACGCGCTACCCTGGGAGCTGTTGGACACCGCGTTCGCACCAATACTGCTCGTGAGTCTTATCGACGCTGCAGCTGTGACCGCGGTCCTCGCGCTGTTTCGTCGGCATGACCGGTCTGTGTTCGTGGTTGTCTCGACGGTATTCGCGGTGCCACTCGCCGTGTGCGCGACGATCGTGCTCATTCTCGAGGCGATCTTCCCGCACTAGGTCAGGCGCGAGCGTGACCTGGCTTCCTTCCTCGGCGATAATGTGAGTGCGGCGCAACTGCCGAACGCATCTGCTCGCCGACGTCTGAGGAGACTCACCGATGATTCCTCGCTACTCCCGCCCTGAGATGGCCGCCATCTGGGAACTCGAGAACAAGTTCGAGATCTGGAAGGAGATCGAAGTGCTCGCCTGCGAGGCGCAGGCCGAACTCGGCGTGATCTCGCGCGAGGACGCCGCCGCCATCCGCGAGCGTGCCGCGTTCGAGGTGGAGCGCATCGATGAGATCGAGCGCACCACGAACCACGACGTCATCGCGTTTCTCACCAACATGGCCGAGCACATCGGTGAGCCCAGCAAGTGGGTTCACTACGGCATGACCTCCAGCGACCTCGGCGACACGGCGCTTTGCTACCAGATGACACAGGCGATCGACATCATCATTGCGGACGTTCGCCGCTTAGGCGCGATCTGCAAGCGCCGCGCATTTGAGACCCGCGACATGCTGTGTGTAGGCCGCACGCACGGAATCCACGCGGAGCCGATGACGTTCGGGATGAAGTTCGCCTCGTGGGCGTGGATGCTCAAGCGTGCAGAGAAGCGTCTGATCGCGACACGGGAGTACTCGTGTGCGTGGGGCGCTATCTCCGGCGCGGTGGGGTCGTACAGCAACATCGACCCGTTCGTCGAGCGTTACGTCTGCGAGAAGCTCGGCCTGACGCCCGACCCTCTCTCCACACAAGTGATCGCACGCGACCGACACGCGCACTTCCTCGCGGTTCTCGCGACAGTGGCTGCAACCGCTGAATCGATCGCCACCGAGGTACGCGCGCTACAGAAGTCCGACACGCTCGAGGCTGAAGAGCCGTTCGCGAAGGGGCAGAAGGGTTCCTCGGCCATGCCCCATAAGCGCAACCCCATCACCGCCGAGCGCGTCTGCGGGCTCGCGCGCGTGATCAAGGCGAACGCGCAGGTGGGTTTCGACAATGTGGCGTTGTGGCACGAGCGCGATATCTCGCACAGTAGCGCCGAGCGCGTCGTGCTCGCCGATTCGACCATCGGGCTGGACTATCTTCTCGGCAGGCTCGAATGGATCCTCGACGGTATGGTGCTCTATCCCAAGCGGATGAAAGCGAACCTTGAGGCTACGCGTGGGCTCATCTACTCCAGCCGCGTGCTGCTGGCGCTCGTCGACACGGGCATGTCGCGCGAGGACGCGTACGAGGTCGTGCAGCGCAACGCGATGAAGGTTTGGGACGACATGCAGAACGCGCGCAGCGGTCCGAGCTATCGAGAGAACCTTGAGGCTGACCCGGAGTGTACGCTTTCCGCCGAGAAACTCGATGAGATCTTCGACCCGTGGCAGTTCCTCAGTCGCGTTGGCATAGTCTTCGACCGGCTCGAGAGCTGCGAGTTCTAGGAGGCCCGCACATGTCGCTCAAGCAGCGGTAGCGCGGCGTACGCCGACTTGTTCTTCGACGTGGCAATTGTCAGGCTGGCTCAGTCGTCTTTGCCCGCGAGCTTGCGGACAAGCTTGCCCAGCGTCGCCGGTTCGAAAGGCTTCGTGTAGTACTCGTCGACGTGAGCGAATCCAGGCTTCGACTCTTCCCCGCATCCCAATGCGGTGAGCATGAGGATCGGGATATGTTTGGTATCCGGGCTCTCCTTCAATCGGCTGGCGACCTCCCAGCCGTCCATGCCCGGCATCATCACGTCGAGGACTATGACGTCCGGGGGGTCGCTTGCCACTTTCTCAAGCGCCTCCTTGCCGCAACTCGCCGTTGCGACCTCGAAACCTCGGTTGACGAGCGTGATCTTTGCGAGATTGGCGATGGCCGGTTCGTCGTCGACTACGAGCACCTTCTTCACCACAAAGCACCCCCACTGTTCGTGCCGGGGCATCACTGCCTCCGGTCACTCCCCGCGTCATCCAGGAAGGACGATCCATATCGTCAGCATAGCACCGACCGGGTGTCGTACGAGCTGGAATCGGCGGCTACGAACGTGTCGGGCAAGCGGGTAGTCCGTCCCTATGCGCTCCCGCACACAGGGCAGCCCTGCATCGCAAGCGGCCGCTCGAGCCCGCTCGCTTCCAGCAGCACGTCGTCGGCGAAGATCTCGCGCGTCGGTCCGTCAGCGGTGACCACGCCGTCGCTCATGACGATGGTGCGGTCACACAGGTCGAGCGCGAGGTCGAGGTCGTGCGTTGCGAGGATCTTGGTGTGTTCGAAGGTGCCGAGCAGCTCGATCAGCCGCCGCCGCGCGCGCGGGTCGAGGTTGGAGGACGGCTCGTCCATCACCAGCACGTTCGGCCACATTGCGAGCACGGTCGCGATCGCCACGGCGCGCTTCTCGCCGCCCGAGAGTCGGTACGGCGGTCGGTCCTTGAGCTTGAGCGCACCCACCCGCGTCAGCGCCTCGGCCACACGCGTGTCGATCTCCTCGGCAGGAAGGCCAAGGTTGACGGGCCCGAAGGCGACGTCCTCGTAGACGGTGGGCATGAAGAGTTGGTCGTCGGGGTCCTGGAACACCATTCCCACCGTCTTACGGATGCCGGGAAGCGTGCCTTTGGTCACCGGGATGTCGCCGATACGGACACTGCCCGAGGTGGGCGAGAGGAAGCCGTTGAGGTGCATGAGCAGCGTTGACTTGCCCGCGCCGTTGGCGCCGACGATGGCGACCGACTCGCCGTGTGTGATCTCGAAGGTCACGCCGCTCAGGGCGGCGGTGCCGTCGGGATAGCTGAAGGCAAGGTCGGTGACGGCGATGCTGTGATGACTCATGTGATCAACCCCGTGACGAAGTGGCCTACCAGTAGCGGAACGTTGTAGAGGCGGAAGCAGACGAACGCGGCCGACCAGCCCAGCGTGAAGGCGACGTCGCGGCCGGTGAGGTGCAGCGTGCGCATGATGCGCACGTGGCCGTCGAAGCCGCGGCACTGCATCGCGAGGTAGATGCGCTGCGCCCGCTCGTAGGTGCGCAGAAGGAGCTGGCCGAGCATCTGGCCGTAGATGCGCAGCCCCATCCCTCGGCCACCAAAAGAACGCAAGGCGCGCGCGCGCGACATGCGCATCGTCTCCTCGCCCAGCACGAAGATGTAGCGGTACAGAAACAGCAGCTGCGTGGCGAAGACATCGGGGGCGCCCAGACGCTCGATTCCCATGCAGACACCCATCATGCCGGTGGTGCCAATGAGCACGAGCGCGGCCGAGGTGGTCAGCCCGAAGCGGATGACGATCGAGACGTAGGAGATCCACCCGCCCGAGATGCCGATACTGCCGAGGTAGGCGATGACCTCGCGGTCGAGCCAGGGGTTGAAGAAGCCGATGACGAGCGCGAACGGCGCAACGGCCAGCAGTTTGCGCGCCAGGAAGCGGAAGGGGAGCCGGCCCTCGCTCGCCATGACGATGGGGAAGAGCGCGAACGGCAGCATCCCCAGCAGGTCGTACTTGCCGAAGGAGACGACCGCCACCAGGAACACGAGCGTGGTGATCACCTTGGCGCGCGGGTCGAGGCGGTGCACCGGGGTGTCTTGCGACGCCAGTCGGTCCAGCTGTCCGAGTTCGTAGAGACCTGTCTCGAGGGAAGGCATCGGCGGTCAGACGAGACCGTCGCCGGTCGTGCTGGCGACGAACTTGCCGTGCTTAACGCCTTTGGTGCCGATGAGCTCGTCGGCGATGTGCTTGATCTCGCGCGCCGGGCCGCGCAGCACGACGACCTCGAGGCAGTGGTGCGCGTCCATGTGGATGTGCAGCGTCGAGACGATGACCTCGTGGTGGGAGTGCTGGTGCTCGGTCAGCTTGTCGCCGAGGTCGCTGGAGTGGTGGTCGTAGACGAGCGTGACCGTGCCTACGGCCTCCTCGTCGCCTACACTCCACTGCTCCTCGACGAGCGCGTTGCGGATGAGGTCGCGGACCGCCTCGGAGCGGTTGACGTAGCCCTTCTCGGCGATAAGTGCGTCGAAACGATCGAGAAGTCGCTCGTCGGCCGAGATGCCGAACCTGACCACCTCTGGCATGTGAACTCTCCTTCGTACTCGCTGCGTGCTACCGGAAGGCCCTCAAAGTAGCACGCACGACATATTCGCGAACCAATACGTGCGAATTGCGGCAATACGCTTGACGTGCGGTTTTGTGCGGTCTACGGTCGCTCTACACAGTAACACGAACAACAGCAACGTAGCACGAAAGGGGACGCTTCATGCACATGGCAGATGCGTTGATCTCTCCGGCAGTGGGGGGAGCGATGTGGGCGGCTACCGCCATCACCACCGTCTACTGTGCGAAGAAGGTCCGCGAGGAGCTCGATGATCGCAAGGTGCCGCTCATGGGTGTAGTGGGCGCCTTCATCTTCGCGGCGCAGATGCTGAACTTCACCATTCCGGCCACCGGTTCGAGCGGGCATCTGGGCGGGGGCTTGATACTGGCTGTGTTGCTCGGCCCCTATGCGGCCTTTCTCGTGATGGCATCGGTATTGAGCGTACAGGCGCTTTTCTTTGCCGACGGTGGTCTGCTCGCGCTGGGTGCCAACATCTTCAACATGGGTTTCATCGCGGCGTTCATCGCCTACCCGCTCATCTACAAGAAGATCGTGGGAGACAACCCGACGCGTGCGAAGCTGTTCACGGGGAGCCTTATCGCTGCGGTCGTCGGCCTGCAGCTGGGCGCGTTCGGTGTGGTGGTGGAGACCACCCTCTCGGGCATCAGTGCGCTGCCCTTCGGCACGTTCGCCGCGATGATGCAGCCGATCCACCTCGGCATCGGCATCGTCGAGGGCCTCGTGACCGCAGCGGTCGTGCTCTTCGTACAGCGCACACAGCCAGAGCTGCTCACTCGTGTTGCCGAGCGCAAGAGGTTTAGCGGTCTCAACCTGAAGCCCGTGCTCGCGGGGCTGCTCGTGGCGGCCGTCCTCTCCGGCGCCGCGTTCTCATGGTTCGCGTCCACCAATCCCGATGGGCTCGAGTGGTCGATCGGGAAGGTGACCGGCAGCGAGGAACTCGATGCTGCCGATGAGGGCGTGTACGCGGCGAGCGCCGAGTTGCAGGAGAAGACATCCTTCCTGCCCGACTACGGCTTCAGGCAGTCGGCGGAAGCGGTTGAGGGCGAGGGCGAGGTGACGTGGCCGTCGGTCGACGTCGGCACGAGCGTTGCCGGCCTCGTTGGTGGCGCGCTCACGCTCCTGCTCGCCGCGCTCGTGGGCTTCGTGTTGCGCAAGCGCTCGGTCGCCCACGCGAGTCCCGGAATCTAGCTCCTCCTTGGCGTGAGGGCGAGGCGATCCGGGCTACAAGACGCCGGAGGGATGCTCTGCACTCGCGTAGACACAAGCGTTGCACTTCAAACTTGAAACTAGACGACTGCCTACGCTGTGCCAGCGCCAGCGGTTCGGTGCATGTCCCGACCGGACCCAGAGGTTCGACCTGACTTGGCAGGGTGAATGTTGAATTCAACCTCGCAGTCCAGGGCGCCGAGCAGCACGACCATCTTGTCGAGTGACTTGGTCTTGTTCGACACGTCCAAGAGCCTAGCGAGTTGTGAGGCAGAGGTCTTGGATCTACGGAGAACCTCATTCTGGGAGAGCCGACTGGCCTTCATGCACTTTTGGGCTTCAACCGTGAGATTGTACAGCAGCATGTCGCGCAAGTACTTGGGATCCTCGTTGTACTCAAGCACAGAATCGACATGCATAGATCCCTCAGCACCTGACTTCAACACATAAGTGAAGCCCTCGCGACCAAGCTCATCATCCACGTAGACACGTTCAATTGGGTCTGAGGAAGCAGGGGCCGGGTCAGTCTTCGAGTAGGGGAAGGTGAGGAGACCCCTGCTGAGAGTGACCTCGAAAGCCTTCTTGTGATTGTTCGCCTTGACGGCTCTGATCTTCATAGCAATCCCTCGTCCTTGAGCTCCCGTATCAAGCTCTTGACCCGGTTCGACGCAAATCCTTCCATCGCCTGCCAGTTGTCGAGGTCCCACTTGACGACCAGCTTCCCGTCTCGATAGACGTGCACGTGGCGAGGCGAGTGGTCGCCCTTCCAGCCCACGAACACATACCCGCCGCGACGTTTCTTTGGCATGTCGATATATTACCTTCCACGGTAGTAGAATTGCAAACCATCGGCCGACGCGTCAGCCCCGCCTAACGCATTTGCGCTTCAGCCGCGCGCTTGCGCTCCCATTATGCGACATCATGCGCGCGTCGGTGTGGAAGCGCGGGTTAGGCGTTTTCGTCCAGACCCAAGTCCATCAGCCGTTCGCTGCGCAGTACACGAACGATGGTGACGGCTGTGTCCTCGCGACGGTAGACGATCCGGTACGGCGGCTGTTCGAGCTCGCGAAGCCAGGGCGTCTCGAACTCAGGGACGATTCTGCCGCTGTCCGGGAACGTTGCCAGCTGATCCACGCGTTCGATGATGCCCGCGACCAATCGCATGCCGACTTCCGGTACCTGCTGAGACGCGTACCACGCAAGGATGTCGTGCAAGTCGTCCTCAGCGGACTTCGCGAACTCGATCTCGATGCGTGCAGCCATCAGTCAAGACCCAGGCGGCGCTTCACTTCCGCGAGCGGAACCACGCGTCCAGCGTCGATGTCAGCGAGGCCGGCAACGACGGCACGCATGAACTCACGCTCCTCTTGAGCGGCTTCGTACTCAGACAGTGCCTGCACGACCGCGACACCGCGTCCGTGGCTGGTCAGCAGAACCGGACGACCAGTCTCGTCCACGCGGCGCACAATCTTACCCGGGTTCACTTTCATGTCGCCGAGCGGGACAATGTCCTCCGAGAACTTCACGGCAGTACCCATGATTGACCTCCGAAACCGACCTGACTTCTGGTGCTGATTATAACACCTATGAAGGGGTCGCCGGAACACGCCTAACGCTTGGCGGATAACCTGCGAGCGAAGCGAGTCAGGTTATCCGCGGGTTAGTCACACCCACATCATCATGATCATCATCCTGCACGCGATGTCGCCTTGCCAGCCACGATGGCGGCCCCACTGCGGGATTCGAAACGCTCATCATCATCGACATGATGATGAGATGGCACTTCTAGTCCTCCCGAGTGATGTCCGCAACGGTCACCTCGACCCACCTGACCAAGCGATTGCGATGGTCGTCCTCGATGGGTAGAGACCTGACTCGGCCGAGAAGGATCCCACCGTCGATGAGCCCCTCGCTCAGGAGCGTCGCCACGAAGACCCTGTCCTTTTCTCGGTATGCAGCCAACTTGCTTGCGGCCAAGTCGTGCGCCTCGAGACACAGCCCAGTGTTGCCCTTGGTGCCAACAGGGTGGGACACATCAATCGTTCGCTCCAACCAACCATCGGGAAGAGTTGCGGCCTCTATTGAGATGCCGTGCACATAGAAGCCATGTGTGGCATGGAACTGGGAGTCCTGGCCCAGCGCCCCATCTATGAAGTCCGTCATTTCGGGTCGGTTCTTCGACTGGACGTCAACTTCAATCGAGGCCCTGAGGCTTTCGGGGGCTTCGGGATACGTGCCGAGAATGGACTGCGAACCGAAGATCAGCAGCTCAGTGTCCCCTGAGATATCGCAGGCGGCGCGTATGGCGTGTTCAAGTTGGTCGTACCTCATCGCTTCGCCTCGATCTCCTTCATCATCCGGTCTCGCTCCTGCGGCGTCAGTACCGCGAAGAAGGGAGAGCTTCTGCGCAGTCTGTCAGCCCGTGAGCTTCTCGATACCAGCAGGTCCCTGAGTCGCTCTGTGGAATATGCTTCGAGCAGCTGCCTCCACTCGCCAATGTCGCTGTCGGCCGTCCCCTGTCCCTCGTGCAGGAGTCGATTCGTCTGCTGCCAAGCACGTTGGATTAGGGATGGGTCTGCCTTGATCAGCTCGGCGACGGCTTCCGCCATCCGGAGTGAGCGCTCGGCTGACTCTGCGCGAGTCTGGGCTCCCGGCGCTCGATCCGCCCTGATTGCATCACCCGCACCCCAGAGCGGGATAGCTCCCTCCGGCATGACGGGTGCGTCAGCACGCGTGAAGATGGCCAGCTCTATGATCAGGTTGAATCGCTTCTCCGTCTCAACAAGGCGAGTGCGGAGTTCCGGACCTATCCAAGTGATTGCCTTGGTCTCAGCGATGACGTCCACCTGCAGCGCCTCTCCAGGCTCTATTGGAAGACGCTCCACCCAGGCCTCACGCACCTCCGGCATCTCGAGTGCCTGTCGCAAGCGCTGGACGAGGTCGTCATACTGCTGCTGCTCCTGTTCAAACAGCTGGCGCAGTGGGCCTATGTATGGACTGCCGTCCCTGAGACCGTACTTCTGGGCTCGGCCGGTTCCAACCCGAGTCGCAATTCCAGCTCGCTCCAGACTCCCGAGAGCCTTGCGAGCACCGGCCGTCGAAAGGCCGGCCATCCTGGCTGCATCTGCGACGCCGACGGAACCTCTGACCTCGTGAACGAGCACGCGCGTCAGACGGATGAGCGCGGGTGATCCCAAGAGGTCGTCAAGCCGGTACCTGAGACTGCTTCGTTGGGTCTTTGGGGGACGCATCTGATACTTCCGTTTCCAATTAGCAACTATAATTGTCACTTGGAAACTATAGTGTCACGCGAGCACATTGTCTAGTGCGGGTTGTGACTAACGGTTTTCGGCTTGAGCAGTGGTCAAGCCCTTGCATTATTCTAGCGCTCGCCCCATCTGCTCGAAGCCGGGGATTACGCACACTCCGGCGTACACGTATCTTCAATCTCGCCAACAATCGATTCGAGCAGTCCTTCGACCGACGCGGCATCGTAGTCCGACTCGCAGAAGCCCATGCAGACCGTCAGTGCATCGCGGTACGTGCTAATGACCGGCACGATACTCGGGCCTCTGGAGGCCGGTCCGAACACGAACCCCGAGTCCGGCGTCATCCCATCGAAAGACAGCCGCGTATCGTCTATGACCCCGATGTTCGTGAACCACGGGTACGTCTTGCCGGGCGCTCCGCCGGCGCGGAACGCCATTCTGAGGAGCCGCTCGGTTGTTCGATACCCGAGACCTGCGAGTCTCTCCGCGCTTGCCAGGGGTCCGGCTCCGTGGCACATCTTGGCCCACTGCTCCATTCGCCCGTGCACTCGACCCAAGGTGTCGTCGAAGCTCTCGCCGTCGATGCGCTCGATGTCGAGCGAACCTGAGATCGAGAGATTCGAGATGGGCAGGCTAGCGGCATCAGGCAGGTAGCGGCGCAAATCGGCCGTGTACATGAGCGACAGCGGTGTGCCCGCGGGAGGGTCGAGTCTGGAGATGCACGCACGCAGCACGGCAGTGAGCATCATGTCGTTCACGGTGCATCCACGCTCTGAGCCGTACGACTTCAGCGAGACGAACCGTTCAGGCGGCACTGTCGCCCACCGGTAGGTGAGATCCTGGCCCGTGTTCCCGGCTGCCGGAGCCGGCCATGTCGCCTTCGTCCATGATTTCGCCTTCTTGGCTTCGCGCCGCTGCTGTGGACTGAGGTTGGCCCACACGTCACGTCCGCTGGGGCGCGCACGCAGGTTGGGCTCAGGGATGAACGACGGGTCCTTGCCCAGGCGTGTGTAGGTGTCAGCCAGTAGGTATGCGTACTGCTTGGCCGCCTGACCGTCGGCCAGCACATGGCTCGTCTTGATGCCGAGATAGTCAACATCGCTTGCGCGAATCAGCGCCACTGCGGCCTGAGGTCCCTCGTCTGTGATCTCGATCGCCTGAAATGACCGCATCCGGGCTTCGGGATCGGCGGACTCTTCCTGCACGAGGATTGTCGCGTTGTCGAGGTTTGAGATGCGCTCCCAGTAGGCCCTGCGCTCGTCAGTGCGAAACGCGCAGCCGACAACTGGTTCGGCGTCAAGAGACAGCCGAGCGGCTCGCGCGAGGCGATCGGCGTCGAGCTGTTCGCCTGCGAACGTCAGGCTCAGACCGATGCGATGGTGCGTGACCGCCCGAGTGATGCTGATGGCGGCATCCGCGCCCGTGGCGGCAAACCTCTGGGGCACCTGAGTCATCGACAGTCCTCCCGAGCATCCAACGTGCATGGTGTTGTGTCTAACGTCTTTGCGCGTCAGCTGCGAGCGAAGCGAGTCAGGTGGAAGCCCGGGTTGGACATCAGGTCTTGCCTTGACCAATCTTGGTCAACAGAAGTCCCTCGACCTCTTCGATACCCAGCGGCGACAGCACGGCCATGTCTGTCTCGCGATCCCACTCAATCAGCCGCGCCTTGTGAAGTCTCGATAGTACGTCCCTGCGGAAGTTCGCCCTGTTTGGGTGCTCGGTCCAGTCAACCAGGTCCTCCGTCGCCACCCCGGTCTCGAGTTCCGAGTAGAGCAAGAGGAGCGTCTGCTCGCGGTAGTTCAGTGACGCGTCCAAGACCCGCCTTCTTCCGAGGACCTTCCAGACGAGAGGAATTTGGCGTCCTGCAATGGCATCACAGAGGAGTTGCGCGTCCTCCAGAGGAATGCCTTGCGATGCTCTGATGAGTTCGCAAATGCACCAGTCCGACAATCGCACAGCCGTCGCGGCGTCAATCTCATTCGCGTCCACTTCTCCACCTGCATGGCCGAAGTCGCGCTTGTTTCGAAGCGTGTAGAGAAACGAGAGCGCACGAGGCATGAGAATCCGGAGTCCGTCAGGACCCGCAGTCGCGGGCAAGCCCTCAATCTGCTCGCATTGCTGCTTGAAATTCTTGATGTTGGTGGAGAGCGGCGTGTAGGCTCCGGTCAGCAGATGCTGAGTCGCGCGCAGGAGCACCTCCGCGAGCTTGCCCGCGCGGAATCCTGCTGCGTCGTGCTCTCCCTCAAGGGCGTCTTTCTTCAGATCGCCGTACGATTTGATTAGGCGCCTGCGGAGTGGTGCAGGAATCGATGCGAGTGCTTGCTCGAGTGTTGCGCTAGGGTCGCTTGTACTCATACTGCCCCTCATCGTTCTCGTCACGCGCGAGCGCTCCGTCGCGTACGAGTCTAAGCATAGCTAGTCTGAGCTGGTCAGTTCCGAGAGCAAAGCCACGCTTCTTCTGTAGGTACGCCTGGACTTCAGGCCCAGTCCGTGGGGTTGCGAAGTAGCCCTCTTCGATCAGTCCCGTAATTGCCGCCTTGGGTCCTAGCTTGCTCGACGTTACGCGCTTGGGCTTGGCTTTCGGGGTCGGCGATGAGCTTTCGCTCTTGACCTTAGCCTTCTTGCCGCCAGCGGATGCACGCCTCGCTCGCCGAGATGTCTCGCGCTTCGTACCGGTTGACGCGGCCTGAGCGTCTCCAGCGACATGCGCATCCTGCACGTGACTCACGTACTCCTCGCCTGGCCCCATGATTCGATATCGGTAGCCCTTTCTTCCATCGGGGACTCTGTCTACCAAATCAGAGACGTCCTTGAGCGCCATGCGGACAGCCGGGGCGGTTGTCCTTAGGCGGAACTTCTCAGTCAAGACCCGCGAGATCTCCGACGGCGTCAGGCCATCTACACCATGGTCTCTGAGTGCGATCTGGAGCACCATTAGCGCGCGGTCCAGAACCCTGGTCGCAGAGCGAACGCCGGGATGCTGCGTTGAGTCGATCTGCAGTACAAGGTCGTTGGCTGCGGCGGGTGCAGGGCTCTCCTGACCCTTTGTAGACGACTTCGGCTTGCTGGGAGCGTTCTCCCCCGTGCTTGGAGTGGCTCCAGCGCCAACGAGCAGGTCGAGAGCACGATTGAACGCGGCTTCTTGCATGTTCTCCGGCACCTGTTGGGCGATTTCTGCCGCCTGGCGAAAGAGCTCCTTCATGTCGGGTACAGTCTGCTTGACCAACGTGACTCCCCCCTAGGTCCGAGTCGTCGAATCATCCTGTATGTCCAACGTGTTAGGCATCAGCCGTAGTCCGCCCCCGCCAACGCCCCCGCCGAGAGTACCTCACATGGGCGGACTATCTGCTGGATGCCTTTGTTAGGCGAGGACTCCGATGCGCAACCCTCATAGATTGTCGACTGAAGCCACTCCGTTGTCGGAGACAGAGGACGTCCATTGAGTCGAATCCCAATAGCGGAACTGGTGGCGACCAGTAGGATCGGGAAGCCACCCAGCGGGCGGCCCAGGGGGCGCGTACCCCATGGCCGGCGCCTTGGGGTCGGACCCGTACTGATTGGGGCCTTGCGTTCCCTCTGAGACGAGGAAGACGAGGTTCGCGATTGGCACCAGCAGCCACCAGCCGCTTCTGTCCGTGTCGTGCATCCGGCGCACGCCAACAGCTATCGCCGGGAGCAGCACGGCCAACCCGTACAGACCATACAGAGGACCAGAGCCACCTTCATTCGTGAGACCGAGCATGCTGTCCGTGAAGCTAAGGACGAAACCGAAGATTATGTTGAACAGATAGAACATCCAGTACTCTTTGCGACGAGCCCGGCCGCCGAACGTCGCATACTTCTTCCAAACCCCCAAGTACCAGCTCATAGCGCCTCCCCCATCATCAACCCTGTAGATCCTTCGCCTAACAACAATTCTGCAGTCTGCATAAGTGCAGTACGTGCCGGGCCGCTTCTGCGTAACAGCAGGTGGCCCTTCTCGGCCGGTAGCATATGCAGTCTGCGTAATCCACACACCGGGTGTCCGCAACTCCCCCCGACACCCTCACCCAGCATCTTCCTATGACTATGCCCGGCCAGCAAGTCGTCGAGTCGACGACGTGCTGCTCAGAGATGGATTGCGTCGGTGACGCCGCTTTCGTGCGTTCAGTTGACGTTGATGAGCGAGTCGGTCGGGGCGAACTCGTCGGTGAGCTTTGGCACGTCGGCGAGCGGGACGATGCCGGTGTAGAGGTCGGCAGCGAACGTCTCGAAGTCGTCGATCTTCACTCGGCCATCGACCTTGTTCGCGATGCGGTCACGCAGCTCGGACTCCGCGAGGTCCGCATCGGTGGCGAGCACGATGATATTGCGATTCGCGCCCAGCGCGCCGTTCTCACCGATGCCGATAGGGAATACCCAGAGGTGGTCGTACACGCCCGTTGCGGTGCGGTACATGCTGCGGAAGAGTTCGCTGTGCTCGCCCTCAACCGCAGAGATGACGTTGTAGGCGATCACGCCGCCCGGTGCCAGCCTGCTCTTCACTTCGAGGAAGAACTCCTCGGTCGTGAGGTGGAAGGGGAGCGAGTCCGCGTAGTACGCGTCGATGATGATGATGTCGTAGAGCTCGTCGGACTGCTGTACGTAGCGGCGGGCGTCCATGATCGAGGTAGTGAGCCGCTCGTCATCGGGCAGGCCGAAGTACCGCTCGGCCACCTCCACGACGATGGGATCGATCTCTACGGAGTCGATGGCTATCTCGGGGTAGTCGAGCCACATGCGTTTGGTGACGGCGCCGCCGCCCAGGCCGAGGACGAGGACGTTGCGCGCGCCCGGGTTGGCCGCCAACGCCAGGTGCAGGTAGTTGGGATATGCGATGACGCTCGTGTAGCCGTCGCTCAGGTCGATGCCGGACTGCCGGCTCTTGTCGAAGCGCAGGTAGCGCACGCCGTCGGCCTCGGTCACCGTGATGCGGTGGTACTGCGTGTCCTGCCGGAAGATGACGGCCTCGCCATCGCTGTTGGTGCTGGTGTCCGGGCCCATGCGCAGCAGCATGCCGCCGCCGAGGACGGCGCCCAAGATTGCGAGAACGACGGTGACGCCCATCCATCGCACTCCCAGCTCGCGTGGGGCGACGTCGTCCGAGTGCGGCTGCGGGAGTCCCAGACTCACGAAGGCGATCACCACCAGCGCGATGCCGATGCCGATAGTGAGCGGTTCCACCTGTGCCAGCGGTATCAGCCAGAACGCGGTGGCGAGTGTGCCGAAGATGCTGCCTGCGGTCGAGATCGCGTACAGCGAGCCTGCCGAGCGACCGATGCGGCCGAGTCCTTTGGCCGAGGCAAGCTTGACGCCCATGGGCGACACCATGGCGAGCAGGAACGCCGGGCCGGTGAAGATGAGCGCGGTCGCGACGAGTGAGCCAACCCGAGGTCCGAGTGTGCCGGCCCACTCGAGGGTTGCATCGGCCACAAGCGGCGAAAGCGCGGTCCAGATGCCGGCGCTTCCGATGACGACGCCAAGTGAACGCGACGCGCCGAAGCGATCCGAAATGGCGCCCCCGAGCCAGTAGCCGACACTCATAGCGGCCATGAAGCTGGCAATGACGCTGCCCCAGACGTATATCGAGTTGCCCATCACGGGGGCCAGGACGCGGGCACCAAGGAGCTCGAGCCCCATGAGACAAGCGCCGCAGGAGAACACGACGAAGTAGAGGACCATCGGTTGACTCCGTCCCGTGCGAGGATCTCTTGCCATCAGGATGATGTTCGACTGCGATAGTGCGCAACCCTGCAAGCACGTGGCGCCGTCCGTCGCCTGTGGCGGTGCTTCTCGGCAAAAGGCACCTATCCTGAGCTGGGTGTTCAAATGTGTGTTTGACAACGCGGCGCAGGCGGGACTAGACTGCTCGCCATGGACATCGACGTACTCAAAGCGCTTGCCGACGAGCGCCGCCTCGCGATCGTGGAGATGCTCACGCGCGGTGAGCTGTGTGTGTGCGAGCTGGCCGAGGGGCTGGGCATCTCGGACGCGCTCGTCTCCCACCACGTCAAGAAACTGCGCGCGGTGGGCTTGATACGCACGCGCAAGGTGGGGCAGTGGCTCCACTGCTCGCTCGAGCCTGCTGCTTTCGTCGCCTTGGCCGAGACGTTCTCGGCGCTGGCCGATGTCGCGGAAGCCGCACCCGGGGGCATCGACGGCTGCGCGTGTACGACGAAGCGGGGCCGCGCGTGAGCGGCTGCGATCACGGTGACGACGAAAGGGAGACTGTTATGCGCATCAAGATCCTCGGTAGTGGCTGCACCAAGTGCAACCTGCTCGAGAAGGCGGCCCGCGAATCCGTGCAGCGGCTCGGTCTTGAGGCCGACATCGAGCACGTCACCGACTTCGTCGAGATCATGGCGTTCGGCGTTATGACGACGCCGGCGCTCGTCATCGACGAGCAGGTGTGCCTGTCTGGTCGCATTCCTTCCGCCGAGGAACTCGATCGCATCCTTGGGGGCGCATCGACTACCGGTTCCGGCGGCTGCAGCTGCGGTGGTCGCTGCTGCTAGATCAGCACGCCATTGCCGAGAGGACCCCTGTCTGTGGACATCTTCGCGCCGCTTGAGGCGCTTGCGAACTGGCTCACCTTCGACGTCATAGGCCTGGCGCACGGCAGCGCCTTTGGTGAGGCGCTTGCATTCTTCCTCTACGACGTGCCGAAGATCCTGCTTATGCTCGCTACCATTGTCTTCGTAGTGGCGATCGTCCGCTCGTTCTTCCCGCCCGAGAAGACGCGCGCCTACCTCTCGAACACGCGTCTGTATGTGGGCAACGTCCTCGCAGCGATGTTTGGTGTGGTCACACCGTTCTGCTCATGCAGTGCCGTGCCGCTCTTCATCGGCTTCGTCGAGAGTGGCGTGCCGCTCGGCGTCACGTTCTCATTTTTGGTGGCAAGTCCCATGGTGAACGAGGTCGCGCTGGTGCTGCTGCTCGGCATGTTCGGCTGGAAGATCGCCGCGCTCTACCTGGTGGCGGGCCTCACGGTCGCCATCGTGAGCGGCATCATCATCGGCAAGCTGGGGCTGGAGCATCTGGTCGAGGAGTACGTGTACGGCATTAGGGTGGGTGAGGGCGTCATCGAGGAACTCACGTGGCGCGACCGCACTACGTACGCGAAGGGTTACGTCGCCGAGATCGTCGGCAAGGTATGGCCGTACGTGGTCGTCGGCATCGCCATCGGCGGCTTCATGCACGGCTTTCTGCCCGAGGACCTCCTCGTGCGCTACGCCGGGCCGGGCAACCCGTTCGCCGTGCCGGTCGCGGTCCTTCTCGGCGTCCCGCTCTATTCGAATGCGGCCGGCGTCATTCCGATTGTCAGCGTGCTTGTCGACAAAGGCATGGCGATGGGAACCGTACTCGCCTTCATGATGGCTGTCGTCGCGCTTTCCCTGCCCGAGATGATCATCCTGCGCAAGGTCATCAAGCCCAAACTGATAGGCATCTTCATCGCCATCAACGCAGTGGGCATCATCGCAGTGGGGTACCTGTTCAACGCGGTGCTGTAGCGCGCTACAGCACGACCGCCACCCGAGCCAACGTTCTTCTCTCCACGAATCGTATGCTATGTTCAGCGTGAACCTAGGTTCGTGTCTTCAGCCAAGAGGGGAGTGGGACATGACCGACACGTGTGCGAGCTGCGGCTCACCCCTCGTCCCAGGTGCTTCGTTCTGTACACAGTGTGGTGCAGCACGGGCTACGGTAGCGCCTGGTTCGGGTGAATCACCCCAGCAGCAGCCTCCGCAATATCAGCAGCAACCCCCGCTCCCGCAGTACCAGCAGCAACCTCCGCAATATCAGCAGCAGCCTCCGCAGTACCAGCAGCAACCCCCGCTCCCGCAGTACCAGCAGCAGCCTCTGCCACCACCACCCCGAAAGCCGAGAAAGGGCCTCACGATCACACTTGTCGTGTTGGGTCTGCTCTTCGTGTTCGGAGCGGTTGGCGTTGGCGCGTTCTTGCTCTTCTCCGATGGCGACGGTGGCGGCGGTAACGGTGACTGGTCCGCATGGGAATCCACACGGTCTCAGCAGCGCGTCGTAGCCGAGTTCGGCTATCCGGAGACATTCAGCGTTTACTACGGCGTGGACCCAAACGACCAGCCGGACGCGAACGGGGAGCTTCCAATCCACCGTCTTGAGGTGTGGGACTACTACTCGCTCGGTTCCCGCTTCACGTTCAAGGATGGTGAGGCGACTGGTGTGCATGACGCGCCTGCTGCCCCCGTGGGCACGGAGTTCCCGCTCCTTCGCCCCGATGAGTTCGCAGTCGGGATGTCGCTTCAAGATGTCACCGATGTGATTGGCGCGCTGCCCACCGCCGGGGCCGACATTGCACCCGAGATAGCGGAAGGCCTTGAGATCTACGTGTTCGAGGGACAGGTCACGGCGAGCTTCGATCAGGGGCGGCTCGTCGGTGTCGAGACCGTACCCGTGACGGCCGAAGGGGGCGTGTAGCGATGAGACGCACACGCACGCTCTTCGGAATGTTCATGCGGGATGACCGTGGCGCGATCTTCACGCTCACGCTGCTCACGTGGCTAGCGATCACCAGTCTGAGCGCGACGGCGATCGTCGGTGGCAGCAGTGTTGCCGCCGACGTGCTCAACAAGCAGGATATTGCGGCGGCGGCAGACAACATGAGTGGGCAGGCGCAGCTTATCAAAGACAAGTACGAGGGCAGCGACGACGCCTACGCGCAGCAGATGGTCGACAATGCGAAGAAGATGGACGCGCTCGCCGGCAACATGAACAGCGACGCCAACTGGGCGATAGCCAAAAGCGCCGGAAACGTCGCGGTCGACCTGGCGCTCACGCCGCTGCAGTTCGACAAGCTCTCCAAGCTCGGCAAGGCCGGCAAGCTCCTGTGGGACTTCAAAGGCGGCTACGAACTCGGGCAAGCGGGTCTTGATGCGGCACAGGGCGTGTCGCCGGACATCTCGCAGTTCCAGAAAGACCTTGCTGGGATCCAGTTCAACAAAGGTAAGGTGCCTGACCCATCGCAGTCGCCGGACGTCCCCAACTATCAGCTCGATGACCCCATCGAGGGCTACATCCTTGGCGTCAAGGTCGATGCAGCAGTGGACAAACTGAAGGTGACCTTGCCCGATCGCTCTGATGAGCTCTACGACGATCTGGCCATGGACGTGATCATGGACATGGAGATCGACAAGATGCTCGATAGTGAGCCGCCCTCAGACATCGATTTTGGGACTAATCCGTTCGCGGACGGGCTTGCAGATGAGGTTCAACTGCTGGATCCGTCGAACACGCCGACTGTCGAGATGGGCGCGGTGCAACTCACAGATGAGGACCGCGAGGCACTGGAAAGTGGGGAGAAGGACCAGGTCATCGGCCAGTACTACTCCACGGACGGCATGGAGCCTGTCGTGGTGACCAAGGATGACGCTGGCGGTCTCTTCACCGAATTCACCCTGCTGGACGGGCAGCCCATTGTGGATACGTCGCCTGACTTCAAGCCCGACTACGAGCAGCTTCCCGACTGGTGGGACGGTACGGTGGACTCGTGCCCATATATCTACGCGTACGACGGTCGTACGTTCGTTGCTGTGAACGACATCATCTCGGTGAGTAGGGATCCGGCGCGCGAATACGACGACTTCATGCTGTTCCGCTCGGCGCTGCAAGACGATGGCTCTGCGGAGATTCGTATCGTCGAGGTCCGCAACGAGGAGTCGTTCCTCGACAAGGCAGTGTTCTCGGCGATACGCGCCGAACCAGGCTTCGAGGCAGCCGTCACCCCTGACGGGCGAGTTCTTTCGGTTCGCGACGCGGTGGCGCCTTCCAGGGCGATTGCCGCTGCGGTCTCCTCGCTGGCCGAGAAGGATGGCGTGGGCGTGAAGCTCTATGACGGCTCGCGCTTTGATGTCGTGTTCGAGGTCGAGGACAGCGAAGACGCCGTCGTGCTCGTCACGATCGACGGCTTCGAGCAGCTTCAGGACATGGGCCTGTCGCTGTTCCAGCGCCCGACGGTGCCAGTGGAGGCGTTCAAGGACGGCGTCTGGCAACCTGCGGGAGTCATCTTCCCGCGCGAGCACTCCGATGACGTTGCGTTGGACGTGTCTCGCTTCGTCGAGGGCGGAGCTGTGAGACTTCGCTTCACCGCTACATCGTGCCATGTCGGCAAGTTCCAGCTTGTCGACCGGGTCGTGCTCTCGTCCGCACCGACCGATCGGGTGGTCGTGACCCCGATGGAGCCTCGCTCGGCGATGCTTGGCGGAACGGATGTGTCATCGCTGCTGGCCGACGCAGATGACGTGCGCCTGCATACCGTACCGGGCGATACCGTGCGTTTCATCTTCGACGATCCGCAGAGTACGATATTCATGGTCGAGTCACGAGGGTGGTACCGGTCGCTGAATCGATAGCATATAGCACCGTCCGATTCGAGCCGGGAGACGTGGCCGTCAGGGTCCCTTCCGGCTCGGTCGACCCTGCCGCTATGAGAGGTGGTGCGTCGCTGCGGATGCTGAGACCCGTATCCGGGTGGAACACACTCACGTGGTCGTAGTCGAAGTCGACTCTCAGCTCTTCGCCGGGCGATGGCGCATAGCGCGAGTCGACACGGGCTAGGAGTGGAGCGCCGACACCGGAGAGGTGCAGCAGCGTGTCGTGTCCGAGCAGCTCTACCATCTCGACGTGATAGCGTAAGCCCTCGCTGTCGGCAGAGAGTTTGATGTGCTCGGGCCGCACGCCGAACGTGACGCTGTCGCCCACGTGTGGGCGAAGCTGTTCGGAGAGCTCTCTGGAGACGTGTACCCGGTCGTCGGCGCCGAGGTCGAGAACGGCTCGTCCGTCTCCGTTGGTTGAGACCCCGACCTTGACTAGGTTCATCGGCGGGCTCCCGACGAAGCCGGCGACGAAGATGTTCTGAGGGTACAGGTACACGTCGCGGGGAGAAGCGGCTTGCTGGACGCGTCCGCTGTCCATGACCACGGCCTGTTGTCCCATGGTCATCGCCTCGACCTGGTCGTGGGTCACGTAGATGAAGGTCGCGCCAAGCTCGCGGTGAATGCGGACAAGTTCGGCCCTGGTCTGGGCACGTAGCTTCGCGTCGAGGTTGGAGAGCGGCTCGTCCATCAGAAAGACCGCTGGACGCCGGGCGATTGCCCGGCCGAGCGCGACACGCTGCCGCTGCCCGCCCGACAGCTGCCGGGGCTTCCGGTCGAGCAGGTCGCCCAACCCGAGCATCTCGGCGACCTCGTCGATGCGCCGCGTGATTTCCGGCCGTGGTGTCTTGCGCAGCTTCAGACCAAAGCCCATATTGTCGCGCACGGTCATGTGCGGGTAGAGCGCGTAGTTTTGGAAGACCATAGCGATGTCACGGTTGGCGGGCGGCGTGTCGCTGACATCCTGGTCGCCGATGCGAATCTGTCCGGCGGTCAGCTCCTCGAGTCCCGCGACCATCCGGAGCGTTGTCGTCTTGCCGCAGCCGGACGGCCCCACCAGTACCGTGAACGATCCATCCTCGATGCGTAGGGAGACGTCGTCAACGGCGGCGTATTCGCCGAACAGCTTCGTCACGCCGGTCAGTTCTACCGAGGCCATTACGCTCCCTCCTCAGTCAGTACTTCGATCACGTGTCGCATCGCGAATTCGACCACCGGTGCGCAGCCCTGGTGAAGGTCCCAGTTATGCGCACAGGTGGTCTTGTCTCGGCAGTAGAGGAAGCCCATCTCGGCCTTGAACCAGTCGTAGTACTCGCGTGCCAGACGCCAGGAGCGCTCCTGGTCCTGGTCCTCGTCCCGCCGCCCGAAGAAGTAGCCGATGGCCATGCAGCCTCCGACTACGGCGCCGCACAAATCGTCTCGCTCGGCGATGCCGCCCCCGAACGGGTTCGCAATCCGAATAAGGTCGGCGTCGAACGCAGGGTCGAAGCACCGGCATGGTGTTACGAACGTCATCTCCGAGCAGTGGCGTCCATCATGCAGATAGCGTTCGATGGCCGCCGAGACGAGTTCGTCGATTCGCTGCTGAAGGGCGTTATCGTCGCTCACACGAGGCTCCTTTTGATGGCGTTTGGTGCAGCTCTGAGTCCAGGGTAGCGGCGGGCAGTGTCGATGAACGCCGCAAGGTTTTCGACGGGCGTGCCGACAGGACAGCTGCATCCAGTGGCGGCTATGTAGGCGCGTCCGGCCATCGAGTCGACCATGCGACGGGTCGCCTCAGCGATCTCCTCCGGCGACTTCGAGAGGAGGTCCATCGGCCACAGGTTGCCCATGATGACTACGTTGGGGCCCGAGTGCTTCGCGGTATCGACAAGGTTGACGGCCGCATCTACTGACAGCCCGGCCGCCCCGGTGGCCGTGAGTAACTCGGTGAGGTGCGAGGTGTCTCCGCACACATGCAGCACGCATTCGGTTTCGTGGGAGGTCGCAATGTTCACGATGTCTGTGAGCCGCTCGTCCCCGTGCCTTGCGAACAACGTGGGACTGAAGAGTGCCGCGAGCGGTTCGGCGACCCACAAGTAGTCTGCGCCGGTTCCGAGTGCCGCGTCCACGTAGTGGGCGACCGCGGTCGACGCGAAACCGATAATTTCGTCAAGGAGCATCGGATCCTGCAGGGCGGTGCGCAGAAAGTAGTCGACGCCCATCAGTGTCGCCGCGATGGTGAGCGGTCCCCACACCGAGGCAAGGACGGGGTGACCGCGTCCGGCCACCGCCGCGAGGGTCGCCAGTGATGGCGCGAGGTGTGCGTCATCGTGCGGCTCAGGAACGCGCAACGCGCCGATGTCGGTGATCGGGTGCTGCCGATAGTGCTCGCGCGCATAGACGCCTTCGGGTGTGGGACCTGCCATCGCTGCGCACATTGTGGTGTCGTCGATGCCAGTGAGGATGAACGCCGAGTTCCACGAGTCAGCGTGTGCCAGCAGCCACTCAGGAGCGCCCCATTCGTTCTCGGCGCCGGATGCGGTTGGCCATCGGCAGGGACCACCGATAGGGAAGACCGGGAGGGTCTCGGCAGAGCGCACGATGTCGATGAGTCGCGGCACCTATTTCTCGACTCCCTTGAAGACGATGCCCTGCACGAAGAAGCGCTGGGCGTAGTAGAAGACGATTAGTGTCGGGATGATCGTCAGCGTCGCGGCTGCCATCGCCCAATGCATCTGGTTGCCCGAGTAGTCGGAGGCGGCGCTGTTGAAGATCGCGAGCGCTAGTGCGGCAGTGCGCTTGCTTTCCGAAGACAGGAAGATAAGTGGGCCGTAGAAGTCGTTCCACGATGCCATGAAGGCGAAGACGGCGACTGCCGCGAGCGCAGGTTTGGCCATCGGTAAGACGACGTGGTGGAAGACACCCCAAGTGCCACACCCGTCGATGCGCGCGGCATCCTCGAGTTCTCTCGGCACCGTCATGAAGAACTGTCGCAGCAGGAAGATGTAGAACGGTGTGCCAAAGAAGGCCGGGACCGTCAATGCGGCGAAACTGTCGATCCAGCCGAGGTTTCTGAACAGGATGAAGATTGGGATGACCGTGACCTGTCCCGGGAGCATCATCGTTGACAGCATGAGCAGGAACAGTGGCTTGCTCATCTTTGATTTGAGTCGGGAGAACGCGTAGGCCACGAGTGAGCATGAGATCAGGCTGCCGAGGATGGTCAGGCCGGCTACCAGCGCGCTGTTGAGCATGTAGCGGAAGAACGGCCACTTTATCGTGACGTAGAGGTAGTTCTCCCATTTCACGGGGTCAGGCAGCCACTCGATAGGGTAGGCGAACACCTGCCCGGGCTGCTTGAGGCTGGTGGAGAGCATCCAGAGGAACGGCATGAGCATGAAGACGCAGCCGATACCGATGGCCACGTAGGTCGAGATCATCGCGAGGCGATGGCGCTTGCGCGTTGATGCAAGTGTCTTCACCGCTCACCAGCCTCCCGTGGCGTCGGTGTCGTAGTGCACCCAGAAACGAGCGGTGACGAACACGACCAGCGTGAGCAGGAGGACGATGAGCAGCAGCGTCCAGGCGAGCGCCGACGCGTAGCCCATCTTCAGATAGCGGAACGCGTTGTTGTACAGGTACAGGCCGAAGAACAGGCTTGCGTTCTGCGGTCCGCCGTTGGTCATCACATATGCCTGTGTGAAGGTCTGGAACGTGTTGATCATGCCGGTTATGAGCGTGAAGAAGATGACCGGCGATATCTGCGGGAGCGTCACATGCCAGAAGCGGCTCCACCAGCCAGCCCCGTCCACGCGCGCGGCCTCGTAGAGCTCGGTCGGTACTCCCTGGAGCGCGGCGAGATAGATGATCATGCTCCCTCCGACCGACCACAGGCTCATGATCACGAGGGCGGGGATGACCCACTCCTGTGCGAAGAGCCATTTAGGGCCCTCTATGCCGAGAAGCCCCAATCCGGCGTTCATGACGCCGAACTCGGGATTGAAGATCCACGCCCACAGCATCGCTGCGGCAACGCCGGATATCACCGACGGGATGTAGAAGATTGTGCGGAAGATGTTCACGCCGCGGACCCGCTGATTGAGCAGCATGGCCAGGGCGAGGGCCATGATCACGCCGAGCGGGACGGCGAACAGCGTATAGACCCCGGTGACCTTCAACGACTGCCAGAAGAGCGGGTCGGCGACCATGGTCTCGAAGTTCTCCGTGCCGACCCACACCTTGTCGCCGATGATGTTCCACTCGTTGAAGGCGAGGAACAGCGAGTAGACGATCGGGTAGACGCTGAAGATGGCGAAACCGACGATCCAGGGAGAGGCGTAGAGCCAGAACGCGCCTTTGTCCGGGGCGTCTAGGCGCTTTCGCAGACGCGAGCGGAGGCGGCCCGGCACATGGCCGGACCGCCTCGCATCACTCCCCGGCAGGAGCGTGTTGTCACTGGTTCTGGTCACGGATCCCGCTCATCAGCTTCTGCATGTTCGCGGCCGTTGTCTGAGCATCCTGGCTGCCGTTCAGCAGTGCCTGGAGTTCGGGGGTGAAGCCCTTGTCGAGCGCTTCGTGCCACCACAGGGGAGCTGCGTCACGCCACGTGGCGTCTGCGACGCCGGAGATACGGTACGCGTTTCCGGGAGGCATGCCGGGTGCACCGAGCACCTCGGGCGCCTCGGAGATGTCCTTGTGGATGACGGTGATCAGGCCTGTCTCGGCAAGGATCTTCTGACCGTCGTAGGACTGCATGAAGGCTGCGAACTCCTCGGCAAGCTTGGGGTTCTCGCTGTCCTTGTAGACGCCGTAGCCTGCGTAGAGGACGGCGGTCCTGCGGCCTTCAGGTCCCTTTGGGACGACGATCATGTCCCAGTCCAGACCCTCGACGTCCTTGAGAAAGACCGGCGCCCACGCACCATCGAACTTCATGGCGACGTTGCCCGCCTCGAACGAGCCGCCGAAGACGCCTGCAGACTCAGGTGTGGGCGAGATCTTGTACTCGTTGACGATGTCTTGCATCAGCTGTAGGGCGGTCACCGTCTCGGGGCTATCCACGACGATCTCTGCGTCGTTCGCATAGGTGTCATCGACGATGGCGCCGCCATGACTCCAGATAAAGACTTCAGCCACGGTGTAGTTGGCGCCGAGTGAGACACCGTACTGCGTGGTCTTACTGTTCTCGGTGATGGTCAGCTTCTGTGCGGCAGCGATGAAGTCGTCCCAGGTCCAAGTCTCAGAAGGGTACTCCACGCCAGCTGCATCGAAGAGTGCCTTGTTGTAGTAGAGCAAGATGATGTCCTGGCCGTTGATCGTGCCGACCTTGTCGCCCTCGTACTCGAAGTTCTTGTAGAACGAGGTGTTGTAGACGGAGTCGTCGTTGAAGCCTTTCGTTTCATAGAGGTCGGTGAGATCGGTGAGCGCGCCGAGCGCATACCACTTGCGCAGCTGATAGGGGTGCCCGTAGATGACATCCGGCGCTGCTCCTCCGGCGATCAGTGTATCGATCTTGGTCTCGTAGTCCGCAGGGATGTACTCGAGCTCTACGGTGCAGTTCGGGTTCGCTTCCTCGAACGCGGCGATGACGTCCCTGTTCGTCTCGATCTCCGACTCCGAGCCCCAGGTCGCGAAGCGGATGGTTCCGGAAAGCTCAGTGGTCTCGCTGGTAGTTGTCTCAGCCTCGTCCTCGGTCTTCGAGCAGCCGGCACCCAGCAACATGGTGCCCAGCAGGCTCACCGCGACCATGGACGAGATGAGCGCTCTGTGTGTGATACGCATGCAGATCCTCCCTTGTCCTTGCGTCATGACATGCCCGCGAAGCGGACTGAGTTTGGACACTAGCAATAAGGGAATAGGAATGCAACTATAACGAAAGATGATGATTGCACAGTCGATCCTCTCGGGAGGTTGCGTGAAGGACGTGGGTATTGAAGAGGCTTTTGAGGCGCTTGCGGCATCCGTCTTGGAGATGGACGCGGGTGCCGCCGAAGTGGCCGCGCATGCCGCTCTGGATGCAGGAGCCACTGCGTATGAGGCGATCGAGCGCGGTCTGAACCGGGGAATGGCGTACGTCAATGAACGGTTCGAACGAAGGGAGTACTTCATCCCCGAACTGCTGCTGTGTTCGGACGCCATGTACGCGGGTCTGGAAGTCTTGCGCCCCCATCTCCAGCAAGCAGAGTCTGAGAGACTCGACAAGGCGAAGATCGTCATCGGCGTCGTCGAGGGCGACACGCACGACATCGGCAAGAATCTGGTCAAGGCGATGTTGGAGGCATCCGGTTTCACCGTCATCGACCTCGGTCGAAGCGTCGGCGTCGAAGCGTTCGTAGATGCGGCAGAGTCACAACAGGCGGATGTCATCGCCATGTCGACCCTTATGACCACGACGATGGCGCGGATGCGCGATGTCGTCGACTTGCTGGAGGATCGCGGGCTTCGCGATCGGGTACGTGTGATTGTAGGCGGCGCGCCCGTCTCGGCGGGCTTCGCTCGTGAGATCGGTGCGGATGCCTACGGCACCGATGCTGCAGCGGCCATGCGCATCGTCCGCGAACTGGCGACGGTGCGTGTATGAGCGTGTTGGGACACTCCAGGCCGCTCGTCATCTGTCCTGGCGGCATGATGACGTGTTCCTCTGCCGAAGTGATGGCCGCTGCCGGCTACCAGCGAGGTGTAGTGCACACCGACCCCGCTGTCATGGCCGCGGTTTCGTGCGGGATTGCTGAGAGCACGGGCTTCGACAACGTTGGCGTGCCCTTCTGCATGACGGTAGAGGCCGAGGCGATGGGCGCGCGCGTCGACCTCGGCAGCATCGAGGTCGAGCCGCTGGTGACGCGCTATGCTGCGCAGACTCTCGCCGAGGTGGCGGATCTGCCACTTCCGGACCCCATGATCGCCGGGCGGATGCCCGTCGTTCTCGAGGCGCTTCGCGTGCTGACGGTCGCCTCGCGCGATCGTGTCGTGACCGGCAATGTGATCGGCCCCGTCTCCCTATTGACCTCACTCATCGAGCCCGGCGTGGCGTACCGCGCGATGCGCGAGGATCCGGAGGCGGTGCATGCCGCGCTCGAACGCGTGGTGGACGTCGTCGCGCACTTCGCGCAGGCGCAGGTGCGGGCCGGTGCCAGGCTGGTCATGGTGGCCGAGCCGAGCGGTACCGGGGATATTCTCGGTCCGACCTGGTTCGAGGCGTTCGCTGCTCCGTATCTCGCTCGCGTGACCCGGGCGGTACTCGACGCTGACGCGGAGGTCGTGTTGCACATCTGCGGTGACGTCCGGCCGATCATCGAGCGCGTGTCGGTCATCCCTATGACGGCCTTCAGCTTCGAGTCGGTCCTCGACGTGTCCGAGATCAGTGAGTCGTGGCCGGATGGCCGGTTCATGGGAAATGTGAGCACACGGTTGCTCCAGAACTCGTCGCCGGAGCGCATCCGATCCGTCGTTGACGGGCTCGTGAGCCGGGGCATCGACATCGTCGCGCCGGCGTGCGGCATACCGGTGGCGGCGCCGATCGCGAACGTGAGGGCACTGGCTTCGGCCGTCCACGCGCGATGACGACGTCGCACTCGACGGCCGTGGAGGCTACGATAGTGCTGTCCGCCAATCGACCCCTGGTGCACTCATGAGCGATGTCTCCGTACATTTTGAGTCTTCAGGCGTGACCGCTATGGTCCCTCCCGGTTCGCTTCTGCTTGACGTTGCGCGTGAAGCGGGCGTCGGCGTTGACGCGCCGTGTGGTGGCATCGGTCGCTGCGGGCGCTGTCGGGTCGTCGTGAGCGGAGCCGTGAGCCCGCTGACCGACGACGAACGCATGCTGTTGTCCGCCGAGGACATCGCCGCGGATGTGCGACTTGCATGCCGTGCGCGGGCAGTCGGCGACGTGCACGTCTCATCCGCTCCTCCGCTTGGCCGCATCCGCATCGTCGAGGATGCTGCGGTGCCGCGTCCCGAGGTCGAGCCTCCCACAGTGCGCGGCATCGTGTCGGACGATCCCCGGGACCCGCTGCTTGGTGTTGCGGTCGACATAGGGACGACCACGCTGGCCCTCGCGCTCGTCGACCTGCGCAATGGTGACGAGATCGCACATGTCTCTTCCCTTAACCCACAGCACGTCTTCGGCGCCGATGTCATGTCGCGCGTGACCGCTGCGCTCGATGGTGCGACGCACGACTTACAGACAGCGGTCGTGGAAGAGATCGAGCGCCTTGCGCTCGCTCTTGTCGCTCGAGTGGGCGCGATGCCTGTACACGTGCGCGAGTTCTCGATCGTCGGCAACACGGCCATGCGTGCCCTGTTGCTTGCCGATGACACGACGCCGTTAGCGGCCGCGCCATATGGCGGCGCACCCGTCGCCCCGGTCGCCACGACCACGCATGACCTCGGCTTGCGTGCGTTCGACGCTGCCGTCACCGTCATGCCGGGCGTCTCGGCGTTCATCGGCGGAGACACCGTTGCAGGGTTGCTCGTCACGCATCTGGCCGAGCGCAGGACGTCCACGCTCTTTATGGACCTTGGGACGAACGGAGAGATCGTCCTCGCCACCGGCGGGCGGATGCTTGCCGCCTCGGCAGCTGCAGGACCGGCGCTTGAGGGCGCGAGCATCGAGATGGGGATGCGCGCGGAGCCCGGGGCCATCGAACGGGTGCGAGTCTTCGGCGACGCTCTGCTGACAGACACTATCGATGGGGAGTCGGCGCGCGGTATCTGTGGCAGCGGACTGCTCGATCTCATCGCGGCGATGCTTGATGTTGGAGCGCTCGACGCGAGTGGACGCATCGACGATGGTGTGCGGGAGCCCTGGGTGTCGCGTGTGATCGAGCGGAGTGATCAACGGGTGTTCACGGTGGATGAGGCGGCGGAAGTCGTGCTCACCCAACGTGATGTCCGCGAGCTACAGCTCGCCAAGGGCGCCATTCGTACTGCGATCGACATGCTTCTTGAGGCGGCCGGTCTTGTAGCCGGCGACGTCTATGAAGTCGTGGTGGCGGGCGGTTTCGGTCTACACGTTCGCGGAGGCGCGCTGGCGCGCATCGGGATGATCCCCCCCGAGTGGGCCGGGCGCCTGCACTTTGTCGGGAACACCGCTCTCGCTGGCGCCGTTGCGACGCTTCTCGGCAGCGAGGCCCGTACGGCTGCAGCCGCGATCGCCGAAGACGTCGAGACACTAGACCTCGCGGGTGACCCCGAGTTCCAGCAACGCTTCATCGCCTCACTCTCGTTCCCTCGGTTTCACTAAGTTTCCCCGTAGGGGCTTGACATCAGCTTTGACTGATGCAAAGTATCAGCAGAGGTTATGGATGTCGAGTCGCAAGGGGGACAGATGGGGAAGAAGCGTGTTTTGGGGCCTTCGGCATGGATGCTCGGGGCCACCGGTCTGGTGATCGGTGTTTTCGCGGCGTTCCTGGTCAAGCAAGGCAACCCGGGCAACATGGGCTTGTGTATTGCGTGTTTCTTACGCGACATCTCGAGTTTCTTCGGTGGCGAGGCGATGAAGATGAATGCCTTCGCCTACATTCGGCCTGAGATCGTGGGATTGATGCTCGGCGCGACGGTCGGTGCGCTGGGCTTTCGTGAGTTCAAAGCCCGCGGGAGCTCGGGTGCGCTCTATCGCTTCGTGCTCGGTTTCATCTTCATGGTATCGGCGCTCATCTTCTTGGGGTGTCCGGTTCGTGCGTGGCTGCGCCTCGGCGGCGGCGACCTGAACGCGGCAGTTGGCATCGCTGGCCTGATCGTCGGCATCGCCGTCGGTACCGTGTTCCTGAAGCGGGGCTACATCGTGGGCCGCGCCAAGAAGCTGGCCAAGCCCGCAGGCTTGGTCATGCCGGTCATCGCGGTCGTCTTGCTTGCTCTCGCACTCGTCACGTTCTACAACGGTGCGGCTCCGGCTGGATTCGCGACAGTGGCCAAGGGCGCCAAGAAGACCGCCGAGGGCGCTGTGTTCACCGCCGACAAGGTCATCGCCCCTCCGGGTGCGAGCATGGTCGACGGCGCTATCGTCGGCGCCGATGGCGAGGTCGTCTCCCCTGCGGAGTCGGTCTCGGTTGCTGCCGGCATCCCGGGTGGTTCGCGCGCTCCGCTCTACCTGTCGCTGGTAGCGGGTCTGGCGATTGGTCTTGCTGCTCAGCGCAGCCGCTTCTGCAGCGTTGGCGGCATCCGCGACTCGATCCTGATCAAGCGCTACGACCTGCTGGTCGGCGTTGCTGGTCTTGTCATCGGCGTGACGGTTATGAACATGGTCTTCGGCCAGTTCAACCTCGGTTTTGAGGGCCAGCCCGCAGCGCATACGAACCTCCTCGGCAACTTCCTGCCGATGGCACTCGTCGGTCTCACCGCTGTGTTCATGGGCGGCTGCCCGTTGCGTCAGGTCGTCATGGCGTCCGAGGGCGACCTGGATGCGGTGGCCGCCGTTGTTGGCATGATGATTGGTGCGGTCGCCGCGCACGCGCTCACTCTGGCGTCTTCCGGCGCCGGACCGGCGTCTGGCGCATGGGTCGCGATGGGCGTGATGGCTGTCGTGACGCTTGGTATTGGATTCCTGCGGATGCAGAAGGCATAGAGGAGGGGGAGTCGAAATGGTCGAAGTAGATGTACGTGGGTTCGTCTGCCCCGTTCCGCTAATGAGGACGAAGAAGGCTCTGGAGTCGGATCCTGGCAAGATTGTGGTACTGGCGAGTGACGGCACGGCTAAGACGAATGTCACGTATCTGCTGCAGGACGAAGGATACTCCGTCACGGTCGCTGAAGACGGTGACGACTACCGGATCGAGGGCACGAAGTAGTGCTGTTCAAACGTTCAGAGAAGCAGGGGGTGCCGGGCGACGCGCTCGGCATCTTCCTGTTCGATGAGGTCTCCTCGGCCATTCGCGCCGAGAAGGTCCTCAAGGCCGAGGCGTACGACGTCACGCTCGTTGCACCGCCGCACCACCTGCGCGCCGGCTGCGACCTCGCGGTCACCATCCCGACCGTCGAGTACACCGGTGCCGAGCGCGCGCTCGTCTTGGCGGGCGTCCACGTTCGCGAGTGGGTGGGCGACACCGAGGGCATTGCGGCGATCTGCGACCTCGTGACCTCGGAGGACTTCGGCGAATGGCTGATGGTGCGCTCGGGAAACATGAAGATCGCGGTCGAACGCGCGACCGGCGTCATCGTCAACACCTCAGGTGGGGGATGTCCCGACATCCCCTATCTCAACATCGAACTCGTGGGTCGCACGATCTGGGACGCGCCGCGCCCCAAAGACCTCGGCTACACGCTCTGCGGGCTGATGCTCGACCGGGCGTTTTGCGAAGCGCGCGAGCAGCTCGGGGGTAAGCCGGCATGAGCCTGCTCGTCGTTGCAACCTACCCCGTGAGTGGTGGTCCTCTCCTGAGCGGCTCCGTGCGCCGCGAGGAAGGCGTCCTCTACGTGGACGGCACCCCCATCCCGGTATCGCAGGGGACATCCGCGATGCTGGGTGCTGCGTGCGCGGTCTCGGACTACCTTGGTACTCCTGCGCCCCATGCGCTGATTGCGGGCGATATCGGACGGGGAGACGGTACCCGGGCGGTGTACACGCGGCTGGCAGACGTCGTCACGCAGGTCCGTCCCTCGGTCATCGCGTTCCACTACATGCAACCGGTGATGGCGCTTATGCGTCAGGCGGTTTGCGATATCGGCGTGGCCGCTCCCGATGCGCTGCTGGTCGCTGATGCTGGCGGCATGTATGCAGCGAAAGCCGCAGGCATCGCGGGCCGCTTCGAGCTGATGACGCCCGATGTGGGCGAGGTCGGCTTTCTGGCGGATTCCCAGGCAACGCATCCAGCGTACGTCTCTCACTATCTCTTCGGCACCGACGAGTTTGACCCGCCCGAACTGGTACGTCTGGCTGCCGAGCGAGGCGGCTCGGCGCGGGTGCTACTCGTGAAGGGAAAGACGGATCACATCTCCCTATGGGGGGACGTAGCCGGAACCGTTGAGACGCCACATGTGCCGGCATTGGAGGCGATCGGCGGGACTGGCGACACCATCACGGGACTCGCAGCGGGCTTCATGGCTGCAGGCTTCCCGACGGTGGACGCCGCGCTCTGCGCTTCACGCGCGAACAGGCATGCCGGTGCCGCCATTAGGGCGACTCCTGCAATGCGGGCCGACGACCTGGTGGCGGCCCTACCCGCAGTCTTCGCCGAGCATCTGTGTGCGTGGAGTGGGGCCTGCTACGTGTGCCCTTAACCTGCTTGGCTCTATCGCCTACAATGCACGCATGGCCGCGGGACTGTAGGGGCATCCCCGCGAACCGACCCGGCGGCCGTTTTCTACGACTCCTCTAGGAAGGTGTCCGCGTGCAACAGCCGCAGGAACTCAAGCCCACGTCGCAGGGCAAAGTCCGCGACCTCTTCGACCTTGGCGATCGCATGTTGCTTGTCGCCACCGATCGTCTCTCGGCGTTCGACGTGATCCTCCCAGACGCCATTCCATACAAGGGAGAAGTGCTCACCAAGATCTCGCTGTTCTGGTTCGATCTGCTCGGCGACGTTGTGGCGAACCACCTTATCTCCGCAGATGTAGCGGACCTCCCGGGTAAGTTCGTGCCGTACGCGGAGAGCCTTGCCGGCCGGTTCATGCTGGTGAAGAAGGCCGAGGTCTTTCCCGTGGAGTGCATCGTGCGCGGCTACCTGGCCGGGAGCGGTTGGAACGAGTACCGTACGAGCGGCACCGTGTGCGGTCAGACGCTTCCCGAAGGCCTCGTCGAGTCATCGCGTCTGCCCGAGCCGATCTTCACGCCCTCGACGAAGGCCGAGATCGGCGATCACGACGAGAACATCAGTTTCGAGCGCATGGTGGAGCTTGTCGGCGAAGAACACGCGAACGCCCTGCGCGACGCTTCGCTCGAGCTCTACACGCGTGCCGCTCAGCATGCGCACACGTGCGGCATCATCATCGCCGACACCAAGTTCGAGTTCGGACTCGTGAACAGCGTTGCCACGCTGGTCGACGAGGTTCTCACCCCCGATAGCTCACGCTTCTGGCCGACGGACGGCTATGAGCCCGGCCGGGGCCAGCCCAGTTTCGACAAGCAGTTTGTCCGCGACTGGCTGCAGCGCAGCGGCTGGGACAAGACGCCCCCCGCCCCAGAGCTCCCCGAAGACATCATCACCATCACCGCCGAGAAGTACGTCGAGGCGTACGAGATGATCACCGGTGAGCCATTCATCCCGGAAGGTGACTAGCATGGCACGTCGCAGTGCGGGCAATGATCGCTATCGAGTAGAGAAGAAGGGCCAGACACGCAGGAGCGCAAGCTCGCTCAAACCCAAGCGCGAGAAGGGCTCTATCGATGCGGCGATGTCCAAGAAAGACTTGGGCAGCAAGGAGAAGAAGGCTGCCAAGAAGAAGGCTGCCAAGAAGAAGTTCATCCCGTTACCGAGCACGCCGGAGATCAAGAAGTGGCGTAAGGTCTGGTGGGCCGCGATCATCATCGCGCTGCTTGCCTTCGGCATCGCCTTCCTCGGCGAAAAGCAGGACAACAGCGTCCTGCGCACCGTCGGCCTCTCGATCGAGCTTGCTGGCGTGCTGGTGGCCATCAACATCGATATCTTCGTCATCCGCAGGCTGCGCAAGGAGGCCATCCAGGCCGGGAAGAAGGGCAAGAAGCCGAAGGTCGACAAGGCCGAGAAGGACAGCGGGAAGGACGCGTCGTGAGCCTGAAGGACCTGCCCCCGCACGTGCGGGGCAACGTGTACCTCGGCTGGGTCGGCATGGTGTTGGCCGGTCTCGGCATCGTGGGGTTCTTCCTGAGCTTCAGCTCGATCGCTGGTCCGGAGCAAATCGCTTCCGACGGTGCGGCGGTCTTTCCCTGGTTCGCCTACGTCTCGATTTTCGCGTGGGCGGTCGGCCTCATACTGGCGTGGTTTGGCCGCCGCAATATCCGCGACGCCGTACGCAAGCGCAAGCAGGAGATGCAGGAAGCAGCCCACGTCGACCTGGACGACTGATAAGGAGATACTCATGGCGCGTTTTGACATCTACGTGACGTACAAGTCGGGCATCTTCGACCCGCCCGGCGCCACGGCCGAGCGCGCGCTGCAAAACCTCGGCTACACGGAGGTCTCCTCGGTCAAGATCGGCAAGTTCATCCAGCTCAAGGTGGCCGACGGGACGAGCATCGAGCGCGTGGCCGAGATGTGTGGCAAGCTGCTTGCCAACCCCGTCATCGAGGAGTACCGCATCGAGCCGGTCGAGGAGGCGTAGGGCATGCGCTTCGGCGTCGTTATCTTCCCCGGCTCCAACTGCGAGCAGGACGTCATTCATGCCGCGCGCTATCTCGGTTTTGAGGCCGCCTACATCTGGCACGGCGACACTGAGCTTTCCGGCTTCGATGCGATCGTGTTGCCCGGCGGGTTCAGCTACGGCGACTACATCCGTTGCGGCGCAGTCGCGCGCTTTTCGCCGGTGATGGCCGAGGTCGTGCGCTTTGCGGAGGCCGGTGGACCCGTCATGGGCATCTGCAACGGCTTCCAGATTCTCACCGAGGCGCACCTGCTTCCCGGTGCGCTGCTACGCAACGTCGGGCTGAAGTTCATTTGCCATGGTCAGCCGGTGCGGGTCGAGGACAGCGCCTGTCAGTGGCTCGACCTGCCCGGGGGCACCGTCCTCGACATCCCCGTGAACCACAACGAAGGCAACTACATCTGTGACGCCGACACGCTCGCGCGTCTGAAGGGCAACGGGCAGGTCGTGTTGCGCTACTGCGAATCCGATGGCAGTGTGCTGCCCGGTTCGGCACCCAACGGCGCCCTCGATAACATCGCCGGCATCTGCAACGAGCGTGGCAACGTGTTCGGCCTCATGCCGCACCCGGAGCGTATGGTCGATCCGCTGTGTAGCGGGACCGACGGCGTACCATTCTTCACGACCATCGTGAAGTGTCTCGCAGAGGTGTAGGTCATGCAGGTGCTCGCGTTCACGCCCGACACGTTTATGGAGGAGTAGTCCCTATGTCCGAGATGCTCGATGCGGAGATCGCGCCCAAGCTGGCGGTCGAGCTTGGCCTGAAGCTCGACGAATACGACAAGATCGTTGAGATTCTCGGCAGACGGCCGAGCGTGACCGAACTCTACATGTACTCGCTGATGTGGAGCGAGCACTGCTCCTACAAACACTCGCGCAAGGCGCTCAAGATGCTTCCGACCACCGGCGAGCACGTGCTGCAGGGGCCGGGCGAGAACGCCGGTGTCATCAGTGTGGGCGACGGTTGGGCCGTGGCCTTCAAGATGGAGTCGCACAACCATCCCTCGGCCATCGAGCCCTATCAGGGAGCGGCCACCGGCGTGGGCGGCATCATCCGCGACATCTTCACGATGGGCGCCCGCCCGATTGCCAGCCTCGACTCGCTGCGCTTCGGCACGCTCGACAAGGCGCGTCAGCGCTACCTGTTCGAGGGCTCGGTCGCGGGCATCGGCGGGTACGGCAACTGCCTCGGCGTTCCCACCGTGGGCGGCGAGGTCTACTTCGACGAGGCGTACGAGGGTAACTGTCTCATCAACGCGATGTCGATCGGCATCATGCGTGAGGAGAATCTCACACGCGCGACCGCGAGCGGCGTGGGCAACCTGATAGTGCTCATCGGGTCGACCACCGGCCGTGACGGGATCGGCGGCGCCTCGACGCTGGCGAGCCAGGAGTTCGACGAGAAGGCCGAGGACAAGCGGCCGAGCGTCCAGGTGGGCGACCCGTTCGAGGAGAAGCTGCTCATCGAGGCGTGCCTCGAGCTGCTGGACGCCAAGCTGCTGGTAGCGCTCGGCGACTTGGGTGCAGCGGGCCTCACCTCCTCGGCAAGCGAGATGGCGTCACGCGGTGGTGTCGGGCTCGACATCGACGTCACCAAGGTGCCGCAGCGTGAAGAGAACATGAAGGCGTTCGAGATCATGGTGTCCGAGAGCCAGGAGCGCATGCTCGCGGTCGTCGAGCCCGAGAAACTTGAAGCAGCCCAGGCCGTGTGCGCCAAGTGGGGCCTGCGCTCGACCGTCATCGGGAAGGTCACCGACACCGGACACTTTGTCGTGCGCGAAGGCGACACCGTCGTCGCCGACATGCCCGCTTCGACGCTTGCCGACGATGCCCCCATGTACGATCCCGCGATGGAGCGCCCCGCCTACCTCGACGACGTGCAGTCCTTCGACCCGCGCATCGTGATGCTGCCCTCCGACGACGAGCTCGGTGACACGCTGCTCAAGCTGCTCGCGAGCCCCAATATCTGCTCGCGTCGCTGGATTTGGGAGCAGTACGACCACCAGGTGATGCTGAACACCGTCGTGCTGCCAGGCAGCGACGCCGCCGTGTTGCGCATCAAGGGCACCAATCGCGCCATCGCCGTCAGCACCGACTGCAACGGTCGCTACTGCTACCTCGACCCGTATCTCGGCGCGCAAATCGCGTTTGCTGAGGCTGCCCGCAACGTTGCGTGCGCGGGCGGCCGCCCCGTGGCCATCACCGACTGTCTGAACTTCGGAAATCCCGAGAAGCCTGAGGTCTTCTGGACGTTTTACGAGTCCGTCCGTGGTCTGTCCGACGCCTGCAAAGCGTTCAACGTGCCGGTCATCTCGGGCAACGTGAGCTTCTACAACGAGAGCTTCGGTCAGCCGATCTACCCCACGCCTACGGTGGGCCTCGTCGGTTTGCTGCAGAACGTGTCGCGGCACACCACCACTGGCTTCAAGGACGAGGGCGACGTCATCATCCTGCTCGGCGACACACGCAACGAGCTCGGTGGCAGCGAGCTGCTCAAGCTCATCGATGGCTCGGTCGCGGGCATGCCACCCTCTATCGACCTGTGGCGCGAGCAGCAGGTCTGTGAGGCTGTCATCGGCTGCATCGAGATGGGCGTCGTCAAGTCGGCGCACGACTGCTCCGAGGGAGGCCTCGGCGTAACGCTGGCCGAGTGCTGCATCGCCGGCGATATCGGAGCGACGGCGGTGCTCGAAGGTCGCATGCGGCCCGCCGTGTCGCTGTTCTCGGAGTCTCAGGGCCGCATCGTCGTGACGGCGACTGTCGATGATGCGACGGTGGTCACCCTGATGGCGGACCGTCTGCGTATCCCGTACGAGATCATCGGTCAGGTGGGCGGGGATTCACTCTCGATCAAAGACATGCTGGACGTGCCGGTGTCCGAGCTTCGCGAAGCGCATGAGCCGACGCTCGAACGCCTGGTGCACGGGGAGTAGGAGCTTCTGCCCCACTCGGACTACCCGTTCCCGTGCGGCTAAAGAGAGGAGAAGCTGTGTCCGACGACGAGATGTCACGTCTGCGTGCCGATCTGCACTCCAGCGATCACGCGTTGCGCGAAGCGGCTGCGGAACGGATCGTCGAGCTCTACGACACGCAGACGACGCGCCTGCTGGCCGAAGCGCTTCTCTCGGACACACCGGAGGTGCGTGACCGCGCAACCATCACCCTTGCGAAACTCATCACCTCAGAGGACGACATGCTCGCGTTGGGAGCCGCGCGTTCTCTGGCCGAGGCGGGTGCACTGGACGCCCTCGCGGCATCCTATGCCTACGGGACGACCGAGGTGCGGATGAGCGCGACCCTGCTGCTCGGCGCGTGTACCGATCCCCGTGCGCTTAATCTTGCCGAGCAGGCCCTGCATGATGAGGACGTTCACGTGCGAGCGCTGGCGATGGAGCTCGTGGCAAGACTGAGGACGATGTGAAGATCACTCGTCGCGTCGCTGTCACGGGACTTCTCGTCCTGTCGGCCGCCTTTGGTCTGGTGGTCGCGCTGGGAACGATACGCGCCCACTACGTCTTCACGGCGGTGCCGGTCCGCCAACCGGTCATCGCTCTCACGTTCGACGATGGGCCGCATCCCGAGTACACACCCAGAATGCTCGATGAGCTTGAGGCGCGCGACGTTGCGGCGACGTTTTTTGTGGTTGGCGAGGAGGCCGAGAAGCACCCCGCCGTGTTGGAGCGCATCGTTGCCGCTGGACACGAGGTGGGCAACCACACGCACACACACGGCAACGTTGAGCTGATCAGTACAGACGCGCTTGCCGCCGAGATCAGCGCGTGCGATGCGGTGATCAGCCGCGCTACAGGTATGGACTGCGCCTGGTACCGTCCCCCCCGCGGGCGACTCCCGCTGACACAGGAGTGGAGCGTGGTCAGCAGCAGCAAGCGCGTTGCCGGCTGGACGCGGTGTCTGGAGGCCAGCGCGTACAGGGACCCTCTCGCGCTTGCGGACGCGCTCGAGCCTGGCGACATCGTACTCATTCACGACGGCCTGCTCGACCGCAGCAAAAGCGCGGACATGTTGCCGGTTTTCCTCGACGCGGCCATCGAACGCGGCTTCCGTTTCGTGACGCTGAGCGAGCTGGGCTCGATGCGAATCATGCGGCCCACCATGAGCTTCATGCCCGACCTTCCGTGAGTGGTCTGCCGCGTGTGATGAATGCGTGGTATCCTACACGCGTCCCAGCCCCTGAACACCCAAGGACGCGCCTGTCTCTTATGAGCGCAGCCGATCTCCCCAACGACTGGATCCTTTCTGACACGCCCGATCGCCCTGAAGAGGCGTGCGGCGTGTTCGGCGCATACGCGCCCGGCGAGGACGTCGCCCGTCTGACGTATTTCGGCCTACACGCCTTGCAGCACCGTGGCCAGGAGTCGGCCGGCATCGCCGTCGCTGACGGTCATACGCTGACCGTGAACAAAGACCTCGGCCTCGTGCCTCAAGTCTTCAAAGAGAGTGGCCTCGCCACCCTCGTCGGCCACGTCGCTATCGGCCACACTCGCTACTCCACCACCGGTTCGTCATCTCGCTGGGAGAACGCCCAGCCCATGACGTCCTCGATAGGGCCCAACACCATCGCGCTTGCCCACAACGGCAACCTCGTGAACACGGTCGAGCTGCGCGATGAGATGAAGGGCAACGGTTTCCGCTTCCGCTCCACGACTGACTCCGAGGTCATCGCCTCGCTCGTCGACCACTTCACCCAGCGCGAGAACTCGATGCGCGCGGGCATCCGCGCGGCGATGTGCTTGATTCGCGGCGCCTACGCAGTCGTGCTGATGTCCGAGGAGGCGCTCTATGCCTTCCGTGACCCCTACGGCGTGCGTCCCCTGGTGCTCGGTCGTCTCGGCGAAGGCTGGATCGTTGCTTCCGAGACGTGTGGGCTCGACATCATCGGCGCGGAGTACGTACGCGACATCGCGCCCGGCGAGATGGTGAAGATCGGGCCGGACGGGCTGGAGAGCGAACAGGCGGTACCTGCCGAGAAGCCCTCACTGTGCATGTTCGAGTTCATCTACTTCGCGCGGCCCGACAGCGTGATGTATGACTGCAGCTTGTATGAGGCACGCAGCCGTATGGGCGCCGCGATGGCGCGCTCCGCGCCTGTCGATGCCGACATCGTTATCGGCGTGCCGGACTCTGGCGTTCCTGCGGCTGTCGGCTTCGCACGCGAGTCGGGCATCCCATTCGGTGAAGGCCTCGTGAAGAACCGCTACGTCGGGCGCACGTTCATCTCGCCCACGCAGTCGCTGCGCCAGCAGGGCATTCGCCTGAAGCTCAACCCGCTGCGCCGTGTCATCGCCGGCAAGCGCCTGGTCGTGACCGATGACTCGATCGTACGCGGCAACACGTCGCGCAAACTCGTAACGCTGCTGCGTGAGGCTGGTGCGGCCGAGGTGCACATGCGCATCACGTCGCCGCCCGTGAAGTGGCCGTGCTTCTACGGCATCGACACGGACACCCAAGAACAACTCATCGCCGCTGTGAAGTCGGTCGAAGAGGTCCGTGAGTTCATCGGCGCCGATTCGCTCGCGTACCTTCCGGTGGAGGAAATGGTCGCCGCGACCGGCGCGCCGTACGACGACTACTGCCTCGCGTGTTTCACCGGCGACTACCCCATTGAGATCCCCGAGTCGGTGAAGGCCGGCAAGCTCTCCTTGGAGCACGTCGAGTGAACGAGCTCTCTACGCTCGCGGCCGCGCTCGTCGGAGGTGTCCGTGGCGGCCTGCACCCCAACCCGCTCTTCGGCGTCGTGACGGTCGGTCTCGTTGCCGCGCTTCTCGGCGCACCCAAGACCCCTCGTGAGCGTGAGCGGTACGCATGGGCGGCACTTGTCGTGGGGTGGCTGATCGGCGACGGGCTGTTGATTCTCGGCCGCGCACGCGACGTCTATGACGGCGTGACCCGATTGCTCGACACGGCACAACCCATGTGGGCCGAGTGGGTCACCCTCGTGACCTGGGCGCTCGTGAGCTTCGCGGTGGGCTACCTGCTGCCGGTGTTTCTCGGCAAGACGGTCGGCCGACGTGTGACGCATGGTACGGGGTGGCTCGCGGCGGTCTCGGTAGCGGTGATGGCGTCGTTCGCGTTCTCTACCTTGCTCGCGCGCGTCCCATAGCAGGGGCGGTCTTTGTGGGAATGCCCCATAATGGGGAGGCAGTCGAGGGAGGAGTGCACGGTATGGCGGATACGCCCGATAAGCCCACCAGTTACCGCGACGCCGGCGTCGACATCAATGAAGGCGCCCGGGCGGTCGATCGCATCCGAGATGCAGTGCGTTCGACGTATCGTACCGAGGTGCTCGGCGACATCGGCGGCTTCGGCGGGATGTTCGCGCTCAACACGGCGGGCATGGCCGAGCCGGTCCTCGTCAGCGGCACCGACGGCGTGGGCACCAAACTGAAGCTCGCGCAGCTGCTCGACCGCCACGACACGGTCGGTATCGACCTTGTGGCGATGTGCGCCAACGACATCCTTGTCACCGGCGCTGAGCCGCTGTTCTTCCTCGACTACATCGCTGTGGGCACGTTGAACGCTGCTCGCATGGAACATATCGTCGGCGGTATCGCCGAGGGCTGCAAGCAAGCTGGTTGCGCACTTGTGGGCGGAGAGATGGCCGAGCACCCCGGCGTCATGGATCCGGACGACTATGACCTCTCCGGGTTCTGTGTCGGGTTGGTGGACCGTACGGCGGCAATCGACGGCTCGACGATCGCTGAGGGCGATATCGTACTTGGCCTCGCGTCCTCGGGCATCCATAGCAACGGGTACTCGCTCGTACGCAAAGTCCTCGTAGAGGGTCATGAGGAGGAGCTCACCCTTCCGCGGATCGACCTCGGCGGCAAGACGCTCGGTGAGGTGCTGCTCACCCCTACGCGCATCTACGCGAAGAGCATTCTCGCGCTCACCCGTGGTGGCGCACGCATCAAGGGGATGGCACACATCACCGGTGGTGGCATCACCGAGAACCTCAACCGCGTTCTGCCCGCCTCTGCCGACGCCCGTGTGCATCGTGGCGCCTGGCCGGTCCCCGCAGTGTTCGGGTTGTTGCAGGAGGCGTCGGCGCTGCCTGACGACGAGATGTATCGGACGTTCAACATGGGTATCGGGTTTGCGATCGTGCTCGATGCTGCCGAGGCGCCCTCGGTAGCCGCGTCGCTGCGCGAGTCCGGGGAGCTGGTCTACGAGATCGGCGAGATCGTCGCAGGTAAGGGAGAGGTCATCTATGGGTGAGCATGAAGTGCTCGCCGACGAGCCGTTCGAACTCGTCGACGATCAGCCGATACTACGCGTGGGTGTTCTCATCTCAGGCAGCGGCACGAATCTGCAGGCGCTCATCGACGGTTGCGTGGACGGGTCCGTGGATGCCGAGGTCGCAGTCGTCGTATCCGACAAGAAAGACGCTTTCGGTTTGGAGCGCGCACGTCGTGCGGGCATCGATGCTGTCTACATCGACCGCGCCGTTCACTCCACGGTCGCGGTGTACAACCATGCCATCACGGAGGCGATGCAGTCGCACGGTGTCGATCTCATCGTGATGGCCGGCTACATGCGCCTGTTGGGCAGAGAAGTTCTGGAGGCATACCCGGAGCGCGTTATCAATCTTCACCCGGCGCTGCTCCCTGCGTTCGTCGGCGCCTCAGCCATACACGATGCGTTCGACTACGGCGTCAAGGTCACCGGTGTGACGGTCCACTTCGCCAATGAGAAGTTCGACGCTGGCCCGATCATCGCCCAGGAGTCTGTCGTCGTAGATGAGATCGATACCGCCGAGATGCTCGAAGCGAAGATCCACGAGGTGGAGCACCGGTTGTTGCCGATGGCCGTGCAGCTGTTCGCGGATGGTCGGCTGGTCATCGAGGGTCGCAAGGTCCGCGTGCTGCCCGAGGCGTAGGCTCCTCGTAGCTGGGCGTTCACATGTGGTTAAGATTCTGTTTAGGCCCACCTGTCAAACTCACGTCGGTCGGGTACGGCGCGAGGGGGCGTCGGCCCGGCCGTTCACCGGACCTTCGATAACAGGGGGTGGCGCGGGTGTGGGCCAACAGTTCGATGTATCCGTTCGCGCGTCCAGCGAGACCGCCGGAGCCCAGGGCACTGCTCGGGGTTGCGTGGCTTCGTGTCGCGGCGGCTCGGGAAGCGTATAGCTATGGTGATCTCGACGGGGCGCAACACCATGTCAGGATGGCCACGACGGCGGCCGCGCAGGCTCTGGCCGCGCACAGAGCGCTGCCATACTCTGAGTTGAGCGACGCGGTGACCTCAGCCTCGTTCTGCTGTGAGCAGCTTGGCCCTCCCATCAAGGATCTGATTCGCAGGATGGCCGAGTTCGACTATGTCCGGTTGACCGAGAAAGTCCTCAATGACAGGCAGCACGATGCTGTGCGGAGCGGGCTTTCCGCGTCGAGCGAGGCCGTAACGCTCGTCGAGAGCGTGATCACAAGCTGATGCACTTACGTGTCGAGCGCTACGCCTCGTAGGCTGAACACGGCAACACCCGACGGCTCCTGCGAAAGCACGGGGCCGTCGCTGCTTTACTGCTGCGTTCGGGTGCGAAGTGAGGCACAATAGAGCACCTAGGGAGAAGCGTGCCATCTGGCGCGTGTCAGACATCTTGGAAGGGGCATTCCTCGTGGATCTCGTGAAGGTCAAGCGCGTGCTCGTCTCGGTCACCGACAAGACAGGCATCGTGGATTTTGTGAAGGTACTCGCCGAGGAGTTCGGCGTCGAGATCGTCTCGACTGGCGGGACGGCGAAGGTGCTCGCGGAAGCCGGCATCACCGTGCGCCCGATCGACGACCTGACGGGCTTCCCCGAGATGATGGACGGGCGCGTCAAGACGTTGCACCCCAAGGTGCACGGTGCGCTGCTCGCGCGACGCGACGTCGAGGAGCACATGGCGCAGGTCGAAGAGCACGGAATCGAACTCATCGACATGGTGGTCGTGAACCTCTACGCGTTCGAGCAGACCGTCGCCAAGCCGGGCGTGACGCTTGAGGAAGCTATCGAGAACATCGACATCGGTGGCCCCAGCATGCTCCGCTCGGCAGCGAAGAACTTCGACGCCGTTGCAGTCGTGACTAACCCGGGCATCTACGGCGGCATCATCGAGGAGCTGCGCGCCAATGACGGCGCGACCACGCTCGAGACGCGCAAGGCACTGGCGGTCGAGGTGTTCCGCAAGACGTCGGCCTACGACGCCGCGATCTTCAAGTTTCTCTCCGGCGAGGAGAGGTTCCCTGAGGAGCTCCGCATGCGGCTCTTCAAGGTGCAGGATCTTCGCTACGGCGAGAATCCGCACCAGCAGGCCGCGTTCTACCGCGATATGGATGCTGCCAGGAACACGCTGGCGCGCGCCGAGCAGCTGCACGGCAAGGAGCTCAGCTACAACAACATCCTCGACACCGACGCGGCGTGGAGCGCGGTGGCCGAGTTCCAGGACCCGGCATGCGTCATCGTCAAGCACACGAACCCGTGCGGCACTGCCATCGCCGGCGATGTCTTTGAGGCGTACAAAGCGGCGCACGACTCGGATCCCATCTCGGCGTACGGTGGCGTCATGGCGTTCAACAAGCCCGTGCCACTCGAGGTTGTCGCCGAGATCAGCGCGCGCGACCAGTTCGTCGAGGTCATCATCGCTCCCGACTATGATGTTGCGGCGCTCGAGCTACTCAAGCAGAAGAAGAACATCCGCATTCTGCGCACGGGCGGTATCCGTCGCCCGCAGGACCGCGGCCTTGAGCTGCGCAAAGTCGAGGGCGGCATGTTGGTGCAGGAGTTCGATGTGGTGGCCGAGGACCGCTCGACGTTCACGGTGCCCACGAGGCGTCAGCCCACCAAAGACGAGACGGAGCAGTTGCTGTTTGCCTGGAAAGCGGCCAAATCAGTCAAGTCGAACTGCATCCTGCTTGTGAAGGGGTATGCCTCGGTGGGTGTCGGCGCCGGCCAGATGAGCCGCGTGGACTCGGCCAAGCTCGCGGTCGAGAAGGCCGCCGAGAGAGCTAAGGGCAGCGTGTGTGCATCCGACGCGTTCATGCCGTTCCCGGACGCGCTCGAGGTCGTGGCCGCCGCCGGGTGTACCGCTGTCATCCAGCCGGGTGGCTCGATCCGCGACGACGAGATCATCAAGCGCGCAGATGAACTTGGCGTGGCGATGCTCTTCACGGGGTACCGCCACTTCCGCCACTAGGGGGTCTTCGTGCCTACGCGTCTTGCCGAGGCTCTTCGTGAGACGATTCGCGTGCAGGACGGGCGCGTCCCTTTGCTCGAGCGGCATCTGGCGCGACTCCGTGGCGGTGGCTGCGATGCCGACGTGCGTGCACGTGTTCGCGCAGAGGCCGAACGTGCGGCGCTGGCGTGGGCCGAGCCGTACGGCCGCATGACGCTTCTGGTTGCAATCGACGGCACGGTGTCGGCCGAGGTCACATCGGCACCGTCCATGATCAGCATTGCGGGCGGTCCCACCGTCGCGCTCGTTCCCTCGGCCGAACCGCATCTCCCGCCCGGCGCCGCCAAACCGGCGGACCGCTCTTTTTGGGACGCTGCGCTCTCACTCGCGCGTGTACAGGGCGCGCACGTTGCCGTCCTCGTCTCCGCAGATGAGCGCGTCCTCGACACCAGCCAGGCGACGATCTGGGCGGTGCGGGGCACGCGGCTCCTCACGCCGCCGAGCCCGCCTGCGCTCGCGGGCGTCTCGCGCGGTTTCGTCTTCGACATCGCTCCGTCGCTCGGGCTTGCTGCCGAAAGTACCGAGCTCTCGCCTCACGACCTGGACGCTGCCGATGAGCTCGTTCTCA
>JAXMMT010000013.1:0-8394 GCA_034399355.1 Coriobacteriia bacterium | reverse complement strand
CCCGTACCGACGACACAGGATGGCGATGGCATCACGCTTGTTCTCGATCACTGCAACCATGCTGCACCTCCGTATCCTATTCTACCCGCCACTATGCCTGCTTGCTACGGTGACGCTTCCGGAAGGCGGACTAACGTGTTTGCGCATCAGCAGACGCTTTGCGCTTCCTTCAGTTTATCGCTTCTGGCGTTCTGCTGGATGCGCTGGTTAGATGCTGCGCCAAGAGCTTGCGACCGCTAGTCGAGGGAGTAGGTGACCTTCCCGTCAGCGACCCTGACATGTCCAGAGGCCTGCAGCGCTCTCACGACAGCCTGGACTTCGATCTCCGAGAGCTGCTGCTCCTTGAAGTGAGTGGTGATGTGTCGTGCCAGCGTCTTGTCGCTGCGCGGCTTGGTGCTCTTGGGCTGACGCAGTGCTTCAACGATTACTCTCGCGCGTTCCTGCGCTGACTTCTTGAGACTCGGTTTGACCGGGGGCATCGCTTCTATGGATGCCGAGCGCGCCGCGAAGATGTGTCGAGCCCTCAGGTGCTTGATGAGCGGGTCGAAACCGGTGTCCTTGGAGATGATGTGGAAGAACGCTGTCGGATCCTCCGTTGCCATCTCACCGATGTAGAACGCGATGTGGAAGTCGAGGGCGTTGGGCCCCGAGCCCGACATCTTGATGTAGCGGGCCCTTTCACCCATGCGCTGGACGGCGGACGCGAGCTCGAAGGGCAGCTTCACCTGCCTCGCGCCGACGAAGATCAGCACCCGGTAGGGCCCCTGCTCCAAAGCGCCGAGAGATGCCGGCTGGACGCTCTCGAAGTCGATGAGCACGATGTTTGTTCGCAAGTGCCGACCTCCATTCGTCGCATGCATCTAACGTGTTGCGCTTCAGCTGTGGTGCGCCCCTCCGCGCCTTCCCTCCCGAGCATACCTGACCGGGCGCACCATCTGCTGGAAGCGCGTGTTAGGCTCCCCCAGGCATGCCTTCCTGCAGTCTGTGCCTGCGGGCGACGAACTCGGCTCTTGCTGCGGCATCGAGAGGACGGCCCTCGCTGGTGCACCAGCCGGAGACCTCCTCAACCAACATAGGTACGGATACGTAGTCGGCTCCCGCCCGCTGAAGATTCTTGACGAGATCCGCATGGCCGCGACACCACTCCGCGTACGTGTCGTCGAGAGCGTCGGGGTCGGCCGCAGCCCGCTTCAACTTGGCCCACTCAACCTCGCTGTACCAGGCAACGGCAAGGACCTGGCCGTCGCCTGCGGTGTGCCGACTGTTCAGATTGCGCTTCGTCATCCCATTCTCCAAGCGGTGAGCCTAACGTACGTCTTAGAAATGAGCCGCGGCCAAGCGCTCACAGGTTGATTCTACCTCGCGCCGTCGGCTCGATTTCTTTGTTCGACCGATCTCAGCCGGACAGACCGTCTTCATTCACCTCTTGGCGGAAGTGGAATACGCCGATGATGACGATCATGTCCGGATCGCGCCGGTAGATGAGGCGATACGGCTCGACGATGACCTCGCGAACTTCGGACCGGCCGGCCTCGGGCATCATCCGGCCCATGTCCGGGAAGGTCGACAGGGATCCAGTCTGGTCGACAATCGCATCGAACCAGTTCAGAGCGGCGGCCGGACGTTCAGCCGAGATGAAGGCGAACGCGTCCGCGACCTGTTCGCGTGCCAAAGGCGCCCAAATCACTCTCATCCGAGAAGCCGCTCTCGCAACTCCGCAACCACCTGCTCATGGGGAATACCCTCACCTCGCGCGATCTGACCCTCAGAGATATGCATATCACGGAGCAGCTCCATCTCATCGAGCAGCCGCTCGTAGACATCTACGTCCATGATGACTGCGGCGCCCCGTCCGTGCTGAGTGAGGATGACAGGCCGCTTGCTGGCGTGCATACGCGTGAGCATTGCCGACGTGTTGGCCCGGAACTCGGTCACGGGAAGAACGTCGGTCGAAGGGCGGATACTGGGCATAAGGGCCTCCATAGGTCGCCGATACGTACACTGTACCGTACGCCAGCAGGACTGTCACGGAGTCTGCTTTGATTCGGTCGAACGTGATTGGCTTGACCTGCGAGCGAAGCGAGTCAGGTCGAAGCCATTGTTGGGCCGACGATCCGCAGCCTACCAAAGATGGCGTTCTTGGAACACGGTCGCCGCTGCTTGGGAGAGCACACGTCTGCGCTGAGAAGCGATCGATGGTACTGTCCCGGTGCTTCCGAGCGGCGATGCTAGACGGACCACAGTCGTGCCGCCACGTCGGGGCAGAGTTGCCTGAGCTCGATCACGGCCTCTCCCCTTCATTGCGTCTTCCCGCCCGCGCGACCAGCGCGGCCAGGCCGGCGGTGTCAATCAGCTGGACGCCCTTGAGCTGGCCGAACTTCGTTGCGTCCACGGAGAAGCCGGAAGGGCACACCATGACCGCACGGGCGCCCGGCTCCCCGTCCGGCAGACACCCTACAAGCGCGCGCACGGGCTCGACGCCGACCGGGGCGCTGTGGTTCTTGCATTGCACGTACAGCACAGTCTCGACTCCTACGACATCGCGACTCCGACACACGAGGTCGACTCCACCATCCCGCGATGGCGGAGTCAGCTCCACGGCAAAACCCAGGTCGCGGAAGAGCGCCTCGGTCCACTCCTCAAACTCCCTACCCGTCATCCCCGCGAACGATTCCGTCCTGACGGGCCCCCCGCCCTTGATCGAGCCAGGGACCGCAAGGTCGAACAAACCGAACAGCTCGCTCGCGCTCAAAACACGACTCAGGTCGAGCGTGACATCATCGACAACCAGCCGGAACAGCCTTCGCTTCTCCTCGAGCAGGTTGGCTATGCGTTCCTCGATCGTGTCCGCCATCGTGTACGTGTAGACGTTCACCGGATAGCGCTGACCCATACGATGACTGCGGTCCTCAGCCTGGCTCTCAACGGCAGGGTTCCACCATCGATCGAAGTGCACCACGTACGAGGCCTCTTGAAGATTCAACCCCTGCCCTCCCGCGCGCAGCGACAGCACGAGGGCACGGTTGGAAGCTGACTCCTTGAACCTCCGGATCACCTCGTCGCGCTGCACCTGCTGCAAGGCACCTGTGTATCCGAGCGCGCCATACCGCTCCAGCCCTTCGACGATGGCCGCGACCCCGAAGTCCGCGTCGGTGAACTGCGTAAACACAAGCATCTTGTGTCCTTGGTCTCCCAGGTCGTTGAGGCGGCGCTCGGTGTCCTCGAGCTTGGCCGAGGCACCGGTGCTCGGGCAGAAGTTGCATATCTGCTTGAGGCGCGTGATGAGGCTGAGGATGTGCGTCACTCGCAAGGTCTCGCCGCGCTTCCGCAACTCGACGACGCCCTCGCGCTCCGCACGATCGTACGCAGCCTGCTGCGCAGGCGTGAGCTCCAGCACGAGGTCGGTGACGGTCTTCGGCGGGAGTTCGGTCAGGACAGAACGCTTCGTCCTGCGCAGCTGGACACGCTGATGCAGCTCGCGCATCTGCGGTCCGAACACGACCTGCGCGGGAGGTCGACCGTCGACGTTGGGCTGGACGAACTCGAGGATCGAAGCGAGATCGTCGACCGAGTTCTCAAGCGGAGTGCCACTCAGCGCCCATGACCTCCTGCGTGGGAGGTTCTTGCACGCCACGCTCAAGTCCGCACGACGGTTCTTGATCCTCTGAGCTTCATCCAAGACCAGGACATCCCAGCAGCGGCGACGAGGCCCCGAACTCGGATGCGATGAGCTGTCCGACCGGATCGTTTCGTAGGTGGTCAGGAAGACGTGTGCGGGAACCGACCACTGGGTCGCCCGGGCAGTGGGACTGCCCCTGACGGTGCTCACTCGAAGCTCGGGGGCCCACGTGCCCAGCTCCCGGCGCCACTGAGTGACGAGGCTGGCGGGCACGACCACAAGCGCCGACTCCGCCTCCCCGCGCCGCAGCAGCAGTCTCAGAGCCGCGATAGCCTGAATGGTCTTTCCGAGACCCATGTCATCGGCAAGCAGGACCTCATGCTGCGTGAGCAGCAGCCTAACACCGTCGATCTGGAATGGATGCAGTGCGCCGGGCCACTCGAGAACCGACGACTCAGCAGGGAGGAGCCTCCCCAGCGGAACGGCCAGAGCGACGAGGAGCCTATCGCGAAGGCTCGGGCCCCGTTCGACTGAGGCGTCGACCGTGGGCTGGCCCTCGACACGGCGCCGTCCTCCGCCGCCCGCTGTTCGGCGGGAAATCGTTTCGCCGGCCGCTCGCGAGGAGTTGAGCGTGATCGCCATCGCCCTGCCGGGAGCAGAGATCACCAGACTGCGGGCGGAGACCTCGGAGAGAAGGGGCGCCGGGTCGACGCTTGACGGCTGCGAAGGGGCCACACCTGCCAATTCCCGAGAGCCGGAGAGGCCCAGCCGTGGTTGCGGGATCCTTCTGCGCTGGGTCGTGCGCGATACCAGGCGCTTCGAGCCGAACATCACGAGCCGCCGGCCTCATCCTGCCTGGTCTCAGCCAGCCCCGCGGCCGCCCGCTCGAACGGCTCCATGAACATCCCCGTCTCGAGCAGCCGCGCCATGAGCCTACGCGCCGGAGCTTCGGCAGGTGGAGCTTCCCCGGACCAGACCAGGTGTACGTCGCCCGTGCCTTCGACATCCTCCTCCTGGTCGCCCACGCCGAGCGCCACAGCTTCAAGGCCGGTGGTGACTCTGCACGCGGCGGCGGACACGACCACATCCTCGCCGAACGTCTCCGGGCCCACCTCGCCAGCTAGCACCATCAGAAGGAGCGGGGACGAGGAGCATGAGGTGAGCAGAGCCTTGACCAGGTCAGCCGCCACACGGCGACGCAGCGCGATCTTCCCCCAGAGTACGGTTCGAGGTGTTTCGATGTCCGAAAAGCAGAACTCGACCGGCTCCCCAACCGCGTTCACGACGAACATGACCCCGTCAAATGAGGAAGAGTCCGGACGCGGGGTGATGCGGACATAGCCTGCCAGCCCAAGATCGTCGATCTCAGGGGTCCGGAAGCCGACGCTCACGAATCCGCCCCATCGTCCGTCGAGTCATCACCCTCGGCCGGCTGCTCCAGCAGGGTATCCTCCTCGTAGTCGGTCCGGATCCTCTCAACCTCGGTCTGGGACTCGTACGAGGGATCGATGCGCTGCAGATCCCAGCGAGTGATCCATGACCGGATGTACTCCCGCATCTGCCAACCCACGCTGCGACTCTCACCTTGCGGGACAGATGGCGGGGCTCCGTAGGCGCTCTCATAGACCGCCGCCAGCCTCTCCAGGGTCTGCGCAAGGCCGGCACGGTCGGGCTGGGGAAGGCCGACCCGCTGACGGCTGATCTCGAGCATGGCCCGCTCGGCGAGAGCCGCAGTCAACTCGCTCTCCGCATCGCCACGCGCCCGGAACTTGAAACCGATTTGGTTCAAGTCATCCTTCTCGCGAAGGACTGCCTGATCGAAGTCCGGGGTTATCGCACCCACTGTCAATAGCCCCGGAACCGAGTACTCGCTCTGAAGACCCATGAGTCGACACAGCTCGGCGTAGGAGCGCCCTCGCTGCAGGAAGCTGTACCTGCCAACCAGTTCGAGTTCGTCCAGCAGGAGCAGCCATCCACGGTATCCCGCCGCTTGGATCAGCCTGGCCATGAAGCTGAATCGCTCGCGAGCCAGCTCCTTCGGGGCTACCTTCTCTAGCGGGTAGAAGCCCGCCGCCCCACATGACTTCAGGTCCCTCTTCACCTGAACGACTTGAAGCGCCCCGCCACTCCAGAACCGAATCAACCGCTGCTGTAGTTCCTCGTTCGCACCCGCCTCCCGAAAGAGGAACATCGTGGCGTCGAAGCGCGAGTTCAGGCCTGATGTGCCGAGCCAAGCGACGAAGTCAGCGAACCGCGGCTTCCTGCTGTTGAGGCGGCTGAAGACAATGTCGTCCAAACCGGGTTCGGTCAGATCGTTGACTCGAAGACCGTCGACTGCCGCGGCATACACCTTTCCGGGATCGAAGAGTTGGGTCTCCTTCGAAACCACGACCTTGCTGACCGCGAAGCCCGCATCAAGCGCCTGATGACTCAGGTACTCGAGTGCGTGCGACTTCCCGCCGCCGAAGTCCGCGTCGATGAGAAGCCCTCTCGGCTGCATGCCCGCGTCAACGCTGGATCCAAGGGCGTCCAGCCTCTCTCCGAACGCCTCGAGAAGCTCGCCGGCGCTGAATCCAAGCGCGCGCACCGCGTCCCTATTCGGCACGCCCGCCCTAAGGGCCTCGAGAGCGCGGCGCGCAGTCAACGACTCCTGAGTCACTCGAGATCACCCCCGACAGAAGCGATTCGCACCAAGGGAGCGTACGGATTCGCGCGAGCCTTGTCCCGAACGTCGTCCCAAATCCGGTTTCTTAGCGCTTGGTACTTGGGGATTCCGCGTGGAGTTGCATCGTCAAGTAGTTCCTCTGGTGCGATGACCAGGAGCATCACGTTCTGCATCTCGTCTGTAGCATCGATGAACTGGCGAAGCACTTCGTACGCATCCATGACCGCGGCGGGCGTGTAGTAGTTCTCGCCCTCCGCGGCGTCCGTACGCTTCATGAGCGCCAACTGCCGGATGTCGAGGACGAGCAGCAGACCGCATCCGCCTGCCTTGGCCACCCACTTCGCAGTCGAGGACAGCATGCTGCGAGCACTGTGGCGCCCGATCTTGTGGAAGATGTGCTTGTCCTTGAGCGCACCGATCAAGCGCAACTCACCTCGCAGCCACTCCAGGATGGCCGCTCTGCCCTCCTCGGTGAACGCCTCCGGCTGCAACTCCGGCAGGCACATCTGGGTCATTGCGATGCGGAAGTCCTTGGCCAGGGAGTAGTCCTTCATCACGGCGATTCCCAAGGACTTGAGGATCTGCGTTCTCACCAAGGCCTCGTCGGTGTCCACCGCAGTCGCGATCCCTGCGACGGTCGTCACGCCTGTGACTTGAGCCCCCCACGTGTCGAGCGCGATCCGGTGAACCACCGCACGAGCGAGCTCGACCCAGTTCAACTCGCCCGCCACGGCGAAGAACAGTTGCTGGATCAGGTGGACCCGCGTGTTCGCCGCATCCAGGCGAATAGCCCGCATACCGGCTGCTGACGCGCGGTCCTCCACCGCCTCCGAGAGTGCGCGGGCGGTCGGCTCGTCGGGCACGACCGCGACTTTGACCGCAGCGCCACCCTCGCAGATGAACGTTGCGAGGTACTCCTGCGCGAGGAAGTCCGCATACTCGATCGTCGGAATCCGCGGGACCAACTCAGACCGCCTCTGTGAACTCGAGTGTCGAGTACAGGACCTGACGCCCATCCTCGCCGACCACGGTGATCACGCCGGTAGAGGCCTTCGTTCCCGTCGACCTTGAGAACTTCAGCTGGGAGCCTTTCTTCGTGGTGGTGACACCGCTGTCTTCGAGCAGGTAGAGGTCTCGGCCGAACTCCTGTTTCGTGTACTCCTTGCTGCTGCCCGGAGCAATCGTCAGCGCCGCGTAGATCCGGTCCACACGAACCTGACCGGGAAGACCATGGGCCTTGTCGCCTGAGTAATGACGCGCGTACTCCCACGCGGTGTGGAGCGATTCGATGAAGACCGCGGCCTTGAATCGCGCCGGCCTCTGCTGCACGGCGCGCAAGTGCGCGACCAGCACGGCAGGCCGCAGGAACTTGTACGGTTTCTTGTCAATCAGAACGACTCTGCGGGCAACGTCTATGCGGAGTGTCGAGGGATAGCACATAAGTTGTCCCTCGTCCTCCTGGAGCTCCAACCGCGCAGCAGACGCGGCTTGCTTGAGCTCCTCGGTGAAGGCGCCGCTCTGCAGGTAGTCCTGCTCCATCTCCTCGTCCCAACTCCAAGACGAGGTGGCGGTCCCGAGATCCACCTTCGCAGTCGCCAACGCGTCGGTCACGTCTTTGAGCGCGCGATGGAGTGCTGCCAGGTCCCCATGATTGCTGGCCTTCGACGCCGCGCCGAGCGCCGACACAACGCGCTTGGTCGACCGAATGGCGGTACCCAGGCGAGCCTCGACGCCGGCGAGTTCGGCCTCGAGCGACTGACGTTCGTTCACTTGGCCCCCTGTTCACAAGTGCCGACACGTGCCCTTCACGAGATGATACCAGCAAAACCATGGTAGCGTGCGGGGCTGACATCGGCTCGCGCTGAGAGAGGGCTGTCTGCGTTCGGAGTGGAAGGCAGGAAGACCACTCATCGTCTGTGATTGTCTCTCTGCCGGAGCCACCTGTATCCCCCTCGCATGAGTTCGGCCCAACGTGTTGCGCGTCAGCTGCGGCTTTCGCGCCTCGCTTCAGTCTAGCGCTCCTGGCCGTCAGCTGGATGCGCTTGTTCGGCGGGGAGCCGAGACCAGCCGGATCTCGACATCGCAACCCACCGCCTGCGCGTATTTCTTG
>JAXMMT010000009.1:0-271522 GCA_034399355.1 Coriobacteriia bacterium | reverse complement strand
CCTTGATTGACAAACTTAGTGCAAATCCTCTTGCGCTTAGTCTGGCAGGGATCCGTGGGGCGCCGTCGGCCTTCGTCTTCTTCCTTGCGTATTGCTCTATGCTCTTGTGGTCTTCTGTCTCCGGCCGACCGGGAACCTGAGAAGACCGCCCGTGCTTCCGACCTGTCCCAAGAGATCGGAAGCCTCATGAACCAGGCGCCAGCCTTTGCACTGAGTCTGACAAGAGCTCAGGCAAGGGCCTAGTGGTGTGCGTCCTGAAGACCCAGCTAGCTCGCCCGCAAGGACGAAAGACCGCATGAATCCGCTCGAATCCGGAGAACAAAAGGGCCTCTCAGCAGGAGATTCTTGCACTAAGCCTGGCAGCGATCGGCGATACCACGGGTCTTGCACTAACTTTGTCAATCAACCGCCAGGACGCGGCGAAGGCACGCGCCAGCATCGCCCCGTGCCCTCTTCTGCGGTATAGTGTCTACCCGCAAGGTGGGCCCGTAGCTCAACGGTGGAGCAGGGGACTCATAATCCCTTGGTTGCAGGTTCGAATCCTGCCGGGCCCACCAATAAGCGTGCGAGCAACGCGGTCTGAGGCAACATAATGATTAGAAGTAGAGTCGCGCGCCGCAGTACTAAACGCGAGCGCACCAAGAAGAACATCACATTGCTCTCGGTCGGCATCGGCGCCGTAGCGATCCTGGCCGTGGGCGCCGCAGTCGCTATCGGTGTTGCAAGCAGCAAGACGGAGGCGGTTAGCGCCGAGACTGTCGAGATCTCCCAGGAGATGCTTGCTGCCACGTCGGGAGACCTCACCCCGACGATCGCCCCTGACGCTGCTACGGCGCTCATCGAAGTACCTGACGTTTGCGGCATGAAGCTCGAGGAGGCCGAGACGCTCCTCGCCGTCGCTGGTTTCAGCGTCATCAGGGTCTCAACTCCCGCAGGGGACGCTACGCCCGGTATCGTGCTTGCGCAGGAACCCGGGTCTGGAAGCAAGATCGGCGCAGGCTCGGATGTGTCGGTTATCTACGCAGATCCTGATGCGGTCGAGGAACAGACCTCGGTCGACATCGGCTCGGCGAACACAAACCTGGTCGTGTGTATCGACCCTGGTCACCAGGTGAGCGCGAACCTAGATACGGAACCGATTGGTCCGGGCTCCAAGGACGTGAAGCCCAAAGTCACTGGCGGAGCCACCGGCGCGGTCACTAAACAGCTGGAGCATGAGCTCGCGCTGGCCATCTCGCTCAAGCTCAAAGCCCGGCTCGAGGCCAAAGGTGTAACGGTCGTCATGACCCGCGTGACCGGTGCGGTCGACATCTCTAACCGTCAGCGGGCCGAGGTCGCCAACAAGGCCAACGCAGCGCTGTTCGTGCGCATCCACGCGGATGGCTCCACCAATGGCGACACGAGGGGAATTTCCACCCTGTATCCCGGCGGAAACTCATGGGTGGCGCCCATCGAGGCTCGCAGCCTCAGAGCTGCGGGGCTCATTCAGCAAGCCACCATCATCGCCACCCGTGCCGAGGATCGTGGTCTCTCAAAGCGCGGCGACATCGCCGGTTTCAACTGGTGCAAGGTGCCCGCCGTCCTCGTCGAGACGGGATTTCTCTCCAGCCCCATCGAGGATAAGCTGTTGGCTACAGGGGGGTACCAAGATATGTTGGCCAGCGGCATAACCGCAGGCATACTGGAATACCTCGGCCTACAGTAGGGGAGCTTGGGCGGTGTCTCGCCTCGCCCAGGGCAGTGCTCGGTGCCACGCTCGCGATGAAAGACGCTACCCGGTGCCGTCACTTCTGGTGGTAGCAAGTTGCCACAAGTGGTAAGTTAATGCCATGAAATGGACTGAACTACTAGCGGCTGTGGGATCGGAACCGCTATTCGAGAGCGGTACGCTTCTTGTCGGGCCGGTAGACCCAGCCGACATCGCCCGTCAGCTTTCTCGGTGGGTGGCTGCGGGTCGCCTGATTGCCATTCGCCGTGGGCTGTACGCCTTTACTGGTCCGGATGCGGTAGGGCGTCGCACCCCCGTCCCGTACGAGGTCGCCAATCGCCTCGTTCCAGGATCGTACGTGAGCTTGAGTTCCGTTCTTGCGGAAGAAGGACTAATCCCGGAATACGTCCCAGTGACCACATCGGTGACCACCGGTCGACCCGGAGCGCGTGTCACACCGCTTGGGACGTATGTCTACCGGCATGTGAAGACGCCGATGTTCTGGGGATTTGAGACGCGAACTCTGTCTGGCGCAGGGAGCGGGTACGTTGCGTTGCCGGAGAAGGCGCTTGTGGATCTGCTGTACTTCGAGCCGGACGCAGACGACCCGGCCTACCTCGAAGAGCTCCGGCTACAGAATCTGGATAGGATTCGGTTAGACGTGCTCGGTAGCATGGCTGAGCGGTGCGGTCGCAAGCGTGTGGTCCGGGCAGCTGAGCGCATCGCCAGACTCGCGGGGGAGGATGCGTTGTGAAGCATGAGCTGCAGAGCTACGTCTCAAAGGCGGCACCGGGGTTCGGGGTATCCGTCGTCCGCGAGTATCTGCAGGCGCGTATCCTGCAGCAGATCGGTCTCTCGGGCCAGATGACGTCCATCGCGTTCATGGGAGGGACCGCACTGCGCTTCCTCTATGCGATTCCTCGGTACTCCGAGGATCTCGACTTCGCACTGGAGGGGGATCGAGACCGATATCGATTCGACGAGCTGCTTCTCAACGTGGCGCGAGGGTTCGAGCGCGAGGGGTATAAGGTCGAACTCAACGCCAAACCATCGCGCACGGCGGTGGACAAGGGGTTTATCAAGTTTCCCGGGCTCTTGCACGAGATGGGGCTGTCGCCACACGGGAGCGAGGCCATCAGCGTGAAACTTGAGGTGGACACCAACCCCCCTGCTGGAGCTGTTAGCGAGGTCACGGAGATCAGGCGGTTTGTGGTTACGCGGCTGTACCACCATAACCGGTCGTCGCTGTTCTCCGGCAAGTTGGCGGCAGTGCTGATGCGGCAGTATACGAAGGGACGTGATCTCTACGACCTTCTCTGGTATCTCTCCGATCCAACGTGGCCGGACCCGAACATGACGCTGCTGCGCAGTGCCGTTGCCCAGAGCGGGTGGATGGGCCCGGACCTCGACCAGGGCAGCTGGAAGTCGCTGGTGCTGGAGAGGCTAGGGCGCGTCGACTGGAGTAAGGTCCGTACTGAAGCGATTCAGTTTCTGGAGCGTCCGCAGGAGGCAGAGATGCTGGTGTTCGACACGTTTGTCCGGCTACTCGAATCTCGGGGGTTGTGACCGTGCGCATTCTTCTCACCGGCGGCGCCGGTTACATAGGGTCTGTGACCGCACGGATGCTGCTCGACGCGGGACACGACGTGGTCGTGCTGGACACGCTTGAGCGTGGACGGCGCGTGGCGATGGCACTCGCGTACCTGTCGCTAGTTCCGTGCTCTTTGCGGTTCCTGGGTGTCCGCGCTTGTGGGTACTGTCGTGCGAGATCGGGGTACCCCTCGGTGCTCCATAGCGTTAGAATGGTCGTCGCCGTCGCGTGAGGCGACGACAAGTACGGGCGATTAGCTCAGTGGGAGAGCGCTTCCTTCACACGGAAGAAGTCACAGGTTCAAATCCTGTATCGCCCACCATGAATGATAGAAGGCCCCGGAGGAGTCCATTTCCAGGACTCCGAAGGGCCCCTTTCACTTTGCGCGACCTTGCCGGAGGAGTGCGGCGACGCCGGGGCGTCCGTGTACTCTTGGCGATTCGACACGGCCAGCGTGCGGTATGTATAGACCCAACGAGGATCGCGTCCAGACACAGAGTCGGGAACGGGGGTTCGTGATGGCGAGCAATGCAACGTGGCGATTGCGTGACACGCATGGCAAGTTGTCAGAGGCGAAAGAACGCGATCTTCCCGATTCGGCGTTCGCATTCCCGAAGCAACGCAAAGGACCGCTTACCGGTGCCGCCTACGTGCGTGACGCGATCGCCCTCTTCGGGGAGTTCACCGACGTTTCTGACGAGGACCGGGCTCTCGCGTTCGAGAATATCCGTAAAGCCGCCGAGCACTACCACGTCGGGATGACCGAGACAGACTGGCGGCAGCTCGGTACTCGGCCACCCAAACCCAGCTATTCCCGGGGCAGCCGCTAGCCCCCGTCACCGCGCAGCGGTCCACGGCGTTGCCGGCCGTTCCGCCACCGATGACCAGGACGTCGATGTGTTCGGCCATGAGTGTGCCTCCTTGCGGTGGTAGACTGTTCGACGTGATTATCACCGTCGACCATGTTACGAAAACCTTCGGCGAGCGCGTCCTGTTCAAGGACGCGTTTCTTCGCGTTGGCGGTCGTGACCGGATCGCACTCGTCGGCCCCAACGGAGCGGGCAAAACGACGCTGCTCGAGATCATGGCCGGCGAGCAGGACTGCGACGAGGGATCGACCATCGCGCCCAAAGACGTGGTGATCGGCTACCTGCGCCAGGAAGCGATCGAGATGGCCGGCTCAACGGTGCTGGCCGAGGTGCTCAAGGTCGCCGGGCACGTGACCTCGATCGAGCACCGGCTGCATGTCCTGGAGGAGGACATCGCCGTCACTCCGGAAGGCGAGGAGCTTGAAGCGCTGCTTGCGGAGTACGGGCGGCTGCGGGACCGCTTCGAACATCTCGGCGGCTACACACTCGAGTCCGATGCGCGCGCTGTTCTCATGGGTCTCGGCTTCAAAGAGCACGACCTGACACGTGACACCGCCGAGTTCTCCGGCGGCTGGCTCATGCGCATCGCGATGGCGAAACTGCTGCTCCAGCAGCCGGACCTGCTGCTGCTCGATGAGCCCACCAACCACCTCGACCTGGAGTCGGTGACCTGGCTGGAGGGCTTCTTGCGCGGCTATGACGGTGGAATCGTGCTGGTCAGCCATGACCGTGCGTTCATGGACGGCCTCGTCGACCATGTTGCCGATATCGATCAACGCAAGCTCACCGTCTACAAAGGCAATTACCAGCAGTACCTCTCGGCGAAGGAACTCGCCCTCGAGCAGCTGGGGGCTGCCTACGTCCAGCAACAGCGCAAGATCGCCGACACGCAGCGATTCATCGATCGCTTCCGCTACAAGCAGACCAAGGCGAAGCAGGTTCAGAGCCGCGTCAAGATGCTCGAGAAGCTCGAGATCATCGAATTGCCCGAGGAGCGCAAGACCGTGCACTTCGCATTCCCGCAGCCGGAGCGTACGGGTGACGAGGTCATGCGCCTGGAAGACGTGCGCAAAGCCTACGACGCTCTTGTCGTCTACGACGGACTGGACTTCGCCCTCTACCGCGGCGACAAGGTCGCACTTGTCGGACCCAATGGCGCCGGCAAGTCAACGCTGCTGCGGATGCTGGCCGGATCGCTAGAGCCCGACGCGGGAACGCGTAGACTCGGCCATAAAGTAAGCGTCGCATACTTCGCGCAGCATCAGCTTGAGGCGCTGGATGCACGAAAGACCGTGCTGGCCGAGCTGGACTCTGTCGCGCCGGGGTGGACGCAGCAGGAGGCGCGGCGTCTGCTCGGCGCTTTCCTCTTCCACGGGGACGACGTGCTGAAGAAGGTGCGCGTGCTCTCAGGCGGCGAGCGAGGACGGCTCGCGCTCGCCAAGATGCTTGTGCATCCGGCGTCGTTCCTGTGTCTGGACGAGCCCACCAATCACCTCGACATCGCCTCGAGCGACGTGCTCGAGCAGGCGCTCAAGCGCTACAACGGGACGCTTGCACTCATCACGCACGACCGGCACCTTATCCGCGCGGTCGCGAACAAGATCGTCGAGGTCGTCGATGGGCGCGTGACCTTCTACGACGGTGACTACGACTACTACCTGTTCAAGCGCGAGCAGATGGCGGCGGGGGAGAGTCGTTCTACTGCTGCTGTCGGCGTGCAGCGTGCGCGTGCGCCTGTTGGCACGAGCACCAAGCTCTCCGTCTCCGGTCCCAAGACCAAGGAGCAGAAGCGTGCCGAGGCCGAGGCACGGAACCGTCTCTACCGCGTGGGGAAGGACGTGAAGCAGCGGGAGAGGGATGCTGAGAAAGTATTGGCCGAGGCACAGGCGCGACATGACCGGCTCCTCGCTGAACTCGCCGAGCCTGAGGTGTACGCTGACAAGCGGCGCTTTTTTGAGACGACAACCGCGTACAGTGAGGTCAAGCGGGCGTTGCCGAAGCTTGAAGAAGCCTGGCTGGCTGCTGTCGAGGAGCTTGAGCGGCTTGCGAACGAGTGAGGGGAGAGCCTGGGGAAGCCTGACTTTGTAACAAAGTTTACAATGCAGGTGACTTCATGCTATAAATCCGAAAACCGTTCGGCGAGGAAGAGGGGGGTCCGTGCAGTTTGCGTCTTCGGACAGCGTGCTGTTCGTCCTGGGGCTCGCAGCGGGCCCGGTCATCTTCCTGCTCCTGCTCTTCGGAGCCAATCGCCTTCTTGCACCCCGGTCACCGGGCGGCATGAAGAATACCGCGTTCGAGTGCGGCATACCGCAAGCGGGCTCGCCGTGGCGTCCGGTCAATCTGCGATTCTCCACAGTCGCTTTGCTGTTCGTCATCTTCGATGCTGAGACGGTCCTGCTGTTCGCTGTCGCCCCGGCTGTCAAAGGCTCGGTCATCGGAGCCATCGAGGTCGGCTCATTCGTGCTCTTCCTTGCGTTCGGCCTGTACTACGCCTGGCGTAAGGGGGCCCTGCGGTGGCCTTCATAGACGATCTCGGGAAGGCTCTCGAGCGCTCTCCAGGTGGTGGCATCATCCTTACCAGCGTCGACGCGATCATGGACTGGTCACGCGGTAAATCGCTGTGGACAATGCCCATGGGCACTGCGTGCTGCGCAATGGAGCTGATTGCAGCGTCTTTTGCGCGGTTCGATTTCGACCGACATGGAACCATTCCGCGCGCCGATCCCCGGTTCACTGACGTGATGGTCGTGGCCGGGACGATCACCCACAAGATGGCGCCGGCGGTGAAGCGGCTCTACGACCAGATGCCGGATCCAAAGTGGGTCATCGCTATGGGCAACTGTGCGATTTCCGGCGGCATCTTCTACTACGACACGTATTCGGTTGTTCGCGGTGTCGAGGAGATTCTGCCGGTGGACGTGTACATCGCCGGCTGCCCGCCCCGACCTGAAGCGTTGCAGGATGCGATCTTCCAGCTGCGCAAGAAGGTCTCGTCCGACTCCATCGCCCCCGGACGTGAGCGCGAAGTCGAGTATCTACTTCCCCGGCCTGAGGACCCCCGTAAGGGTGACCTTGCCGCTGATGCGGAGGACGGTGAGGACCGGTGAACATCAATAAGCTGCGCGAGTACCTCTGCGCTGCGTACCCGGATCTCTGCCCGCTGTTCTCGGTCGAGTTTGGTGACGGGTCACTGACGGTTGCACCTGAGCAGTTGCACTCGGCCGCCTCCGATATGCGTGACTGGGGGTTTGGCTTTCTCGGCATGGTGACCGCAGTGGATCGCGGCGAGACTTTTGAGCTCGTCTATCGAATCCAGTCGCGGGCAATGCAGACCGGCATTTTTCTCAAGACTCATGTACCGCGCGAGGACCCTCACATTCCGTCTGTCTACGACCTGTGGCCGGCAGCGGACTGGCAGGAGCGCGAGGCCTACGACATGTTCGGCATCGTCTTCGATGGACACCCTGATCTTCGCCGCATTCTTCTCACAGATGACTGGGTGGGTTTCCCGCTTCGCAAAGACTACGAAGACGAGCGGATCATCCGCCGTCCCGACTACATCTAGGAGGTGTGTGCGCTGTCTGAAGAACTCGTCGTCAACATAGGTCCGTCGCACCCCTCCACTCACGGCGTGTGCCGCATGGTCGTCACGCTGGACGGCGAGATCGTGCGTCACGTAGAGGTCGTCATCGGACATCTGCATCGCGGCATCGAGAAGATGGCCGAGAATCGCACATACCTGCAGGTCGTTCCACTGACCGACCGGCTCGACTACGTTGGCTCGATGTATGCCAACTGGGCGTACTGCCGTGCTGTCGAGCGCGTGGCCGGTATTCGTGTCCCTGAGCGCGCAGAGTACATCCGAGTCATCGTGTGCGAGCTCCAGCGGATCGCCAGCCACATGATGTCAGTGGGGCCGGTGGGCGCCGATACGGGAGCGACCAGTGTGTTCATGTACACGTTCAACCAGCGTGAGCAGGTTGTCGACCTGTTCGAACAGCTGTGTGGGGCGCGTCTGACCTACAACTATGTCCGCCCGGGCGGTGTGTCGATGGACACACCCGAGGGTTGGGCAGACAACGTGCGGGCGTTCTGTCGCAGCCACCCTACCGCGATGGCCGAGATCGACCGGCTACTCTTCGGCAACGTGATCGCACGCCAGCGCATGAAGGGCATCGGGGTCCTCTCAGCTGAAGACGCTGTCGCCTGGGGCGCGTCGGGTCCTGTGGCCCGGGGTTCCGGTGTGAGCTGGGACCTTCGTCGTGATGACGCCTACAGCATCTACCCGCGTCTGGACTTCGACGTGCCGGTCGGGTCGAACGGCGACTGCTACGACCGCGCGCGGGTTCGTCTCTGGGAGTGCATCGAAAGCTGCCGCATCATCGAGCAGGCGCTGGACCAGATGGAATCCGGCCCGGTGATGGCTGAGGGTATCCCGAGGCTGCTCGCACCGCCTCCCGGAGAAGCCTACGACCACATCGAGAGCGCCCGCGGTTCTCTCGGCGTATATCTGGTGTCGGACGGTACGCCCCGTCCGTATCGCATGAAGGTTCGCTCGCCTGCGTTCTGCAACCTCGCACTGCTTCCCAAGTTGGGCGAGGGGCATACGCTTTCTGACCTCGTGGTCATTCTCGGTTCGCTCGACCCCGTCTTCGGGGAGGTGGATCGGTGAGCTTTTTTTGGGGAATGCTATGGGGTGTCTCAGGGGTTCTCGTCATCGCAGTCGGGGCGACCATCGGTGTGTGGTGGGAGCGCAAGGTTGCCGCCCGCATCCAGTTACGCCTCGGGCCGCAGCAAATCGGGCCCGCAGGGTCGCTTCAGATGGTCGCCGACGTGCTCAAGCTGCTCCTTAAAGAGGACATCGTGCCGGACGCGGCAGACGGGCCATTCTTCCGCTACGCGCCGCTCGCGGTCTTTGCGCCGATTGCGATGTCGATGGCAGTCATTCCGTTCGTGGCAGGGTGGGCGCCGTTCGATGCGAGCGTGGGCGCGTTCTTCTTCCTCGCGGTGCCGTCGATCTCCGTGCTTGGCATCCTGTTCTCGGCGTGGGCGTCGCACAACACGCTCGCCTCGCTCGGAGGCGTACGCGCCGCCGCGCAGATGGTGAGCTATGAGGTACCTCGGTCGCTGTCAGTACTCTCCGTGCTGGTGTTGGCGGGTACGCTGCGCCCTGTGGGTGTGATGGATGCATGGGAGTGGTGGTGGATTCCGGTCACGTTCGTGGGCTTCATCGTCTACCTGATCTCATCAATCGCCGAGATGAACCGTGGTCCCTTCGACATCCCCGAGGCTGAATCTGAACTCGTTGCTGGCTACTTCGCTGACTACTCGGGCATTCGCTGGGCGGTCTTCATGATGGGCGAATACGGCGGCATGATCTCGGCGAGCCTGTTCGGCGCTGCGATGTTCCTCGGCGGATACCGCCTTCTGCCCGGAGTGTTCGGCGTTGTCGCTTTCATCGTGGTCGCCGCGGTGCTCATGACGGTGATCATGTGGATCAAGTGGACGTTGCCCCGCATGCGTCAGGACCAGCTCATGGCTTTTTGCTGGAAGATCCTTACGCCGGTCGCGCTCGGCCAGCTGCTTGTTGCGGGGGTGATCGCCGCATGGCTGTAGAACGCGACAGGCTCAAGGTGCCCGAGACGGTCTCGGACGAGTACTCCCCCGGAGTGAAGGGCATTTTTGAGGGTGCGCGCTCGCTGCTGACTGGACTCGGAATCACCGCGCGGGCATCTCGACGCGCCCCGGTCACCGTGCGATATCCGGCCGAGAAGCTGGCGATCAGCAATCGTTGGCGGGGCCCGCTATACCTGCGCGGCGCGCTGGGTCGCGATGCGATCGATCTCATCTCGGCGCCACCGGACGAGTACAACGGGGTCGTCGACGGGTTGTATCGCGAGGATAGACTGTCGCCGTGCATGGGCAACTGTCCGGCCAACGTGGATGCTCGCGGCCAGTCCTTCCTGGTCGCCGAGGACCGTGCGCCTGAAGCCTACGAACTCGTCCGTGAGCGCAACACGCTGCCTGGCGTGCTCGGTGCCATCTGCCACTATCCGTGTGAGACGGCATGCCGCCGAACCCGCTATGACGAACCGGTCTCGATTCGGCCGCTGCACCGTTTTGCCTACGAGGAGTACCGGAAGGTGGCCTCTGAGCGCATCAAGCCACTCCCGCAGACGCGCGGCCAGCGAGTCGCGATCATCGGCGCAGGGCCGTCCGGGCTGACTGCGGCCCACGATTTGATGCGCCTCGGCTACACCGTGCTGATGTATGAAGGGGAGTCTAAGCCGGGGGGAGCGCTGTCTACGGGTGTGCCACCCTACCGCCTTCCGCGTGATGTGCTCTACAACGAGATCGACAACATCGTCGCGATGGGGCTGGATCTACACTGCGACGTGAAAGTCGGCAAGGACGTCATGCTCGCAAATATCATGCGTGACAACGACGCTGTCTTGATCGCAGTCGGCTTGCAGCAGAGCCGGATCCTACCGCTGCCGGGCACCGACGCGGAAGGCGTCACTGGGGCGCTGGAGTTCCTGCTGGCCGCCAACAACCTCGGCGACGCGGGGGTCGCAGGTAAGCGAGTCCTCGTCATCGGCGGCGGTAACGTGGCCGTGGACGTTGCGCGGTGTGCGTTGCGCGTGGGCGCCTCGGAAGTGCGGCTGGCGTGTCTGGAAAGTGATCCTGAGATGCCGTGCCATCCGTGGGAGATCGAGGAGGCCATCGATGAAGGTGTCATTGCGATGTGCTCGCTTGGTCCCGTGGAAGTACTGAGCAGCGCGAGCAAAGTCACCGGGATGCGGATGCGGCCTTGCTTATCGGTGTTCGACGAGACCGGCCGCTTTGCGCCGACCTATGGTGATGACACCAGCGACATCGCGACTGACGTCGTCGTGTTCTCCATCGGTCAGGCCGCCGTGCTCGATGATCTTTTGAGTGGCACCGAGCTGCTCGTCTCCGACAGAGGCCAGCTGGTCGTCGATGGTGCCGAGTTCACGGCGTCTGTGCCCGGCGTCTTCGCCTGCGGAGAGGTCATCAGCGGTCCGGGGAGCGCTATCGCATCGATTGCGACTGGACACGAAGCCGCGACCTCCATCCACCGCTACCTTGACGGACAGTCGTTGACCGAGGGTCGTGTTCCGCGACCGGTACCGGTTCCCGAGAAGTACGGTCCGGTTGATTTTGATTACGTGGAACCGGAGTGGCGTAGGGCGGTCATCGAGCTCGCCGATCCCGAGGAGCGGGTCACTGACTTTCGTCTCGTGGAGCCAGGGCTCACGCGCGAGGAGGCTATGGCCGAGGCCGCGCGCTGCTTGCGATGCGAGTCCGAGGTCTGTGTGGGCTGCACATTCTGTGCGCGGACATGTCCCGACTATGCGATCACGGTCGAGCGCACCGATGAGCCGGGCGCGCGCTGTCTGACCACGTACGAACTCGACCTCACCAAGTGTTGTTTCTGCGGGCTCTGCGCCGAGCAGTGCCCGACCGGTGCGCTGCAACACACCGGCCAGTACGAGCTCTCTTTCTACCATCGCGAGCTGATGATATTCGACAAAGGTGAGATGCTGCGCGACGGCGGGGGGACGCGTGCCACAGGTCGGGACGGCATCACCTCACCTGAGTGTGTGTCCCCGTCGACGGAAGCGGGTGAGGCGTCATGAGCGCGACGCTCGCGTACGTGGTCGTTCTCGTGCTGCTCGGCGTCGGAGCGCTCGGGGTGCTATTGGCCCGCGAGGCGCTGCGCCTGACGCTGTCGCTCGGCGTCTTCCTGCTCGGCGTCGCTGCAAGCTTCTTGTACTTCGGTCTCGGCTTTTTGGCGGTCGCGCAGGTCTTCGTGTACGTGGGTGGCGTTCTCGTGCTCGTGTTGTTTGCACTCATGATCGTGCGGCGCGCGGAGGGCGACCGTGTCCTCCTCGGCATACGCTTCGACTGGGGATCGGCTGCGACGGCGCTCTCGGTGGCTATCCTGATCATCGTTATGTTGCTGCCGGAGTTCGACGCGTTCGTGCCCCCGGCAGGTACTTCGGATCCTGCGGCTCTTGCCCAGAGACTTTTGGGTGGTTACCTGGTGCCCTTTGAGATCGCTGGAGGACTGTTGCTCGTCGCCGTGCTCGCCGTCCTGGCCATCGTGGGCAAGGAGGCCAGCGAATGAGCATCCTGGTGGTCTGCGCAGCCGTCTTCGGCATCGGGCTGTTCGTCGTGCTGTCGCGCCGGGACGTGATTGCCGTGCTCATCGGTCTCGAGTTGATGCTCGGTTCCGGGAACGTGTTGATGGTCGCGCTGGCGAGCGTCAAAGGGCATGACCCCGCGACCACGCAGTCGCTCGGGTTGATGGTGGTCGTCCTTGCTGCTGCTGAGGCAGCCATCGGCCTCGCCTTGTTGATTGCATCGGTGCGTCGCACCGGGCGCTCCCGCGTCGAGGAGTTCGAGGAGGTGACCGGCTGATGGAGGTACTACTGCAGCAGCCGTGGATCGCCGTTCTCGTTCCCGCGGTGACCGCCGTACTTATCGCGGTCGGAGGTGGCCGCGCCGTGAAGGTCACCAGGTGGTTCGCGCTTATCGGGCCGCTTGCGGTACTCACCACGGGCCTGGCCGGACTCTTCAGCGCCGGTGACACACCTGCCGTGGTGTCCGTCTCGTGGCTCACTCAGGGGCTTGACGCGATCTCGGTCGGCGCTTCGGTGGATGCTCTCGCGGCCGTGATGCTGACGGTCGTTGGTGTCGTCTCGGCCATGGTCGTGCTCTTCTCAATAGGCTATATGGCCGAGGACCCCGCGCAGACCCGCTACTTTGCGCTGTTGGGCGTCTTCACCGCAGCGATGACCGGGCTCGTGGTGTCTACGAGTCTTGTGGGGCTGTTCGCTTCATGGGAATTGGTGGGCGCATGCAGCTTCTTGCTCATCGGTTTCTGGTACCGCAAGCCGTCGGCCGCCAACGCCGCCATGAAGGCGTTTTTAGTGACACGCGTCGGCGACGTCGGGTTCCTGCTGGGTCTGGCGGTTCTGTGGGGGCGTACCGGCTCGACAGATATCGCGACCGTGAACGCAGTCGTCGGCTCGCTTCCGGCAGGTGTTGCGACCGTCGCCGCGCTCATGCTGTTCGCCGGCGCAGCCGGAAAGTCCGCGCAGTTCCCGCTGCACGTCTGGTTGCCCGACGCGATGGAAGGCCCCACGCCGGTCTCTGCGCTCATCCATGCGGCCACGATGGTTGCGTCAGGCGTCTTCCTGATTGCGCGGATGTGGCCGGTCTTCGCCGCGTCAGAGACCGCCTTGCAGGTCATGCTGTGGGTCGGGCTCGTCACGGCGCTTGGGGCTGCGGCCGCGGCGATCGCGCAGCGCGACATCAAGCGCGTGCTGGCGTACTCCACGATCAGCCAGCTCGGCTTCATGTTCGTCGCGCTCGGGGCGGGTGCTTGGCAAATAGCCATGTTCCACCTGGTCACACACGCTGCATTCAAAGCGCTGCTCTTCTTGGGTTCCGGCAGTGTCATCCACTCGGCCGGTACGCAGGACCTGCATGAGATGGGCGGTTTGGGACGGCTGATGCCGATCACGATGGCGACGTGGGTCCTTGGCGCAGGTGCTCTCGCGGGTATCCCGCCACTTGCCGGCTTCTTCTCAAAAGACGGCATCATCCACGCGGCGTGGGTGGCGTCTCCGATCGCGGGCTCGGTGCTCGTGCTCGTGAGCCTCATGACCGCGTTCTACATCACTCGTGCGACAGTCCTGGCGTTTTCCGGCTCATTCCGTGGTGAGGGGCACCCTCACGAGTCACCGTGGACGATGACGGTTCCACTGATGGTGCTCGCTGCGGGCGCCGCCGGGCTTGGATTCGCGGGAGTGGCTCTGACCGGACTGCTCGGTGGACACGGGGAGCTTGATCTAACGGTCGCGATCATCTCAGGATCGGTAGCTCTTCTGGGTGTCTGTGTGGGCGTGATCCTCTACCGGCGCGGTCCTGCGGTGGACGCTGCCCTTGAAAGACGTTTCGTCGGCACGTACGCGGCAGCTCGTTCTGCGTTCGGCGTCGATGCGCTTGTGACGCGGCTGCTCGTGCGGCCTGCGAGACCATGCGCAGAGAAGGTGTACCGGGCTATCGACCGCAGGCTCATCGACGGTGCCGTCAACGGAATCGGGAAGCTTATGGCCGAGGTTGGTCGGCTCGCGACCGCGCTGCAGACCGGGCAGCTTGACCTTGCGGTCGCGTTGATGGGTGCCGGCATCGTGTTTCTGACTGCGCTTGTCATCGGCTGGGGAGGGAGGTAGACATGGGTGTGCTGCTTCCCGTTGTGATTCCGCTTGCGGGCGCACTTGTGGTCGCCTTCGCCGGTCGGGTGGGCGCGGGCGGAGCGCGGCGTCTCTCGGCAGTAGTCGCGGGCGTGACGTTCATCGCAACCCTCTACCTGGCGTTCAGCTGGAATGCTGGGGGTGGCGAGAACATCGCGTGGGCGATCGGTGGCTCTCAGCGTGTCATGCTGCTGCGTTTCGCCGTGGACGGGCTGTCGGTTCCGCTCGTTGTTCTGACGGGCTTCCTGGGCCTGATCGCCGTACTCACCTCGTGGGAGGTACGTGATCACGCCGCGGCCCATCATGCGTTGTTGCTCGGCCTCGAGGCGGCCGTGATGGCGGTATTCCTGGCCGACCACATCCTCCTGTTCTACATTGCGTGGGAAGCTGTGCTCATACCAATGTTCTTCCTGATCTCGGTATGGGGGCACGAGAACCGGCGCGCGGCCGCGTTCAAGTTCTTCATCTACACGTTCGCCGGCTCGGCGCTCATGCTCGTGGGTATCATCACGCTCATGGTGTCGACGCCGATGGACTCTCTGGTGGGCGGGATGGCCGTGGTGTCGGCCGACAAGCAGACGCTGGTGTTCTGGCTTCTTGCCGCAGGACTGCTGGTCAAGGTGCCCGTCGTTCCGCTGCACACCTGGCTCCCGGACGCGCACGTCGAGGCTCCGACCGCAGGCTCGGTCATGCTTGCCGGGGTGCTGTTGAAAATGGGCGGGTACGGGCTGCTGCGTGTCGCGCTGCCGCTCGCCCCTGACGCTTTCAGGGCCGCTGCGCCCGTGTTGGCCATACTGGGCGGTATCGGCATCGTGTATGGCGCGGTGCTCGCGCTCGGTCAGCGAGACCTCAAGCGACTCGTTGCGTACTCCTCGGTGGCGCATATGGGATTCATGCTGCTTGCGATGTCTACGGGTACTGCACTCGGCATAGGGGCCGCTGTGCTGGTCATGGTGAGCCACGGTCTCGTTTCAGGACTGCTGTTCTTCTTAGTGGGAGCGCTCTACGACCGCACGCATACGCGTGAGATACCGCGATTCGGGGGACTTGTAGCGCAGGTTCCGGTGTGGGGTGGCGTGTTCGTCTTCGGCGCATTGGCAAGCCTTGGCCTGCCCGGTCTCTCCGGGTTCCCCGGCGAGCTGCTCGCCGTTCTTGAGGGTTTCCGGAGCTTCGGCTGGTGGATCGCGCCGGTGGGACTTGGCGTGGTGCTGGGCGCAGCGTACAACCTGTATGCGGTTCGCGCGGTCGCACACGGCGAGCCTTCGGTAGAGTGGCAGTCGATCCCCGATCTGGGTATGCGCGAGCGTGCCATTGCCGCATCGTTTGTGCTGTTCATCGTGGGTCTTGGCGTGTGGCCGGGAGTGGTGCTTTCGGCGACCGAGTCTGTTACGCGCATCCTTGCGATGGCTCTGGGAGGTGGGCAGTAGATGCAGGCGGTAACCCCCACCATACTCTGGGTCCCCGGAGCCGTCGTTCTTGTCGGCATCGTGATCGGTCTTGTGGCCGAGGCGTCCGGTCGCCGGAGCTTCGGCATCGCCACGATCGCCGCGGGTCTGCTTGTTGCGGCGGCCGTGAGTGGATGGTCCGCTCTCGAGACGACGGTGAGTCTCGTGTTCGGTGGACTGCTCCTGGGCGGCGGCGGCTTCTCGGGTCTGGCGTGTGTGGTCTACGTTCTTGCAGGTCTCTCGATACTGTCAGGTTGGAGTCGCGCGACGTCCACACAGCGGGGCGGCACAGTAGCGGGCTTGACGGCGCTGAGCGCAGTCGGGATCCAGGTGCTCGCGTCGTCTTTTGATTTGCTCACGGCGGTGCTGGCGCTTGAGATCGTTGCAATCGCGGGCTATGCGCTTGTCTCGGCCACAGGAAGCCGGCGTTCGGATGAAGCGGCGATGCGCTACTTCGTGCAGGGCGGTACGGCCACCGGATTCACCGTGCTTGGTCTCGCTGTTCTCTACGGCGTCTACGGTTACAGCGGCTACACTGAACTCGTGGCAGCTATCGGCACGGGGTCGCAGTCGGCTGCATTCGGGATGGTGCTCGTTTTGGCAGCATTCGCTTTCAAACTCGGCGCTGTGCCGTTTCACTCGTGGGCGCCTGATGTCTTCGAGACCACTGACGCCTCAAGTGCGGGGTTCTTAGCGTCTGCGCCGAAGATCGGCGCGCTCATGGCGCTGCTGGTGCTGTTCCCTGGTGGGATATTCAACGAAGGCCGTTTTCCGGGCGCAACGCTCGCGATTGCGACGATTGCCGCTGCGTCAGTGGTGCTCGGCAATGTCGGGGCACTGCGTCAGCGGTCGTTAGGACGGATGCTCGGCTACTCGGGTATCGCTCAGGTGGGGTACGGTCTCATCGGCGTTGCCGCCGGTGTGGGTGGGATCACGGCAACGGCCGTTTTCGCGGTCACCTACGCCGTGGGAGCCGCGGCTGCGTTCTTTGTGGCCGAGGCGGTGCGCGTTCGACGGCCCGACTGGGACGGAACTATTGCGGGTCTGTCGGGCCTCGCCGCCGAAGCACCCGTTCTGGCCGCCGGGATGACGGTGGCCGTCCTGTCGCTCACGGGCATGCCGTTAATGATCGGGTTCTGGGGCAAGTTGCTCGTGTTCTCTGCTGCTGTCTCCGTTAATCTGACATGGCTTGCCGTGGTAGGTGTGATCGGGTCGGTAATCTCTTTCGGCTATTACGGGAGCGTCATCCGCTCCATGTATGCCGCACCACAGGAAGCGGGGGAGGGCTCGCCAGGTGGGGAACTGGCGGGCGGGCGCATGGCCTTCACGGTCGCACTTGTCGCTATGATAGCGGTCATCATAGGCGGTACCGGCCCCGTGATCGCTGGCGTGGATGTCCTCTTCAGACTGCTCACGTTCTAACGAACATACGCGATTACTCCGACAGGTCGCGCAAGGGATGCAGAGAATGCAGCTGAACTATGCGTTGCGCTCGTCACGCTATGCATGAGATTGTTTTCACAAGAGTGTTGATTCTCTCGCGAATGCTGCTAAACTTCCCTTAAGAGTTGTTTCGGTAACTCCTTACCCCTGAGCCTCAAGGTGCCGGCCTTGAGGCTCCTTGGTTTCTCCGTGCGATACCGTTGAGCGGGTCTCACTCAAGTGACCTCTTAAGACAGCCGATACACGACTCATGATTATCTCGGAAGAGCAGGTACGGCGAGTCGCCGAATTCCTGCAGACGCGAAGTGCATACAGCACGATCGAGGCGGCCCCGTCGACCGATGAAGCGGGGGCCGCGATTTTGTGCAGGGTGGTCGATGTGCTGCGAGACGTGCCTGATATCAGGGACGATCGCGTGGCCGATGCGCGCAAGCTGCTCGCAGGGACGATGCCGTCCACCGATGCGGTGGCGAGCAAGTTGATCGGACGGATCATCTCGGACTCACTCCGCTAGATAAGCGGTCGCAGCAGCCAACGACGGGGCGGCGCTCAGGCGTCGCCTCTTCTGTTACGATTCATGCGTAGCGCGGCGCCGGAGCACGGAGTGGCGGTTGACCGACGGCTGCGCGGGCAAGAATGAGTGTGTGGTCTGGAGGACCGGGAGGCGACGTGGCGTACTCGCGTGAGCGCATCGGCGAGATTCTGATCCGGAGCGGCCTGCTCACTCCCGAGCAGCTAGACGTGGCGCTGGCGACACAGCGCGCCGAGGGCGGCAAGCTCGGGCAGGTGCTCGTGCGGACACTTGTACTGACCGAGGAGGACATCGGCCGCATGCTGGCCGCGCAGAAAGGCTATGAGTTCATCAGCCTGACGGCCTATGTGGTCGATCGTGCCGCAGTGTCGATGATCCCAGAGCGCATCGCACGTCGCAGGTTGGTGATCCCTGTTGGCTTCGATGGCGAGTCCATCGTGCTTGCGATGGCCGATCCGCTCGACGTCGAGGCTATCGATGACGTGAAGCTCCAGACAGGGACGGATGTCGTACCCGTGGTCGCCACGGCGACGCAGATCCAGTATGCGATCGAGAAGTACATTGCTTCGGCCGACGCGGTCCAAGACATCATGCTCGCGCGGGACGAGGAGCCTGTGCCCGAAGAGGTTATTGCGGGCGACGAGGACGTACCGGTCGTGCGGCTCGTCAATCAGCTCATCCGTGACGGTGTGGCCGATAGTGCGAGCGACATCCACATCGAACCTGGGGACAAAGGGGTAGGCGTCCGCTACCGCATTGACGGGGTCCTTCACGAGGTCATGCAGCTGCCCCTGAGCGCGAAAGCGGGCATAATCAGCAGGATCAAGGTCATGGCCGACATGGACATCGCCGAGCGCCGCCGTCCGCAAGACGGCCGGATCGCCGTTATGGTGAACGGGCGGGCGATCGACTTCCGGGTCGCGACGTTGCCGACACCACAGGGCGAAAGCATCGTCATCCGCATCCTGAACCAAGACGATCGGGTGCACTCCTTGCATGACCTTGGTATGTCGGAGATGCATCTGAAGGTCGTGCAGCGTTTCCTGGCAAGGCCCTACGGGGCGGTGTTCGTTTCCGGTCCGACGGGTTCGGGTAAGACGACATCGCTGTACGCCAGCCTCTTGTTGCTGAACAACGAGACACGCAAGATCATCACCATCGAGGATCCCATCGAGTATCACATCTCGGGAATCACGCAGATGGCGGTGAATTCCGGCATCGGACTGACGTTTTCGCGGCTGCTTCGTACCGTCCTTCGCTCCGATCCCGATATCGTCATGGTCGGGGAGATTCGCGACCCTGAGACTGCTGAGATCGCGATTCGAGCGGCGCTGACGGGCCATCTGGTGCTGTCGTCCATCCATACGAATGACGCGCCTTCAACGCTCACAAGACTGGTGGACATGAAGGTCGCCCCGTACGTGACGAGTTCCGCGCTCGTGGGCGTTATTTCTCAGCGGCTGGCTCGCCGCCTGTGTCCGGACTGCAAGAAACGCGTCCATCTCAACAAGGCCGAGCTGCGTGCGGTCGGTTTCTCTGCCGAGGAGGCCGCGTCCGTGGAACCCTACGGGCCGGTCGGCTGCGACGCGTGCTTCGGAGCAGGCTACCGCGGTCGCGTCGGACTGTTCGAGATCATGGAGATGAGCGATGACATCCGGCGTCTGTTCCTCAAAGAGGCGCCTTCCGAACAGCTGCGTGAGACGGCGATCGCCAACGGCATGCAGACGATGCGCCGTGACGCGCTGGACAAGGTAGCGCAGGGCGTCACCAGCATCGAGGAGATCGAGCGGGTCGTCCTCTGACGCACCGCCGGTGGGAGGGAGCTCGTCGTGTCGCATACCACGCACGCGCCGCGCGCGATCGTGCTGGTGCTCGACAGCGTTGGAGTTGGCGCGCTGCCGGATGCGGCTGACTATGGCGACGCGGGGTCGAATACCCTCGGCAACATATCTCGCGCGGTTGGTGGACTGAGCATGCCCCACCTGGGTGCGATGGGGCTGGGAAACATCACCGACGTCGTGGGAGTGGCGCCTACAGACGCACCGACGGCATCGTGGGGGAAGAACGCTCAGCGATCTGCGGGCAAGGACACCACGACGGGTCACTGGGAGATGATGGGACTCGTGCTGAAGCATGCGTTTCCGACCTACCCGGACGGCTTCCCGCGAGATGTCTTGGACGAGTTCATCGGCAGGACGGGCGTTGCGGGGGTGCTCGGCAACTATGCGGCAAGCGGCACGGCGATCATCCAGGACCTGGGCGACGAGCATGTGGCGACCGGGAAGCCGATCGTGTACACGTCAGCTGACTCGGTCTTCCAGATCGCGTGCCACGAAGAAGTGTTCGGACTCGACCGTCTCTACGAGGTCAGTAAGATCGCGCGGAAGATGCTTGCGGGTGATCACTGCGTCGGTCGCGTGATCGCACGCCCCTTCACCGGTCCCGACGAGGACGGCCGTTACGTGCGTACGCATCGCCGCAAGGACTACGCGGTGAAACCGTTCGAACCCACGGCGCTCGACCTGCTGCAGGAATCGGGTGTGCCCGTGTTCGGCGTGGGTAAGATAGGAGACATCTTCGATTGGCAGGGAATCACTTCCTCGCCGCACGTGACCGACAACATGGATGCGTTCACCAGGCTTGTGGCGGAAGTCAGCAGGCACGAGCAGGGATTCGTCTTTGCGAATCTGGTCGATTTCGACATGCTGTGGGGGCATCGCAACGATGCTGAAGCGTACGCGCGCGGTCTGGAAACCGTGGACGTCCGGATACCCGAGCTTCTCGACGCGATGGTTGACGGGGACCTTCTCATGATCACGGCGGACCATGGGTGCGATCCTACAACGTCCTCGACCGACCACAGCCGAGAATACACGCCGCTGATCGTGAAGGTGAAGGGCGTCGATCGAGGTGTCGCTCTTGGCGTGCGCGAGACATTCGGCGACATCGGAGAGACGGTGTTGGACTTCTATGGACTCGCGGACCGGCGTGGACGCGGCGTCTCATTCCTGCCGGAGGTGACGGGCGCATGAGGTCGCTGCTGGAACTTATCGAGCTCAAACGCGACGGTGGCACGCACTCTCCCGAAGAGTTGAAGCGGTTGGTGGACGCCTTCGTGAGTGGTGAGATGCCCGACTACCAGATGGCGGCGTGGCTGATGGCCGCATTCCTGAATGGGCTGGACGGTCAGGAGACGGTGGCGCTTACCAAGGCCATGACCGAGTCAGGTCGTATTGTCGACCTATCCGCGATCCCGGGCGTCAAGGTCGATAAGCACTCCACCGGCGGCGTCGGTGACACGACCACGATGGTACTCGCACCGCTGGTAGCCAGCTGCGGCGTACCTGTTGCGAAGATGAGTGGCCGCGGGTTGGGACATACGGGGGGAACGCTCGACAAACTCGAGTCGATACCGGGTTTCTCGGTCACCATGGAACCAGAGGCATTCGAGGCGCAAGTGCGCGACGTGGGCGTTGCGGTCATCGCGCAGAGCGCGGACGTTGATCCCGCTGACAAGAGGATGTACGCCCTTCGAGACGTGACTGCGACTGTGCCGGCCATCCCGCTTATCGTCGGCTCGATCATGAGCAAGAAGGTTGCGGGGGGCGCTGACGCGATCGTACTCGACGTGAAAGTCGGCTCGGGGTCGTTCATGAAGACCGAAGAACAGGCGCGTGACCTTGCGGCGGAACTCACGCGTGTCGGCGAGCTCATGGGGCGTACGGTGGTGTGTGTGATGAGTGACATGGGTCAACCGCTTGGCCGTGCCGTGGGTAATGCGCTGGAGGTGCGGGAAGCCATCGCCACGCTGCGTGGTGAGGGACCCGCGGACCTCACTGAGCTCTGTCTTGCGCTCGGGGCGAAGATGCTTGTCTTGGGCGGCGTGGTGACTGATGAGCATGAAGGCCGAGACAAACTCGTCGACTCCATCGCCTCGGGACGCGCGCTCGATACGTTCCGGGCGTGGGTGGCAGCCCAGGGCGGTGATGCGCGCATCGCCGACGATCCCACGCTGCTGACCCTCGCCGCGATCACGTACGACGTGCTCGCGGACCGCGACGGCTACGTTGCTGGTTTCGATGCCGAAGGTGTGGGTCGCTCGGCCATGGCGCTTGGAGCAGGAAGAGCGCGCAAGGAAGACGATATCGATCTTGGGGCCGGGCTCGTGATGGCGCACAAGGTCGGTGATCGTGTGAAGACCGGGGACGTCATCGCGACGCTGTACACGAGCAATGAGTCTCGCCTGCCGGAGGCGGAGTCGCGTTTCAGAGCGGGGTTGCGTCTGAGCGACACGCCTGTTGAAGCGCCGCCACTCTTCCACGAGGTCTAGAGCTGTGCGGCGCCGTACACAGACGCGAGCGCCTGAGGCGACGCAGCTTGTCGTGGGGCACGCGAATCCGGATTTCGACGCGTACGCCGCGATGATAGCGGCCACCAAGCTCTACCGGGGTTCGAAGGCGGTCTTTCTCGGCAGCCAGAACGCCAACGTGCGCGACTTCCATAACCTTCACGAGGAGTTCCTGGAGTTCATAGACGTGCGGGCGATCGATCCCGAAGCGATCGAGCGAGTCATCATGGTGGATACCCGTGATCCGGGACGCGTGGGCGAGGTTGGCGATGTCGCGCGTCGGCCGGGCGTGGAGATCGTCGTATACGATCACCACCCGAGAGCCGAAGGTGACCTGGTGGTAGCCGATGACCATTCGATGAATGTCGGGGCGGCCACATCGATCCTCGTACACGAGATCCGACAGCGGGGCATCGACGTGACGCCGCTCGAGGCGAGTGCGATGCTGCTCGGCATCCATGAGGACACGGGTTCGCTCACCTATCCCAACACAACGGCGTACGATGCTGAAGCGGTCGTCTTCCTTATGTCGGCGGGTGCTGACCTGGAGGTTGTCACACGGTTCCTGGCACGTTCGCTGACGCCGGGGCAACGGGCGCTGTTGGAAGCGGTGCTGGACTCGCTGCAGGTCTGGGACATCCATGGCCAGGAGATCGCCGTTGGCACCGCAGTGACCGATGAGTACGTGGACTCGGCCAGTGTCCTGACGCACTACCTCTGCGAAGACCTGGGTTACCGCGTCGCTCTGGCTGTCGTGCGGATGTCCGAGCGGCTGCATGTCGTCGGGCGCTCACGCGTGGCCGAGATCGATATCAGCGCTGTGCTGGGTCACCTGGGTGGCGGTGGGCACCCTCAGGCCGCATCAGCCGCGTTGAAGGATGGGACGCCCGACGAAGTACTCAAACGCCTCCGTGAAGCGCTCGAGCTCGAGGTGCCGCCGCCGCTACGCGCACGTGACATCATGAGTTCGCCGGTGCGGACGATCTCGCCCGAGACGACGATGGCGGAGGCGGGACGTCTGATGGCGACGTGGGGGCACGGCGGGTTGCCGGTCATAGGGGACGGGGAGCTGGTCGGTCTCGTGACGCGGAAAGATGTCGACAAAGCGGTGCGACACGGACTCGATCATGCGCCGGTCACCGGGTTCATGGCACGGCAACCGCGAGTGGTCGTTCCGCAGACGGATCTCGGCGAGCTCGAGCGTCTTCTTGCGCGCTCGGGCATCGGCCGTGTGCCGGTCGTCGAGGACGATGAGCTGGTGGGCATCGTCACGCGCAAGGACTTGCTGCGGGCGGAGCACGGAGACGCGTATCTTGACCGTGCCGTGACGCATGAGCGGAGTGAGGCGTCCAAACGTTTCATGGCATCGGTGCAGCATCTGCTGCCCCGGCCCGCCCGAGAGGCAGTGGAAGCGCTCGGACGTTTGGCCGATGAGGACGGACTGCGCGCGCATGTCGTGGGCGGCTTCGTGCGCGACATGCTCCTTGGCAGGCCGAACCTCGACATCGACATCGTGATAGAGGGAGACGGCCTGGCGTTCGCCGAACGCGCCGCCACGCGTCTTGGAGGACGCGTACGGGTGCACCGCCGCTTCGGCACCGCGGTGCTGATCCTGAGCAAGACGTTGCACGTGGACATCACCAGCGCACGTACGGAGTACTACACGCGACCAGGCGCGCTTCCGACGGTGGAGCGCTCTTCATTGCGCCAAGACCTGTTCCGTCGCGACTTCTCGGTCAACGCCCTGGCAGCGTGTATCAACGCCGAGTGTTTCGGCATCATAGCCGATCCCTTCGGCGGGCTACACGACCTGGGGCGAGGCGTCATACGGACGCTGCATTCGCTGTCGTTCGTCGAAGACCCGACCCGCGTGCTGCGCGCTGTGCGTTTCGAGCGACGTTATGGCTTCACCCTCGATCCGTCGACCGAAGCATTGCTTCGTCAGGCCGTGGACATGCAGATGCTCGATGAAGTCAGCGGGGCGCGGATGCGCGAGGAGATTTTGGACACCATCGACGAGGATTTGGTTGCACCGATCATGCGGCGACTTCATGAGCTCGGTGTACTGGAGCTGCTGCTGCCCGATGGCGCGCGTGCTGGGCGCGTGTTGGACGAACTCGCGCTGACGGAAGCTGCGTACCGCACGCTTGCGGACTCGTTCGACCGCGAACCGCGTCGTCGTGTCACGCTGCTCGTTCCCTTTGCCGCGACTGTTTCGCGGGCGGCGGCGGAGCGTTGGACGCGCTGGTTGCGCTTCGGGCGCGAGTACGGTACGCCGATCATCATGGCTGCCGAGAAGCGCGAGTCCGTGCTTGCGCGGCTGCGTGATCGGCGTGGCATGCGTGACAGTCGCTTGTACGCCCTGCTCGCAGAGCTGCCGGCGGAAACGCTCGTCTACCTATGGGCTGCGTCTGACACCACGGGTCGCGAGAGAATCGAGCGCTTCGTGAGTGTCCTTGCACGTATCGAGACGGCCGTGACGGGCGATGATCTCGTCTCTCTCGGCCTCACGCCGGGTCCCTACTTCTCTGGTATCCTTGGCAAGGCTCGTGCTGACCGATTGGACGGGCATGCTGTCGGCAGGGATGCCGAACTGGCGAATCTGCGCCGGCTCGCCCGCAAGCACGCGAACGGCTGACCCGAAAGGCGCCCATGTCAGATATCGTTCCACGCATACTGATGTTTGCGATTGCGATTCCCTCGATCGTGTTCCATGAGGTGGCGCACGGCTACGTGGCGTACCGCCTCGGAGACCCGACGGCGAAGTCGCGGGGACGCCTGTCCCTGAACCCCGTGAAGCATATCGATCCGTTCGGTACGGTGCTGCTGCCGCTGTTGCTTCTGGCGGGAGGCCTGCCGCCGTTCGGCTATGCCAAGCCCGTGCCGATACAGCCTGCGTACTTCCGCGACTATCGCAAGGGGATGCTGCTCACAGGACTCGCCGGTCCGGCGACCAACCTCGTGCTTGCGGTCATCGCCGGCCTTTCAGCGCGCGCCGTCGAGCTCTTCATGAGCTTTGCCGGCCTAGGCGCGGGAAGCATCATGGAGTGGATCTGGCTCGGCTGTTTTTTGATCGCGTATTTCAACCTGGTACTCATGTTCTTCAACCTTATCCCGATACCGCCGTTGGACGGCTCACGCGTGCTCCCGGTGTTCCTCAGCGATGAGGCGCTGCACCATTACCATCGCTTCGAGCGATACGGCATCATGGTCGTGTTCGGTGCGTTGCTGCTGCTGCCCCAGCTGTTCCACATCGACATTGTCGGCGCGTACCTGAGTATCACGGTCGACCCGCTGCTGTATCTGCTCACGGGCGCGTCATTCGGCTAGGCGGGGATGTCCGCAGCGTGGGCGGCCTGCGGTATGATACTGACCGACCGCATTCCAACCGAGGAGACCACCCCGCCTATGACGAAGAAGCGCGTGCTCACCGGCTACCGCCCGACCGGTCGTCTTACCCTCGGCCATTGGTTCGGAAACCTCATGAACATGCGGGAGCTCCAGGAGGCCTACGAGGCGTACTACTTCGTGGCAGACTGGCATGCACTCACCTCCGATTGGGCGGACACATCGTCGGTTCGCCGGTACACCGAAGAGATGGTGCTCGACTGGGTGGCGGCCGGTATCGATCCCGAGAAGGCCACGATCTACCGTCAGTCCGATGTGCCCGAGGTGGCCGAGCTCACGATGTATCTCGCGATGGTTGCGCCGATGCCGTGGCTCGAGCGTGTGCCCAGCTACAAGGAGCAGCGCGAGCAGATCACCGAGAAGGACCTCGGCAACGTTGGTTTCTTCATGTATCCGCTCATGCAGGCCGCAGATATCACGATCGTGCGCGGCGACATCGTGCCGGTGGGCGAGGACCAGTTGCCACATCTGGAACTCACGCGCGAGATCGCGCGTCGTTTCAATAACACCTACGGGAAGCTGTTGAAAGAGCCGCAGGCGATGATCGCCAAGGCGGGCGGGCGCGTGCCGGGAACCGACGGTCGCAAGATGTCGAAGTCCTATGGCAACGCGATCTACCTGTCTGAGACCGCCGAGGAGACCGCCGCCAAGGTCATGAGCATGATGACCGATCCTGCTCGTAAGCTGAAGACCGATCCAGGCGACCCCGACATCTGTCCGCTGCACCAGATCCACAAACTCGTTGGTGGTTCCGCCGAGGTCGCCGAGTTCGACCGGTGCTGCCGGGTTGCCGAGTGCGGCTGCGTCGCGCACAAGCGCGCGCTGGTTGAGGATTTGAACGCGTATCTCGCGCCATTCCGTGAGCGCCGTCTAGGATTGGCGAACACGCCAGGCTATGCGTGGGAGGTGCTCTCTGAGGGAGCCGCCCGTGTACGCCCGGCGGTCGACGAGCTTATGGCGGACGTGCGCAAGGCGCTCCACATCGACGCTGGTTAGGCACCGATGGGCTACACGGTAAAGACAGACATCTTCGAGGGACCGTTCGATCTGCTGTTGCATCTCGTCGCCCGGCAGAAGGTCGATATTGCCGAGCTGTCCATTTCCGAGATCGCCGACCAGTACCTGGAATACATCGACCGAATACAGGAGCTCGACCTGGACGTCGCCAGCGATTTTCTGCTCGTTGCCGCAACGCTCCTGGAATTGAAGGCCGCGTCGCTCCTGCCCCGAGATATCGTTCTCGAACTCGATGAGTTCGAGGGGATGCCTGCCGAAGAGGCCCGTGAACTGCTTGTCGCACGCCTGCTCGCGTACAAGCAGTTCAAAAACGCAGCCGCTGAGCTAGCCGCGCGCTTCGAGGTCACTTCGCGCATGCACTCGCGTGCGGCAGGGCTCGAGGAACCGTTCTTGCGTTTGATGCCGGATTACCTCGAGGGTGTGACCATGCGTGGGCTGGCTGTCATCTGTGCCGACCTTGTCTACAAACGTGAGGTATTCTTGCTAGAGGCCGGGCATATCGCTTCGGCCCCAATCAGTCTGGAAGCTCATGTGGAGACCGTTGCGCAGGCCATGCGCAACCAGGGCCGGGTGATGTTTTCCGAGCTCCTTTTGTCAGGCGGCACGCGTGAGGAACTCGTCGTGACCTTCCTTGCGATCCTGGAGCTCTACAAGCGCGGAGCCGTGCGGCTCAAGCAAGACGTACACTTCGGCGATATCGAGGTCGCCAGTATCGAGAAGGAGGACCGATGAGCAATCGGACCGACGAGCTGCGCGGACCGCTTGAAGCACTGCTGTTCGTCTCGGACGAACCGGTCACCGCGGCGCGTCTCGCCAAGATCGTGGAGTCGACGCCCGCCGGGGTGGAGAAGGCGCTACACGGCCTCTCCAAGGAATATGCCGAGCAGGAGCGTGGCTTCCAGCTGCGTGAGGTTGCAGGGGGCTGGCGTATGTACACGCACCCGGCGCACCATCCCTACGTGGAGCAGTTCGTCCTCTCGTGGGACACTCGCCGGCTGTCCCAGGCCGCGCTGGAAGCGCTTGCGGTCATCGCGTACCACCAGCCGGTGACTCGTACGGGCGTGAACGCGGTACGCGGTGTCAACAGTGAAGCCGTGATCGCGTCGCTTGTGGAGAAGAGACTCGTGCACGAGGCAGGTCGTGACAAGAATCCGGGAAACGCCATCCTGTACGGGACGACGCGTGCATTCCTGGAGAAGTTCGGCTTGCGCGACTTGTCGGAGCTGCCGCCGCTCAACGAGTTCGCGCCCGACCCCGACACCGAGAGGGCGATCCGCGAGCGGCTGAACGCACTCGACGGTCCCACGTTTGAGGACGAGGATGTCGAGGACGTTGAGGAAGATGACGAGGACGAGGACGTCTACGACGATGTCGAGTGAGACTCCCCGGGAGGGTGAACGGCTCCAGAAGTACCTTGCGCGCTGTGGTGTGGCGTCTCGGCGCGCGAGTGAGGAGTATATCACCGGAAGTCGCGTGAGCATCAACGGCGTGGTCTGCACTGAGTTGGGAGTACGAGTCGTGGACGGACGCGATGTCGTCGCGGTCGACGGGGTAGAGGTGTCGCCTCCGGGACAGTGCGTCCACTACGCGCTGAACAAACCCGCCGGTTACGTGACGACTCTGGATGATCCGGAGGGCCGCGCGACAGTCACGGAGTTCTTCCCACAGGACGGGCGGCGGCTCTTCACCGTCGGTCGTCTCGACAAGGACACCACGGGACTGCTTCTGCTCACCGACGACGGGGAGTTCGCGAACAGGCTCATGCACCCGCGGTTTCACGTGAGCAAGTCGTATGTTGCACGCGTCGCGGGGCATCCAAGCGACTCGGATCTAGGGAGACTGCAGCGGGGTGTCGAACTCGATGATGGGCCAACGCGCCCCGCAGAGATCGAGCGCCTCGTGAACGGTGACGAGTGGACCGACGTGCGAATCACTATCTCAGAGGGCCGGAAGAGGCAGGTCAGGCGCATGTTCTCCTACATTCGCCACCCGGTCATGCGGCTGTGCCGCGAGCGTTTCGGTCCGGTCAGCCTCGGTGATCTGGCCGAGGGACACGTCCGGCCACTGGAGCTTTCAGAGGTGCAGGCGCTACTGGAGTCCGCATCCACCGATGGAGGTGTGTAGATGCTTGTGGTCATCACGGGTCCCGCGCGCAGCGGCAAGTCGAGAGTTGCTGCTGAGCTGGCATCATCACGCGGTGGGCCGGTCGTTGTGGTAGCCGGCGGCCGCGAGACCGATCCTGAGATGGCGCGGCGCATAGCCAGTCACCAGGCAGAACGTCCTACTGAGTGGCGAACGCTTGAAGTGGATGACACGATCACGTGGCTCGATGATGTCAGCCGACGCGAGTGTGTCGTCATAGAGTGTCTCGGAACGCTCGTGGCGCGCATGATGGAGAAACTCGTGTGGGACGACTCGGATCACGTGTCCGAGGAAGCCGAGACGCTGCTCGGCATGAAGGCTGCCAGCCTTGTCGAGGAGCTGCGGAGCCGAGAAGGGGACACGATTGTGATCTCGAACGAGGTCGGCTGGGGCATCGTTCCTGAAACGCCGGCGGGGCGTCTGTTTCGCGATGTTGTCGGCCGAGCGACCGCACGCCTCATCGACAGCGCCGACGCGGCCTGGCTTGTAGTCGCCGGCAGATGCATCGGATTGACGGATTTCCCGCGTAGTATCACGTGGGAGACCGTGAGCGGAGACGTTGAGTGACCTACGAAGCTGGCCTGCAGACGATCATCGACTCGGTGGCGGCTCTCGATACCTCATTCGAGACGCAGGCATGGGAGCGCCTCGACGGCCTCACGAAACCGCCACGATCTCTCGGTAGACTTGAAGAGCTGGCCGCCCACATGGCGGTCGTGGAGCGGACCGTGCGGCCGACCGCGTCACCGATGGCGATCGTACTCATGGCGGGTGACCACGGTGTTGTGGCCGAAGGGGTGAGTCCGTATCCCCAGGAAGTGACGCGACAGATGGTCGCGAACTTCTCAGCGGGAGGCGCGGCGATCAACCAGATCGCGGCGTACGTGGGTGCCGAACTCGTGCTGGTGGACGTCGGCATTGCGGGTGACGTGAGTGTGGTTCCTGGCGTGAGACACGCGAAGGTACGTGCGGGGACGCGTAACATGGCCGAGGGGCCCGCCATGACTCGCGATGAAGCGATCGAGGCTGTTCTTGTCGGTGTGAACATCGCGCGCGAACTTGCATCGGCAGGTGTGAAACTCATCGGGACTGGCGAGATGGGCATCGGAAACACGACCGCAGCCGCCGCTCTGACAGCGGTGTACGCGGGCGTCGAGCCGGCATCCGTCGTCGGGAGAGGGACAGGGCTTGATGACGATGGCGTAGTCCGAAAAGCCCGGGTCATTGCACGCGCGTTGGAAGTGAACAGCGTGGCCGGACTCGATGGGCTCGGTGTGCTTGCGGCCGTCGGCGGCCTGGAGATTGCTGGCCTTGTGGGCGTCTTCATCGGAGCTGCCGCGTCTGGCGTGGCGGCCGTGTCCGACGGTTTCATATCAGGCGCGGCACTGCTGGCGGCTACGCGCATCTGTCCCGCGTGCGCGGGCTTCGTGTTCCCTTCGCACCGATCGGTCGAGCCGGGGCACTCAACGGTGTTGGACGCACTCGGCCTGACTCCCGTGCTTGATCTCGATATGCGGCTTGGCGAAGGTACAGGTGCCGCGCTTGCTATGGGCGTCATCGACGTCGCATGCAAGGTGATGTGCGGCATGGCCACCTTTGGAAGTGCAGGCGTGAGCGACCGGGGGCAGTAGTGCGCGTGTGGGATGACATTCGTGGTGCGATTCGGCTGCTGACGCTGTTGCCGGTCGGTGACCCGCGCCGGTCGACACGTCCAGCGGCGTGGTTTCCCTGGGTGGGGTGGTTGTTCGGTGCCAGCGCGCTGGGTGTGGCCTTCGCAGCGTCTCGTGTCGTCGACGGTGACCTAGGGTCGCTGTTGGTCGCTGTGCTGATCGTGTCGCTGTGGGCTTTCGGGAGCCGTCTACTGCACTGGGACGGACTTGCCGATACCGCCGACGCGACGTGGGGTGGGCAGACGCCCGAGCGACGACTCGAGATCATGCGTGACTCGTGCACGGGCGCGTTCGGCGTGATCTGCGTCGTGCTTGTCGCTTTGCTGCAAGTCACGAGCATTGCCGTTATCTTCGCGTCGCGTGATTGGTGGGCGCTTGCCGCCGCACCGGTGCTCGGGCGCTTCTCGGCCTCGATCGGCGTATGGTCGGCACGACCGGCACGCTCCGACGGTCTCGGCGCGTCACTCTCGGGCACTCCCGGGATCTTTGAGGTCATGTTCGCCGCACTTGCCGTGGGAGTCACACTGGTAGTGTGGTGTCCGGAGCGCATCGCGCTGGTGGCGGTAGCGTGCGTTATGGCGTTCGCCGCACCTCGTGTGCTCGGCCGCACGGTGGGTGGCGTGACGGGGGACGTCCTCGGTGCGTCGGTGATGGTGGTGGAGACGGCGGTCCTGGTGGTCGCCGCGTTGATGGGAGCGTAGATGGCTTCAGGTCGCATCCTACTGGTGCGTCACCCGCAGACCGAGGCGAACGTCGCGCAGCGCATGGTGGGGTGCGGCGAGTCGCCTTTCACCGAACTCGGACGCTGTCAGGCCGAGGAGCTCGTGGTGAGCCTCGGCGAGTGGCGCGCCGATCGTGTGTACTCGTCTCCGCTTCGGCGGGCACTCGACGTGGCCGCGCACGTCGCGGGGTGCGGTGTGCCCCTGATCGTACGCGAGGAGCTCGCCGAGGTCGGGTTCGGCCATGCAGAGGGTATGACGTACGCCGAGATGACCGCGCTGAATCTGTCGACCGATCACCTGTGGCTGGAACCGCCGCCGGGTTCGGTCCGCGTGGGAGAGACCTGGAAGCAGCTAGTGGCTCGTGTGAGCGGGGTGGGCGAGGAGATCTTGGGTCAGGACGGCCGTACCGCGGTCGTGACTCACGGCGGCGTGATCAGGGCGCTCGTGCACCTATGGATGGGGATTCCGCGGGAGAGCGCCGTACGGTTCACCATAGGCAACGCGACGGGGGTCGTGTTCTCGGTGGATGACGGGTGGGTCGCACTCCACCAGTTCGGCGCGAAAGCGTGCGATATCACCTGACAGCAGGTTGCGCCGAGGGCGTGCGTGGGGGACAATCCTCGTCAACCTCTGAGCAGTCGAGGAGACGCCGTGTCTTGGGACGACATCATCCGACCTGACCTCGAACCGCTCGTGCCGTACGCTCCCGGGCTGCGCGCGAGCCAGGTGCGCGAGCGCTCGGGCAGAAGTGTCGTCCTGAAACTTTCCAGCAACGAGCATCCCTGTGGTCCCGTTCCTGCGGCCATCGCCGCGATGAAAGCCGTTCTGCCCCAGATGAATCGCTACCCGGATGGCTCGGCCAGTGCACTGCGCCGCAAGCTGGCGGACCGGCACGGCGTGCCCGTGCAGCAAGTGGCCGTCACGAATGGCTCGAATGAACTTCTTCGACTCGTTGCGCACGTCGTCGTCCGTCCCGGTGATGAGATTGTCTACCCGTGGCCGTCGTTCGTGGTGTACCCGATGGTCGCGAGCATCTTCGGCGCGACGCATGTGAGGGTCGGACTCGACGACGGTGGGGCATGTGATCTTGACGCGATTCTGGCGGCGATCACCGAACGGACACGCGTGGTGTTCCTGTGTAATCCGAACAACCCGACCGGCGCCATCTACGGGCGTGAGGCGTTCGCTCGTTTCATGGAGCACGTTCCGCCGCACGTTGTGGTCGTTGCGGACGAGGCGTACTTCGAATTCGTGATCGCGGATGAGTATCCCAACGCTCTGGACTGGTTTGACGGTGAGCGCCCGCTGGTGGTCACCCGGACATTCTCCAAGATCTACTCGCTTGCGGGTCTGCGCATCGGGTACGGTTTCATGCCCGAGCCGCTGGTGCGCGCCATCGATAAGGTGCGCGAGCCCTTCAACGTGAACACGGTGGCACAGATTGCCGCGTACTACTCGCTGGACGATGAGGCGGAAGTCCAGCGCCGCCGGGCAGAGAATCAGGAACAGAAGGTCTACCTGTATTCGTGCTTCGACCGGCTCGGCGTCTCCTACGTGCGCTCGGAGGCGAACTTCGTTTACTTCAAGACGGAGCGACCGGTCGAAGTCTTCCAGGCCCTTCTCGAGGAGGGCGTGATCGTCCGCGACTTCGGAAGTGCTCCCGCGCTCCGGCTGGGTATCGGTACTCCTGAGGACACTATGTTGACGATTGCAGCATTCGAGGCGGTCGCTGTGCGGTTGGGTGCCTTCTAGGCACATCCTCCGTCGCGGCGGTCACCGTAGGCCGCTGATGCGCGCGAATGCGCGCTTGAGGGAGTGAGGAACCATGCTCGTTATCATGCGCGACCACGCGACGACGGAGGAGATCGATCACGTCGTCGGCCACCTGCAGGAGGCAGGGGCTGAGGCCCACCTATCGGCAGGCGAGGTCAAGACCATCATCGGAGTGATCGGTGACCGGGAGGTCATCTACTCGTTGGAGCTGGACGGCCTGCCCGGCGTCGAGCAGGTCATCCGTGTTCTGAAGCCCTACAAGCTCGTTTCGCGCGACTTCCAGCCCGAGGACACGGTGGTCACGGTGAAGGGCTCCTCGGTCGGAGGCGGCGCTGTCGCCGTTATTGCGGGACCGTGCTCTGTCGAATCGGAAGACCAAATCGTGCGCACAGCCGAAGCTGTGAAGGCATCGGGCGCCACGATGCTGCGCGGCGGAGCATTCAAGCCACGCACGAGTCCGTATGCGTTCCAGGGTATGGGCGAGGAGGGACTGCGGCTGCTCGCAGAGGCCGGGCGCCTGACCGGACTTCCGGTCGTGACCGAGGTGCTCGATGTGCGTGAGGCCGAGAAGGTCGCGTCCTACGCTGATGTACTCCAGGTGGGGGCACGCAACATGCAGAACTTCATGATGCTCGACGAGCTCGGCAAGATGCAGAAGCCCATCCTGCTCAAGCGAGGCCTTTCCGCGACCATCGAAGAGCTTCTGTCGGCTGCGGAGTACATCCTTAAGGGCGGCAACCGCAACGTGATCTTGTGCGAGCGCGGGATTCGAACGTTCGAGACGTACACACGCAACACGCTCGATCTGGCGGCGGTCGCCGCACTCAAGCAGCTCACACACCTGCCGGTCATCGCGGATCCCTCGCATGCGACCGGCCGGCGCGATCTGGTGTGGCCGATGTGTCGCGCCGCGTTGGTTGCTGGCGCTGATGGGCTCATGGTCGAAGTCCACATCGATCCCGAGCATGCGCGTTGTGACGGACCTCAGTCGCTGACGCCGCAGGAGTTTGATGCGTTGATGACGGGAATCGCGCCGCTCGTCGCGCTCGACGGGCGCCATTGGGGTTTTGCGTCATGAGTGACGTGTCCGTTCGAGACCGCAGCGAGTTCGGCTCCGTCCTGATTGTCGGGCTTGGTGTGATCGGCGGTTCCATAGCCGCGGCAGCACGACGTCTCGAACCGTCGCCGACGCTGTACGGCGTCGATGTCGATCCCGATACGCTGAGGTTCGCCCTAGAGCAAGGTCTTGTGGACGCAGCGGCGCAGCCCGATGTCGCGCGCAGTAGCGGTTGGCTCTCGGGCACCGATATCGGCCTGATAGTCCTGGCCACACCGATTGAGCAGACCGTCGAGTGGCTCGGTGTTCTTGCGGACACAGGATACGCAGGCGTCGTGACCGACGTGGCATCGACGAAGTCTCGTGTGGTGTGTGCAGCCGAGGCGGAGGAGGGTGCGCGGTTCACATTCATAGGCGGACACCCCATGGCAGGCTCGGAGCGCAGTGGCATCGGCGCCGCGCGAGAAGAGCTCTTCGACGGTGCCTACTACGTGCTGACGCCTGGTGCGGCAGCTGGTGCGCAGGCATTCCGACGACTCCACGCATTCGTGACCTCACTCGGTGCGCGGGTGGTTTCTGTCGATCCCACGGCGCACGATGAGGCGGTCGCGATCATCAGCCATGTGCCGCACATCGCCGCCGCGGCTCTCATCGAGTTGGCGAGTGCGCGGGCGGCCGAGGGTGGAGAGGACTTGCTCCGGCTCGCTGCGGGTGGCTTCAAGGACATGACGAGGATCGCGGCCGGGAGCGCTGAACTGTGGACTGGCATTTGCCTAGATAACGCACCCGCCGTTACTGCGGGGCTTGAGGGCCTTCGCGAGGTGATTGCCGAGTTCGAGAAGCTGGTGAACGCGCAAGACGCTGAAGGCATTCAGGTGTGGCTGACTCGCGCCGCCGAAGTGCGCCGGGCATTGCCGGCGCAGTGGGTGCCGGCAACGAGCCGGCTGTCCGAACTCTCGCTGCCGGTCAGTGACCGTCCTGGTGTGATCTCGACGGTCACTACTGCTGTGGGCCGTGCCGGCTGCAACATCGAGGACATCGAGATCGACCATCAGTCAGAGGACTCGGCAGTGTTGCGGCTCGTTCTTACAGACGAAGGTGACGTGGAGGGGCTCATGCGCGATCTGCGACGATGCGGCTTCGAGCCTGATCTGCGGTCGCTCGAGGAGGGAACCGAGCGATGAAGTATCACGCACGACGTGCGACTGGTCCGCTGCGAGGTGAGGTGCGCGTACCGGGCGATAAGTCGATCTCACACCGCGCGGTGCTCTTCTCGGCCATGGCGCAGGGCGTATCGCAGGTGACCGGCGTCTTAGACAGCGCCGACGTCCGATCGACGATATCGGCAGTGCGGGCATTAGGCGCGTCGGTGGAGGTGGTGTCCGCGTCCGCTGAAGGGCTCGAGTTGAGGGTCACCGGTTGGGGCGGTCAGGGTCCGGTCTCACCAGCAGAAGTCATCGATTGCGGCAACAGCGGGACCACGGCACGGCTGCTGATGGGAGTCCTCGCAGGATGGGACCGGTATGCAGTCCTGCAGGGCGACGAATCGCTCTCGCGGCGTCCTATGGGGCGCGTGATCGATCCGCTCGTCGAGATGGGTGCGGAGTTCGAATCGCGCGGCGGTCTGCTGCCGGTGAGCGTACGTGGCGGTTTCCTGCGAGCAGGGGAGTACCGGCTGAATGTGGCCAGCGCTCAGGTGAAGAGCGCGGTACTGCTGGCAGGGCTGCGCGCCGAAGGACGTACGGTGGTGGCGGGGCCGGCTCTGAGCCGCGATCACACGGAGCGCATGTTGCCCGCTTTTGGCGTGGACGTCGGCCGGGATGACGAAGCCCACAGTACCTGGGTGTACGGACCCGCGTACCTGACCGCGGCGGATTTTGTCGTGCCTGCGGACCCGTCTTCGGCGGCGTTCATGGTCGCTGCAGCGGTACTCGTGCCAGAAAGCGATGTCGTGCTGCCGGACGTCGCGATCAACCCGACGCGTACCGGCTTTTTGCGGGTGCTGACGCGAATGGGTGCTCGCGTGAGCGTGGAGCTGGGTCAGAGCAACACAGAAGGAGAGTCGGTTGCCACACTGCATGCCTGTGGCACGGAAGGCATGCACGCCACGACGGTCATGGCCGAGGAGGTACCGTCGCTCATAGACGAGATCCCGGTGCTCGCCGTCGTAGCGAGTGCCGCCGAGGGGACGACCCGGTTCGAAGGCGTCCGGGAACTGCGCGTCAAGGAGTCGGACCGGCTCAGCGCAGTTGCGGAGGGGCTTGCCGCTCTCGGCTGTACGGTCCGCGTGGGGGAGGATTGGCTGGAGGTCGACGGACCATGCGTGCTCGGTTCGGCGGAGCTGGACTCTCTCGGCGACCATCGTCTTGCTATGGCCTACGCCGTTGCGGCACTCGTGGCTGAAGGGCCTGTAACGATCGACCGGTTCGAGTCCGTCGACGTGTCGTACCCGGGATTCGTCGCGGACTTGGAAGCACTTCGCATCACGACAACGCTGTGAGGCGTGACCGCATCGCGTGCACTACATGCTAGAATCCCCTTGCGTCGCCGCTCACAGGAAGAGTGCAATCCATGATCGTCGCCATCGATGGCCCGGCAGCTTCGGGCAAGTCTACCGTGGCCAAGGCAGTGGCTCGAAGGCTCGGGTTCCGCTACCTGGACACCGGTGCGATGTATCGGGCTGTAGCGGCATTGGCTGTGACCCAAGCAGCCGATCTGCAAGATGCTGATGCGCTTTCGGCGCTCGCCGCTGAGGAGCTGGTGTCGTTCACATACACAGAGGGCGATCCCGTACAGACCGGCGTCTTCGTGTCCGGCTCGGACGTGACCCGGATGATCCGTACTCCCCGGGTGGATGCCGTGGTAAGTATCGTTGCGCGGGTCCCCGGAGTCCGGGCAGCTCTGGTCGCCCAGCAGCGCCGGCTCGTAGGCGACGATAATGCGGTCATCGAGGGTCGCGACATCGGCACCGTGGTCTTTCCTGACGCTGCCGTGAAGGTCTACCTGACCGCTTCTGCCGAGGAAAGAGCGCGTCGGCGACACTACGAGCTCGCGGACGCAGGGCACACTCTTGGCACCGAGAGCGTCCGTGAGGGGATCGATCGTCGCGATGCGGCGGACACCCAGCGAGAGACGAGTCCCCTTGCGGTCGCAGACGATGCGACCATTGTGGATACGACCGGTCTGACCGTTGAGGAGGTCGTGGACCGCGTTGTCTGCCTCGTGGAGGACGTACGGTGACGCAGACACTTGGAAAGATACTGCGTTCCACCATCGGCAGACTGCTGCTGATCGCGTTCAAGGTGCGAGTCCATGACGCTGAGAACGTGCCATCTGGCGGCGCCATCATCGCCGGTAACCACGTGTCGCACATGGACCCGGTACTTCTGTGGTGCAGTGCGCCGCGACCGATACACTTCATGGCCAAGCAGGAGCTATGGGAAGGTGGGTTCCTGCGGTGGTTCATGCCGCGGGTATGGGCGTTTCCGGTCAACCGCGGAAGTGCGGACCGTGGCGCGATCGAGACTGCGACGAAGCTCCTGAAAGAGGGCGACCTCGTGGGCATCTTCCCGGAAGGAACGCGCAGCGCGGATCCGAAGTCACTTGGTGAAGCACATGGCGGAGCTGCGTTTGTCGCGATGCGTGCAGGAGTGCCGGTGGTTCCGGTGGCGTTCGTGGGAACAGAGAACGTGCTGCCGAAGGGTCGCAAGCTTCCTCGGCTGCGTCGCGTGACGGTCGTGTATGGCCAGCCGGTGTACTCACATTCGTTCGCCGAGGGCGGGCGTAAGGAGCGTGTAGCTGCTATGACGGCGGCTATCATGCGAAGAATCAGCGAGGAACTTGAGCGAGGGAGGGGGCTGCACTGATGAAGGTCATCATCGCGGAACACGCGGGTGTGTGTTATGGCGTGGAGCGTGCACTCCGCCTGGCCGAACAGGCTGCAGCCACGAGTGAGAACGTACACACACTCGGTCCACTCATCCACAATCCACAAGCGGTGAACGAGCTGCGCAGTCAGGGCGTTGACGTCGCGTCGGGACTTGACGAGATCGAGACCGGAACGGTCGTCATCCGTTCTCATGGCGTCGACCCGGCTATCATCGACGCCGCGCGGGAAAAGGGCCTCGAGGTCGTTGACGCCACGTGTCCGTTCGTAGGAGCCGCGCACAAGTGCGCCGCGGAACTCACGGAAGCGGGCTACAGCGTCGTGATCGTCGGGGAAGCGGATCACCCTGAAGTCGAAGGCATCCAGGCGCACGCCGGCGGGAATGCCATTATCGTACAGCGCGCCGATGAACTCCCCGAGAGCCTGTCGTCGCGCAGGGTGGGTGTCGTCGTCCAGACAACGCAGTCCGCGGCACGCCTCGAAGAGGTGGTCACCGCGCTTCTGCCGCGCGTGACGGAGCTGCGCGTGTGCAACACGATCTGCAGTGCGACCGCCAAGCGGCAGTGCGCTGCGGGCGAGCTTGCGCGTAAGGTCGACGTGATAGTAGTGGTCGGCGGTCACAACTCCGGTAACACGGCGCGTCTTGCTGAGATCTGCCGAGAAGTGAACGAGCGGGTGTACCACGTTGAGACGGCGGATGAGGTCCGGCTTGAGTGGTTCACCGGTGCAGCAGTCGTGGGCGTGACTGCTGGCGCCTCGACTCCCGATATCCAGATACGTGGGGTCGTCGATGCGATCGAGGCGATGGGCGCCCATGGCGCGTGAGACGTACGGAACGCCCCACGCACGGGCAGGTGCGGGTGCGGTTGTTACTGGCGTGGCAATGGGATCGGACGCCCAGATCGCGGGAGTCATCGTGGGGGACCGCATGCTAGCGGTCGAAGGTGAGTCCGTACGCGATGTCCTCGACTGGCAGTGGCTGACCGAGGAACCCGAGTTCGTGCTGATGCTGGAGCGTGGTGGGCAGAGGATCCAGATCGAGATCGAGCGTGCCACGAACCGGTCGCTGGGGGTCTCCTTCGCCGATGTGCTCTTCGACGGCGTGCGCGAATGTGACAACGCCTGCGCGTTCTGCTTCGTCTCGCAACTGCCGGCCGGCATGCGCAGTTCGCTGTATGTGCGCGACGACGACTTCAGGCTGTCTTTCTTGAGCGGGACGTTCATCACGCTCACAAACCTTGACGATGCCGACGTATCTCGAATCGCAGAGCAACGCTTGTCGCCACTCTATGTGTCGCTCCATGCAGTCGACCCCGACGTACGCCGCCGGCTGATCTGTCCGACGGTGGAGGATCGTGCGCTCGAGCGGTTCGATGAGCTACTCGCGGCGGGAATCGAGCTGCACGTGCAGCTTGTTCTGTTGCCGGGTGTGAACGATGGCGTGATCCTCGATGAGACGCTGCAGTGGCTCGCCGAGCGGGACGGCGTGCGTTCGGTCGGCATCGTTCCGCTGGGGTACACGGCGCATCAGTCGCGGTTCACGCGTTCCTTCGAGAACCAAGAGGATGCTGGTGCAGTGCTTGAGCAGGTGGAGCGGTGGCGGGGAATCCTTGCCGCGACCGACCGCGTGTCGTGGGTTCAGGCGGCTGATGAGTTCTACCTCAATGCCGGCGTTGAGGTGCCCCTGGCGTCCGCGTACGGCGATTTCCCCCAGTATGAGAACGGCATCGGTCTTGTCCGTGTGTTTCTGGACGAGCTCGCCGAAAAGTCCGTTGGTAGACATGCGGTCCGTCGCGCGGTCGCCGTGACAGGGTCGCTCTTCGCGCCGGTGCTGGTGCGCGCGTTGGCCGATGTGGGGCTTGCCGAGGCTGTTGAGGTGCTGCCAATCAGAAATCACCTGCTTGGCGGCGATGTGTCGGTGACTGGTCTGCTCGGCGGGGCCGAGATCGCCGATGCCATCAGGCGGCACGGTGGCGACGGGCCGTACCTGGTTCCTGACGTTGTAGTAAACTCCGACGGACTACTGCTCGATGACACCCCCGCAGGCAGCCTGTCGGCCCTGGCCGGCACTGACGTCCGCATCGTGGCGACGGACGCCATCGCGGTTGTCAAAACCGTCTGCGAGTAGTGACGAATCCAAATGCGAAGGCGGTGAGACGGTGGCACTCCCGATGATAGCGGTCGTCGGTCGTCCGAATGTCGGCAAGTCGACGTTCGTGAACAGGCTTGTGCAGACGCAGGACGCCATCGTGCACGCCACAAGTGGCGTCACGCGTGACAGGAGCTACCATAAAGCCGACTGGAACGGCGTGGAGTTCATGCTCATCGACACGGGAGGCATCGAATCCTCATCAGACGACGCCTTCGGTGATTCCATTCGCAAACAGGCGGTGATGGCTGCCGAGGAGGCCGAGGTCATCATCTTGCTGGTCGACGGACACGCCGGCATCACTCCCGGTGATCAAGAAGTCGCGCGGCTGCTCAAGCGCGTTAGCAAGCCAGTCTTCCTGTGCGTGAATAAGATGGATACCCCCGGGCGGGACGCAGAGATCCATGAGTTCTGGTCTCTGGGTCTCGACACACCGTGGCCTGTCTCCGCGCTGCACGGGCACGGCACAGGTGACTTGCTCGATGCTCTCGTCGAAGCACTGCCGTCTACCGAGCCGGAAGATGAGAGCGAAGCCATCAACGTGGCCATCATCGGCCGTCCGAATGCGGGGAAGTCCTCGCTCTTCAACCGTTTGCTCGGCCAGGAACAGTCGATCGTGTCCGAAGTGGCCGGCACCACACGGGATGCGCTCGACACGCTTCTGGAGGTCGGGGAGACCCGGTACCGGCTGGTCGACACCGCCGGGCTGCGGCGTAAGTCACAGATCGACGAGTCGGTCGAGTACTACAGCTTCGTGCGCGCGATGCGCGCAATCGACCGAGCGGACATCGCGCTGCTCATGGTGGACTCACCTCTCGGTGTGACCGACCAAGACCAGCGTGTTGCGCGTTTCGCCGCAGAGCGCGGTTGCGCCCTCGTGATCGTGCTGAACAAGTGGGACATCGTCGAGGGTCCTGAAGGCAAGGCGGAAGTCACGGAGCAGGTGGGCCTGAAACTGGGTTTCGTGGGCTATGCGCCCGTGATCCGCGTGAGCGCGCTCACCGGTTCCGGCGTCAACAAGCTGTTCCCGACGCTCGAGCGCGTGTACGCCTCGTACACCGGCACCGTGTCGACGCCAACACTCAACAAGCTTCTCACGGAGATTCGCGCAACCGGACACACCATCTCCAAGCACGGGGTACACCTCCGGCTGCAGTATGCCACGCAGACACGGCAGAAACCGCCGGGCTTCGTGTTCTTCGCGAACCATCCGAGGTTGGTGGACGACAACTTCCGACGCTACCTTGAGAACCGCCTTCGCGAGGCGTTCGATTTTGAGGGTACGCCAATCGTGTTGAAGTTCAAGAAGAAGGACTGACGTGGATCTTTTGTGGCGCATACCGGCAGCTGCAGCTGCCGCGTACGTTCTTGGCTCCCTTCCCTTCGCGGTGATCGTTGGGAAGATCTTCTGGGGGGTGGACGTACGTGAACTCGGATCCGGAAATACCGGTGCGACGAACGTACTGCGCGTATTCGGGCCGGCGCCGGGATTTGCAGTCCTGGCACTCGATGGGGCCAAAGGCGCAGCAGCCGTCTATGTCGCTGCCCTGGTCGCGCCGCTCGCCTTCGGCGCCGAGGGCCACGACTGGTTCCGCATCGTCGGCGCGCTTGGCGCGATTGCCGGTCACTCCTTCTCGCCGTTCATCGGATTCAGAGGCGGCAAAGGAGTCGCGACCGCTGCTGGTGCGATCGCCGTTATGGCGCCACGGGTCGTCCTCGTGCTGATCGGCGTCTTCTTTATCGTGACGGCGCTTGGACGCATGGTCTCCCTGGGGTCGGTGACGATCGCCGCTCTTTTCCCGGCCACAACAGCAGTGCTGTATCCGGGGCGCTATTCGCTTCTGGCCTTCGCCGTTGTGACCGCAGCCCTCGTCATCTGGAGACATCGCTCGAACGTCGGCCGCATCATTCACGGGGAAGAGACTAAGATAACGTTCAGAAGAAGGTTGCTCGACGAGTCAGGCTGGCGAAAGAATCGAAAGAAGGGGAGCTAGCATGCGTGTAGCGGTCATCGGCGCCGGTTCGTGGGGCACGGCAGTCTCGTGGTTGCTGTCGGGCAAAGGCGTTGATGTGTCGTTGTGGGCCCGTGAACCCGAGATTGCGGAGGGTATCACTGTGGAGCGCCACAATCCGCTGTACCTCACTGACGTGGTCCTGGGAGACCGGGTCTTCGCTTCTCCCGACATAGAAGAGGTCTTGCGCGGCGTCGAAGCTGCGGTGGTGGTCACTCCAAGCCATGGTGTACGTGGCATCGCCGACAGGATGAGGCCCTACCTGAGCGCTGACGTCCCGGTTGTCAATCTCGCCAAAGGAGTCGAAGAGGGCACACTCATGCGCATGACGGAGGTCCTCGAGGACGTTGTTGGCGGGCGTGAGCGCCTTGCAGCGCTTTCCGGACCCAATCATGCAGAGGAAGTATCGAGGGGCGTCCCTTCGGCTACCGTCGTCGCGGCGTACGACGACGACGTCGCGCGCATGTTCCAGGAGCTGTTCATGGCGCCCTCATTCCGCGTCTACACGAACACCGATATCATCGGCGTCGAGCTCGGTGGCGCGTCCAAGAATGTCATCGCGGTCGCTGCAGGTATGTCGGACGGACTTGGCTACGGCGACAACACGAAAGCGACGCTCATGACGCGTGGTCTTGCTGAGATGAGCCGCCTGGGCTGTCATCTGGGAGCGAACCCGCTCACCTACATGGGCCTGGCGGGTATGGGTGACCTCATCGCCACGTGCACCTCGCAGCACAGTCGGAACCGCGCGCTCGGGCAGTGGGTAGCTGAGGGCGGGACGATAGAGGGTTACGCCGAGAAGACCCATATGGTGGCCGAGGGCGCGAGGAGCGCCGTGAGCGTCCACGAGCTCGCGCATAGCGTGGGCGTGGAACTGCCGATCACGCACCAGGTGCATGCTGCGCTCTACGAAGGTGCGGACCCCACGGACGCGGGAGGTCTGCTCATGGGTCGAAGTGCGCGTGACGAGCTACACGGGATGGACTTGATCGAAGACTGAGGGGGGCGGCGCATGTCCGGGCACGTGCTCGTTGCACCATCGATCCTTTCGGCCGACTTCATGCGTCTGGGTGATGCCGTGCAGCTCGTCGAGCAGGCCGGAGCCGATCTCATCCACGTGGATGTCATGGACGGCCACTTCGTGCCCAACCTGACCATCGGGCCGCCCGTGGTGAGGGCGCTCAAGCGGGTCGCGAAGATTCCGCTCGACGTTCACCTGATGATCTCCAACGCTGAGGCGAGCGTCGACTGGTATCTGGACGCCGGAGCTGACATGGTCACAGTGCACGTCGAGGCATGCGAGCATCTCCACCGAGTCGTACAGTCGATACATGCCGCAGGCGCACAGGCGGGAGTCGCGTTGAACCCGGGAACACCTGTCGAGTCTGTGTGTGAGGTGATCGCCGAGCTTGATCTTGTCCTCGTGATGTCGGTGAATCCCGGCTTCGGAGGTCAGGTCTTCATCCCGCAGTCGGTCGACAAGATCCGCAGGCTTGTGCGCATGATCGGGGAGACGGGCTCAAACGCACGAATAGCAGTCGATGGCGGCATCGACGCCACGACAACGCCTCTGGTCGTCGATGCGGGCGCATCGATACTCATCGCAGGGAGTGCGGTGTTCTGCGCCGATGATCCGACACATGCACTGAAGGCCATCAGAAGTAGCGCGGAGACGCGTGTCGTGTAGAATGGGTACTGCTTTCTTCAGGGCGGGGTGAGATTCCCCACCGGCGGTTACAGCCCGCGAACCCCGAAAGGGGCCGACCCGGTGAGATTCCGGGGCCGACGGTTAGAGTCCGGATGGGAGAAGGAAGGTCTACGTGCGTTTGTTTTCCGACGCGTCTGCTTCAGTGAACGACCCGCTGTTTCGTCATGCCTTCGTGCTTGCCGAGAAGGGCCGCGGCGCCACCTCGCCAAACCCCATGGTCGGCTGCGTCATCGTGTCCGACGGCCAGGTCGTCGGTGAAGGCTTCCACGAACACGCCGGTGGTCTGCATGCTGAAGCCGTCGCCCTGGCCGAGGCCGGTGAGGCCGCTCGGGGCGCGACCGCGTACGTCACGCTGGAGCCCTGCAATCACTACGGCCGTACGCCTCCGTGCGCGGCGGCGCTGCTGTCTGCAGGCGTCGCGCGAGTGATGATCGGCATGCCTGATCCCAACCCTGGTGTGACAGGCGGCGGAGCGGAGGAGCTGCGCCGGGGAGGCGTGAGCGTAGCGTTCGCTGAGGATCCCTCACCGTTCGAGGAGCTCAATGAGGCGTGGCTCATGCACCTTCGAACCGGTCTTCCGTGGGTGCGCGTGAAGCTTGCACTTACCATTGATGCCAGGGCAGCGATGATGTCTGGTCTGCGATCAAGGATAACCGGGCACGGGGGCGCAGCGATCACACGTCGGCTGCGTGCTGCATCCACGGCGGTCGCCGTAGGCGCCGCGACAGTCGACATCGACGACCCGTTGTTGACCGTGCGCGACGCGGCCGACGCCCTCGCAGGTCGTCAGCCGTTGCGTGTAGTGATCTCGCGAACGTCGGTCCCGGGGGTAGACCATGCCGTGTTCTCCGGTGATGCGGAACGTGTGGTGTTGCTGACGAGCGACCACACTACGAGAGACGCGCTCGATGCCGTCACGCAGCGTGGTGTGCGAGTGGTGCGCTACCCGTATACCGAGGGAATCACCGGCGCACTACGCGCCCTTGCGGCGGAAGGCGTCGATGATGTGCTCATCGAGGCGGGCCCAGGGCTTGCGAGCGCGCTCTGGAGTGAGGGCGCCATACATGAGCTGTTCGTTGTTCAGGCTGGCGGGATGGCGGGCAATGCCGCGCCGCCGCTCTATCTTGGCCGGGCGGACGCTGCGGGGAACGACCTGGCTCCACGGATGCGAGCGGTTGAGGCGGGAGTCGAGGGTGACGATGCGGTAGTCGTCTGGAGGCCGTTTCACGAAGAGACTGCCGGATAGCCGGAAGGAGTAGAGATGTTCACAGGTCTGGTGGAATGCGAAGGTGTGATCACTCGGGCGGAGCGGGTGTCCGGCGGCATGCGACTGGAGGTTTACGCCCCGGAATTCGGACGTGATATGGCGATCGGCGACTCGATCGCGGTCGACGGGGTATGCCTTACCGTCGTGAAGTTCATCCGGGGTGCCTTTCTCACGGATCTGAGCGGTGAGACCCTTGAGAGTTCGACGCTCGGTGCCCTGCGCCAGGGCGGGAAGGTGAACCTGGAGCGTGCGCTGCGCCTCTCGGACCGTCTTGGAGGTCATCTCGTCTCAGGCCACATCGACGGTGTCGGAACACTTCAGCTCCGACAGCCCGGGGGGAAGTTTACGGTGTACCAGTTCGGCGCACCGGCTTCGATCATGCAGTATGTGGTCGAGAAGGGGTCGATTGCCGTGGACGGCATTTCTCTCACCGTCGCCAAGATCGCAAATAAAGGCTTTACCTGCGCCATTATCCCGCAGACCGAGGAGTTGACAACGCTCAAGGACAAAGCAATCGGCGTGGACGTCAACCTTGAAGCGGACATGCTCGCGAAGTACGTGAAGCGCTTTGTAAGCGGCTATGTGGGCGCTGACAGGGATACGAGTCGCGCCCCTCACCGTGGTCTCGGAGATCTCCTCCGCGAGTTCTCGGACGGACGGTGACCGGCGTGAGTGGTGTGTTTGCGACCATCGAAGAAGCCGTTGCCGAGATACAAGCAGGCCGTATGGTGGTCGTCGTTGATGACGAGGACCGTGAGAACGAGGGCGACTTCGTAATGGCGGCCGAGAAGGTCACGCCCGACGCCATCAACTTCATGGCACAGCACGGCCGCGGGCTCATCTGCATGCCGCTTACGGGCGAGCGTTTGGATGAACTCCGTATCCCGCCGATGACTGACCGCAACACCTCGGCACAAGGGACGGCATTTCATGTCTCCATCGGCGCGAAGGGTAGGATCACGACGGGCATCTCCGCCGCCGACCGGGCTACCACAGTGCTGACCGCGATTGCGCCCGAGACCATGCCCGAGGACATGTCAATGCCGGGGCACGTGTTTCCGCTGCGAGCAAAGCCGGGTGGCGTGCTTGAGCGTGCCGGACACACCGAAGCAGCTGTGGACTTCGCGCGCCTCGCGGGAGCGTATCCGGGTGGGGTCATCTGCGAGATCATGAATACGGACGGCACCATGGCGCGTCGACCTCAGCTCGAACAGGTTGCCACCGAGCATGGGCTGCTGATGGTCACCGTGGCCGACCTGATCCGATATCGGCGTCGAACAGAGCGGCTCGTGGAGCGAATCGCGACGGTACGCATGCCTACCCGACAGGGGGAGTTCACGGCATTCGGGTACCAGTCCACAGTCGACGAGTCGACGCACGTGGCACTCGTTGTTGGTGACGTGGCCGGTGTTGCCGACGTTCTCGTGCGTGTGCACTCCGAGTGCCTGACTGGCGACATCTTTCACTCGCGTCGCTGCGACTGCGGCGACCAACTTGAAGAGGCGATGCGTCTCGTGCAGGAGGAGGGCCGCGGTGTCATCCTCTACATCGTGGGCCACGAAGGTCGCGGTATTGGTCTTGGCTACAAGCTGAAGGCCTACGAGCTGCAGGATGCGGGCGCCGACACCGTCGAGGCTAATGAGGCGCTTGGCTTCCCGGCGGATCTGCGCGACTACGGCATCGGCGCTCAGATACTGGTCGACCTGGGCCTGAGCTCAATGCGGCTTCTCACGAACAACCCGACGAAGATCGTCGGGTTGGAGGGTTACGGGTTGACCGTGACGGAACAGGTCTCGCTGCAGGTCGGCTGCAGTGCAGACAACATCAAGTATCTGCGCACCAAGAAAGAGAAGATGGCCCACTGGCTGGATCTGCCGGACGTGGGCGACAGAAAGGAGTAGGCATGACTGTCTATGAAGGTAATCTGATCGGGACTGGTTTGAGAGTGGGTATTGTCATCAGCAGGTTCAACGAGCTGCTGTCGGGCCGACTGCTGAGCGGCGCACAGGACGCGCTTGGGCGTCACGGTGTGAGCGCGGACGACGTGGACGTCGCCTGGGTGCCCGGCGCGTTCGAGATACCGCTTATGGCGCGACGCATGGCTGGCTCCGGTCGCTACGACGTCGTCCTTGCGCTCGGCGTCGTTATCAGAGGGGGGACGCCTCACTTCGAATACATTGCTTCGGAGGTGTCGAAGGGCGTGGCGGCGGTTGCTATGGACACGGGAGTACCCGTGATGTTCGGCGTGATCACGGCCGATACGATCGAACAGGCTGTTGAGCGTGCAGGCACGAAGTCAGGCAACAAAGGGTGGGACGCAGCAACAGCGGGAATCGAGATGGCGAATCTGGTACGTGCGATCGACTAGTGATTGAACGATGCAGGGTGCCGAGAAGCCCGGACCGTTTCAACGGTCCGGGCTTCTCGTTGGGCTATCCAGAGGGCTCTCGCCACCCCGTGGCTGTCAACCGTGGATGTCCTATCATGGTTCCCCTCGAAAGAGTGGGAGAACAACCTAACATGGTCGCTCATCATCCCACAAGAGACAGTGTGTTCGATTTGACGAGCGGCGGCAGACGTGCGGTGGAAGGAGGAGATCCGCGGCCGGGAGGAGTGCTTCACCGTATGCGCCTGCTAGGGTACTCTTGAGCGAGGAAGATGTGACGGTTCGTTGACACCGGGAGCGCATCTCATGCATGAGAACGAAAGCGAGAGAGAGGACCGGTTTGCGGTGCTCAACGTGTTCGGCCTGAAGATGGAGGTGAGCAACCCGCGTCTTGCGGAGTTGCTGACTCTGGATGCCAAAACGGCTCTCGGTTCCGATGTGCGCGATCTCCTGGCCGGAGATAGGTCGGCGACTGTAGAGGATGTCCGCCAGGCGGTGCCGGATGTGATGTTGTCCCCGAGTACGCCACATACCGATGAGGCAGTGCGGTACCGCAAGGAGTTCCGGCAGCGCGTGGAGGCCGGAGCACAGCGGCTGGGATTTGAAGTACGCGGTGACGGTCTATGGGTGTCAGATACAGGCGTGTCCATCATGACGCGCACGGTTGAGCGCCCTCTGTCGCTGGCGGCGGCATCGCATTTCGTGTCCGAGATTGCGCAGCGTTTCCAGGAGGTTGAGGGCGAGTTGACAAGCGTCCTCTTCATTGTGAACGACCAGCAGACTGCTGATGTCTTCAAGGTTGCGATCCGTCAGGGGCGACTCTATCAGGACATGCGTACGGTCTCAGTGGACAACCTGGAGGACATGTGTGGCCTGTATCGTCGTGACCTGTTGAACCACGGGCAGGTGCTCGTCTTGTTGGTGCCGGTCACGAACATCGATGTGGGCGAGATTCTTTCGGTGATCCACGCGGACAGTCTGGACGTCGTTCCGCCCGCCGAGCTCTTGTGACATGTATGCGACCTCATGCGGGCGACAAGTGTGCATGGGTTGCGCTCAGTGGTGGAGTTGATAGTGCCGTCGCGGCGTCGATCGCGCTCGACGAGGGGTTGGACGTCCTCGGTGTCACCATGCGACTTGGGGTCAATGAACGCGTTGACGATGGGGCAGTCCGCGCGGCCGCCGAGGTAGCGGGCACGCTTGGCATCCCACACAGGGTCATCGACCTGAGCGGGCCGTTTGCTGAGCTGGTCGTGCGCCCGTTTATCGACGCTTACTTGAGCGGGGAGACGCCTAACCCGTGTGTCGTCTGCAACGATCACATCAAGTTCGGACTACTATTGGACGCTGCCGTCAGCGAAGGTGCTGATGTGCTTGTCACCGGGCATTACGCGCGCATCGACGCATCCCAAGGACATGCCGTACTGCTTCGCGGTTTGGACGCAGGAAAGGATCAGTCCTACTTCCTGTACCGGCTTGTGGGAAGCCGATTGCAGCGGCTGTGGTTCCCTTTGGGTGGGATGCGGAAGCCTCAAGTGCGCGACATGGCTCTCCAACGAAGCCTGCCGTCTGCGGATCGTGATGAAAGCCAGGACATCTGCTTTTTGAGTGGGACCGACGTGGAAGGTTTGCTGGCCGAAGTAGGTGTTCGGCCGAAGTGCGGGGAGATCGTAGGCCTGGATGGGGAGGTGCTGGGCACTCATGACGGCATCTGGCGCTTCACGGTTGGTCAGCGCAAAGGCATCGGTGTTGGTGGCGGGCCGCCACTGTATGTGGTCGCGATCGACGCTGCTCAATCTCGGGTGGTCGTTGGTCCGGCCGAGGCGTGCGAGGCCCGTGAAGTACACGCTTACAATGTCGTGTGGGACGGGCCTGAGGGGGAACAGCGGGTTGAAGCGCAGATTCGGTACCGCGCCGTTCCGACTCTGGGAACTGTTGATGTTCGTGGGACGGAGCTCACCATGCGCTTTGACTCGGCTGTCTCGAGTATCGCCCACGGTCAGAGCCTCGTATGCTATGAAGGCGACAGGGTGATCGGCGGAGGCTATCTCACGGGGGTTTCATGATCGACCTACATGTCCACACGTCACGCTGCGGTCACGCCAAGGGCACGGTCAACGACTACCTGCGGCGGGCAAGAGAGCTCGGAATCGAGGTGCTCGGCGTCACAGACCACCTGCCCCTCCCTGTGTCCGCACTGGCTCGTGACCCGCGTGTGGCCGAGTACGCCATGCCCGAGAGTGAACTTGCCAACTACGTCGGCGAGGTCTTGGATGCGCGCGCCGTTGCTGCTGCGAACGGAGGCCCGCAGGTACTCCTGGGTATTGAAGCCGATCACATCCCGGGTGAGGAGGCATACACCCGGGATCTGCTGTCACGTTATCCGTTCGACCTGGTGCTAGGGTCGGTGCATATGATCGATGGCTGGACGTTCGACGACCCTGAACGTATGGAGGGGTATGCACGCTGGGACATCGGTGCGCTTTGGGACCGTTATTTCGCACAGCTGGCGGAGGCTGCCGCCAGTGGGTTGTTCGACGTGTTGGGTCACGCCGATCTCGTTAAGAAGTTCCGATTTGTCCCGGATGATGACCTGCATGATCGCTATACCAGGCTTGCGGATGCTGTCGCCGGTGCGGGTGTGGCGATAGAGGTGAACACTGCGGGCCTAAGGAAACCGTGCGCTGAGCTGTACCCGGCGCTGCCATTACTGAAGGCGTTCTTCCGCGCAGGAGTGCCCGCTACCATCGGATCCGACGCTCATGTGCCGTCTGAAGTCGGCTATGGATATAACCTCGCCGTAGAGGCACTCGCGGCCGTCGGGTACCGCAACGTGGTGGTCTTTGAGGGTCGCGTGTCCCGAGAGATGAGGTTCTGATGGATGTTGCAAGAACGATAACCGTCCGCGATCTCGTGGTTGCGCTCGATCGTGAGTTCCCGATTGCCTGGGCGGATTCGTGGGACCGTGTGGGGCTCGTCGCCGGTGACCATGATGCGCCAGTGCGCTCGGTTCTGGTGACACTTGATGCGGACCGTGCCGCCGTGCACCGTGCCGTTGCTGGCGGTTACGATGTGCTGCTTACGCACCATCCCGCGGCACTTGAAGTATCGCTTCCGTTGATTGTCGGCGGCAAAGATGCGGTGCTTGTGGATGCTATGGCCGCACATGTGGCGCTTGTATCTTTTCATACCAACCTCGATAGAGCTCCCGCAGGAGCCGAGGCGCTGCCCAAACTGCTCGGATTGCATATCGTTGAGCCTCTCGAGGCGTCTGAGGAGCCTGTGGCCGTGGTGACGACATTTGCCCCGTTTGATGCTGCCGACGGCGTTAGAGACGCGCTCACGGCTGCGGGCGCGGGCCGTGTGGGGCTGTACTCGGGTTGCAGCTTCTCAGGTGCGGGCACCGGTCGCTATGTAGCCCACGAGGGGAGCGCTCCGAAAATCGGTGGGAGAGGTGCCTATGCGGGCGAGGAGGTGCGCATCGAGGCGACATGTCCGCCTGCCATCGCCGGTGCGGTGCTCTCCGCCGTTAGGGACGTGCATCCTTATGAGGAACCGACGATCACCGTGGTGACGGGCGAGCTCTCTCGCGGCGCAGCACGTCTCGGCCGTCTGTGTGAACTTGAGGAGCCGGAGTCGCTCAGCGTGTTCGCAGCTCGCTGCGCATCGGTCCTTTCGGTCGATGCGCGTGTTTGGGGTGACCCGGGACGCGCAGTTCGCCGTGTCGCAGTTGGCAACGGGTCCGTTAGATCGCTCATCGGTCGCGCGATTGCGATGGACGCGGATGCTCTTCTGGGGGGCGAGGTACGGTATCATGACGCACGTGCCGCGCTTGACGCCGGCCTCGCGGTCATCGAGGCGGGACATGACGCGACCGAGTGGCCGCTGGTGCACGTGCTCGCCCGAGCGGCGCGGGAGGCGCTCGGCGACCGCGCGAGTGTGACGGAAGAAGAACCGGCCGTAGGCTGGTGGACGACTGAGAGGCGTTGACACATGGATCTAGGGCGTGGACTGCTTTCATTGTCCGAGCAAGATCTCGGCATCGTGCGGGCCGAGAAGCGCCTGGACGAGATTCCTGAGAAGCGCGCGATTCTGGAGTTGCGCAAGCGGATCAGAGAGATCGATTCCCTACGAGTCAAGGCCCAGGCCTATGTCGATGAAGCACAGCACGTGGTGAAACGGGACGAGGATGAAATCGCCGCGCTCGATGCGAAAATCGAGGCCGAACAAGTGAAGATCCTCTCGGGAGATGTAACCAACCCGAAAGAGGTGCAGAACCTCAGCCGCGAACTCGACGCCCTCAAGCGACGCAAGGACAAGTTGGAGAACACCACTATCGGAGTGATGGAGAAGGTCGAGGACGGGCAGGCGCAAGTCGCGAAGGTGGATGAGGCGATTGCGAAAGCTCACGCGAAAGAAGCGCAACTCATCACCTCATTCCGAGAGAAGGGCGGGGCGCTGCAACGCGAGATCGCTGCAATGAAGGCCAGGCGAGACGCAGTGGCCGCAGCTCTGCCGAAAGACCTGATCGAGCGTTACGAACACGCGCGAGAAGCGAAGCATGGTGTTGGGGTCGGCGTGTTGCAGGGTGGTATGTGCAGTGCCTGTCGCGTGCAGCTGCCAGCAGAGCGGGTGCAGGCACTGGAGGTCGGCCCGGACATCGCCGTGTGTCCGGACTGCAAGCGCCTCTTGGTCGTTCGGTTGTCCCAGGTGTCCGAGTGAGCGCAGCGTACATATTGCACACCGATGGAGGCGCCCGCGGCAATCCGGGTCCCGCCGGGGCGGGTATCGTTTTGAGAGACCCAAATGGTGCGGTTGTCTGCGAGGGCGGGCGCTATCTCGGTGAGGTCACCAACAATGTGGCCGAGTACGAGGCGTTGATTTGGGGCCTCGAGACCGCAATCGCTCATGGGGCACGCCGGTTGGTCGTCAAGGCGGACAGCGAGCTCGTCGTTAAGCAGATGAAGGGGCAGTACAGGGTCAAGCACCCCGGTCTCAAACCGCTGTACGAGCGGGCCCTCTCAGCTGTGTCCACGGTAGGGACGGTGGAGTTCGTGCATGTCAGGCGCGATCAGAACAAAGACGCAGATGACCTGGCGAACCGGGCCATGGATGCGCGAGGTGTGGTGGGAAGCGCGGTTTGGCCGGCGTGTGACGGAGGCCAGGGAACCCTGTTCGAATAGGAGTCCGGAGATGTACGAGCTCACGATCAAAGGACACTTCGATGCTGCACACGCGCTGAGAGGTTATCCAGGCGAATGTCGGAACCTGCACGGGCACACGTGGGACGTGGAAGTCACCGTGCAAGGTGAGGAACTCGATGGCATTGAGATCGTCTACGATTTCAAACGCCTGAAGGCAGATCTTGCCGCGGTTCTGGACGAGTACGACCACTCGTATCTGAATGAGATCGCGCCCTTCGATGAATTGAGTCCCACGGCCGAGAATCTCTCGCGTATCGTCTACGATCGCCTTATAGAGATCGTTGGCGATGAGGTCGAGGTCAAGGAAGTCTCAGTCTGGGAGTCGCCGGTCGCGCGGATCACGTATCACCGGTAGTAGCCTGGGGGAGTCTATTCCGCAAACAAAGGCGGCTCCGCAAGGAAGCCGCCTTTGTTTCTTGAAGAATAGAAGTGTCCCGAGAAACCTCGCCTGCGAGATCCCCTAATCCATAGCTTCCCGTTTCACACTCTTGAGGAACCTCGTCGGTCCGGCCCGCTTGCGCTAAACCTTTCCGCCGAGACCCTCGCGAGCAGCTACTGGTACGCTACTTTTCGAGGTTCGCTCGGTCCGACTTCTCGGGACGCCTATGACTCTACGGCACCCCGAAAGCACCGTCAAGACGATTCATGAGAAATGTCTGGCAACGTGCCGAACGGCTCCAAAGAGATTGCGCTCGGTCGGTATCGGCGGACAAATGGCATGTCGAAGAATGCGGCGGTGTCTCCGGGACGCGTTCAGCGCCGTTCGTCGAACATAAGTTCGCATATCCAGGTGGCATGATGGGGGAGTAGCCGGTGATGGTTGACGCGACTCCCGGGAGTCGCGTCACGGACAACGTCTTGCGTGAAGGCGGAAGGGTGGTCTCGTCGCAAGTGATGATCCGGATCCTTAACGCGAAGAGAACTCACCGGAACCCCGCCGAGTGTGGCGTTGCGTCAACAGGGGCTCGAACAAAGCGCAGTACTGCGCTATCCCTAAGCAGGGGGTATGTCTGAGAATAGAAGTGTCCCGAGAAACCTCGCCTGCGAGATCCCCTAATCCACAGCTTCCCGTTTCACACTCTTGAGGAACCTCGTCGGTCCGGCCCGCTTGCGCTAAACCTTTCCGCCGAGACCCTCGCGAGCAGCTACTGGTACGCTACTTTTCGAGGTTCGCTCAGTCCGACTTCTCGGGACGCCTATGACTCTACGGCACCCCGAAAGCACCGTCAAGACGATTCATGAGAAATGTCTGGCAACGTGCCGAACGGGCAGAAAAGGTGAACGAACGGTTAATAGAGTAGAACGAACGGCAGCAACAAGATGCCCGATGCGGTGAAGAGGGTCCTGATAATGTCAGGTAAGTGCTACCACTTGTTTCGGCGTGTCGGAGGCTTTAGCATCGACTAAGGCCATCATGCATCCGGTGGTGTACAGCGTACTGTCGATTACGGAGGCACTACATGCCGAGCGCGACACTTGAGGAGTACCTCGAGGCGATATACAAGCTGGCCGAACACGGGGATGTGCGTCCCGCCCAAATCGCTGAGGCTATGCGTGTGTCTGGTCCCACGGTGACCGCAACGCTGAAGCGCCTCCAAACGAAGGAGCTGATCACGCGGCCGGACAACGGTGTGGTTCTGACTGCTGCTGGCACGTCGGAGGCGATCAGCATCGTTCGGCGGCATCGCCTGGCCGAGCGGTTCCTCGTTGATGCATTGGGGCTCGCGTGGGATGAGGTGCATGAGGAAGCTTGCCTTCTAGAGCATGCACTATCGCCCAGGGTGCAGTCCGCTCTTGAGGCGTTTCTGGAGAACCCCGCATTCTGCCCCCATGGCCACCCTATCCCTCGAAGCGACGGTACCATGGCCGAGGTGACCGGTGAGCCGCTGTGCGACTTCGGTGAGGGGTCTCGTGTCGAGATACTGCGCGTCGAGGACGAGGACGATAGCTTGCTCTCGTATCTCGCCAGTCTCGGCATGTATCCGGGTACGGAAGTAGCGATATGCGACGTCGCGCCCTTCAAGGGACCGCTGATGATCGAAGTGGGGGGTTCAAGATACGCCCTCGGGCGCGATGTGGCTTCGAAGATCGTTGTGACTCCTGCGAAGGAGACCTCACGACAAGTAGCCGGAGACCCTGACCTGTGACGTCCGATTGGACTGCTCTCCGCGATAGCGCGCGACTGGTTAGCCTCGAAATGCCGATCGCGTCGTGGCTCTTCTCGGCAATCCGAACGTCGGGAAGTCGACACTGTTCAATGCCATGACAGGTCTTGGCGTCTCCACTGCGCACTACCCGGGCACCACTCGCGAGGTGCAGTTTGCCGAGACCGCGTTCGGTGATCGACGGTTCACCGTGGCAGACCTGCCGGGCGCGTACTCGCTCTATACGGACACAGAGGAGAGTTGGGTGTCGCGGAGGGCGCTTCTCGACGTTCGCCCGGACGTGGTAGTGGTGGTCGTCGATGCCGGTAACCTCGCCAGGAACCTCAAGCTGGTGCTGGAGGTTCTCGACCTCGGAGAGCCGTGCGTGGTGGCGGTGAATCTTGTCGACGAGGCTCAGCGGGCAGGGATTGGAGTGGACGTCGGACTACTGTCGACACGGTTGGGCATTCGCGTGGTGCAGACTGCGGCGACGCAAGGGCTTGGTCTTGAGGAACTCGTGGCTGCTGCGCTTGAGGTGAGCGAAGGCATCGGGTCCCCGGCGCCACTGTACTCTCAGACTGTGGAGTCTTCGATTCGGTTGCTGGCGCCGACTGCGAGGCGTTTGGAAGAGTGCCCGTATGGCCTGACGCCTCGTGCGCTCGTGTTGCAACTTCTGTCCGGGGCGGAGGACTTCGGTGTCTTTTTCAACGAAAGCAGCGAGGGAAGTCCGCTTCTGGATTTGACCGAGGTTGCGCGGCGGCGGGTTGCAGCGTGCCGGCAGTACTGGCTACTCGCTCCCTTCCGGACCGGAGGGAGCGACTGATTACCTCGACACTCGTGGCGCTGGTACCGTGCAGTGCCCGCACGGCTGTCGTCCTCGGCTCCGTCGGTCATTTCATCGGCGCAGGACCTGCGATCGGGGTTCTCGGCATCGTATTCATTCTGTGGGTATTCACGGGGCTCGGTCTCAATGCGGTCCTGCCGGGCACGTCGACGGGGCTCGTCATGGAGATGTTCCCGTTCCGCCGTCCGTCGGTGAGGGGCGTGCTCCGGAAGGCGTGGAGTCAGTTCCGGGAGTTTCTGTTCGTTGCGACGCCGATCGTGATCGTCGGCAGCCTGGTACTCGGCGGTCTGTACGAGACCGGTATGTTGACCAATCTCGCCGAACCCCTAGCGCCGGTCATGGAGGGATGGCTGGGTCTTCCTGCTGTGGCTGGCCTGACACTACTCATCGGTACGCTGAGAAAAGAGTTGGCGTTGCAGCTGCTTGTTGTGATGGCGGTTGCCGTGATGGGTACGGGAGCGAGGGAACTCACATCATTCATGACGCCGACCAATCTGTTCGTGTATGCGCTCGTGAACACCATCGCAGTACCGTGTGTTTCTACCATTGCCGTCCTAGCCAGAGAGCACGGGTGGTGGCGGGCGGCGTGTATTGTGGGCTTCACGATTGTCGTTGGCGTTGGGGCAGGGAGCATCTTCGCTCATGCGCTGCCGGCGCTGGGCTGGTAGCGGTTGGAAAGAGGTCGTGTCCGGAATCTTCTGTAAGTAGCATGGCCGCCTGAGATGACGAGGGTGGCCACCGCCCTCCATGATGGTTGGTGTTCGAGGCCGACTACCAAGGAGGAGACGATGACCAAGAGAAACGCTACGACCCCGCTCGCTTCAGCGCAAGAGGTACTGACCGACGCGCCGGATCTCTTACGCGAGATCGTGCGGTCCGCGCTGCAAGACATCCTCGAAGCGGAGATGACCGAGCACGTGGGCGCAAACCGTCACGAGCGCACGGATGGGCGCACGGGGCAGCGCAACGGTCACAAGCCGCGGATGCTCACCACCCGGGTGGGCACTCTTGTGCTGATGGTGCCCCAGGATCGAGACGGCACGTTCTCAAGCAAGCTGTTCGCCCGCTACCAGCGCACGGAGAAGGCGCTCGTGCTCGCGCTCATGGAGATGTACGTGGTCGGTGTCTCGACCCGCAAGGTCGCCCGCATCACCGAGGAGCTCTGTGGCACGACGTTTAGCAAGTCGACCGTCTCCGCGCTCTGCGGCCGGCTCGACGCCGAGCTCTCCGCATGGCGGAGCCGCTCGCTTAACGGGCACGCCTGGCCCTACCTCTTCGTCGACGCCCGTTACGAGAAGGTACGTCGCGGCGGTCGCGTCGTGAGCCAGGGCGTGCTCGTCGCTTACGGCGTGCGGGACGACGGGTTCAGAGAGATCGTGGCCGTGAGCTGCGCCGACACGGAGAGCGAAGCGACCTACTATGAGCTATTCGCCGACCTCAAGACCCGGGGACTCTCCGGCGTCGTGCTCGTGACCTCGGACGCGCACCCCGGACTCAAGGCCGCGATCGCACGGCACTTCCAGGGAGCGAGCTGGCAGAGATGCCAGGTCCACTTCAACCGCGATCAGATCAAGAAGGTCGCCTACAAGCACCGGGTACGACTCACCGCCGATCTCAAGGAGATCTGGGCCGCCACCACACTGCCCGCAGCGCTCGACACCGCGTCCCGAGTCGCCGACGAGTGGCGCGAGACACACCCACGAATCGCCGAGGCCATCGACGAGCAGTGCGAGGAGTGTCTGACGGTTCTACACTTCCCGGCCGGCCACAGGCTGTTCCTGCGCACCAATAACGCGCTCGAGCGCTTCAACCAGGAGATCAAACGAAGGACCCGCGTCGTGCGCATCTTCCCCAACGAGGAGTCCTGTCTGCGGCTCGTCAGCGCGATGTGTGTCGAGACCAGTGAGGAGTGGATGACCAACCGACGCTTCCTCGACATGGACGCGCTTAGAGAGCAGCTCGAAGCCGAGCGAAAGGATGTGACCAAGCTGATCGCCGTGAGTTAGACTGGAGCCAGCCCGGAGGGCAATTTACAGAACTTTCGGGACACAGCCTGGAAAGACCGTTGCACCGCGCGCCAACCATGAGAGATGGGACAGTAAGGTAAGGGCAATCCCCGGTGTTAAGGTACTCTTGTATACCGAACGTGTGTTCGCTATACTGGTGACGTCGGACGTGGACCCCTGAATGCTCCTTCCGCGTCCGGCCTCTTATCCCTGAAAGACCGTTTCCCATGGGTCGGAACCATGCTATCAAACAGTTCAATCCTCACAAGGTCGGACAGTTGCTCGACCTGCTCACTGAACGCGTGTCATGTTCGAAGACTCACTCGTGCGGACGAGCACCGGAAGAAGAGTTCTGGACAGAGCTCCTCACGGAAGTATGATCACTGGTCGGGAACCTCGTAGATGTCGTCAACGATGATCTCGGGTTCGGCCATGCGGGCGGATGCCCCATCGCTCATCACGCCCTCGGCCACCACGAGTTTGTCTTCAAGCGAACACGCCGAGATGTCCAGTTCGCCCATATTCGCGATGACCGCAACGACGGGCGTCCCTTCCGGTATGTCTCCCGGCTCGGTGTCATAGAGAGCCCAGAAACCCCCCTCGAGCTCGGTGTAACCAAGAACGCCAACAGCGCGGGACCTGCTGTCAGGAAGATCGCTTAGCCCGACATTGAATGACACAGTACTTGTGGTTCCCGGTGATCGATCAGTCGTCTCCGCGACGGCAGGCTCGTCGACAAGCTCAGACTCCGTCGAGCAGCCCGTCACAGACGCGCACACAAGAACAGCTCCAAGAAGCACACCTACCACTTTAGTCCGCACTGTCGTTCTCCTCCGCTCTCCTTAGACCTCCTACCCCGAATCCGAGTGCGTCATCGCCAAAACGCTCTCTGATGCGGTCGAGCCCCTCGGCCAGTGCACGGTCCTTCCGGCGCTCCGCCGACTTCTCACCATCCAGGAGATCGAGCTGCGTCGCGGGCCGGCAGAAGCCACTGACGCCGAATCCGAGGAGCCGGAGGCCAGCTCCGGGCGTCCAGACCTCAGAAAGTAGTGCGGTTGCCACCGGCAAGATGTCAGCTTCGATGTCTGACGGTACCGAGACCGTTCGGCTGACGGTCCGCGTGCTGAAGTCGGCGTAGCGCAGCTTCACTGTGAATGTGCGTCCAGCAAGACCGTGTCGTCGCAAGCGCCGCGCTACCCGCTCGACCAGGCGTCGCAGCTCGGTGTTGGCCTCGTCTCGCGTACGGATATCGCTCCTGAAGGTGTGTTCCGCCGAGACGGACTTCCGCCCGGTTTCAGCGGCGACTGGTGTGGGGTCGATACCACGGGCGCGAAGCACGAGGTCGATTCCGTACGAGCCAAGCAGTTGGGCGGCCGAACGTTCGTCGAGGGCTGCGAGTTCGCCCAATGTGTGTAGGCCAACAGCGCGCAGACGTTCGGAGGTCGCGCGTCCGACGCCTGGAAGAACACTCACGGGGAGTGGCGCGAGGAAAGCCGCTTCCTCACCGGGACTCACAACTGTGAGGCCGAGGGGCTTGTGGACGTCAGAAGCAATCTTCGCGATGGTTTTGCCAGCTGCCAATCCAACCGAGCACGTCACACCCAGCTCGCACACACGTGCCTGTATCTCTCGGGCCACGACCACAGGATCGCGTCCGTGCTCCCCGGGAGTGACGTCCAGGTAGGCTTCGTCAATCGAGGTCGGTTGGACGCACGGTGTGGTGTCTCGCATGATGTCTCGCACAGCACGGGAAATCTCCTCATAGCGTGCGAAACGCGGGTGAGCCCAAATCGCGTCGGGGCAGAGCCGGACTGCGATCGCAGCCGGCATCGCCGAGCGAACCCCATAAGCACGAGCTTCGTAGCTCGCCGTCGAGACGACTCCGCGGCCGTCAGGGGATCCGCCGACGATAACGGGTCTCCCGCGCCATTCGGGGTGGTCGAGCTGTTCGACGGCTGCGAAGAACGCGTCCATGTCCAGATGCATGATCGCGCGTCCCAGCCAACCAGTGTTCGCGGTGGAACCCATACGTCCTCGTCTAGGGTTGGGTGGTCCTGGTCGTCACATGACCGCTACACTCCTCACAGTACCCGTAGAAAGGGCCGCACATGCTGATAGGTGCTCACGTTGGTGTTGCCGGCGGATACCCGCAAGCGCTCGAGTACGCGCGTGATGTCGGCGCCGAGTGTGTTCAGATCTTCGCGAAGAGCCCCCGTCAGTGGCAGGCGCGCGCCTTCGACGTTGCTGTTGCGGAGATGTTCCGGGCTACGCGAGACGTGCTCGGCATCAACCCGGTGTTCACCCACACCGCTTATCTGATCAACCTCGGCACAACGGATTCCTCATTGCGACACAAGTCAATCACCGCGCTGGGAGACGAGTTGGAGCGTGCCACGCTGCTCGGTGTCGATGCGGTGATCACGCATATCGGCACCAACGGCGGTACGGGCATCGATGAGACCGCCGAACGCGTAGCCACGGCCATAGCGCACGCGTTGTCCTCGGCCGGACCGACTGCGCCACGCCTACTACTTGAGAACACCGCAGGGGCCGGAACCACCTTCGGAAACAGTCCGGAGGAGATCGGCGCGGTTCTGCACGCGCTGCCAGACCATTTCCGGCCGCGCGTGGGTGTATGCATCGACAGCTGTCACGCACATGCGGCGGGGTACAATCTCTCATCCGCCGAGGGATGGGCATCGCTGGTCGATGCGTTCGACGCCTGCTGTGGTGCGGATGCTATCTGCGCGGTGCATGCGAACGACTGCATGTTCCCGAGCGGTTCGCGACGGGATCGCCATGCGTGGATCGGCGACGGTACCATCGGCTACGACGGGTTTGCTGGCATGCTGTGTGAGCCAAGACTCCGTGGCATTGCGGCGATCACAGAGATGCCCGGTGATGTGCCGGACAAGGACAGAGAGAACATCAGCCGCCTAAAACGTCTGCGTGACGGGTGTGCGGAACGCGCATGAAGCGACGGGCAGCCAGAATGACCCGGCGTGTGAGGTCGTCGGGGTCACCGTTGAAACGTACCTCTGGGGGCGCGTTCTGCTCGCGGTAGGTGTGTATGAGGAATATGTCGCGGAGTTGTCGCGGGGTCAGAGTGTCACGGGCGGGATCGGCAGCGGAGCCACCGTGGGCTCGGCGCACCGCACGAAGGAGCCTGGCCTCCCATGCGTCGGTGCCGAGCTCCTCTTTGGGCACGCGCAGCGTGTGCGCGAGATAGCCATGGCGCACGAGGTGCAAGACGAGTGTGCGTTCGTCGCCCTCCATGATGACGAGGCCGCGTGTGGTTGCTGCCTCGCGCACTATCTTGAGTGCGGACATCGTCCGATCGACGGCGCGCAGGGCATCACGGTATGCGATCGCATCTTCATACCGTTGGTCAGCTGCCGCTGACTCGCGCAGCCCCTGGAGGGATGTGCGGAAGCGGTCGGCCTGACCGTCGAAGGCTTCCAGGGCGGCGTCAATGCGATCACGGTGGTTCTCGGCGGTGATTCCACCATCGCACGGATGGGGACATGATCCATCGGTACGTCGCGGACAGGCGCGTGAGCGACCGGCGTCGTCAAGGCGGCGAATGCAGCGCCGCAAGCCATAGTGCGCGCGCAGCGCCTCTACGAGTGTTTCCGCGGCCCACAGGTTCGTGAGAGGACCAATGTTGGTGCCTGTCGCATAGCGGCGGTTGGTGACGCGAAGGCGAGGGAAACGCGAGGTGATGTCCGCGTGCACGTAGACGACGCTGCGTCCACGCTCGTGGTCGCGGTCGAGACGCGGGTGATAGCGAAGAACCAGTCGGCTCTCCAGCAGTTGTGCGTCGAGCTGGGAAGCGCACACAACGTGGCTGACGCTGGTAGTGAGGACTGCGGGATGGTTGGAAGTCTTGTCGACGGGTGCGTAGAAGTAGCTGCGCACCCGTGTTCGCAGACTCTTTGCGCGTCCAACATGCAACACTGCACCCTCGGCGTCGCGCATGACATAGACGCCGGGAGCGTCGGGGAGGTTCGTGGCGAGTACCAACTTGCGAGCGAGATCTCCCTGCCGAGCAAGCCCGCAGAAACGTGCCACGTCTCCGGCGGTGGTGATTTCGCGCTTGGCGAGCTCGGCGAGCATGAGGCACCATACTTCAGCCGTCGCCATTGCGTCGGTGGTAGCGCGGTGGTCTGGAACGGTGTCGACCTGGTAGGTCTGGGCGAGGGCGCGCAGGTTGTGTCGCTCTAGCTCCGGGTGTAGTCGCCGGGCGAGAATGAGCGTGTCGAGTACCGGGCGCGGGAAAGGATGGCCCCAGGCTCGTTCGGCTTCGTAATCGAGGAAGCCAAGGTCGAACCTGTGGTTGTGAGCAATGAGTACCGACTCGCCCACAAACTCGCGGAAGCGACGCATGACACTCGTGATCTCGTCGGCATCGGCGACCATGTCTTCGTCGATGCCCGTGAGATGTTTGATAGAGGGGGGTATGGGCTCGGTAGGCCGTACAAGTTCACCGAACCTTGCGACGATGACGCCCGAACGGATGCGCACGGCACCAATCTCGATGATGTCGTTGGTACCGGGTCTGCAACCGGTGGTCTCGATGTCGACGGTGACGAAGTCGCCGTCATTGAGCGGGGTACCCGCGAGCATGTACGTGCCCGTCGTCGGAGGTGTCCGTCAGATACAATGCTAGCACGGACTCTTCGTGTGAGGCATGTGTTGCCCGTCACGGTGACGGCTCGTAGCATGTGGTTATGTTGATTTGATTGACGTTCTAATCGTCTGCTCGAGTGTGAAGGTGGATGCGAAATGGCGTTCTTCCTGGTCGATCGCGACCGGAGCGACGGTTCTTTGCGGTTGCTCTCGGTGAATTCGTTCCTGACGCGAGAGGACGCGATGACCGCCCTTCCCGGGCTGATCGCCGCGGGGGGCAGCGATGCCCGAGATGTGTTCGTCTGCGACATCGACGCCGCCATGCCCGTTCTCCTCGTCCCGCGACTCGCCGTTCCCCCCGGAGTCGCCGAGGCTATCCCGGAACCCATCGACGAACCTCCCGCGGCGATGACCGAAACGGACGCGGCCATACTCGAGGAGCCGACTGCTGGCGTGTGGGAAGCACCCGTTGTCACCCCCCTCGAGTCCGAGGGCGAGCTCCCCGTCCCAGAGCTGACAACGACCGAGTGGCCATTGGCGAATGTGGAACAGGTCGAAGTGGAGGAAGCGGAAGCCGTCCCGGACGTGGGGGAGGCGCTCGAAGAGGACGTGTGCGAGCCGATTGAAGCGAGCGCTGTGCTTTCTGAAGACGACAACCTGAGCGTCGCGCCAGTCGTCGCTGAGCAGGAGGCAACAGAAACACTGGTCGAGACTGAGCCGGTGGTAGCGTTGACCGAGGAGCTCCCGGTGGTCGAGACCGCGCCGTTCGGATACGAGCCGGGTGAGTTGGATTTCGGGGACTACACATGCAATGAATGCATCTATGGGAACACGTGTCCGAAGGCGGAGACGAGCAGCCCTGCCGAATGCGGTAGCTTCCAATGGAAGTCCGTATGACCCCAAAATGTTGCTGACACGAGCGGCCCGGCTACCATATAGTGTAGTAGGGTCGTCGTGTTTTTCGGAGGGGTCCTGATGTCACGGGTTGACTGGCGTAGCTTCCCGTTCTCGGCCATAGTCGGCCAGGACGCGCTGAAGACTGCGCTGTTGCTCAATGCGGTTGATCCTCGTGTCGGCGGCGTGCTCGTAAGGGGCCAAAAAGGGACCGCCAAATCGACAGCCGTCCGTGCCATGGCGAACATTCTGCCCGAGTTCGACGTCATCGACGGGTGCGCCTATGGTTGCGACCCTGAAGACTCACGAAGGTGGTGCTCCTCATGTATGGCGACCGAGGGCCAGCATACATGCGGCCGTCGTAAGCCCCACCTGGTTGATCTGCCCGTCTCGGCCACTGAAGACCGCGTGGTCGGTACGCTCGACCTCGAACATGCTCTCAAGCAGGGAGAACGCCGCTACGAGCCTGGTCTGCTGGCCGAGGCGAACCGGGGCATCCTCTATGTGGACGAAGTAAACCTGCTCGATGATCATCTCGTCGACACGCTTCTGGACGCCGCTGCCAGCGGGGTGAATGTCGTCGAGCGTGAGGGTGTTCGCTTCCAACACCCCGCCAGGTTCATCCTGGTGGGAACGATGAACCCGGAAGAGGGCGAGATCCGTCCACAGCTTCTCGACCGCTTCGGGTTATGTGTCGACGTCGAGGGCATTGCTGACGCGCAGGCGCGCGTCGAGATCATGCGGCGGCGGCGTGCTTTCGAGGACGACCCCGAGTTGTTCGGCAGAAAGTGGGAAACGCAGGAGCGCGCGCTTACCGAGAGGATTGAGCGGGCCCAACACCGGCTTCCGGATGTCGAGCTCGACGACGACTTACTGTTTCTCATTGCGTCGGTGTGCTCGCAGATCGGCGTGGATGGACACCGGGCTGACCTCACTATGGCAAGGGCGGCAACGGCGTACGCACTGTTGCATGAAGGCTCCGATGTGACTGCCGCTGACATCCGTCATGTTGCGCCCATGGTCCTTGCACACCGGATGAAACGGACGCCCTTCGAACAGGAGCGTTTCAGCCAGGAGCAGATAGCCGCGATGATCTCGGCACCTTCGGATGGTGGCGGTGAAGACGCCGACGGGAAGAGTGAGTCCTCTCGAGGCCCAGTGGGTGATACCGATACTCATCCCGAAATCGCGCGGACGCTCGTTGAGGGCGCCTTGATCGATGACGCCGACGGAGAGCTTTCGACGCCCATGTCGCTGGATCTCGACCGCATCAGAAGGTCGCAAGGTGGCAGGCGACAGGAAACGACGTCTGACGACCGCCGGGGTCGCTATGTGAGGTCTGAGGCACCCAGGGCAGGCGATACGCCGGACATCGCGCTCGACGCCACGATACGTGCTGCCGCTCCGTTCCAGTCTTCGCGTGAGGGCGACATGGCGATTTTGATAGAGGCCCCAGACATCCGGAACAAAGTACGTCGTCGTCGTGTCGGGGCCTCCATCGTGTTCTGTGTGGACGCGAGCGGCTCCATGGGAGCCCAGAACCGGATGGAGATTGCGAAGTCCGCGGTGTTGGAGCTGCTGGTCGACGCCTACCAGCGTCGCGACAGGGTCGGGCTGGTAGCGTTCCGCGGAGAAGGCGCTGATCTCGTGTTGTCGCCGACAGGGAGTGTCGAACTGGCCCAGCTCAAACTGCGCTCGCTTCTCACGGGGGGCGCGACCCCGCTTGCGCACGGCATCTTGAAGTCCCTCGAAGTGCTGCAGCTTGAGACCCGTCGTAATGACGACATCATCCCTTGGCTGGTACTTGTCACTGACGGGCGAGGCAATGTTGGCGTGGACGGCGGCCTCGGCTCTGAGGACGCGAAGTCAGCTGCCGGGCGCGTGCGAGAAGCACGCGTGAACACTATCGTCATCGACACGACTCACACGTCGCGAAGCGGTGGCGCGGCCCGCAATATCGCGCAGGTCGCAGGCGGTGAGTACGTGCGTCTCGCCTCGATGGACGGCGGGGCGCTCAGCATCATCGTGAGAGAGCGTCTGCGTACCGCCTAGAGGGTGCGGAGTGGGCCTGTAAGCCGGATTCTGTCGTGAGCGACCATCTATCTGGGACCGCCGTCGCCGACGGCCTCGCGCGGGCATACCCGAGCGTAGGTCGAGCCGACCTTGACCGCTCCTATTCGCCCTTGCTCCGGGTGGGGTTTGCCAAGCCGTCACGTTGCCGTGACGCTGGTGCGCTCTTACCGCACCGTTTCAGCTTTCCTCCCGACTTTCGCCGGGGGGGTTTTCTTTTCTGTGGCACTTTCCGTCGCGTCGCCGCGCCCTGCCGTTAGCAGGCACCCTGCCCTGTGGAGTCCGGACTTTCCTCACACCTTTCGGTGCGCGGCCGCCCAGCCCACTCCGCACGTCATTCTATCAGGCAAGCACGACCTCTGTCCGAAAAACACGAAGACCGCCATATGGCAGTCTTCGATTCATTGCTGGTAGCCCGTACGGGATTCGAACCCGTGATCTCCGCCTTGAGAGGGCGATGTCCTAGCCGCTAGACGAACGGGCCAAGCCTGGCTGGGGTACTAGGGCTCGAACCTAGACTCTTCGGAACCAGAATCCGACGTGTTGCCAGTTACACCATACCCCAGTGTGCGCACGCGCTGCCTGGGCGCGAGACGGTATGCTACCGAGCGTCCATGCGCGTGTCAAGCAGCTGTGCTCGGTAGCTACGGAGTCGCCCAGATGTGTGCGTCGTGCAGACGCGCGAGCGTGCGCGCCTTGCCGAGAAGCGCGATAGACTCGAACAGTGGCGGACTCACCGTCGACCCGGTGACGGCCACGCGCACAGCCTGAAAGACCAACTTGGGCTTGAGTCTCAGTTGCTCGGGCACAGCGCGCAGGGTTGCCTCGACACTGGCTGCATCGAATGTCTCGAGGTGCGTGAGAATGCCCACTGCTGCGTCGAGAGATCTCCCCGCACCTTCTTTCATGATGACTTTCTCTCTCGCGCTCTCATCCATGATGATGGGGTCTTTGAAAAGGAATGCGACCATGTCAACGACCTCGTCCATCCGCTTGATTCGCTCAGACACCAGTGGTGCGAGTTCCTCGAACCACGCGCGACGTGCCTCCACGTCCGCGGCATCGGTCAAACCCTCCTTCTCAAGCCAGGGCAGCATGCGTTCGATGAATTCACTCGGAGACAGGGTTCGAATGTGCACGCCATTAAGCCATTCAAGCTTGTCGACATCGAAGATCGCGGGGTTTTTTGAGACACGCTCGAGGCTGAAGTTTTCTACAAGAGTGCTGGCGTCGAATACCGTTGTCTTGTCGTCAAGGGACCAACCCAGCAGCGCGAGGTAGTTGAGCAGCGCCTCCGGCAGGTAACCTTCGTCGCGATAGGCCTCCACGGACGCGGCACCGTGGCGTTTGGAAAGGCGTTTGCCGTCAGCCCCCCAGATCATCGACAGGTGCGCGAACGCAGGAATCGTTTCGCCGAGTGCTTCAAAGACGAGTATCTGGCGCGGTGTGTTCGAGAGATGGTCGTCACCACGCACGACGTGGGTGATTGCCATGTCAGCGTCGTCGACGACCGTGGCGAAGTTGTACGTGGGAGTTCCGTCCGTGCGGACGAGGACGAAGTCGTCCATCGAGGCACTTGGGAAACTCATTGAGCCGCGGATGGCATCCATGAAGGTGATGTCGCCACGGTCCTCCGGCACCTTGACGCGCCAGACCCGGGGCTCACCAGCGGCGACACGTGCGGCGCTGTCGGCGGCTGGAATAGCGCGGCAGGAGCGATCGTACCCGACGTATCCTCCCGCCGACCGCGCGGTCTCGCGTCTCTCTGCGAGCTTCTCGGCAGAGCAGAAGCATGGATAGACAGCATCGGCATCCTTGAGGGATTGGAGGGCGGCGGCGTATCGATCGAAGCGCTGCGTCTGGAAGTAGGGACCGTAGTCGCCAGCAGCCTCGGGGCCCTCGTCCCAATCGAGTCCGAGCCACCGAAGAGCGCGCAGGATAGCCGCAGTGTTCTCCTCCGTCGAACGCTCCGGATCGGTGTCGTCGATGCGCAGGACGAACGTGCCGCCATGCCGACGGGCAAAGGCCCAGTTGTAGATAGCCGTACGCGCGCCTCCGATGTGGAGGTGGCCGGTGGGGCTTGGTGCAAAGCGGACGCGGACATCGTGGGTCACAGGAGAACTCCTCGGGAGTGGGTGCAGGCTAGGTCACTCACTTGACGCGTTGGCGTGCTCGCTCGGACACACGCCGGCTCTGCGGAGCAGGAACCAGGTGATACCGACCGCAAGAATGAGCATCGAGAGCGCGGCGGCCTTCTCCAGCACGGCGGTGCCACTTTCGAAGACCACGAGCTTCCGCACGACTGCGACAAGCCCCGCCTCGAGCACGATGGGGATGACGTTTCGCCGCTGTAAGTAGGCGAGAGCGATGTTGAACAGTTCGACAACGATGAAGACGACCAGCACTGTATCGAGCACTCGCGTGATGCCTTCGGGTGTCAGGAACCCTTCGGCGCTGAACAGACGTACGAGCTGGATGACCACGTCCACAGTACCGATGACGGCCATGATGACAAGCAAAGTGGCTACAGCCATCTCGACCCAGTGGACGATCTTCTCAAGCGCAGTGGACATACGACCTCCGTGTTCGAGATTCGGGAGACCCAACTATACCAGCCGCGACATCTGATGTGCGATTGCCGTGGGCTCTTCGCCATGGTATTCTCCATTCCACTCATCAAGAGGCAGCGCGAGAGTGCTGCAGAGGGTCGAGGGACCGCACCCGAAGACACCCCGGCAACCGACGTGAAAGCGACGCACGGTGCCACATTGCGGCAGGCGCAGAGCCTGACAGATGGGGGAATACCGCAGGCTCCTGTGCCGCATGCGATGTCCCTTGTCCGTCCGGACAGGGGCATTTCTCTTGTCCGGACACGAATCGGTGGAGCCCGGCACGAGTCGGGCACGGCAGGTAGGAGGTCAGATGTCCGGACGTGATTTCGTCTTCACCTCGGAGTCCGTTACCGAGGGACACCCCGACAAGATGTGTGATCAGATCTCGGACGCGGTTCTCGACGCGATCCTGAGGCGTGAAGCTGAGCTTGAGGCCGAGGGGTACGTGACCGACAAGGGTTCGAAGGCGTCACTCAAAGATGTTCGTGTCGCCTGTGAGACGCTCACGACGACCGGTCTCATCGTTGTCGCCGGCGAGATTCGCACACATGCCTACGTCGACATTCCCATGATCGTGCGCGATACAGTAAAAGAGATCGGCTACACGCGTGCCAAGTATGGTTTCGACTACGAGACGTGTGGTGTTCTCACGGCCATCCACGAGCAGAGCACCGACATCGCGATGGGTGTCGACGAGGCGTACGAAGCCAAGCACGGTGACACCGACCCCCTCGACCTGATCGGTGCCGGCGACCAGGGCATGATGTTCGGCTACGCATGCAAGGAGACCTCTCAGCTCATGCCGATGCCGATCCATCTCGCTCATCGCCTCGCAGAGCGTCTCACGGCGGTGCGCAAGGACAACGTTTTGGACTACCTGCGCCCTGACGGCAAGACACAGGTGGCGGTGCGCTACGTCGACGGCATGCCCGTTGCGGTCGACAAGATCCTCATCTCGAGCCAGCATGCTGAAGGTGTCGACATCGAGAACCTCATGAAACCCGACTTTATCGAGCACATCATCGAGCCCGTTCTTTCCCTCGAGAACATCGACTGGAAGAGCGCTGATGTCTACGTCAACCCGACAGGGCGGTTCGTCATAGGCGGACCGATGGGTGACTCCGGCCTGACCGGTCGAAAGATCATCGTCGACACGTATGGCGGCATGGGACGCCATGGTGGAGGCGCTTTCTCGGGCAAAGACTGCACGAAAGTGGACCGTTCCGCGGCCTACGCGGCCCGCTGGGTCGCCAAGAATGTTGTTGCGGCGGGTCTTGCGGATCGTTGCGAGATCGAGTTGGCGTATGCGATCGGCATCGCCCACCCGCTGTCGGTACTGGTTGAGACGTTCGGAACCGAGAAGGTCGCAGTCGAGAAGATAGAGAAGGCCGTTCTCGAGGTGTTCGACCTGCGTCCCGGCGCCATCATCCGCGATCTTGACCTGCGTCGTCCGATCTATCGCAAGACCGCTGCATACGGTCACTTCGGTCGCGAGGAGCGCGAGTTCACCTGGGAGCGCACCGATCGTATCAACGACCTGCTTACTGCAGCCGAGTAGATTCAGACCGCTATTTGAAGGCCGTCGACCACGATGTCGGCGGCCTTCGCTATGCTATCGGTATGAGTACTCGAAACATAAGGAACTACGCGAAGGTCGTCGTCGATCTGCCGACACGTGCGCTCAGCGAGCCGTTCGACTACGCCGTGCCGCGCGAGCTTGTCGCGGATGTCGAGGTCGGGGTGCCTGTCCTCGTTCCATTGGGTTCGACCAAGGCCGTCGGATATGTCGTCGCGCTATCCGACACAACAGACATCACCGAGCTCCGCCCGATCGACCGAGTTCTCGGCGAACGACTCTTTGACGAGGGCGCAATCGAGTTGGCGCTGTGGGTGGCGCAGGAATACCTTGCGCCACTGAGTGAGTCGCTGCGCCTGTTTTTGCCTCCCGGGGGATCACCACGGCTCGTGCGTGGCTACTGCGCCGTAGGGCAGCGTCCCCACAGGGACGTCACGACTGTATTCGATCTCGCTGCACGCGAGGGTGGTGTGGCCGATGCAGAGCTCGGACGCCCCGGCTCGGCCAATCGTCGCATTGCATCGCAGCTGGTCTCCGCGGGGCTGCTCCAGCGCACGTACCGTCTTGAGCCGCCGCGTGTTTCGGCGGTGACCGAACGCTTCTCGGAACTGACGACTGACGCAGCGGCGTACATGCCCACGCGCGGCGCCTCGATGCAGCGCGCGCTGATCGCAGCACTCGCGAACGGCCCGGTCTCGGTAGCCGAGCTCCGCGCGGAGCTCGGCAGTGTCGACGGAGCCCTACGAAGACTCTCAGAGTTGGGCGTAGTGAACCTGGTGGATCGTCAACGCTTGCGACTTCCTGCGGGCAGGACGCGGCATGCTCACCGTCACGAGTTACTCTCGGCGGGACAACAGGAGGCGCTCGCTGCGATCCACGACGCCTGTTCCGGCGGCGGTGGGGTCGTCCTCGTCGACGGTGTCACCGGATCGGGGAAGACAGAGGTGTATCTACGCTCTATCGAAGAGGTCCTGGGCAACGGTGGGCGGGCGATAGTGCTCGTTCCGGAGATATCTCTGACGCCGCAGACGGTCGGACGGTTCCGATCGCGCTTCGGAGACCGAGTGGCCGTATTGCACAGTCGGCTTTCCGCCGGAGAACGCTACGACCAGTGGCGTCTGGCGCTCGAGGGCGAGGTCGATGTGGTAGTGGGTGCGCGGTCGGCCTTGTTTGCGCCACTGCCCAACGTGCGACTGATCGTCATAGACGAGGAGCACGAACCCTCCTACAAGCAGTCGAATACTCCTCGGTATCATGCGCGCGAGGTAGCGGCTCGCCTGTGTGCTACACGCGGAGCAACGCTGGTCCTCGGTTCAGCGACTCCTAGTATGGAGGCCCAGGCTGCTGCCGAGCGGGGGGCATACCGCCGTGTCGCTCTAGATGAACGGGTAGGGGGTGGCGCCCTGCCGTCCGTTACGGTGGTTGACATGGGTGCGGAGTTCAGTGACGGACACCGATCGATGTTCTCTCGGCCACTGATCGACAGACTGCGCGCCACGATCGAAGCACACGAGAAGGCCATTCTATTCCTCAACCGGCGTGGGTACGCATCGTTCCTGCTGTGCCGAGAGTGCGGGTTCGTTCCCCACTGTGATTCGTGCGCGGTGTCACTCACGTACCACGAGCAAGGCAACGTCCTTATGTGCCATCACTGTGGAGCCAGGACGCCAGTCCCGCCGGTGTGTCCGCGCTGCTCGAGCGCCTTTCTTCGCCGCTTCGGCGCCGGTACACAGCGAGTCGAGGAGGAACTAGGCAGCGAGTTCCCCGAAGTAGCAGTGGTGCGAATGGACGCCGACACCACCACAGGCAAGGGAGGACACGAACGGGCGCTCATGGAGTTCGAGGGCCTCGACAGTGGCATACTGCTCGGAACGCAGATGGTCGCGAAGGGTCTCGACTACCCTGAGGTCACTCTTGTCGGCGTCATCAATGCGGACACCACGATGCACATACCGGACTTCCGTTCGGCCGAACGGACCTTCCAACTTCTCGAGCAGGTTGCGGGTCGGGCGGGAAGGGGGGAGCGACCCGGGCAAGTCGTCATCCAGACGTACTGGCCCGACCACCCGGCCGTGCGGGCCGTCGAGCAACGGGACCCTGATCTTCTGTACGCCGAGGAACGCACGGCACGGAGCGCCCTGCACTATCCGCCATACGGCCGCCTGGTCAATATCGTGGTGACAGCGCGATCCCTTGCCGACACACGGTCGGTTGCTGCCCAGGTAGCTGATGCGACCAGCGCCGTCGTGCCAGACGGCTGGGAGGTCCTTGGCCCCGCGCCCGCACCGATAGCGAAGCTGAAGGACCGACACCGGTGGCACGTGCTCGTCAAGGCCCCTGCGGATGCGGCCACGTCCACGGTTATTGCACAAGCGCTCGATGCGGTCAGCGCACCTGATGGCGTCACTATCGTGGTAGATATCGATCCGGTCGAACTCGTCTGACAGTCGACGATGCGCGTTGTAGAATGGACGCTGCATGCGGCAAGCTTCTTGCTGTGCTGTCGTCTTGTTGAACACTCACCACCGGGAGCCGCTGAGCCATGGAAGTCCTGACCCATCCCAACCCAGCTCTGAAACAGCACGCACTGGAGGTAGACGTCACCAACGACGCCGACTTGCGCTCGCTGATACGCAGAATGGCTGAGGTGATGTACGAGAATTCCGGCGTCGGGTTGGCCGCGCCGCAGATCGGTATAGCCAAGCGGATCATCGTGTTCGACGTCGACGACCAGCTCTCGGCGCTGTGCAACCCGGTGATCATCGAACGCTCGGACGAGACGGCCATCGACGAAGAGGGCTGCCTGTCCGTTCCGGGTATCTCGGTTCCGGTGGAACGCGCTGGCTGGATCGTCTGCAACGGCCTTACGCTCGACGGTAAGGACGTCACGCTGCGTGCTGATGACTTCTTCGCGCGAGTGTTGCAGCATGAGATCGACCATTTGGACGGGGTGCTCATCCTCGACCGTCTGGGACTAGAACAGCGCAAGGAGGCCATCAAGGCCTACAACGCTCTGATGGAACCGCAGCGTATCGGGTGAGACCGCGTGGAGGGGGGCGCATGAACGTCGTCTTCATGGGTACACCCGAGTTTGCGGTGCCGAGCCTTAGGGCGCTCGCCGCCGCTCACGATGTTCGCGCTGTATACACGCGTCCGGATGCGGTTTCGCGTCGAGGCAGTGCGCTCGTACCGCCGCCGGTGAAAGTAGTTGCCGAGAAGCTCGGCCTGCCGGTGGTGCAGCCCTCTACGCTGCGGGATCCCGTTGAAGTCCGGAGTCTGCGGGCGCTTGCGCCCGATGTCATCTGCGTCGCGGCCTACGGCATGATCCTTCCAGCCGATGTCCTTGCAATCCCACGTCTCGGGTGCATCAACGTGCACGCCTCGTTGCTGCCGCGGCATCGCGGAGCCGCGCCGATACATCGCGCGATACTCGAAGGAGACGAAGTCGTGGGTGTCAGCATCATGCGCATGGAAGAGGGCCTGGATACTGGTCCGTACGCGCTGCAGAGATCAATCCCGGCTGATGACGGTACGGTCGCTCAGCTCACCGATATACTTGCCGAGGAGGGAGCCCAGGCCCTGCTCGAGGTACTCGCGCAGCTCGAGCGCGGCCACGTATCGTGGGTGCTACAGGACGAGGTGTGTGCAACGCACTCGGCGAAGATCGCTCGGGAAGACGTCGCCCTGTATCCGGGACTGACGACTCGGGATGCGAGACGACGCGTTCGTGCATCGACCCGCCAGGCGGCATCGCGCCTGATGGTAGGTGATGTGATTCTGACGGTAGTGTCGGCCAGTATCGCCGATGTCGCTGTCGAACCCGGGAAGGTGCTGGCCGGTCGCGCGAGTCTGATCATCGGCTTTTCCGATGGCGCGCTGCGTCTGGATCGCGTCCGTCCCGCGGGCAGGTCCGACATGAGCGGCGGCGACTGGGTCTGCGGGGCACGACTCCCTGCCGTCTGTACGTGGCAGGCAGCGTTATGACAGTCGCCGCAGCCCGGCGCGCCTCACTCGGCGTACTTGCTGACATCAGGCGCCGTGGAGCGTTCTCCCGGCCGGTGATTGATGCTGCCCTTGCAAGATCAGGTCTTTCCCGCGAGGACGCCGGGTTCGCAGCGCGCCTCGTCTATAGTGTCATCTCTGCGGAGGGCGTACTTGATGCGGTTATCGATGAGTGCGCCACGCGTCCAGGCGCTGTTGAGCCGAGAGTCCGCGACGTCTTGAGGATGTCGATTTGCGAGCTGCTGTACCTCAGGACGCCTGTACGTGCCGCGGTCCATCAAGGGGTGGACGCTGTCCGCCATGTCCGTCCGGCCGCCACGGGTTTCGCGAACGCGGTTCTGCGTCGGGTCTCCGAACGCGCGGCTACTTTCCCGTGGGGCGATCCCGCTTCTGACCGCGACGCCCTAGCGCGCGCGGCGGCCATGCCGGGCTGGTTGGTGGAGCGCTTTATCGATGACCTCGGTGAATCTGCCGGCCGAGAAGCGCTCCTTACGGGGATGGAGCCGGCTCCTCTCTACGTGCGGACGAACCCCTTTTTGGCGACGCCCCAGGAGGCGTTCGACCACTTGGTGGCCGATGGCGCACAACCGGAAGCATCGTCACCGGACGCGTTTTGTTTTCGGTGCGGGTCTCCCCGCGAGGCCGTACGCAGTGGCGCCATCAACGCGGGACTTGTCATCGTCAGTGATGCTGCGGCACAGGTCGCCCCGCTGGCGTGCTCGCCAGTGGAGGGTGCACGTGTGCTGGACGTCGCGGCGGGGCGAGGCACGAAGACCGCGATTCTTCAGGGGATAGCGTTAGGGACCGGCGGCCCCGCACTCGTCACTGCAGCGGACATCCACGGGTTCAAGCTCACGGCCCTGGAAGGGTCTTTGAGCGCTCTCGGGATACCCGCTGCGATAACCGCCACCCTGGACGCGACGGACAGCGAGGTCCTCACCGCACTTGGCGGCGATTTCGACGTTGTCTTGGTCGACGTTCCTTGTTCTGGTCTCGGTACGCTGCGACGACATCCCGAGAAACGATGGCGGGTCGCGCCCGAGGACATCGACCGCATGGCGGTGCTTCAGCAGTCGCTACTCGAGGCGGCCTCTCACGTTGTCCGCTGCGGAGGTCTTGTGGTGTACTCTACGTGCACCATCACTCGCACGGAGAATCAGGATGTGGTCTCCCGCTTTCTTGCGGGAGAGAAGGGAAGGGCGTTCTCGATAAAACCGTTGGCCGGAGTCGTGGATGATGCATGGCACCGGTTCATTACGCCCGAAGGGTGGTTCCGTTCGTGGCCGGAGTCCGGCGGTGCGGACGGACATTTCGTCGCCGCGCTTGTTCGTGCGGAGACATGAGACCAGCAGGCACTGCTTCGTCCTAAGGGGGACATCCGATGCGCAACACCCGGATCGTCGAGATGCTTGAAGTGACTGAGGCCGCCGCATTGGCCGCCGCACGCTGGATGGGTAAAGGGGACAAGTATTCCGCTGACAAAGCGGCTGTCGAGGCGATGCGAGCAGCCTTTGACATCATCGACATCGATGGTGAGATCGTCATCGGCGAAGGTGAGCGCGATGAGGCGCCGATGCTCTATATCGGAGAGAAGGTCGGTGCCGGTGGCGAGAAGATCGACATCGCCGTCGATCCGTTGGAGGGAACGAACCTTACCGCATATGGCCAGCCCAACTCGCTCGCCGTACTCGCATTCGGGCCCAAAGGCACGCTGCTCAACGCACCAGACACTTATATGTGGAAAGTGGCGGCCGGGCCCGCAGCGGGCGGCGCCGTACACATCGACGCCACGCCAACAGAGAACGTGCGCAACGTTGCCAAGGCACTGAACCGTCCCGTGGAAGACATCGTGGTCTGTATCCTCGAGCGCGAACGTCACGAAGAGCTGATCGCTGAGGTGCGAACGACGGGCGCTCGGATCCGGCTTATCAGCGATGGTGACGTATTTGGTGCTGTTGCCACGGCCATCGAGGGCACCGGCATCCACCTCTACATGGGAGCCGGAGGTGCGCCGGAAGGTGTGCTCGCTGCAGTGGCGATGAAATGCATCGGAGGCACGTTCATGGGTCGCTTTGCGTTCCGGAGTGACGAGGAACGGGCCCGTGCGGAACAGATGGCCAAATGCGACATCGACGGCGTGCTTTCCATGGACTGCCTGGTCAACACGGATGAGGCGGCTTTCATCGCAACCGGCGTGACTGACGGGGAGCTGCTGCGCGGCGTAAAGTACTTCGGCCAGGGCGCACGCACACACTCGATCGCCACGGACAACAAGACCGGCACCGTCCGGTTCATCGAGACCGTGTACCGCACGGGGCTCGAGAAGTTCTGGGTGCGAATGGACTAGCTACTCGACGCGGGACAACCGGCACAGCCGGAGCTTTCGCCAGATGCGGGACAGGAGCCGGCTTGAGGTGCCGGCTCCTTGCTCTTCTCGGCGCCTCCGGAAAGGGCTGTGGCCGAAGGTCGCGAGTCGGTGCTATAAAAACCGCTTCCCTTGAAGTGCACTCCGACCGGCGTGAAGACCCGTTTCGTGTCACCTGCACACTCAGGGCAGAAGACTGCCGAGGAGTCAGTGATTGAGCGCGCGATCTCGAAGATCGTGTCGCAAGATGTGCAGCGGTAATCGTACGCGGGCATGAGCTTCCTCTCGGTAATGCGACGTATGGTTCGGCGTTCTGTCGCCACGAACGTGGAGGATACAACGCACGTACGCCGCAGGGCAAGCGACCGAAGTTGTTATACTCGCGGTCATGACACAGAGACCGCGTCGAAAGAGCCTCGTTCCAGTGTGGCTGCTGCCCTCAGTGGTGGCAACCATCATCGTCGTCGTGACCGGAGGACTTCTGGCGCGTGCGAACTACCTGTCGTCACTGATCTCCGTCCCGGATCTGTCCGGTCGGCCAGGTGGTATGGCCGAGGAGAGCACGCACCTCAGCGGACTGCTGTTCGAGGTCTCGGGACAGCGATTCTCGGCCGACGTACCTCAAGGCTCGGTGTTGTCCCAAGAACCCGCTGCGAACGAACGCGTGAGAAGCGGAACGACGGTACGCGTAGTGCTGTCCGCAGGGTCAGAGACCATGAACATGCCCGACGTTGTCGGGATGTCACTTCAGGAAGCACGCGAGTATCTGCGGGACCGCGGTCTTGGCGTCGTCACCCAAGACGTCGTGTCTGACGCACTTGCGGGCACCGTACTCGAATCGTTCCCGGCTCCGGGGGTGGAGGTGCATACCGGCACGACCGTGCGTCTCTCTCTGGCGATAGGTGGTGCCGCCGGCGACTCACTGCTGCCCTATGATCTGCGCGGCACCGTGATCGCTATCGATCCGGCACCCGCGATCGGGCAGATCGGTGATGTCGCTCTCGACATCGCACGCCGCGTACGCTCACTGCTTGAAGCGTCGGGCGCGACGGTTTCGGTGACGCGTTCGATCACGGAAACCGTTCCGGCGGATGTGGTGAGGTCGAGTCTCCTGGCATCGCCGACGCCGGATGCTGCTGTCGGCCTGTCGCTTGCCGCAGTCGGCCAGTCCGGCGTGACCGCCGTCATCGTGCGCTCGTCGGACGCAAGTGCCGCCGCTCTCGCCGAGGCCATCGCAAAGTCGTTCACCGCGTCGGTCCGCTTGCCCGGACAGACGGTCAACGCGTATCGGACCGAGGGAGACGCCGTCTTGGGCAAGGTACGTGCTCCTGGAGTGAGGATTCTCCTCGGAGAGCCCGGAAATACAGCCGACGCATTCCGATTCGCCGACCCCAACTGGGCTGATGCCGTTGCGAGAGCACTGTACCGTGCGCTTGGCGAAACCTTTGCCCCACGATGAGCGTTGCCTTGTTCGTGTAGACTTACAGCGTTGTTCCTGCAAGCGGACCGATGGAGTTCTGTATGCGTTCCCGCACCCTGCGACTCATACTGGCGGTCTTCATGATCGTCTCACTGATAGCACCGGCCGCTGCCTTTGGCGCCAAATCAGAGATCGACCAGCTCGAGGCAGATCTTGCCAGGGTACGTGCCGAAGCCAAGAAGGCCGGTGACGCGTACTCAGATGCGTACTGGAAGCTGGACAAGACGAATGCGACGATTGCTCAGACTGACAAGGAGCTGGCAATCCTCGAAGACGAGCTCGTCGCCGCGTCGGGTCGGCTCTCGATTCGCGCGACGGAAATGTACCGTTCCGGTGGCGTTAACTACCTGATGCTGCTGTTCACGGCTGAGACTCTGGATGACATGTTGATGAGGCTCGAATACGCGCAACGTCTTGGCACGCAGGATGCCGACACGATCGCTGAGGTGAAGGCGCTCCAAGACGAGCTGAACGCGAAGCTCGCCTCGATCGTGGAGCTTCAGGAGCAGCAAGCTTCAGAAGCAGGGGAGCTGAAGAAGAAGTCCGACGCGCTACAGAAGAAGCTGAAGTCGATCCAGTCGGAGTACAACACCCTTCAGGCGAAGCTCGACGCAGCACGCAAGGCGGCGAACAGGCCGGCATCCGCAAAGCCCGGTGCGAACGGCATGGTGTTCCCCGTGCGGGGTGCCTACACGTACTCCAACACCTGGGGAGCCGCACGCTCCGGCGGCCGCACGCACAAAGGGACTGACATCATGGCAGGGCGCGGGACTCCTACGGTGGCCGTTATGTCAGGCACCATCAGAGCCAAGTCCAGCTCGCTCGGGGGGCTGACCATCTGGCTCACGGGAGACAACGGTTGGGCGTTCTACTACGCGCACCTCAACGGCTATGCCCGTACGTCCGGACGGGTGAGCGCAGGGGAGGTCATCGGGTACGTCGGTAGCACGGGAAACGCCTCTGCCAGTGCACCGCACCTGCACTTCGAGATTCATCCCAACGGGGGAGCAGCGGTGAACCCGTACCCATACCTGCGGGCCATGGAATAGCGCCTGTTGCGCTCGCGCGCGGAGCATGCGAGCATTGTCTTGTTCGAATCACCCGTATCGGGAGCTGCGTGAGCGGCTGAGAGGCGGCGAGTTGCCGCGACCGAAAGACTGTGCCGGTAATGCGGAGCAGCACAACGGCGGGACGTCCCGTGGAGGACTCCCTCTCATGTCCCTCACTCCTCCCACACCGCTGCGGCGGTTGTGAGAATGGAGTGGATCATGTCCAAGGGTCACATCTCTGGCAGTAACCGCGTGGGGCTTGTCGCGGAAGTGGGCCTGAGCATCGCGCTTGCCGTTGTCCTCGGCATGCTGAAGGTCTGGCAGATGCCGCAGGGGGGCGAGATATCACTCGCGATGCTCCCTCTGCTTGTGCTGGCATTCAGGCGTGGCGCAGGCCCCGCCATGCTTGCCGGTGCGCTCTATGGTGTGCTGGACGCACAACTCAACCCGTTCATCGTCCACTGGGCACAGTACATACTCGACTACCCGCTTGCGTATGCCCTTGTAGGCCTAGCCGGACTTGCAGCGGGTCGACTTCGCGCATTGCCCGATCGACAAGCGTCGGTCCGCACCCTGATCGTCGCCGGCACCGTGCTCGGTACGTTCGGGCGCTACGTGGCCCACACGGTGTCCGGTGTCATCTTCTTCGCTGAGTATGCGGGGCCCGGGCAGCCCGTCTTGCTGTACTCGGCGGGGTATAACTCATTCGTGCTCGTGTCTGCGGCAGCGTGCGCCGTTGCTGCGGTCGCGATCGTCCCGGCGCTCTCGCGTGTCGTTCCGGTACGCAAGGAGGTCTCTCCGTGATGCAGGCGCTCATCGTCGGTGCCGCACCCGTTCTCGGCTCCGACGTACTTGTGCGCGAATTGGCGGCCGTGTGCGATCTTGTGGTCGCCGCTGACGCTGCTGCCGAGTGGTGCATAGCCGCTGGCGTGACTCCCGATATCGCGGTGGGTGATTTCGACTCTGCGCTTCCCGGAGCAGTAGAGAGGCTCTCTCAGGCGCATGTGGACGTAAGGCGATTCTCGGCCGAGAAGAACAAGAGCGACCTTGATCTTGCTGTCGACGCGGCTCGAGCAGCAGGTGCGACAGAACTCGTTCTCTCGGCGTGCACGAGCGCGCGGCTCGACCATACTCTTGGGACAGTAGGAACGGCTGCAGCCAACGCCGACCTTCACCCGGTCATACGTGAGCCTCACCTGAACGCGTGGGTGATTGCTTCAGGTCTGCACGGTTGTACAAGACTGGCGTTGCCCCCGCGGACGACTGTCTCCGTGTTTGCCCTAGGGGAGGCTCGGGGCGTGACGCTCGGCGGATTCCGATATGCGCTGAACAGGGCCACCCTCGGCCCGTTGTCGTCACGGGGCTTGAGCAATGTGAGTGTGGAAGATGAAGTCACTGTTAGTGTGGAATCGGGTACGTTGCTCGTGATAACGTCACGAGACACCTAGCAGGAACCCGATGGAGAACTCCAGCTCCGAGCGTCAATTGCCGATAGAGCCACACAGCGGATTCGTCTGCGCACTCAGACTGGGGAACGGTGGCAGGACATGTCACAGCACGCGAACAGCAGCGAAAATGGGCAGAGCTCCGGCGGCAAGGTCGCCGCTGGAGTCGCTGCCATAGTCGTCGTCGCGGTGACGGTGGGACTCCTGCGCTCGACGACGGCCGGCATCATCGCAGCCACCGCCACATGCGTGGTTGTGTGGCTTGTCGTGCGCTCCCCAGGATCCACACGGGAGAGCCTGCAGCAGCTCGACACGGCGCCCGTCTCTACAGCGCTGGAACTCCCTCGCGTTCCACCCACGCTTGAGCCGGACGTTGTCATACGAACTCTCATGGAGGCGTGTGGCACCGTCGGCAGACCCGTCGCCGCACATCTGTGGTTGGAGGATCCTTCTAGCGGCACACTACGCCTTATCCACGCTGCAGGACCGATGGCTCCATCGGCACAGCCGGTCTCCCTGGAGGACGCTATCCTCGGTGCAGCTTGCCGAGAGATGCGCGCGACTCTCGGGCAACTCGCTCGCGTCCGCACGATGGATCGTGAGCGGCTGGTGTGGCGCTATGCACTCCCACTCAGCGCTGGTGAGAGCTGTGGCGTCGCCGCCGTTGACATCGAGTCAGCCGAAGAGCCTGACGGCGAACGCCTCGCACAGTGCACGGCACCTGTGCGCGGTGCGTTGAGCGGTGCGCTTGCCGTCCATGTTGCCAGAACCGAGATGGATCTGGCACGGAATCTGGTGGAGGTCGCGCGCGATCTGAGCCGCGTCCTTGACCCCGAAGAGGTTCTCGCAATGACGCTTGAACGAGCAATCAAGCTTTGCGATGCCGCAACGTCAAGCATCATGCTGCTTGACGAAGAGCAAGAGCGCCTCGTCATCAGCAAAGCACACGGTCTTCCGCAGGACGTCGTGGAAGGGACGTCCATCGCGGCAGGCGAAGGCATTGCGGGATGGGTGCTCTCTACAGGACAGCCGCTGCTCATTGAGGACCTTCCCGCACAGCAGCGACCCGGCCGACGACACGGCGTGAGATCAGCCGTGTCTGTCCCGCTCGGGGACGACGACGGAATACTTGGTGTCATCAACGTAGGCAGCCGCACATTCCCTGCGCGGTTCACGGACTCACACCTGCGTGCCCTGGAGACGCTCGGCAAGCAAGCGGCCGTCGCCCTCCGAAACGCCCGCGCGGTCAACTCCTCACGCGACCTGTACTTCGACACCCTACGAGCACTCTCGCTTGCGCTTGAGACGAAAGATCCCTATGCAAGTGGTGGCACTGACCGCGTGATCGAGTATGCGACGGCGATCGGGGAGGCATTCGGTCTTCGGGAAGACCAGCAAGAGGCCTTGCGCATCGCTGCTCTGCTGCATGACATTGGCATGAGCATGGTCGGAGAGACGCTCCTGACTGAGAGTCGCCCACTCTCCACGGTCGAACAGGCGCTTCTCAAGATGCATCCCCAGGTCGCCATGGAGGTTCTACAGCAGGCCCCGGCGCTGCACAACGTCGCTCCCATCGTCTACCACCATCACGAGTGGTTCGACGGGCACGGCTACCTCGGTGGTCTTGCCGGCGAAGCGATTCCGCTTGGGGCCCGGATCCTCGCGGTAGCGGATGCCTTCGTGGCCATGACCTCGGACCGACCGTATCGGGGGGCGATGACCGAGTCTGAGGCCCTTGCTGAGCTCAAGGACAAGGCAGGGACCCAGTTCGACCCCGCCGTTGTGAACGTCCTCACTGACATTCTCGGCGGGCGGTTGAACCGGGTCCCAGAAGAGCGACGGTAACAGTCCAGCTAGCCGCGTTGCACCTTGCCGGCCTTCATACACTTCGTGCAGACGTTCATTTTCTTCGTCGTGCCATCGACCACTACCGACACCTTCTGGATGTTCGGATGGAACATGCGATTGGTGACTCGGTGCGAGTGGCTGACGTTGCGACCCGCGGTGGGGTGCTTGCCGCACACGCTGCAGATTTGCGACATCTTTACCGACTCCTCCACATATCCAAGCGCCCTGGGCGCTCACAGGCGAAAAACGGACACATATTAGCACGCTGAGCCTACGGCCACAAGCGACTGTCCGCGCCTGGCGTGGCACTGTCCGGTTTCGGCTATACTGTGTTGATTCGTATGCGTGCGCAGGGAGGCGACGACATGGCCGAGACGGTACAGGGCACGATAACCATCGCGAACGACGTCCTCGCGGACATCGCGGGTTTCGTCGCGCTCGAGTGCTACGGTGTCGTTGGGATGGCAAGCCCCTCGATGCGCGACGGTGTCGCACAGTTGCTTTCACGGGACAAGTTGCGCAAAGGCGTGGTCATCGGAAACGACGATGACGCGCACGTTCATGTCGACCTCTACATCGTGGTCGAGCACGGCACGAATCTTGCCGAGGTTTCCCGCAACCTTGTCGACCGCGTCAAGTACGCGCTCACCCACGACGCGGATGTCCAGGTGAACGCAGTCACTGTCCATGTGCAGGGCATCAAGGTCCGTAAGCAGTAGCCTGGAGCCGCTGATGACAGATCACGCCCGCCGAGCGACGGCAGTCGACCTCGTCGCTGCTGCAGCCGACGTGCTGAAGGCCCGCAAAGACGAGATCAATAAACTCAACGTCTTCCCCGTGCCTGATGGCGACACCGGCATCAATATGTCGCTCACGATGGACGCAGTCATGTCTGATCTCAACAGCATGGGTTCAGAGGCGAGTCTTGCCGAGACCTGCAAGGCGATCCAGCATGGTTCGCTCATGGGAGCCCGCGGCAACTCTGGCGTCATCTTGAGCCAGATACTGCGGGGCCTCTGCGATGTGGTCGGTCGGGCGACCGAGTTATCGCCGTGTCTAGTCGCCGATGCGCTTGACCGCGCGACAACCGTTGCCTATCAAGCTGTTCGTAAGCCTGTCGAAGGCACTATGCTCACCGTGCTCAAGGACACTGCGAATGTTGCGCGTACCGCTGTCGAGGCGGGGTCGACCGTTGATGAGCTGCTTGACGCCGTCGTGCAAGCGGCCTTCGAGTCGGTTAGACGCGGTCCGGAGCTGCTGCCGGTGCTTAAAGAGAACGGTGTCGTCGACGCCGGCGGGTTCGGTCTTGCGATTCTTGCGGAAGGATTCGTCGCGGGCATGGAGGGCCATGAGTTCAAGGAGCGTCACATGCAGATGACGACAGCGCCGCTCATGGTTGAGGTAGTAGACGATTGGGACGACGGAGAGTATCTCTACTGCACTGAGTTCCTGTTGTTCGGTACAGACGCCGAGCAGTCGTTCCTGGAGGAGTGGGTCGCCTCCAGAGGCGGTTCCGAACTCATAGTCGGCGACAGCGATCTCTACAAGATCCATGTCCACACGAACGACCCTGGTAGTGTCATCGCCTGGGCCACTTCGTTGGGCGAGGTCGGCGACGTCCACATCAACAACATGCGCCGCCAAACCGCAGAACGCACGAAGGAGCTCCGGAAGGACCAAATCCCCACAAAGCCCCTCGGCTTCGTTGCGGTAGCGGCCGGTGCCGGCATGGCCGAGATTCTCAGGAGCCTCGGCGTGGACGAGATCGTCAGCGGAGGGCAGACGATGAACCCTTCAACTGCTGAGCTTCTCGCGGCGGCCGAGAAGGTTGACGCCAAGACCGTCATCATCCTCCCCAACAACAAGAACATAGTCATGGCAGCTCAGCAGGTGGCCGATGTCTTCGGGCGTCCCCTGCGGGTCGTACCGACCACGTCAGTTCCTGAGGCATTCGCAGCCTTGCTCGCCGTGGACGTCTCCGCTTCGCTGGATGACATCGTGGAGGCGATGACCGAGGCTGCGTCCGAGGTGAAGAGCGGAGAGGTCACCACCGCTATCAAGGACTCCAAGGGCAAGGTGGGCCCCATCAAAGCCGGGCAGGTCATCGGGATCACTGATCATGAGATCGAGGTCGTAGGCGATGACGTGGTTGACGTCACTGTTCGTTTAGTCGGATTACTGGCTGCGGATGCAGAGACGCTCACGATACTCGCTGGTGAGGATTTGACCGAAGAGGAACTCATCCTGATCACGGCTGCCGTCGAGAAGACGAGTCCTGGTCTTGAGATAGAGACGCACATTGGTGGACAGCCGCTCTACCCGGTGGTGCTCGCTGTCGAGTAACGCCGGACCCCGGATTGAACGGAGGGTCCAAGCATGGCCAAGGTTGGAATCGTCTGTGACAGTACGTGTGATATGGGTCCGCAGTGGCTTGCAGAGAACGACGTCGTCATGGTTCCGCTAAAGGTTCTCTTCGGCGAACAGACATACCTCGATTGGGTCGACTTCACACCGGAGACATTCTTCGAGAAACTCAAGGCGTCCCCGACACTCCCGAAGACGTCTCAGCCGTCGCCGGCCGAGTTCACCGCTGTGTACCAGTCGCTCGCCGACGCAGGGTGCGATGAGATTGTGTCCATCCACCTGACCTCCGCCCTGTCGGGCACGCATGAGTCCGCGATTCTCGCGGCTGCCTCGTCTCCGATCCCGGTACGCGTGGTTGACACCCTCACGGTGAGTGCCGCAGTGGCACTTGCGATATGCGCGGCGACTGCGGCACGTGATGCAGGGGGCGACGCCGATGTCATCGAAGCCGCCGCGTGGCACGTGGTGAATACCGACCGGCTGCTGTTCGCCCTCGACACCCTCGAATACCTTGTAAAAGGCGGGCGTGCGGGAAAGGCACAGGGTCTTGCTGCAAGCCTCCTCAACATCAAACCCGTACTCACTTTCAACGACGAAGGTATCATCGAGCCCTTCAAGAAGGTCAAAGGCACCAAGAAGGCCTTGGCCGAGATGGCAGCTCAAGTAGCCGAGGACTCGAAGCACGGTCGTGTTCGAGCGGCGTTCCTCCACTCGTTGTCACCGAATCTCGTGGTTGACCTGCAGGCGGCGCTTGACGAGGCTGGTGCCGACTACGAGGTCGAAGGCGTCCACGAGTTGGGCGCCGTAATGGGTACGTACGCAGGACCTGGCGCGGTCGGGGTCGCATACTACCCGATCGGCTGAGGGGAGGGCGTCGCGTGCACGGCGGCGACGCACGTGGCGGCACCATCGAGAGGTGGACGCACCCGGTCACCGAGGTGCGATTCGTCGACGAGCACAAAGCTGAGGCCCTTGCACGTCTCGGCATCAAGACCGTCGAGGACTTGGTGCGCCACTACCCGTTCCGCTACCTGGACCTCACCGCCGCTGCGACTTTGGCACAGGTCAAGCCAGGCGGTGAGGCGACGGTCATAGGTACGATCCATGACATCAAGGTGAAGCACCCAAGACCTCGGTTGACCATCACCGAGATCGCTCTAGTGGACGGAACCGGTGCCCTCATCGGTGTGTGGTTCAACCAACCGTACATGGCACAGCGGTTCCGGATCGGTGAGCGCGTAGCGTTCGCAGGCCGCGTCGAGTTCGACTATGGACTGAAGCAGATGCGCTCTCCCTTCGTAGAACGTCTCGACGGCGAGAACGATCCCGAGACGCTCGGGCGGATCCTTCCCGTGCATCGTGCGACTGAGGGCCTGTCAACGAACTGGATGCGACGTCTCGTCACCGAGGCACTCCGGTACGCGGGCGACGTTCCGGACCCCTTGCCCGCTGCCGTCCGGTGTGAGCGGGAGTTGATGTCGCTGCGTCACGCCCTGCGGGCGATTCATTTCCCGGAGGACGCTGTTGAGGCCGAGCTGGCGCGACGTAGACTCGCGTACGAGGAGTTGCTCGTCATGCAGCTTGGGCTGCAGGTGCGACGTCACCGGGAGGTGACGGAACGCCCGGGGCATAGTCACCGGGCCGGAGGACTTGCGCTGTCTCGCTTTGCTGATGTCCTGCCATTCGTTCTCACCGACGATCAACAGCGGGCGATTGAAGAAATCGCCGCCGGCATGGTTGCCGCCACACCGATGAACCGGATGCTGCTTGGCGATGTCGGCACCGGTAAGACCGCGGTTGCCGCCACTGCTCTCGCTATCGTCGCCGATTCCAACACGCAGGCCGCGATGATGGCGCCCACCGAGGTGCTGGCGACTCAATACGCTGAGAAGGTTGGACCGCTTCTGGAGGAACTGGACATCACGTGGCGCCTCCTCACCGGCGCGACTCCTACTGCTGAGCGCCGGGCCGTACTCGAGGGACTTGCTGATGGCTCCGTGACCGTTGCGTTCGGCACCCACGCCCTCATCCAAGAAGCGGTGGTGTTCAAGAAGCTTAGTCTCGTAATCGTGGACGAGCAGCACCGCTTCGGTGTCACACAGCGCCTCGCGTTGCGGTTGAAGGGTCAGGCAGCCGACCTCCTCGTCATGACGGCTACCCCGATTCCTCGTAGCCTGGCGTTGACCCTCTATGGTGATCTCGACACGAGCTATCTTCGCACGCGGCCGGGCGCCAGAGGTCCGGACCACGTCACAACACAGGTTGTCTCACGCTCGGGTCGTGCGATGGCGTACGGGCGGGTCAAGGCTGCCGTCAAGGAGAAACATCAAGCATACGTCGTATGCGCGCTCGTGGATGAGTCTGATGCCGCGCAGGCCAAGGCGGCCACGTCGGAGGCGCGCAGGCTCCAGCGCCAGGTCTTCCCGGAACTCAGGGTCGGGCTACTCACCGGTCAGATGCGCTCAACCGAAAAACACGCGGTCATGCAGCGATTTCGCAAGGGTGATCTTGACGTCCTCGTGGCGACAACCGTGATCGAGGTCGGCATCGACGTACCCAACGCGACAATCATGATCGTTGAAGACGCTGAACGCTTTGGACTTGCCCAGCTGCACCAACTTCGAGGCAGGGTGGGTCGGGGCGATTACCCCGGTGAGGTACTGCTCTTCGCTGACCCGCGTACCGAAGACAGCAAGCTGCGCATGCAAGCCATCGCGTCGACGAATGACGGATTCGCCCTGGCGGAGGAGGACTTGCGTCTGAGAGGCGAGGGTGACCTTCTCGGCGAGCGACAAAGCGGTTTGCCGACGCTCCGACTCGCCTCCGTTGTCTCCGACATGCAGCTCATCGCTCTTGCTCGCGCAGACGCCGTGGCAATCGCCTCGCAAGACCCTCATCTGACTACTCCGGAGCATGGGCTGTTGGCCTGGGAGATCTCCCACGCGTTCGGACCGGGCTGGGAGTGGGTGAGCGCGGGATGAGAGTTGTGGGAGGCAGGTTCCGCGGGCGGGCACTCGTCGCCCCAAAGGGGGACAGCACAAGACCCACGTCAGACCGTGTGCGGGAAGCCGTCTTCTCAACGCTCGTGAGCCGTTTCGACGTTCTTGATCACGCACATGTGCTGGATCTGTTCGCTGGGTCCGGCGCACTGGGCCTCGAGGCCATCAGCCGCGGAGCGACCAGCGCCACGTTCGTGGAGTCAAGACGCGCAGCGCGCGACGCACTCGGCCGCAACATCGACGTGTTGGGAGTGCGTAGCATCACCTCCGTTGACCCCAGGGACGCATTTCACCTGGCCGGAACGCCCCCCGCGGGCGCCCCATTCCCGTTGCTCTTTCTCGACCCGCCCTATAGAATCGAACCGGCCCGCGTCAGGGAGTTACTGGAAGACCTTGCATGCGCGAACTGTTTGGACGCGGGTGCGGTGGTGGTGTACGAACACCGCACGGGGGTTGAGGCTCAGTGGCCTCACGGTTTTGAGAATGTCGCACAGCGGGTGTACGGGGAGACGACCGTGTCATACGGACTATGGCATGCCGAGAAGGAGCATATCTGGTGAGACGTGCACTGTGTCCGGGGTCTTTCGATCCCGTCACCTCGGGGCACCTCGACATCATCGAGCGTGCGGCCTCGCTGTTCGATGAAGTCGTCGTCGCAGCAGCTCTCAGTCCAGACAAGGGCGGTGGCCCACTCTTCACGATAGATGAGCGAGTGGGGTTCATTCGAGATGCAGTCGCGCATTTGACTAACGTCGTTGTGCGTCCTTTTGATACTCTTCTAGTAGAATTCGCTCAGATGAACGATGCGCATGTCATCATCAAGGGCTTGCGTGCCGTAACGGACTTCGAACGGGAGTTCCAGATGGCGCAGTTGAACTACCGGCTGGACGAGAGCACCGAGACGATGTTCATCATGTCCATCCCGGAGTACGCGTACTTGAGCTCATCGGCCGTGAAAGAGATAGCGCGACACGGCGGTTCGGTACGAGGTCTCGTGCCAGACGCAGTATGTGAGGCTTTGGCCGCACGGTTGAACCAGTCCCAGTAGGGAGGTACGTATGGACATCATGGCGCTCATCGACCGGATCGAGGAACTCGTCGATACCGGCCGCAACGTGCCGTTCTCGTCCAATAAGATCGTCGATCCTGAGAAGATCTACGAGATTATCGACGAGATTCGCGCCCAGTTCCCCGACGAACTGAAGCAGGCGCGCTGGATTGTCAAGGAGCGCCAGGAGATGCTGGAGGAGGCCGAGAAGGAGGCCAACCGCATCCTTGAGGAGTCACGTGACCGCGCCCAGTTGCTTGCAAGCGACCAGGAAATCGCGAGACTTGCCGAGCAGCAGGCGGCTGAGATTCTCGACACCGCACGGACTCGCGAGCGCGAGATCCGCCTCGGTGCAGAGGACTATGCTGATGAGATGCTCGCCAATCTCGAAGTGAATCTCGGCAAGCTGCTCACCGCGGTCCAGCGTGGTCGTGATCGCCTACAGGGCAAGGTCGGGCAGCACAGCTGACGCACATGGAGCCCTTGTACCGGGTCGAACTGGGCACGATCCTCAACGAGCTGGGCGACCAGATCATGCTCGATGTGGAGATGTCTCTGGAGCCTTTCACTGTCGGGACTGAGACCTTTTCGCCTGTCTCGCCAGCGCACGTCCACATCTCACTCACGAACACTGGCGCAGGCGTTGTCGCCCAGGGGACGATCACTGTCGACCTCACGGCAACGTGCTGCCGATGCCTTGGTGATTTCGTACTGCAGAGCGTTGGAGATGTGGAGGGTTTCTATGTCACACCATCGCACGCCAAGCAGTTGCCCGAGGAGCAGGAGTACGAGTTCATCCACGATCACGCGATAGACCTCATGCCGGCCCTGCTCGCAGCCATGACCGTCGACCTGCCCTTTGCACCGCTTCATGATCCGGAGTGCGCCGGCATCTGTCCCACATGTGGTGCTGACCGCAACGTTGACCCCTGTGACTGTTTAGAAGAAGCTGACGGCTCGCCATTCGCCGCCCTGGGCGACCTGTTCCATACTGAGGACGGGGAGTAGCTACGCATCAGCTTGCCTCCTTCACGTCATGCTGTGTTAGAATGTCGCCTTGCGCCGGCTGCCAGTCGGACGGACGTACCAGCACCGGGTGTCAGCCGATTGGCATCACCTCGTGGAAGGAGCACGTAGAACATGGCTGTCCCTAAGAGGAAGACCTCTCGCGCAGTCCGGGACTCCCGTCGCGCGACGCACAACCTTACTGCGCCTGCGCGCTCGGTCTGCCCGCAATGCCATGAGGCCAAGCTGCCGCATCGTGTGTGCCCGAGCTGTGGGTACTATGACGGCAAGGAGATCGTCGAGACGGAGTAACCGTCAGCGGCGTTCCCCTCGGGAGGACGCCGTTCTCGTGTCGGGGGAGGTTAGCACGTGCTCGAGGAGTTCTTCTCTCCTCGCTCAGTCGCCGTGGTCGGCGTGTCCCGTGAAGAGGACAAGGTCGGACACATCGTCTTCGACAACCTCCGCACAGGCGGTTTCACCGGCGACGTCTACCCGGTCAACCCGAGCGCCGATGAGATCCATGGCGTCCACTGCTATCCTTCCGTGACCGCGATCGACGGAAACGTCGACCTTGCGGTCATCGTCGTTCCCGCGCGGTTTACCCAAGGAGTCGTGGCAGAGTGCGGTGAGAAGGGTATTCGCGCGGTGATCGTCATCAGCGCCGGCTTCAAAGAGACCGGCCTGGCTGGTGCGGCGCTTGAAAGCGCTCTGGTGGAAACGGCACGCTCCTATGGCATACGTCTCCTTGGGCCGAACTGTCTGGGGCTCATCGCTGCGCACTCCGCGCTGAACGCCTCGTTCGCCGTAACGACGCCTCGCCCAGGCTCGATATCCTTCATGTCGCAGTCCGGTGCGCTTGGGACGGCGGTCCTTGACTGGGCAGCTGGCGAGGGAATCGGCCTCGCCGATTTCGTCTCGCTGGGGAACAAGGCTGATGTCTCCGAAGTCGATCTCGTGAGGGCGTGGGCCCAAGATCCGCACACGAAGGTGGTTGCCGCCTACCTTGAAGCGGTGGGAGACGGTCGCGCGTTCGTCGAAGCAGTGACTGACCTCGTTCGGCGCAAGCCTTTCGTGGCGCTCAAGTCCGGTGTTTCTGATGCGGGAGCCCGCGCCGTCTCATCTCATACCGGTAGCCTTTCTGGCTCCGAGCGTGCGTACGACGCGGCGTTCCTAAAAGCCGGCGCCATCCGGGCGCATACCGTCGAAGAGTTGTTCGACATCTCTGTGGCCTTCTCGCGACAGCCACTTCCCGCTGGCCCTGGACTGATCATCCTGACGAACGCGGGCGGACCGGCGATCCTCGCCACCGACGCCTGTGAGCGCTCTGGGGTGTCACTTGCCTCACTGGAGACAGACACCATCAACTGCCTGCACGCAGTCCTCCCGGAAGCGGCCGCTCTCTACAACCCCGTGGACCTTCTGGGCGACGCGACGGCGTCGCGCTACGAGGACGCACTCGCCATCCTCGTGCAGGATCCGAATGTGCGAGCGGTGCTCGTCGTCCTCACGCCTCAGGCGACGACGGATCCGAAGGGAACAGCCGAGGCGGTCGTCCGCATAGCCCGAGAGTCGGGTGTGACCACCGTCGCATGCTTCATGGGCGACGCGGCGGTCGCCGAAGGAGTCGCGGTTCTCCGCGACGGCAGCGTCCCACACTACCCGTTCCCGGAGCGGGCCGTCGCGACGATTGCTGCGATGCAGACCTACCGACGCAGGCTGGAATCGCCACCTTCCACGCCCGTTCCCCTTGAAGCTGATCGCACGCTGGTGGGGGAGGCGATCGCACACGCCAAGGCCGCCGGTCGAACGTTCATCACCGAGCAGTCCGCTTCGCGTATTGCCGAGGCATACGGGGTTCCCGTTCCCCGTGGCGAACTCGCGCATGACTTGTCCGATGCAAAGCGTATAGCGACCGAGATCGGGTACCCGCTGGTCATGAAGATCGCAAGCCCGGACATACTGCACAAGTCAGACATCGGCGGCATCCGGGTAGGCATCCAAGATGAGGCTACACTCGTGGTCGCCTATGAGGAGGTGATCGCACGCGCCCGAACCTACATGGCCGATGCCCGCATCTGGGGCGTCACGATGCAGCAGCAAGTACCCGCAGGACGCGAGGTGATCATCGGTGTGAACCGAGACCCTCAGTTCGGCCCACTGCTCATGTTCGGTCTCGGTGGCATCTACGTCGAAGTCCTCAAAGACGTCACGTTCCGTCTGTGTCCGGTCACCGCTGAAGAGGCACATAGGATGCTTACCGAGATCCGTGGTTTCGGTCTGCTGCGTGGCGCCAGAGGACAGCGCCCCGCCGACCTCGACGCAGTCGTGGATGTGATCACGCGGATATCCACTCTCGTCACTGACTTCGAGGAGATCACAGAATTGGACGTCAACCCGCTCATCGTGCACGACAAGGGCGACGGCAGTGTCGCAGCAGATATTCGCATCGGGATCGGAGGATGACCATGCGCGCGATTCTCGTGACATCAACGGCTCCTTATTCGGGCAAGAGCGGCATAGCTCTTGCGCTCATCCATGAGCTGCAAGAGCGTGGCCATAATGTCGGCTATTTCAAGCCGATCGGCACAATGCCGGTGATGGCCGAGGGTGTCACGACCGACCAAGACGCCCTGTACGTGAACCGTTACTGCCTGCGCGAGCCCGTTCCGCTCGCCGACATCTGCCCGATCGTCCGTACGCAGGCATTCGTTGAGCGCGTACTCGCCCATGAGATCGACGGCCTCGCGGACCGGCTCGTCTCGGCATACGCATCGTGCGCCGAGGGTCGCGATGTGATGGTCATCGAAGGTCATAGTGACCTGTACCAGGCTAGAAGCATCGGGCTCTCGGTGGAGAGCGTGGCAGCGCTGCTCGACGCACGCGCACTCCTCATCGATCGTCCGAATGGCATGGATCTGCCGGATGATGTCCTGACCGTCGCAGAACTCCTCGGAGATCACCTCGGCGGCGTGCTGCTGAATTGGGTCCACGAATCGCAGTATGACTTCGTCGTACGCCGTGTGTCGCCGTTCCTGGAGGCTTCCGGTGTCAAGGTGTTCGGCATTCTGCCCCACGACGCAGCGCTGTCATCGGTCACCGTCGCCGAGATCGTCGAGGCGCTGAGTGGCACCGTGCTGTGTGCGGAAGAACGCCTCGATGAGACCGTCGAAGCGTTCATGGTCGGCGCGATGGGCCAGGACAAGGCGCTTCGCTTCTTCAGGCGCAAGGATCGCAAGGCCGTCATTACCGGCGGTGACCGCGCTGATGTCCAGCTCGCAGCTCTCGAGACCAACACGCATGCGCTTATTCTCACCGGCGGCCTACCACCCGGTTTGCTCGTACTGGCACGGGCTGAAGAGCTTGGTGTGCCAATGATCATGGTGGACACGGACACGCTCACGGCGGTCGAGAAGATGGGGGCGCTCATGGGCCACGTGCGGCTCCATGACGTCACGAAGGCTGCTAGAATACGCGACATGTTGAAGGATGCTGTCGACATGGACGCATTACTGGCTGCATTCGGCATCTGACACCAGCACCTCAACGAGGAGTACGCATGAGCGCAGCCGAACGCGTGACTGTCGTCGTTGATGCACTGGGCGGTGATAACGCGCCCGGCGTGGTGCTTCAGGGCGTGGCCGAGGCGCTCGCCGCCGACCCGAAGCTGCAGATACTTCTCACCGGTCCGGAGGATGTCGTCACCGCGTTCGCGTCAGTGAACGAACGGGTAGACGCCGTCACCACAACCGAAGTCATAGAAATGGGTGAACATCCTGCCAGCGCCGTTCGGTCCAAGAAAGACTCTTCGATCGTGGTGGGTTGTCGACTGGTCAAGGAAGGGAAGGCCGAGGCGTTCTTCTCGGCGGGCAGTACCGGTGCGTGCATGGCTGCTGCGACGCTGGTCATGGGTCGTCTGCACGGCGTTTCCCGACCGGCTATCGCGACGGTGATTCCCGCATCCGACCGACCGTGCGTCCTGCTCGACATCGGTGCGAACGCTGACGTCAAGCCCGAGGACCTCGTGCAGTTCGCGCTGATGGGCCGGGCATACGCTCAGGTGCTGCTCGGCCGTCCCGAACCCACCGTTGGCCTGCTGAACATCGGCGAAGAACCCACGAAGGGCTCCATGCTGGCGCAAGAGGCCCACGCCCTCATGGCGGAGAGCGTACCGGGCTTCACTGGCAACGTCGAAGGCAGGGACATACCCGCAGGCACCGTCGACGTTGTGGTGACCGACGGCTTCACCGGCAACGTAGTTCTCAAGCTTCTTGAGGGGTTCTCAAAGACGCTGCTCGGTCAGATCAAAGCAGCCATGACCGAGACAAGCATCAACTCGCTCGCCGCCGCCGTGCTCAAGCCATCTCTCCAGAAGCTGAAGGACCGGATCGACCCCGACACATATGGCGGCGCTCCGCTGCTGGGTGTGAAAGGCGTGTGCATCATCGGGCATGGCAGCTCCGGTACCCGCGCGATTTGCAACGGCATACTCGTCAGCGCGCGCGCGGCTCGTGCACAGCTCCCCTCGGTCATCGAGCGCTCCATCGCTGAACTCTCGCCCGAATCGAACGCGCTTCCCCGTGCTCGGACGAACGTGTAAACTACACGGACATTCGTCCCGACAGGCGCCAGACAGCGCTGAGAACAAGGAGTCCACGCCCCCGTCATGAATCATGCAGTCGTCATCGGCGTCGGGTCGTACCTTCCCGAGCGCAGACTCACCAACGAAGACCTGGAGCTGCTGGTCGAGACCTCTGACGAGTGGATCTCAACGCGCACGGGCATCAAGGAACGTCGTCTTGCCGAGGAAGGCCAAGCTACCTCAGACCTTGCGACGCAGGCCGCGCGTGCCGCGATGGCCGACGGGGGCGTTGAACCGGGCGAGATCGACCTTCTTGTCGTCGGGACGTCGAGCCCGGACATGATCTTTCCGTCAACGGCGTGCATCACTCAGGCAAACCTCGGTCTCACGTGCCCTGCGTATGACGTCATGGCCGCGTGCACGAGCTTCATCTTTGCGCTGCAGAATGCGACGGCTGCCATCGAGAGTGGGAGAGCACGCACGGTTCTGGTCGTAGGCGCCGACGCGCTAACACGGCACGTGGACTTCTCCGATCGGGGGACGTGCGTCCTATTCGGTGACGGCGCGGGGGCATTCGTGCTTCGAGCTTCCGACACGCCCGGTGTTCTCGGCATCGACCTGGGTGCCGACGGGACCGGCGCTGATGTCTTGAAGATACCTGCAGGTGGTTCTGCAATGCCTGCCACTATGGAACGCGTTGAGGCCGGGTTGCAGTACGTCCAGATGGCAGGCAACGAGGTCTTCAAGTTCGCGGTACGCGTGATACCCAAGACGACCGAAGCCGCCCTCGCGCAGTCGGGTCTGACCATTGATGATGTGAAGTGGCTCGTCCCGCACCAGGCCAATCAGCGCATCCTCGACACGGTGGCCGACCGTCTCGGGCTGCCGCACGAGCGCGTCGTGTCCAACATCGCGCTTACCGGCAACACGTCTGCAGCCTCGATTCCGCTCGCCGTGAACGACCTGTATACTAGCGGCAACTTGCAGCCGGGAGACCTTCTCGCCCTCGTCGGTTTCGGTGCGGGGCTCACCTGGGGAGCCGCCATCGTGCGTTGGACCAAGGAGGCTTAAGTAGATGGCCCTACGTACCAGACTCACGAAGCTACTGGGCATCGAGTATCCCATCATCCAAGGTGGCATGGCCTGGACGGCAACAGCGGAGCTCGCCGCTGCGGTGAGCAACGGTGGCGGTTTTGGCATCATCGGCGCGGGCCACATGCCCACTGACATCCTTCGCGAGGAGATTCGCCGCGCGAAGACACTCACGGACAAGCCCTTTGGCGTCAACCTCATGCTTCTCACGCCCCACATCGACGATCTCGTGGCCATGGTCCTCAAGGAAGGCGTGTATGCGGTCACCACTGGTGCAGGGAACCCAGCGAAGTACATGGCGGGACTCAAGCAGCACGGCATCAAGGTCATGACCGTCGTGCCCTCTGTGGCGCTCGCCAAGCGCATGGAGTCCATCGGCGCCGATGCTGTGATCGGTGAGGGCATGGAGGCCGGCGGTCACATCGGCGAACTCACGACCATGGTGCTCACGCCCCAGCTTGCTGACGCGGTCGAGATTCCTGTCGTCGCAGCAGGAGGCATCGCCGATGGTCGTGGCCTGGCTGCTGCCTTCGCACTTGGCGCCCAGGGCGTGCAGATCGGTACGCGCTTCATGTGCGCCGAGGAGTGCACCATCCATCCGGACGTGAAGCAACGTATTCTCAAGGCCAGGGACCGTGACACCGTGGTGACCGGCTACTCGACCGGCCATCCCGTGCGCGTACTGAAAAACAAGCTCTCCAGGCAGCTCGAGGCCCTCGACAAAGAGAACGACATCCATGGGTTGGAGGAGCTCGGAAGCGGGAAGCTCGCCCTCGCGATGAAGGAGGGCGACCTGGAGATGGGAAGCATCATGGCCGGCCAGGTGGCAGCGATGGTGCGCAAGATCCAGCCCGCCGCCGAGATACTCACAGAGATCATGGCCGAGGCCGAGAACGTGATGTCCGCGCTGTGTTCGAATACAGAGACGTAGATCGTATGGCAGTCACTCACGCAGTCGTATTCCCCGGACAGGGGTCTCAGCGTATCGGCATGTTGGAGCGTCTGCCTGGCCTCGACGCCCTGGACCGGCTCCTGGATGCCGCCGAGGCCCTGAGCGGTCTCAACCTGCGTCGCATTGCTGCCGAGGGTCCCGCTGCCGCTCTTGCAGACACCCGTGCAGCTCAACCACTGCTGTACCTCGTCGATTGGGCATGGGGCACCAGTCTGCTCGCCGCGGGCTTGGAGCCTCTCGCACTTGCCGGTCACAGCGTCGGCGAGTTCGCCGCACTGGCTGTCGCCGGAGCGTTCTCGGCTGAAGCGGGCCTTGAACTCGTCGTCGAGCGCGCCGACCTCATGAGTTCTACTGCGGCCGCCACGCCAGGAACCATGGCTGCGGTTCTCGGCCTCGATAGTTGCACGGTCGCAGACCTCGTAGACAGCATCTCCGACGTTTGGGTCGCAAATGACAACGCGCCGGGACAGGTCATCATCTCCGGCACACATCTCGGCGTCGAGTCGGCTACAATCGCGCTCAGCGGCGCCGGTGCGCGCCGTATCGTCCCCCTTCAGGTCGCTGGTCCGTTCCATTCTCCTCTCATGGCGCCCGCCGCTGACGCGTTCGCAGCGGTCCTCGAGCGCACAGAGCTCTCGGACGTAGCCATTCCTATTCTCCAGAACACCGATCCGGCGCCTACGACGGATGCAAGCGTCATCGCTACACGGCTCCGAAACCAGATGACGTCGCCGGTGCGATGGACGGAGACGATGTACGCTCTGCGTGACATGGGTGTTAATGTGGTCGTCGAAGCGGGCCCCGGCGCGGTTCTCAAGGGGCTGGCACGCCGGGTCGAAGGGCTGGATGCCTTCGCGACAGGCGATGGCGAACTCGAATTGGTCGTGAAGGAGGCGCGGTAATGGCACGGCTTACCGATAAAGTTGCCCTCGTGACGGGATCGTCGCAAGGCATCGGGGCGGAGATAGCCAGGCGGCTCGCTGCGGAGGGCGCGGCGGTCGCGGTCAACTATATTGCAGGTAGCGAGGCTGCGGCCTGCGATGTCGTGGCTTGCATACAGGCCGCGGGCGGCACCGCTGACGCCTTCAAGGCCGATGTCGGCGACCCGGAGAGCGTCACTGCTTTGGTGGACGCGGTCGCCGAACGCTTCGGCCGACTCGATGTACTCGTCAACAATGCCGGTATCACTCGCGATGGGCTGCTTGTACGCATGAGCGATGAAGACTGGGGAGACGTCATCCGCACGAATCTCACAGGTGCGTTCCTCATGACCCGGGCAGCAGCCAAACTGATGATGAAGGCGCGTTCCGGCTCCATCATCAACATCTCTTCGATAGTGGGCATCGCCGGGAATGCAGGTCAGGTGAACTACGCATCAGCGAAAGCGGGGCTCATCGGCATGACGAAGTCTGTCGCTCGTGAGCTGGCGTCACGTAATGTCCGCGTCAACGCAGTGGCGCCTGGCTTCATCGAGACCGACATGACGGCGGCGCTTCCTGCTGCCACCAGAGAGGCCGCACTTGGCAGCATCGCGATGAAGCGTATGGGCACGCCCGCCGATGTCGCTGCGCTTGTCGCCTTCCTTGCCAGCGAAGAGGCCGCCTACATCACCGGGCAGACCATTGCCGTCGACGGAGGAATGACATTCGCCTGACCACGCGCAACTCGCGCGTTCATCACGCTGTGGCAGGGGAGAGGAGGTGTTACGCATGGAGAAAGAGGATATCTTTGACAAGGTCAAGGAGGTCATCGTCGATCAGCTTAACGCTGACGAGGACGACGTGAACCTCGAGGCGTCCTTCATCGACGACCTCGGCGCCGACTCGCTCGATATCGTCGAGCTTGTCATGGCGCTCGAGGAGTCTTTCGGCATCTCCATCCCTGACGAGGAGGCCGAGAACATCAAGACAGTCGCCGATGCGATCGAATACATCGCCGCAAACGCCTGACGCACAAGCTGTACTCATGGACGTACCGGCCGATCTCGGTCGGCTGGTACGTCCTCCTCGCAATCGGAGGACCCATGGAAATGCCGACATTGACCATAGGCACCAGGACGTCCCGTCTGCCCATCATGCAAGGCGGCATGGCCGTGCGTATCTCCATGAGCCCCTTGGCGGCCGCAGTGGCTAACGAAGGTGGTATCGGCCTCATCGCCGGGTCCGGCCTGACTCCCGATGAACTCACTGCCGAGGTTCGTGCAGCCCGCACAGAGACGGACGGCGTACTCGGCGTCAACATCATGGTCGCAGTGCGCGGGTTCAAAGAGCTCGTACACGCAGCTATCTCGGCGGGCGTGGACCTCGTCGTCTCAGGCGCAGGCTTCTCGCGTGATGTCTTCGGCTGGTGCCGGGATGCCGGCGTGGAGATGGTCCCGATCGTTGGTTCCGAGCGCGTAGCCAAGCTCTCCCAGCATTTTGGCGCCTCGGCCGTCGTCGTTGAGGGTTTCGAGGCCGGCGGCCACCTTGGCACAGACGAGTACATGCTCGACCTGCTGCCCCGCATCATCGAATCAGTGGACATCCCGGTCATCGGCGCCGGTGGCGTCGTGACAGGAGCCGATATCAAGCGCACGCTCGACGCTGGTGCAGCGGGCGTGCAGATGGGGTCGCGCTTCGCGGCAACGGTCGAGTCCTCGGCTCCGGACGCATTCAAAGACATGTACGTCCGAGCTACTGAAGATGACATCCTCATCATAAAGAGCCCGGTGGGTCTACCCGGGCGAGCGATACGCAACCCTTTCACTGAGTGCCTGACGGCCGGCGACTATCCCAGGATCGAGCGCTGCGAAGCCTGCTTGAAGCACTGTGGCAGGGAGTACTGCATCATGGACAAACTCATTCGCGCCCAAGGCGGGGACGTCATCGACGGCCTTGTGTTCGCCGGCTCCTCGGCGGCACGTATACATGACATCCCCACTGTCAAGGCGCTGATGGACCGGCTCGTTGCCCAATGGCGTACCGCGAGCGAAGAAGCCCCGGCATGAGAAGGATAGTCGTGACCGGCATCGGCTGCGTTTCTCCGGTCGGCATCGGTGTCGAGGCGGCATGGGACTCCATCGTCGCCGGACGGTCCGGCATCACGCCGATCACGGCCTTCGATGTAAGCCAGTACTCCACGCGCTTCGCCGGGATGGTCGACGACTGGGACTCTGCGCAGTGGCTGGCATCCAAAGAAGCACGACGGATGGCTCGCTTCCAGCAGTTCGCTGTCGTTGCAGCCGATGAGGCACTGGCCGACTCGGGACTCGTTATCAATGAAAGTAATGCCGAGCGGGTCGGCGTCATCGTCGGATCCGGCATCGGCGGCCTTGGGACGATGGAAGAACAGACGGCGATACTGGCCGAGCGTGGCCCTTCGCGTGTGAGCCCCATGCTGGTGCCGATGATGATCGTGGACCTCGCCGCAGGTCACATCTCCATTCGCACAGGAGCGCGCGGCATCAACTACGCGCCCGTCTCGGCATGTGCGACGGGCAATCATTCCATCGGCGAGGCAGGGGAGGCCATCCGGCGTGGAGCGGCCGACGTCATCATGGCTGGCGGTTTCGACTGCGGGGTCACTCCCTTAGGGCTCGCTGGCTTCTGTGCGGCCCGCGCGCTCTCCACCAGGAACGATGATCCTGCCGCCGCCTCACGACCCTTCGACGCAGGTCGCGACGGCTTCGTGATGGGAGAGGGGGGTGGCATCCTCGTGCTCGAGGAGTGGGAACACGCCGCGGCCCGGAACGCCCGCATCTACGCCGAGCTCGTCGGCTACGGTGCGACTGCGGATGCGCACCACATCACAGCTCCCGCACCCGACGGCAACGGCGCGCGTCGTGCGATGCGCCAGGCACTCGACCAGGCCGGGTACAAGCCGTCGCAGGTCGGCTACATCAACGCGCACGGCACCTCCACTCAGCTCGGAGATGCTGCGGAGACTGGCGCGATCAAAGCCGTCTTCGGAGCTGACGCACCTCCCGTGTCGTCCACGAAATCAATGACTGGCCACCTCCTCGGTGGCGCAGGTGCGCTCGAAGCGGTCTTCTGTGTGCTTGCGCTTGAGCGCGGGGTTTTGCCACCCACCATCAACCTTACCGATCCGGATCCCGCGTGCGACCTGGACTACGTGCCAAACGTGGCACGTGAAGTGGCCGTCGAGGCCGTACTCAGCAATTCCTTTGGTTTTGGAGGCCACAACGCGACGCTACTCTTCGCACGGATGCCGCGATGACTGTCGACCGTGACACTCGGATAGCGCGTGCCGAGGCGTTGCTCGGCGTACGTTTTCGAGACCGCGACCTTCTCGTCGAAGCGCTAACCCACCCTTCGTATGCCGCGGAGCATGGGGACGTTGCGGGATACGACCGCCTCGAATTCCTCGGCGACTCGGTCATAGGATTCCTGGTCGCGGACGAACTCTTCCACAGTCGGCCCGGCGAACCCGAGGGCGTGCTGACCCGGCTCAAGATTGGCGCAGTCGCTGGTGAGACGCTCGCGGTCGTAGCGGAAGAACTCGGCCTCGGGCCGCTCATCCTCATGGGAAAAGGCGAAGCACGTTCGGGCGGTCATCAGCGCAGCAGCGTGCTCGAGAACTGTCTGGAAGCCCTTATCGGCGCGGTCTACACAGATCAAGGACTCGACACGACTCGCGAGCTCGTCATGCGCCTCCTCGGTTCCCGCATGGACGGCACTTTGGCTCCACCGGCAGACCCCAAGTCGGCGCTGCAGGAATTCATGCAAACTGGCGGCGGTCACACGCCCGCCTACCGGATCGTTTCGATCTCCGGGCCGCCGCACGACCATGTCTTCGTGGCAGAGGCCGTCATCGGCAATCATGCGGTCGGTACGGGCTCCGGCTCATCGAAAAAGGAGGCCGAGAAAGCAGCGGCGGCTGACGCGCTCGAGTCTCTCGACGAACACCAGGACTCGCCACGCGGGTCCTGAAACCTCCCTCGTCGAACAGCGAGAACGTGTCCGCGCTGTGGTAGCATAGTCGCGTCCTTCTGACGCGCGCACGCGCCCGAAGGCACCGCACGCCACCAGCAGAAAGGTCAGCGTTGTACCTCAAGTCGCTCACGCTCAAGGGGTTCAAGTCATTCGCCGACCGCAGCAAGCTCACGCTGGAGCCCGGTGTCACCGTCATCGTGGGGCCCAACGGCTCCGGCAAGTCCAACATCTCCGATGCGGTGCTGTGGGTTCTCGGCGAGCAATCGGCTAAATCGCTGCGCGGGAACTCCATGGAAGACGTCGTTTTTGCCGGCTCGTCTGCCAGGCAGGCGGTTGGCATTGCCGAGGTGGACCTTGTGCTGGACAACAGCCAAGGCACCCTGCCGCTCGAGTTCCACGAGGTCACCATCACGCGGCGCATGTTCCGCAACGGTGAGAGCGAGTATCTCATCAACCAATCACCGTGCCGGTTGATGGACATCCAAGAGCTGTTGCATGACAGCGGTCTCGGCCGCGACACGCATTCGATCATCAGCCAGGGACGCCTCGATGAGGTCCTGAGCAGCAAGCCCGAGGACCGCCGTGCGCTCATCGAGGAGGCCGCCGGCGTCCTCAAGCACAAGAAACGCAAGGAACGTGCCCTGCGAAAGCTCACGTCGATGGACGTGCACCTCGACCGCGTGAAAGATGTCGTCGTCGAAATCGACCGACAGCTGAAACCGCTCCAGCGCCAAGCGAGTAAGGCGTCCGAGTATCGCGAACTGGCGGCTGAGCTCAAAGACCTCGAGGTCTCACTGGCAGTCGCACACCTTCACGAACTACAGTTGCAGTGGGACGACCTCGAGAAGCGGGAGCGGGAGCAAGGCGCCGAGGTAGAACTCGCACGCTACCGTCAGGCAGAGAAGGAGCGCGAACTCGCGAAGTTCCAGTCGCTGCTGGAGGAGAAGGGGCTGTTCGTCGGCGACCTCTCCGAGCAACGCCGACGCCTGCAATCGGTACTTGAACGGCTCAGCTCTGGATTGTTACTGCTCGAGGAGAAGGGAAAGAATCTCGTCGAGCGCCTCTCTGAGCTGCGCGCTAAGATCCACCACAGCGAGACTCGCCTCGGCAAGCGCGGCTCAGAACTCCAACAGATAGCCGAGGAGCGTGCGGTCACTGAGGCGCGCATCAGCGTGCTCTATACGCAACTCGGCGAACTGAGGCGTGAAGCCGAGTCGGCGAAGAAGCTCCGTCTTGCTGTCGAGGAGACCCTTGCGCGTGCGACCTCTGAGCAGCGCCGTGCCCGCAAGGAGATCGACGACGCCCGTACTGACCTCGCGACCACCAAGCAGGCACTCTCGGCGTTCACTCTGGAAACCGAGATGCTCGGCGACCGAGCCGCCACGGTAAAACAGCAGCACTCGGGTGTTTTCTCGACGCTGTCAGCGCGCCGTACGCGTGTCGAGCAACTCCAGACCGATCTTGACCGTGGTCGGCGCGAGCTCGCCCTCGCTGAGCAAGAGGTCGACAAACACGTCCGCCTCACTGACTCACGCAAGGCGGAGCTGGCGCGGCGTCGTGAAGACCTCACGGAGATTCGTGCCGAGATACGCGCGCTGGAAGAGGTCGACCGCGCTTTCGATGCGGCTTCACCGGCACTTGCGTGGTTGCTGCAGAAGGAAAAGCAGCTCCCGGACGTCATCGGCCCGGTAACTGATGCCATCAGTGTCTCGAAAGAGTATGAACGGCTTGTCGAGGCTGCACTGGGTGGCGACGTGTTCTGCGTTCTCGTTCGAAGCCGGAAGGCGGCTACCGGTGTCGTGGCGATGCTCGAGAAACAGGGTGCGGGAGACTACTCCGTCATGCCCGTCGATTCTCGCCCGCTGGTGTTCGACACCGACGGCCCCGGCGTGCGTCTTGCCGATGCCATCGAATGCGCCGCTGATGTCCGCACGGCGATCGACGGGCTTATCGGCGACATACGCGTCGTAGACACCCTGGAGGATGCGCTACGCGCCGCAGGCGTGGCGGGCGCCGTGTCCCGATACGCCACACGCAACGGGCATGTCGTCTGGCCGAGCGGCAAAGTGCGCGTCGGTCCCGACCTCTTCGAAGACGCCGGCGTTCTCGCGCGGAAGCGCAAGCTCGCCGATCTCCGAGACGCGTTGGGTGCGACCGAGGCCGGAGTGGGGGAAGCTGAGGCCGCTGTCGCAACATCCGAAGAGACACTTGCCGCCTCTCAGCAGCAGGCTCTTGAGCTCAGTCAGAGAGCTGCTACTCTCGCAGGGGACGAGGCCTCGGCTCTGGAGGAGATCGGCCGCCTGGAGCAGGCGATCACCGACCTCGACAAGGAGGCGGGCACGATCGACGTCCGCCTGCGACAGATCGACGAGAGGACCGCGAAGGACCGGCCCCAGGAGCGTCGGCTCCAAGAGGCGGTCGCAGCGACCGAAGCACTCATCGAACAGCTCGAAGAAGATGCTGCGGCACGTCGTGAGGAGCGCGACGTCCGGTTCCGCGAAGAGTCCGAGGTCGCAACACGGCTGTCCACCTGCCAGGTTGAGATCGCCGCCGTGTCCGAACGTGAAGTACACCTCAAGCGCCGCCATGCATCGACGATCGCTGAGACACGGGAGCTCGACACGCTGGTCGCGCAGTCTCAGACCACTGATGAAGCGCTCGAATCTCTTCGCGGCCGCTTGCAGCCGTTGCATGACCTCTATTCGCTTCTCCTGGAACGTGCTGAGCATTGGGCGGTCAGGCTCCGTGACCGCGCCAGCTTCGAACAAACCGACAGCGAGTCACTTCGCACTACCATCCACACTGCCCAGGACGCGGTACGTGCCGCCATGACCGACGTGGAGGCCGTGAACGAGGACATGGGCTCCATTCGCGTGGAGAAGGGCCAACTCGAGGTGCAGGTCACTACGGCCGTCAGCCGCATCGTTGAAGATTTTGGCGTCTCTCTTGAGAGGGCCCTTGAGGCGCCGTTGATCGGCGAACGCGAGCCAGCAGTGGACAACATGCATCGGCTTCGCAAGCGTATAGCCAACCTCGGGCCCGTGAACCCCATCGCGGTCGAGGAGTTCGATCGACTGCAGCAGCGCAGGGACTACCTCCAGCAGCAGCTCGACGACCTCAACGCGAGTCAAAAAGCGTTGCAGAAGATCGTCTCGGCCATCGACCGCAAGATACGTGAACGCTTCTTGGAGACATTCGAGCTGGTAGACCGTCACTACCAGGAGGTCTTCTCAGTGCTCTTCCCGGGCGGTCAGTCCTCGCTGATGCTTACCGATCCCGATGACCCGGAGGCGACCGGCATCGAGGTCATTGCGCAACCCCGCGGCAAGCGACTCTCCAAGATGTCGCTCCTCTCGGGCGGCGAGAAGTCCCTCACCGCACTCGCCCTGCTGTTCGCTATCTACCGCACGAGACCGTGTCCGTTCTATCTTCTCGACGAGGTAGAGGCCGCGCTCGACGACACGAACCTGCGCCGCTTCATCGCCTTCCTCGACAGTCTCCGACATCACACGCAGTTCATTGTCGTCAGCCACCAGCGTCGCACGATGGAGATGGCCGATGTGCTGTATGGTGTCTCGATGCATGCTGACGGCGTCAGTAAGGTGGTCAGCCAGAAGCTCGAACAGGCCATGCATTCCGCCAAGGAGGTACCCGCCGATGGCGCCGGCGTGGCATGAGCGCCTGACCCAGGGACTGTCGCGCACACGCGAGTCGCTACAGGGCCAGCTGAACGTCTTGCTTCGCAAGGGCCCCGATCTCGATCACGAGTTCTGGACCGACCTCGAAGACACGCTGATCGCCGGTGACATGGGCGCCGTCGCGGTGGCCGAGATCATAGGCCGTCTTCAAGACACCGCCGTGCACAAGGCGCTACCCGACGCTCAGGCGGTACTCGACCATCTCGTGGAAGAGGTCGCCGATGAGCTGCGTTCCGGTGGTGACGACCTGTTCGCCGAGAAGCCCCTTGTCGTCCTGGTGGTCGGCGTCAACGGAACCGGGAAGACCACCACCGTCGGCAAGCTCGCGAAAGTGTTCACCGACGAGGGACGTCGCGTAGTGATCGGCTCGGGCGATACCTTCCGTGCAGCCGCAATCGAGCAGCTGCGTGTGTGGGCGACACGAGCGGGGGTACCGGTAGTGGAGCGCGAGCGCGGTGCTGATCCCGCTTCGGTGTCATTTGACACACTCAGGGCCGCCGAGGAGCAGGATGCCGATCTCGTGCTTATCGACACCGCGGGCCGGCTGCATACTTCACCCGACCTCATGGCCGAGTTGCAGAAGGTGTACCGGGTGACACAGCGCGAGAGCCGCTGGCCGGTACGCGTGCTCCTGGTGATGGACGCCACCACAGGCCAGAACGGTCTTGTGCAGGCCCGCGAGTTCAACCGAGCGTTGGGTCTGGACGGTATCGTGCTCACGAAGCTCGACGGCACGGCCAAAGGAGGCATAGCTATCGCCATCGTTCGGGACCTTGGCTTGCCGATCGTGCGCGTTGGCGTCGGAGAAAATGTGGAGGACCTGCGTCGATTCGATGCCGATGAGTTTGCACGTGCGCTCATCGCCGGCGAGTGAGATGGATTCCAACGAGTTCCGATTCGTCCCGTTCCGCGAGCATGACAACCGCTGTGAATCACTCGATAGCCGGTTCATCGGGCCAGCACCAGTGTCACAGGTGTGGGGCAAAGCGATCGCGGTGTTCTCGCCTCTCACGCGTGTCAGGCGCATTGACTGACCCACGTTCCGCCCGTAGCCTAGGAAGACCGCACACAGCCCCCGTGGAGGTCCAATGTTCGAAAGCCTTTCAGACCGCCTTCAAGGTGTTCTCGCCAAGCTCAAGGGTCGCGGTCGACTGACCGAGACAGACGTCGACGCCGCCATGCGCGAGATTCGTCTCGCGCTGCTTGAGGCCGACGTGAACTTCAAGGTCGTCAAGGAGTTCGTTGCCGTCGTGCGCTTACGGGCAGTGGGCGCTGACGTGATGAAGAGCCTGACACCCGGACAGATGGTCGTGAAGATCGTCATAGAAGAGCTCACCGCGCTGATGGGTGGCCACGAAGCGCGTCTCGTCATGACCAACCGTATACCGAACGTGATCATGCTGGTCGGGTTGCAGGGCTCCGGCAAGACCACGGCCGCAGCGAAACTCGCCAACCTGCTGCGTAAACAGGGCAAACACCCGATGCTCGTCGCGTGCGACGTCTACCGACCAGCCGCCATCGATCAGCTCGAGACGCTCGGCCGTGAGCTGGACATCCCCGTCTTTCGCGGTGAGGGCGACGATCCTGTCGCCATCGCTCAGGCAGCTGTGAAGGACGCGGTTGCGCGAATGCGAGACGTCGTGATCGTCGATACTGCCGGTCGTCTCCACATAGATGCAGAGATGATGGCGGAAGCTTCGGCGATCAAACGAGCCATCAAGCCCGACCAGGTCATCATGGTGGTCGACGCGATGACTGGTCAGGATGCGGTGAATGCGGCAAGCGCCTTCGCCGAGCGAGCGGCCTTCGACGGCGTGATCGTATCCAAATTGGACGGTGATGCGCGTGGCGGCGCGGCGCTCTCTGTGAAGGCCGTGACGGGCAAGCCCATCATGTTCGCCAGCGTGGGCGAGAAGCTCGACGCCCTCGAGGTCTTCTATCCTGAGCGAATGGCAAAGCGCATCCTGGGCATGGGAGACGTCGTCTCCCTCATCGAGAAGGCCCAGGAGAACGTCGACGTTGAGCTCTCGGAGGACGCCGAGATGCGGCTGCGCGAGGGCCGTTTTACACTCGATGACTTTCTCGGCCAGCTGAGGCAGCTCAAGAAGATGGGCTCGATCTCCGACCTCATGTCCATGATTCCGGGCGCCAATAGGCTTCCTAAGGACGCGAAGGTCGATGAGGGCGCGCTCACCCGAACGGAAGCCATCATACAGTCGATGACCGCGGCCGAACGCGCCAAATCTTCCATCATCAACGGATCCCGGCGTGAGCGCATCGCCGCGGGTGCCGGCGTGACCGTCTTCGAGGTGAACCAGGTGCTCAAGCAGTTCGCCGAGGCGCAGAAGATGGTCAAGCAGCTCCAGAAGATGCAGGGGAGCGGGAAGGGCCGACGACGTGGTGGGCTCAACACTCCCGGCATGGGACGGCCCTTCTGACGAGCATGTGACGGGCTCTTCCCCCGATTCAGACAGCCTTGCGAACGCTTTGACCGCGCTACACTCTTGTCATATCATTAGCAGTCGCTCTTGCTCAGAAGTGGTTGCCCGCACGGGGCGCCACCTTACACGGAGGTGAACGTTTTGGCAGTCAAGATCCGCCTGGCACGCGTCGGCGCAAAGAAGGCGCCGCTCTACCGTGTCGTTGCGGCCGACTCGCATGCTCCGCGCGATGGTCGGTTCATCGAAATCCTCGGGCGCTACAACCCGCGTACCCAGCCGTCGACGGTCGAACTCGACATTGAGAAGATCGACGCGTGGATTGCTAAGGGTGCTCAGCCCACCGAGACGGTTGCGAAGCTCATCGCGATCGCTAAGGGTGAGGCCAAAGTTCCCGAGGGTGAGTCGAAGCTCTCCAAGAAGGCGCAGGCCAAGGCCACGGAGGCGCCAACAAAGGCTGCAGAGGCTCCTGCTGCTCCTGCGGAAGAGGCTCCTGCTGCTCCTGCGGAAGAGGCTCCCGTTGGGGAACCTGCGGAAGACGCTGAGTAACTCATGACATCCACTTCAGACACTGACGGGCTGGTCCACTACATCATCGAGTCGCTCGTGGACAACCCGGCCGACGTCTCGATCGAGAAAAGGGAAGACAGCCGACAGACCGTCTACGAGGTCCAGGTCAACAGCGACGATGTCGGCAAGGTCATCGGTCGTCAGGGCCGAGTGATCAAGGCGGTGCGGACACTGGTGCGTGCGGCCGCATCTGTCGACGGTTCCGAAGCTACAGTGGAGATTCTCGGCTGAGATCATGAATGCGCCCTTCGTGCCGATAGGCCGGATAGTGAAGGCACATGGGCTACGAGGAGAGGTCTCCGTGAAGCCGCTCACCGACCTGCCCCTCGATGCTTTTGTGGGACTTCACGTCTGGATCGCGCCGCCGTCTGTCGCCATGCGTGAAGGCGATGTAGTCGCGGCAAGGTCAGGTCCCAAGGGCCCGCTCCTGACCATCAGTTGCGTCAATGATCTGTCCTCGGCCGCCCTGCTCAACGGCCGTACGCTGATGGCGCGACCGGAAGACCTGCCGGCCGAGGTCCTCGTTGATGAGCCCGATATCGTCGGCCTTACTGTGACCGACGTGGACCGCGGCTTGCTCGGCATCGTGACCGACGTGATCATCACAGGCGCGAACGACGTCTGGGTTGTCGAGGGCGACACATATGGTGAGGTGCTCATCCCGATCATCGACGTAGTCCTGCTGGACGTTGATTTCGATGCGAACCGGGCGACTGTCCGGCTCCTGCCGGGCCTCATTGATGACAGAGATGACATCTAATGCGCATAGACATCATCTCGATTTTCCCAGAGATGTTCGAATCGACACTCTCGAGCTCCATACTCGGTATCGCGCAACAAAAGGGTGCTGTCGAGTTCTACGTGCACGACCTGCGCGATTGGGCCGAGGGCAAACACCGCACTACCGACGACTACTCGTTCGGGGGCGGCCCCGGCATGGTCATGAAGCCCGAACCGTTTTTCCGGGCGCACCGTGCGATTCTGGTGCAAGACTCCCGCCCCGCGACCACCATCCTCATGTGCCCGCAGGGTGAACTACTCAAGCAGGCTCTTGTAGAGGAGCTCGCAACGCACGAGCGGCTCGTCGTTTTTGCTGGTCGCTACGAGGGCTACGACGAGCGCATACGGTCGCTCGCCGACCGTGAAGTCTCTATCGGCGACTACGTACTGACCGGCGGCGAGTTGCCTGCGATGGTACTCACCGACGCAGTGACGCGGTTGCTGCCGGGCGTTCTCGGGCATGACCAATCCTCAGCCGAGGAGTCCTTCTCGTGGGGGCTCCTCGAATACCCGCACTACACGCGTCCCGCATCATTTGAAGGCATGGACGTGCCAGACGTGCTGCTTAGCGGAGATCATGCTCGGATTGCAGCGTGGCGTCGCCGAGAAGCAATCGGTCGCACGGCGATGAAGCGTCCTGATCTACTTGAGGCCGCAGACTTAACGGGGGAGGAGCAGGCATTCGCCCGTTCGCTCATACAAGAACCCGGACGATCGGACGACGAGTGAGCGACGATATCTACACATCTGACAGTGAGAGGTCCCCCTCGTTTGGACGCTGGGCGGGAGAGCTCCTGCTCATGGTGGGTCTCGCGTTCGTCTTTGCCATGGGTATACGCACGTATGTGGTCATGCCATACACGATACCAACGGGCTCGATGATCCCAACAATCGAGATCGGGGATCGCGTGTTGGCCAACAAGTTCATCTACCGTTTCCAAGACCCTACGTCGGGCGATATCGTTGTGTTTGATGACCCGACGGGGACCGCCGACAACCTGATCAAACGCGTCATAGCAGTGGGGGGCCAAGAAGTCGATGTCCACGACGGTCGCGTTTACGTCGACAGCGTCCCGGTCGAGGAACCCTACACCCATGGAGCGATCACTGAGATCGGGGATGTTCTGCTACCGCTCGTGATCCCGGAGGACCACATCTGGGTGATGGGCGACAACCGTACCAACAGCACGGACTCGCGGTTCTTCGGCCCTCAGCCGATGGCCAATGTGTATGGCAAAGCCTTCCTCCGAGTGTGGCCGCTCTCTCGAATTGCGCCGCTCTGAATCGGCAGTTTGCGCGTCACATGAACGCTGGTCTATACTGTCCACTCGTGTCTGATAGCCACCCGCGTAGGCGGTAGACGAAGAACAGGAACCGTAGAATGAATAGAATCCGCGCCATCGAGCAGCAGCAGATCCGCGAGGACTTGTCTCCGTTCAAGGTCGGCGACACCATCAAGGTGAGCTACAAGGTCGTCGAAGGCGGCCGCGAGCGCGTTCAGCTGTTCCAGGGCATCGTTATCAAGCGTCACGGCCATGGCGCGCGCGAGACCTTCACTGTCCGTAAAATCTCGTTCGCTGTCGGTGTCGAGCGCACATTCCCTGTGAACTCTCCCAAGATCATGAAGCTTGAGATCGTGACACGCGGCAAGGTACGTCGCTCCAAGCTCTACTACCTGCGTGACAAGGTCGGCAAGGCCGCACGTGTCAAGGAGTTGCGATAGTCGGCGGAGGCTCCGTGCTGGAACAACCCGACATCAACCAGCCGACCGAGACGACCCGGGAGCAACTTGCTTCCGGGTCGTGTCTGATAGTCGCTGCGCACGACGACGAGTCCGATGCCGGAGCCTCACCTGGCAAAGAGGTCTCCGTCGGCCGGTGGCTGCTTGAACTCATCGTCCTGGTCGGAATCGCCTTTCTTCTCGCCACCGGCATCAAGACCTGGGTCGTCCAACCGTTCGTGATCCCGACGGGTTCAATGATTCCCACACTCGAGATTTACGACTACGTCATCGCCAACAAGTTCATCTACCGCTTCCAAGACCCTACGTCGGGCGATATCGTCGTGTTTCTGTCTCCCTCCTCGAACTCCACTGACTACATCAAACGTGTGATCGCGGTCGGTGGTCAGGAGGTCGACATTCGTGACGGCGTCGTCTATGTCGACGGCTCCGCGCTCGACGAGCCCTACACGCACGGCATGCGCACTGACCCCGGCCCTCTTGTGTTGCCGTTGATCGTACCCGACAGCTACGTTTGGCTGATGGGCGACAACCGCAAGAACAGCCAGGACAGCCGTTGGTTCGGCCCTCAGCCGGTGTCCCGAATCGTTGGCAAGGCGTTCTTCATCTACTGGCCGATTTCCGACTTCGGCACTCTGTAGGTCCCGATGGACACGCGCAGCGTCGCCGAGATACGCGCGTTGTTCAAAGCCACCCCATTCGAAGAGCTCGATAGCTTTGTCGCAGAGTTCTCATGCGACCCGCGCGCCGGCGTACAGACACTGGTGCGCGCCGCGCAACACAAGTGTCAAGCCGAGCGTGACGAACGGGAACGCATACAGCGAATGATGGCGCTTCAGCTTCGACTCCACGAAGCTGGCTACATGGTCATTGCGGGAGTTGATGAAGTCGGCAGGGGGGCGCTCGCGGGACCAGTCTCCGCGGCTGCTGCAGTGCTCGATGCCGGAGTACACATCCCTGGTCTGGACGACTCGAAGCGACTGACCCCCGCAGCCCGCGAGATTGTGGCGGAGCGCGTGCGTAAGGCCGCCATCGCGCTTTCGGTGGCGCACGTCACGTCAGATCGCGTCGACGCTCTCGGCATAGCTCGGGCGAATACACTCGCTATGTGTATGGCCCTGCAAGAACTTCCTCACGCTGTCGACCACGTCATCGCCGACGGTCTGGAGGTAGATCTTTGCATGCCATCGACATTCGTCGTCGGTGGTGATCGGTTGTGCGCGTGTGTTGCGGCGGCATCAGTAGTCGCAAAGGTCGAGCGCGATTCCCTCATGCGGGAGTTCGACAGCACGTACCCTGGCTACGACTTCGCCATCAACAAGGGATATGGCACCGTAGAGCACATAGAGGCGATCGATCGCCTCGGTCCCTCGCCAGTACACCGACTGTCGTTCGCGCCTTGTTCACAGCACCGACTATTCTGAGGATATCTTCTGTTTCACTCTGGTTAGGTTCGGGGCAAGCCTCATGCGTCACCCTCTCAGCAAGGGGGGATGTCGTCATGAGTAAACGCACGACAGAATTGGGAGTACGAGGAGAGACTGCAGCAGTCGAGTACCTGCAACGGACGGGGATGACTGTGGCCGAGCGCAACTGGCGTTGCGCAACCGGTGAGGTCGACATCGTGGCGCTCGACGGTGCCGAGCTTGTGTTCGTCGAGGTGAAGACGCGCCGCAGCGTGAACGCCGGCACGCCCGAGGAAGCGGTGTCACCGTCCAAGCAGAAGCGTTTGGCGAGACTTGCGAGGGCCTACATAGCCCATGCAGACCTGACATCAGTACCCGTGCGCTTCGACGTCATCGCAATACGAGTACTCTCCGATGATCGGGCGCTACTTCGTCATCACAGAGCTGCCTTCGTACTTGAGGGATAGCCGATGCAGGCGACAGTGATGACCGCGACAGTCCGTGGTGTGGAGGCATTGCCTGTCGAGGTACAGGCCGATGTCACGTCGGGCCTCCCCATGTTCGCAATCGTGGGCCTCGGAGACACAGCAGTCCAAGAGGCACGCGAGCGGGTGCGCTCGGCCGTCAGAGCGGCAGGGCTTGTTTTCCCGAACGCGAGGGTCGTTATCAACCTGGCCCCCGCACCCTTGCGCAAACACGGCACGGGATTCGACCTCCCGATAGCGCTCGCTATACTTGCTGCGACGCGACAAATCCCTTCGACGCTCATCGATGGATCAACGGCGGTGGGGGAGCTCGGCCTCGACGGGAGCGTCCGGCCAGTGCCGGGCATGCTTGCACACGCCTACGCCGCAGCTCAAGCAGGCTTCGACTTACTCGGCCCCTCTGCCGCTCTGGCGGCTGCAGCCGTCGTCGGACGGGTACGGTGCCGCATTGTGGACCACATGCGGGTCCTCACGACCGGACGGCTCGTGTCAGAACAGCCCCGGTGCCACAGCACCTACGAAGGGTTGGCCACACCCGATCTTGGCGACGTTGCAGGACACCACGTTGCGAAGCGGGCTCTCGAGATAGCGGCAGCGGGCGGTCACAACCTCCTTCTCGTCGGCCCTCCGGGTTCGGGCAAGACCATGCTCGCCCGCCGTCTCGGTGGGATACTGTCCCCGCTCAATGACGATGAGCGCATGACAACCGCACTGGTCCACTCGGTCGCGGGTGTGGACGAGCGTCCCACACTGGCCGGAATTCGCCCGTTTCGCATGCCGCATCACTCCACGTCTACGGCCGGACTGATTGGTGGCGGTTCACCGCCGCGTCCCGGCGAGGTGAGTCTGGCGCACAATGGCGTGCTCTTCCTCGACGAACTCCCCGGGTTCGGCCCAGCGGCACTCCAGGCCCTGCGCCAGCCGCTTGAGGACGGAACCGTCACACTGGTGCGCGCGGAAGGGCGTGTGTGCTACCCGGCTGCGTTCACCCTGATCGCCGCGATGAACCCTTGTCCGTGTGGGTACCTTGGCGACGCCAAGCGACGTTGTTCTTGCACGCTGCCAACCATCGAGCGATACACAGGACGCATCGGTGGGCCGTTGTTGGACCGGATCGACATGCGCCTGCGAGTCGACTGCGTTGATCCTGCGCGTATCCTCACCTGTACAGGTGAGGAGGAGTCTTCCCAGGTCGTAGCTCAGCGCGTAACACAGGCAATCGCGTTCGCGGGCGACCGCCCGCATACCCGCACTCTGGCAGGAACGCGTCTCATCTCCGCGTGTCAGCCCGACAAGAGCGCCCGAACGACGCTTGAGACGCTCGCACGCACGATGGGTCTCTCCGGACGGGCGGTGACCCGGACGCTTCGCGTAGCACGCACGATTGCCGATCTTTGCGCAGACGAGCACGTCACGCGTGACCACATACTTGAATCTGCCGGATATCGTCTCGGGGAGCTAATGTGAGTACAAAACGGTGGGAGATACACCTTCACGACAGTGACTATCCGGAACTCCTCCGCCTATCACCAGACCCCCCGCACACGTTGTACGGATGCGGAGACCCCTCTGCACTCGGACCAAGTCTCGCCGTGATCGGCGCACGCAAGGCGACCCCTTATGGTCTTACATGTGCCAGTAGGTTCGCGGGCTGGGCCGCCACGAATGGGATCCCCATCGTGTCGGGAGGTGCCATCGGCTGCGACATGGCGGCGCATGAAGCGGCGATCGATGCGGGTGGAACCACGATCGCCGTCCTTGGATGCGGGGCCGACATCGACTATCCCCGTCGGGCAGCAAGCCTCCTCGATACTCTGCGGAGCCGGCATGCGGTCATCTCCGAGATGCCTTGGGGCGCCCCACCACAGCGCTGGGCGTTCTCCAGAAGGAACCGCATCATCGCCGGACTTTCTCTTGCAGTCCTCGTCGTCGAGGCCGGACTGCCGAGCGGCACCTTTGGGACTGCCGATCACGCCCTGGCCGCAGGCAGAGACGTGTGGGCTGTCCCTGGGTCGATCCTTGCCCCAGAGTGCAGGGGAGCGAACAGGCTCATCCGCCAGGGATGCGCACCCGTCACCTGTGAGGCCGAGCTTCGTGACGAGCTCGTGTCCGTCGGATTCACACTCGGGGAGCTGCCCGCCGATGGACGGGAGGCGCCATCTGAGCAAGCTGACCCCATCCTCGCCGCACTCCGCGCCGACCCGATGAGACCGGATGACCTGGCTTTTCACCTGAAACGAGACATCATCTCGATTGCATGTGATCTGACACGTTTCGAACTGCGCGGTTCGATCGTCCGACTTCGCGATGGGCGTTACTCCGTTAGCAGACAGACCTGAATGGCGGTTACAATCCACACATACCCACGTCGAGAACGGAGTCTTCTTGCAGCAGATCCCAGTCGTGACCGTCATTGGTGGTGGCCTCGCCGGAACTGAGGCCGCATGGCAGCTCGCCCAGCGTGGCATCCGCGTAGGACTTTACGAGATGCGTCCCCGGGCCTCTGCACCTGCACATCACACAAGCGACCTAGCAGAGCTCGTCTGCTCCAACTCGTTCAAGAGCGATGACCCCAACACCGCTCCAGGCATGCTCAAGCACGAGTTGACCACACTCGGCAGCATGCTGATCTCAGTCGCTCGTGAGAGTGCTGTCCCAGCAGGCGCTGCGCTGGCGGTCGACCGAGTCGCCTTCTCCGCACGAGTGACCCGTCTGGTCGAGTCTCACCCGCTCGTCGACGTGATTAGAACTGAGGTCAGCGACATTCCTAAAGAGGGACACGTCATCATCGCAACCGGACCTCTTACAAGCCCGGACCTCCAACAGCAGATCAGCACGCTGGTCGGCTCGGACCGGTTGTCCTTCTACGACGCAGCAGCACCGATCATCGATGCACAAAGCATCGATCACGCGGTCGTGTTCGCAGCATCGCGCTACGACAAGGGCGGTGGAGCAGACTATCTCAACTGCCCGATGTCTCGGGAGCAGTACGCTCGATTCATCGCCGAGCTCGTCTCCGCACGCCGCGTCACCACCAAGGAGTTTGAGGTATCCGACCTCTTCCAGGCCTGTCAGCCCATCGAGGAAATCGCCCGGCGGGGAGGCGATGCCGCGCGCTTCGGCCCCATGAAGCCCGTGGGACTCACGGATCCGCACACTGGCGAGCGCCCATGGGCGGTCGTACAGCTCCGTCCCGAGAACCGAAGCGGCACCGCATACAACCTGGTCGGCCTCCAGACGAACCTCGTCTTCAGCGAACAGGACCGCGTTTTTCGGATGATCCCCGGACTCGAGCGTGCCGAGTTCCTTCGTTTCGGCGTCATGCATCGCAACACCTACATCGACGCGCCCAGACTACTTGATTCGAACCTTTCATTACGCGGCGAGCCCCGAATCCGCATTGCCGGGCAGCTTTCGGGCACCGAAGGCTACCTCGAGGCAGTCGGCTCCGGGCTTCTCGCCGCGCTCAACGTCTATGCGGACCTCACGGGCGCACCATCCATAGTGCTCCCGGAAGACACGGCGCTCGGTGCCCTCATCGCGTACGCCACCGACCCGGAAGTCCGAGACTACCAACCGATGCATGTCAACATCGGCCTCATGCCGGCGCTGAACCCACCAGTCCGCTCAAAACGCGCTCGCTACGCGGCGCACGCCGAGCGCGCGCGGCGCTCGCTTTCTGAGTTCATAGCCACGACTTCGGTGCTCGCCCAAGGCCAGGCGTCGTCGATGCCCGAGGAGGTCAACACGCCATGACCCAGAGCTCCGGCCATGAACTTGCCGACCGGTTTCTTGACCACCTGAGCGTCGTGCGAAACATGTCGCCCCATACAGTGCGCGCCTACGCGGCGGACATGCGACAGTTCCTCGACTGGTGCGAACGCAACTCGTACGATCCACTCACGCTCAAGCACCGACAACTCCGCGGCTATCTCGCCGAGCTGGACCTCGCTCGTTACGAACGTCGCACCATCGCACGCAAGACGTCCACACTACGGTCCTTCTACGTTTTTCTGCAGACCCAAGGCCTTGCCGATGTGAACCCTGCCGCCGTCCTCGGCACTCCGCGACTGCAACGCCGTCTTCCTGAGACCGTACCGTCAGACCTCATGACCGCCCTACTCGAGGCTCCCGACCTGTCCAAGCCCAAAGGTCTGAGAGACGCCGCCATTCTCGAACTCCTCTACGCTACAGGCATCCGTGTCGGAGAACTCGAGACCTTGGACGTCGCGGACGTCGATCTCACGCAGGGACAGGTCAAGGTGATGGGCAAGGGATCGAAGGAACGCATCGTGCCGATGCACCGTCAGGCAGTCAACCGGTTGCGTTCCTATCTGGCCGAGGGAAGACCCACCTACGCTCAGAAGAGCCACACTGATGCGCTTTTTCTCAACCGCTTAGGCACACGCCTTCAGAGCGGCAGCGTCCGAAGACTACTCACGAGCTATCTCGACCAGCTCGGTGCAGACAGGGGTATGCACCCACACACATTGCGCCACACGTTCGCCACGCACCTGCTCGAAGGCGGCGCCGATCTCCGTAGTGTGCAGGAACTTCTCGGCCACGTTGCGCTCTCCACAACCCAGATTTATACTCATTTGGGCACGAAGCGGCTTAAGGACGTGCACCGCAATGCACATCCGCGAGCGTGAGAAGGGGCTCCCACCGTATGAGACAAGACCCGAAGACGGACGTGTCCGCCTACTGGGCCACGTACAAGGAGAGCGGAGACCCGGATGCCCGGGAGACGCTCATTTTGAACTACTCACCGCTGGTCAAGTACGTCGCCGGCCGGCTTTCATCCAACCTCCCCCAGACGGTGGATACGTCTGACCTTATATCGTATGGCGTGTTCGGACTTATCGACGCAATTGAGAAGTTCGACCCAGGTCGCGGTATAAAGTTTGAGACCTATGCTATAGCGCGCATCAAGGGTGCGATCATCGACGAACTTCGCGCAATGGACTGGGTTCCACGGTCGGTGAGAGCACGCTCTCGGGAGATCGAGCAGGCCTACATCACACTTGAAAACCGCTTGAAGCGTGTTCCCAGTGACACGGAGGTCGCGCGTGAGATGGGGGTCTCGGCTCGCCAACTGCAAGACGTCCTGACCAAGCTCTCCTACACGTCGGTCATTTCCTTTGAGGAGTTGTGGACTGGCGGACAAGACAAGGACGATAAGGGCAATGTTCTCGGCAGCATCAAGGACAAGTCTGCTGAAGACCCCGTTCAAATGTTCGAGAACGTCGAACTCAAGGAGATACTGAGCAGCGCGATTGACCGACTACCAGACCGCGAGAAGACCGTCATAGCGCTCTACTATTACGAAGGTCTGACTCTCAAGGAGATTGGTGCCGTACTCGGCGTCACCGAGTCCCGGGTGAGCCAGTTGCACACGAAGGCCGTTCTAAGACTGCGCGCACGACTCCGTGCCGCGCAGGGCTACGTTCCCGCCAGCTGACGGAAGGAAGAGACATCGTGCCAGGACATCGAATCCTCGTCGTCGAGGACACTGAACTGCTTCGCAGGATGTACCACGACAAGCTCGTCGCGGATGGCTTCGAAGTGTCAACGGCGAGTGACGGGCTTGAGGCGTTGAACGAGCTACGAAACGCGCACTACGACCTGGTCGTATTGGACCTCATCATGCCGCGCATGGGGGGTCTGGAGGTGCTCGAGACCATCAAAGCAGACCCACGCCTGTCCGCCATACCTGTCGTGATTCTCACCAATCTCGGCGAGGAATCCGCCATCGAGCGAGCGCTTGATCTCGGCGCAGTCGACTACCTCATCAAGAGTGCCTCCAAGCCTGCGGACGTCTCGGCCAAGATTCAGCTCACGCTCAAGCACCTGGCACCTCCGGCGCCCGAACCGAGCGTCGGAACTCAATCCGATGCCCCCACTGGACCCTCGTTCAAGGTGGTACTGCGCGACAAGGAAGGCGACGCGGATGCGTTGGTCGCTCACGCCAAACTCCAGCGCCGCTTCTGGTGTCCCGCGTGTGAGGATGAACTCGTATTGGAGCTCATCCCGAATGCGACGCGCGAGGGCTGGTACGAGGGGCATCTTCTGTGCACCCGTTGCGGACGCGAGTACTAGCTGAGCCCTCGAGACTTTGTCGAACGGGACCGCATTCAGCGCTTCCGTAGCCGAAACGCGTGTGATACCCTGTATCGGCTCCAAATAAGCACGCTCGCGGACCCTCGCGCACGGTGCCGTCAATGACGGTTGCGACTCTGAGGGGAAGATGTGGGCGGAAGAAGAACCGAAACAGGAGGTAGCGCCATGGCTGTCGTCTCGATGAAGGATCTTCTCGAGGCCGGTGTCCACTTTGGGCACCAGACCCGTCGTTGGAATCCGAAGATGAAGCCCTACATCTTCACGGAGCGCAACGGCATCTACATTCTCGATCTGCAGCGTACGCTGCGCGAACTCGACTCAGCGTACCGCTTTGTCCGCGACCTCACCGCCAAGGGCGGCACGGTGCTGTTCATCGGTACTAAGAAGCAGGCGCAGGACACCATGCGAACCGCGGCCGAGCGTTCCGGTCAGCCCTACGTCAACCAACGCTGGTTAGGTGGCATGCTCACCAACTTCGTCACCATCCGCAAGCGTATCGCTCGCATGGTCGAACTCGAGACCATGGAGGAGAACGGCGTCATGGCGAGCCTTCCCAAGAAGGAGGCGCTCAAGCTGCGGGCCGAACACGAGAAACTGCAACGTAACCTCGAGGGCATCCGCGCTATGACTGGTCTTCCGGATGCGGTCTTCCTCGTCGACACTAAGCGTGAGGACATCGCCGTTGCTGAAGCACGCCGCCTTAAGATCCCGATCATAGGTCTCGTCGACACCAACGCCGATCCTGACGAGGTCGATTTCGTCATTCCCGGCAACGACGACGCCATCCGCTCGATCAGCCTGATCGCACGCGTGATCGCGGACGCGGCAGTCGAGGGCCGTGGCGGGGACCAGGTCGTCGCAGAAGAGCCCGTTTCTGTCGAGGAGCCCGTTTCTGTCGAGGAGCCTGTTTCCGCAGAGGAGTCTGCTCCCCCGTCGGACGTCGACACCCAGGTGGCAAGCGAGCCTGTCACGAAGAGCGACGAGGGCGACGCCGAGTAAACCACACACTCCTGCATAGCGACGTCCACACGAGGAGAAACGACAATGGAAATCACCGCTACCATGGTGAAGGAGCTGCGCGCGACCACCGGCGCAGGCATGATGGACTGCAAGAAAGCCCTGGCCGAGTCGAACGGCAACATGAACCAGGCCGTCGACATCCTGCGGACAAAGGGTCTTGCTGACCTCGCGAAGAAGGCCGGTCGTGCTACCAACGAGGGCATCATCGGATCTTTCATCGGCGACGATCGGCGTGTGGGCACAATCCTCGAGGTCAACTGCGAGACCGACTTCGTTGCCCGAAATAGCGACTTCAAGTCTTTCGTAACCTCGGTGGCCAAGCACGTTGTCACTGCGGCCCCGGCCGACGTGACTACACTTCTTGGTCAGCCCTACGTTGAGCGCACCGACATCACGGTCGAGCAGTATCTCGGCGAGAACGTTGCCAAGATCGGCGAGAACATGGTCATCCCGCGGTTTGCCCGCTTCGAACTCGGATCGGACGCTGGCGCCGTCGGTGCCTACATCCACGGCGTCGGAAACATCGGTGTCCTCGTCGAGGTCGCTGCAGGTACTGCGGAGGCTGCTGCTGCTTCGGAGTTCGGCACTTTCGTCAAGGACGTCGCTATGCAGATCGCTGCTGCCGCGCCGATCGCGTTGTCGGCCGAGGACATGCCTGCGGACGTGATCGCGCATGAGAAAACGATCTACATGGCTCAGGCTGCCGAAACGGGCAAACCCGAATCTATCCAAACCAAGATTGCCGAAGGTCGCCTCCAGAAGTTCTTCAAGGAGGTCTCTTTAGTCGAGCAGACCTTTGTCAAGGACCCTGACATCACCATCGCGCAGCTCACGGAGCGAGTGGGCGTGTCGCTCGGCACCGACGTGTCAATCACCCGTTTCGCCAGGTTCGTCCTCGGGGAGACCAACTCTGAGCGTAAACCTCCGGCGTGCGGTTAACGGTTCCCGATCTAAAGGGGCGGCGCGCACGCGCCGCCCCTTTAGATTAGAATGCTGCTCGGGGTCTCGGCGCCCTGATACGTCATCGACGAGGGAGGACTATGGCCGACTACCGCTACGAGCGCGTACTTCTCAAACTCTCCGGCGAGGCCTTGATGGGCGACGTCGGTTACGGTATCGATCCCAAGGTGCTCGACGCCCTGGCGCGGCAGCTCAAGACCGTGCACGACGACGGCGTGCAAATCGCGATCGTCGTCGGTGGCGGCAACATCTTCCGCGGCATCGCGGCGTCGGCCAATGGGATGGATCGTGCGCAGGCGGACTACATCGGGATGCTCGCCACTGTCATGAACGCTCTCGCGCTCCAGGACGTACTCGAGAAGCAGGGCGTGTTCACACGTGTCATGAGCGCCATCGAGATGCAGGATGTCGCCGAACCGTACATCCGTCGCCGTGCGATTCGACACCTTGAAAAGGGGAGGGTCACGATATTCGCGGCGGGAACCGGCAACCCGTACTTCACGACCGACACCACCGCCGCGCTCCGCGCGCTGGAGATCGGCGCCGAGTGCATCATGAAGGCCACAAAGGTCGACGGCGTCTTCGACGCTGATCCGATGACCCACCCGGACGCCGTCAAGTTCGATGAACTCACTTACATCGATGTCTTGAATCGTGGCTTGAAGGTGATGGACAGCACCGCGATATCGCTCTCAATGGATAACAACCTGCCAATCATCGTCTTCAATATGGAACGCGAGGGCAACATCGTCCGCGCGCTGAAGGGCGACAAGGTCGGCACCATCGTACGAGGAGGTAGCTGATGACCGAGCACAATCTCGCTGACGCGAAGGGCCGCATGGCGAAAGCTGTTGCCGCACTCGGCCATGAATTCGCAAGTGTCCGTACTGGCCGGGCATCAGGCTCTATCTTCGAGAAGATAACCATCGAGTACTACGGTGTGCCCACACCACTGCTTCAAATCGCCGGCGTCAGTTCGCCTGAGCCGCAACTACTCACTATCAGCCCCTACGACAAGACCGTGATGGGTGCGATCGAGAAGGCGATTCTCGCCTCGGACCTCGGTCTCAACCCGAGTAATGACGGCAACGTCATACGCGTACCTTTCCCCCCTCTGACCGAGGAGCGACGCAAGGAACTCGCGAAGCTGTGCAAGCACTACGCCGAGGAGGCCCGCGTCGCCGTACGCAACATACGTCGTGACACCAACGACTTCTTCAAGCGCCAGGAGAAAGAACACGAGATCTCCCAGGACGACCTGCACCGCCTCGAAACTGACGTGCAAAAGATGACCGATACCCACATCGTAGACATCGACGAGATGCTCAAGCGCAAAGAGCAGGAGATCATGGAGGTCTGACGCTCCGTGACCCCTTCATCGCTTTCACGCCAGAAGTTCTTCTCATCGAAGCGGGAGCGCGCGCTGCTCGCCCAACTCGACGTTGCCTGCGTCCCCAGACATGTCGCGATCATCATGGACGGCAACGGACGATGGGCGTCTCGGCGCGGCCTACCGCGCATCGCGGGACACCGCGCCGGCGCCAAGGCGATTCGTGAAGTAATCGCGGCGTCAATAGAACTCGGCATCCCATACCTGACCATCTACTCCTTCAGCTCGGAGAATTGGCGTCGTCCCACCGATGAGGTGCACGGCCTCATGAGTCTCTTCGTCGAGGTGCTGGAACGCGAGCTCGACAACCTCCAAAAACAGCGCGTCCGTGTAAAGGTCATCGGACGCTCCGAGGAGATGCCCGAGCAGACAATGCAGGCTTTTCAGCGCACTGAGAAACGCACCGCTGAAAACGACGTGTTGACACTCGTGGTCGCCCTCAACTACGGCGGTCGCACCGAGCTGGTGGACGCAGCTAAAGAGATAGCGAGCGATGTCGCGTCCGGAATCCTCGACTGCGACACCATCGATGAAGACACTATCTCTGGAAAGCTGTACACCGCTGGCTTGCCGGATCCCGATCTCGTGATACGCACCAGCGGGGAGATGCGGATCTCCAATTTCCTCTTGTGGCAGATTGCCTACAGCGAGCTTTGGGTCACCTCGGTCTTGTGGCCCGACTTCAAGCGCTATGACCTGCTGCGCGCGGTCGTCGACTTCCAAAAACGTACACGCCGGTTCGGGGGAAGCTGATGGTTTCACCTCTGAAGCAGGAGCATGGCCTCTCGGCGCTGGTGGTGCGCACGACCACGGCAGGACTCCTTGGCGTCGCCTTCCTTGGCGCGATTCTCTTCGGCAAATACATCGGTCTCGCCGTCGTGATCTCGGTCGTCGCGTCTCTGGCCGTGGCGGAGTTCTACGCGCTGTCTCGCCGTGAGCGCAGGCTTCCCAACGAGCTGTTCGGCTGGGCAGCAGTGGCGGCGATGCCCTTCGCCGCTGCCGTGTACGGTAACTTCGGGCTAACCGCAGTAGTGAGCGCGTTGATCATCGCCTCCTTGCTATGGCACCTGATGTTTCGTCAGGTACGGGCGATGGACACGGCAATCACTGTCTTCGGAGCCGTGTACGTCGGCTTCACGCTTTCGCACTTCGTGCTGATTCGCCAGCTGGACGCTGGGACGGAACTGGCTCTTGCCACGATCATCAGCGTCTGGGCGAACGACAGCTTCGCATATCTTGTCGGATCCGCTATCGGTCGCCACAAGATGGCTCCGAGGATATCCCCGAACAAGTCGTGGGAAGGCTTCATCGCCGGCACGGTATTCACGATCGGAGTCTGGGTAGCGGTCTACTTCCTTGCGTCCACCGGTCTATCGCTTGGCAGCCACATCATGATCGGCATCACCGCCTCGGCTGCGGCCGTGGTCGGCGACCTGGCAGAGTCCAGACTCAAACGCGAGGCGGGCGTGAAAGACTCCGGCAAAGGCCTTCCCGGCCACGGAGGTTTCCTCGACCGGTTCGACAGCCTGACGCTTGTCTCGATCGTCACCTACTACATGCTGCTCTTTGGCGGCGCGACGGTCGGAGGTCCCTCATGAGCGACCGCTTGCGCGTAGCCATACTCGGGTCCACCGGATCCATAGGGCGGCAGGCGCTCATGGTCGCTCAGCGGTTCCCTGGCCACGTCGAGGTCGTAGCGCTTGCTGCACACAGCAACGCGGAGCTGCTCGCGGAGCAAGCCCGTAGCTTCAATGTCCCGTGCGTCGCGCTCGGAGACCCTGCCGCGGCAGCACGTGCCCGTTCCCTTCTCGATGGGTCCGGCATCGCTGTCGGCACGGGCCCACAAGCGGTCGTTGCACTGGCGTCGCTCGAGACCGCCGACACTGTCCTGAATGCTCTTGTGGGAGCGGCAGGGCTACGCTCTTCTATCGCCGCCCTGACCGCCGGCAAACGTCTCGCGCTGGCCAACAAGGAGTCTCTCGTCGTCGGCGGTGAACTCGTCACGCGACTTGCGTCACGAGGAGAGCTGCTTCCCGTCGATAGCGAGCATTCCGCCATCTACCAGTGCCTGATCGGCGAGCGACCGGCTGACCTCTCTCGCATCTGGCTCACGGCCTCGGGCGGTCCTTTCCGCGGACGCTCGCTCGAAGAGCTCGCGGATGTCACGGTCGAGCAAGCGCTCGCACATCCGCGGTGGACAATGGGGCCAAAAATCACTATCGACTCGGCCACGCTCATGAACAAGGGCCTCGAGGCCATCGAGGCACATCATCTCTTTAGTGTGTCGTACGAGCGCATACGGATCGTGGTACATCCGCAATCATGCGTGCACTCGATGGTCGAGTTCACCGACGGCTCAGTAAAAGCGCATCTTGGGGCGACCGACATGCGCATCCCGATCCAGTACGCCTTCAGCTATCCCGAGCGTTGGGAGGCGCCTCTGCCGCCGGTCGACTTCGCCGATATGGGCCGCCTTGACTTCGAGGATCCCGACCACGCGGCGTTCCCTTGCCTGGCTCTCGCGCTTGAAGCAGGTCGTGCGGGGGGGACCATGCCGGCCGTCATGAACGCAGCGAACGAGACCGTCGTCGCGGCGTTCCTTGACCACCGAGTCGGCTTCCTCGACATCCCCCGCGTGGTCGAGGCCGTTATGCAACGACATGTTGTTGAGAGTCTCGAGAGCGTTGAGCAGGTCGAGGCGACCGACAGGTGGGCCAGGCAAGTAGCCGCAAACCTGCTCTAGCCTTCCGGGTGGTGCGCACTTTGCTCCATCGGCCTGAAAGGGAATCCACTTCCAAAGAGAGTGTTCTCATGATTCGGATGGTGCCATGACAGTTCTGACGACGGTTTTCTGGGGCATCGTGACGTTCTCGATCCTCGTCATCTTGCACGAGAGCGGGCACTTCCTCGCCGCACGGGCCTTCAAGATCAAGGTTCACGAGTTCATGATCGGTCTCCCCGGACCAGCCTTGCGCATAAAGACCAAGAACATGACCTGGGGCGTCACCGCCATACCACTCGGCGGCTATGTCCGCATCGCGGGCATGGAACCCGGGCCGGAAGATGAGCTACTCGGCCCCGCGCTGAAGGCCATCTCCGTTGTGGGCCGAGCCGATGCCGCATCGCTTTCACGCATGATCGCCGTGGACCGGGATCGAGCGTCCGCGCTTCTCGCGACGCTCGCAGACTGGGGCGCCATCGAGGCCTCGCAAGACGACGACGTCTCGTACGTCCCGCTCCACGAAGCGACCGCAGACACCGACGAGCAGGAACTCCTCTCGGCAGCTCGCGCCATAACCTACCGCGGCGCCAAGACGTGGAAGCGCATCACCGTGCTCGTCGCAGGCGTCGCGGTCAACATAATCGCTGCGGTTCTCACGTTCACGGTGGTCCTCGCCGTGTGGGGCTTCTACACGGCGACACCGGTGATCTCAGAGGTCGTCCCGGACACACCGGCCGCCTCAATCAATCTGCGGGTCGGTGACACGCTCGTCGCGATAGACGATGCCGCTGTCGACTCGTGGCAGACCTTCAGTGAGATGGTGTCCTCCTACGAGCCCGGTACACTCGTACACCTCGCCGTGGAGCGTGACTCGGCGGCGCTCACGTTCAATGTGACACTGGCCGAGAAGGAAGGCCGTGCTTACCTCGGCGTGGCGCCCACTTGGACGCATGTCGACCTGTCGGTGACCGGCGCATTCCGTGAATCACTCGGCTACGTCGGTCTGGTCTTCAAGGCGATAGTCGGCTTCTTCCAGCCCTCGACCTTCCAACAGAGCGTCGGGCAGTCAGCGGGCATCGTCGGCATCTCGATCATGGCGGCCGAGGCTGCGACCACCAGTCCCCTTGATTACGCCTTCCTCATCGCGCTTCTCTCGCTCTCGCTCGGTGCGCTGAACATCCTACCGATACCGCCGCTCGACGGAGGCAAGATCGCCGTCGAGATACTCGAACGCGCTATCGGCCGCCCGCTCAGCCGCTCGTTCTCGCTTGGCCTGAGTGCGGCGGGTGCGATGCTGCTGTTCTCGTTCATCGGCTACATCATGTACGCTGATGTCATGCGCCTGGTCGGATAGCGAAAGCAGGGGAGCGTTGGTCGCACCACGTCGTCAGACTCGTCAGGTGCTCGTCGGCAGCGTCGCCATCGGGGCTGACGCGCCGGTGACGGTGCAATCGATGACCAATACAGACACCCGCGACGCCGAAGCGACGCTCGCGCAAATCACTCGTCTGGCGGACGTCGGTTGTGAGATCGTGCGAATCGCCATTCCGCATGCCGACGCTCTCGACGGGTTCGAGCGCATCTGCGCCCAGTCTCCGCTACCGGTCATCGCGGACATACACTTCGATCATCGCCTCGCTATCGAGGCTGCACACCGGGGCGCGGCAAAGCTGCGCATCAACCCCGGAAACATCGGTGCGACCGAGCGGGTGGATGCTGTGATAGACGCGGCGGGTGAAGCGGGGATCCCGATTCGCATAGGCGTGAACGCCGGTTCCCTGGCCGACGAGTACCACGACAAGGACTGGCCGCTCGCCGAGAAGCTCGTCGCAAGCGCCGTTGCGTTCTGCACTCACTTCGAGCACCGCGGTTTCACCGACATCGTCGTGTCCGCCAAAGCCTCATCCGTCAACGCTACGATAGATGCCTATCGCGCTTTGGCCGACGCACTTCCGTACCCCCTGCACATCGGTGTGACCGAGGCAGGAACATCCTTCTCGGGAACCGTCAAGTCATCGGTGGGGCTGGGAGCGCTGCTCTCAGACGGCATCGGCGACACGTTGCGGGTCTCCCTGACCGCAGACCCCGTCGAGGAGGTGCGCGTCGGATGGGAGATACTCGCGGCGCTCGACATCCGCCGTCGCGGACCGGAGCTCATCTCATGTCCCACATGTGGTCGCTGCCAGGTTGACCTCGTACCGATCGCTCAGGAGATCGAACGACGACTTCGCAGCATCAAGACACCGGTCAAGGTCGCGGTGATGGGCTGCATCGTCAACGGCCCCGGGGAGGCACGCGATGCCGACATCGGCGTGGCGGCCGGTAAAGGCGTGGGCCTCATCTTCCGCAAGGGAGAGCCTGTCAGGAAGGTCGCCGAGAACGACATCGTCTCTGCGCTCATGGACGAGATCGCCAGCCTGCAACGGCCCTAACTTCGTAGCGGCGCGCGTGTACTCCTGGTATCGTGCTTACCGTACGTGGACCCGTATCGACGAGAGGTGAGATCATGGCCCAGGACAAGGTGCGCATAGCGATTGTCGGCGGAGGACGTACCGGCATGCCCCTGCTCGAGGACTTCCTCAAGCGCCCGTTCATCGAGGTCGCTGGCGTTGCTGACGCAGACCCCAACAGCCCCGGCGCGAATCTCGCGCGCGCGAACGGCATCTTCTACACCGAGAACGCTGATGTGCTCGCGGCCAAAGGCGACGAGATAGACCTCATCATCGAGGTCAGCGGCGATCCTGCGGTCAAGCCTGCGCTCAAAGATGCTTTCGTTGCCCAGGGCAACCGCCACACCCTGATCGTGCATGACCTCATCGCCCGAGTGCTCATGAGCCTGTCAGCCAACGCCGACACACTCATCAGGGCCTATCACCCTAACGATGAGGGCATCGGATAGAGCAACCGCACCGAACGTCTGGCGGGCGTCGGCGTAGTCGGCGCCCGCCAGACTACCGCAAGGAGAACCGATGGCAGTCGCTCTCAAGATGTCCGAGCTCTACGTCCCGACGCTGAAAGAAGACCCCGCAGAGGCCGAGATCGCCTCGCACCGCCTTCTCTTGCGTGCCGGGATGATTCGCCGGGCAGCCGCTGGCATCTACACGTTCCTGCCTCTCGGATGGCGCTCGCTTCACAAGATCGAGCAGATCGTCCGTGAGGAAATGGACGCCATCGGCAGTCAGGAGATGATGATGCCCGCGGTTCAGCCAGCTGAGCTCTGGCATGAATCCGGGCGCTGGAGCGACTACGGCCCTGAGCTCATGAGACTGAATGATCGTCACGGCCGAGAGTTCTGCCTCGGCCCGACGCATGAGGAGATCATCACGGCGACCGTGCGTCACGAGTTACGGTCCTACCGTGATCTCCCGCTCTCTCTCTACCAGATCCAGGTCAAGTTCCGAGACGAGGTCCGTCCCCGCTTCGGGCTTCTCCGCGGTCGCGAGTTCATTATGAAGGACGCATACAGCTTCCACGCGACCCAGGAGTCACTGCAGGTCCACTACGATGAGATGGCTCGCGCCTACGGTCGCATCTGTGAGCGCCTTGGGCTTGACTATCGTCCTGTAGACGCCGACTCCGGCCAGATCGGCGGGAAGGTTACGACTGAGTTCATGGCGCTTGCCGAGAACGGCGAAGCCGAACTCGTCTATTGCGACTGTGGCTGGGCTGCCAACATGGAGGCGGCACGTACGGTCATTCCACGCGACCCCGCTGTCACCGGGCCCGTCCCGTTGGAGAAGGTCCACACACCAAACCTTCGGACGATTGCTGACCTCGCCGAAGCGTTCGACATGGCTGAGCACGACACCGTGAAGACCATGGCCGGGAAGACACCCGAGGGCAGGCTCGTCTTCTTCTGTGTCCCCGGTGACCGCGAACTCAACCCCGTCAAAGCGGACAACGCTGTGCCCGGCGTACAGCTCCTCGAAGAAGCCGACTTCCAAGCTTATGGCATCCCCAAGGGCTCGCTTGGCCCCGTCAGCCCACCGGCTGACACACGTGTCGTCGCGGACGAATCCTTGCGCGACACGGTGGCCTGGGGCGTCGGTTCGAACATGAACGACTATCACTTCTTCGGCGCCATGCCCGGCCGGGACTTCGAAGTAGCGCTTTGGGCGGATCTGGTGTTGGCCGAGCCGGGTGACGGCTGCCCGCTCTGTGACGGCACCCTCAAGACCGCGCGAGGCATCGAGGTCAGCCAGGTTTTCCAACTCGGCACGAAGTACTCGGAGTCCATGAGCGCGACCTATGCTGACGAAAACGGTGACGAGCAGCCGTTCCTCATGGGCTGCTACGGCGTCGGTATCAGCCGCTCGCTTGCTGCGGTGATCGAGCAGCACAACGACGCGAACGGCATCGCCTGGCCTGTGTCGGTCGCCCCCCTCGAGGTGGCGGTCATCCCCCTCACGGTCGGGGACGACACGGTCTGGCCAATTGCCGAAAGCATCTGGCACGAATTAGCCGCTCTCGGCGTGGAGACAGTGATTGACGACCGAGACGAGCGAGCGGGCGTGAAGTTCGCCGACGCTGACCTTATCGGCTGGCCGTTTCAGGTAGTCGTTGGAAAGCGTGGCGTGGCCGAGGGTATCGTCGAACTAAAGATCCGCGAAACGGGACAGCGGGAGACCCTTCGGGTGCACGAAGCGGCGGCTCACATCGCAGCTCTTGTCGCCAAGGCGCGGGGAGCTCTCGCGTAGTCCGAGACCCGAGAACAACCGTGGAGCGTAAGTAGGCACTCGGAAGCGTCTGCGCGATACCGACCCAGACGCCTCGCATGTGCAAAAATCGGTCGCCCAAAACCCCCTCGTACCGCGTTGACCAGGCACCCGCGTGTGCTACAATCTGCGGGAATGGAAGACTGTCCTGCAAGAAGTGGGCTGACCCCCGCTTCTTTTGTTCTGGAAGGAGGTACGCACATGCCTAAAACCGATCTCGCTGACAGACTAACGTCACTGCTGGAGCCGATCGCGGCTGAGCACGGCTACGAACTTGTCGCCGTAGAGATCGCGGGCGCCGATCATCTGCCCGTCGTGCGGATCTTCCTTGACAGGGAACAGGGCATCGACCTCGAAGCGGTGGCGACAGCCAACAATTGGATTTCCGATACGCTCGACGAGTACGAAGGTCTGCGCAGCCCGTTCACCCTGGAGGTATCCTCGCCGGGCATAGAGCGTCCGCTGCGCACTCGCGAACACTTTGAGCGTTTCATGAACAGCGCTGCGAAGGTGAAGACGACGCGTCCGCTGGATGGTCGGTCGGTTTTCACCGGAACGATCACCGCAGTAGACGGCGACGACATCGTCATGGACTGCGACGGCACGATCTGTCGCATCCCTCTGGACGCCATCCGCAAAGCCACCCTGAAAGTTGAGATCGACTTCGGAAACGACAAAGGAGTGCCACGATGAGCTCCGAACTCATGGAAGCGCTGCGCCAACTCGCGCGTGAGAAGAACATCGACGAATACGGCATGCTCGACAAGCTCGAGCAGACGCTCGCGCAGACATACCGAAAGACGCTCGACCTCGAGAATGAGGCCCGGGTGGCGATCGACCGCGAGACGGGGCGCATCTTCGTGTTCGAGCTCGTGCCGATAGGAGGCACCGAAGAAGAACCGATCGTTGAGGAACACGATATCACCCCTCCCGATATCTCCCGGTTCGCAGCGCAAGCGGCCAAGCAGGTCATCACGCAGTCCATCCGCGAGGCCGAGCGTGAGCAGATCTTCGAGGAGTATGCGGACCGCGTCGGTGATAGCATCACTGGCACGGTACAGCAGTCGGACAGTCGCTACACCCTCATCAAGATCCGTGAGGGTGTCGAGGCGCTCTTGCCGCCGAGTGAACAGCCTTCCAATGAGCGATACGACCACAACCAGCGTATGAAGGCGCTCATCATCGACGTCCGCAAAACGTCGAACGAGCCCTCTATAGTCGTATCCCGCACGCACCCAAACCTCATCAAGCGTCTTTTCGAGCTCGAGGTGCCAGAGATCTACGACGGCATCGTCGAGATCAAGAGCGTTGCACGCGAGCCGGGCATGCGCAGCAAGATAGCGGTCTCCTCCCGCGAGCCGGGGCTCGATCCTGTCGGCGCCTGTGTCGGCCCGAAGGGTAGCCGCGTCCGCATGGTGGTCGCCGAGCTTCGTGGTGAACGCATCGATGTCGTTCCGTGGTTCGAGGATCAGGCGAGCTTCGTCGCTCACGCCCTGTCGCCGGCCAAGGTGTCCTCGGTCATGACCCATGACACCGAGCACACAGCGACGGTTATCGTACCCGATGATCAGCTTTCACTTGCCATCGGCAAGGAGGGGCAGAACGCTCGTCTCGCCGCCAAGCTTACGGGCTGGCGCATCGACATCAAGAGTGTGTCGCAGGCTGTCAAAGCAGGCATCGCGATCGCGGCTTCTGGCGAAGAGCCCCGCGCGGACGAAGGCGACGGCCGCTGCATCGCTGTCACGAGCACCGGCATCCGTTGTCGCAACCACGCGCGACCAGGCAGCAAGCACTGCGGTGTGCACGAGAAGGAGGCCTCGGCTGAGTAATGAAGACGCGCAAGATCCCGCTTCGTACGTGTGTCGCATGCGGTAGGGAAGCGGACAAGCGCGAGTTCGTCCGGATCGTGAGAACACCGGACGGGGAGGTCACCGTCGACCCGACAGGGAAGGCGAATGGCCGAGGAGCCAACGTGTGCTCCACGACCGATTGCTTCGAGCAAGCGGTCAAACGTAGGCGGTTCGCGGCTGCGCTCCGCGTGAACCTGCACGAGGAAGATATGGAGCGCCTCAGACGAGAGTTCGAACGGGTCGTGAGCGAGTAGGACCCGATCGACGAGACGGACGGTGACATTGATGCCTGCAATGCGAGTACATGAACTGGCCAAGGAGTTCGGGATGACCTCGAAAGAGCTTCTCGATCACCTTGCGGTTCTCAAGATACCAGCCAGAAACCACGCCTCGACGCTCGTCGAGGCGTACGTCGACAAGATTCGCAAAGACCTCGCTCCGGTGATCGCCGAGAAGCAGGCTGAGCTCGAGGCAAAGCGGCTGAAGGCTGAAGCGGTCGAACACAAGAAGCACAAAGCTGAGGAATCGGCACGCAAGACCGAGGAAGAGGCGCGCCTCAAAGAAGAAGAGGCCGCACACAAAGCAGAGCAGGCTGCTCGCAAGGCCGAAGAGAAGGCCCACGCCGCGGAGGAAGCGACGCGCAAAAAGCACGACGAAGAGGAGCGCAAGCGCCACGAGGCCGAGGAAGATGCGCGCAAAGAGGCTGAGCGTAAGGTTGAGGAAGATGCGGCCGAACTCGCCCTGCAAGCCGCCAAGCTCGAGGGCGCAGAAGCCGAACGCTACCGCCAGATGGCGCGCGAGGCCGAGGCGTCGCAGCGCACTGCGCCTGCCAGTATCATCGCTGAAGCCGCCAAGATGGCTGCGGCCTCCGGGCCCGTCGGCAAGAAGAAAGCGAAGAAGACGAAGAAGCCCACCGGCAGGCGTGAGCAAAACGAACCGCGTGTCCCTTCTACCCAGAGCGTTGTTCCGGTGATCGAAGGTGTCGTCGTCATCACCGAGGGCGCGACCGTCGGTGAGTTCGCTGACGCATTCGGTCTCCCTTCGACCGAGATCATAAAGCGCCTCATGCTGCTCGGAGAGCTACTGACCGTGAATCAGCCGGTGAGTCGAGAGGTCATGGAGATTCTTGCCGACGACCTCGGCACGCAAGTCACCGTTCAAAAACCCGAGAACGAAGCGTCCTTTGCGTTCGACGACGATCCCGCAGACCTTAAGCCACGCCCACCAGTCGTGACTGTCATGGGCCACGTCGACCACGGCAAGACGTCACTTCTCGACGCGATACGCGAGACCGGTGTAGCCGCCACCGAAGCTGGGGGTATCACCCAGCATATCGGAGCGTCGATCGCCTACCACAACGACAAACGTATCACCTTCATCGATACCCCGGGTCATGAGGCGTTTACCGCCATGCGTGCCCGCGGCGCCAACGCCACGGACGTCGTCGTGCTCGTCGTAGCAGCCGATGACGGTGTCATGCCACAGACTGTCGAAGCGATCCATCACGCCAAGGCCGCCGGCGTTCCGATCATTGTCGCGGTCAACAAGATCGACAAGGACGGGGCGAACCCCGACCAGGTACGTCAGATGCTCACCGAGCACGAGATCGTGCCCGAAGAGTGGGGCGGCAGCAACATCTTCGTGAACGTTTCCGCGAAGAAACGCCTCAACATCGATGATCTGCTCGAGATGATCCTGCTGCAGGCTGACGTGCTCGAACTCAAGGCAAACCCCGACGCTCACGCGAGCGGTGTCGTCATTGAGGCCAAGCTCGACAAGGGCCGTGGTCCTGTCGCCACCGTACTCGTTCAGCGCGGCACGCTCCAGGTCGGCGACGCAGTCGTCGCGGGAACCAGCCATGGACGCGTACGCGCTCTGCTCGACCCGCTCGGAAACACCGTCGTTCAGGCACATCCGGCCGACCCGGTCGAGATCCAGGGCCTGTCCAGCGTACCGCGCGCCGGCGACGAGTTCCGGGTCTTCGCCGACGAGCGTAAGGCGCGCAACCTGGCTGAGGAACGCGCGCTCAAGCAGCGCCTGCTTGCCCACGAGCGCAAGCGTCACGTATCGCTCGACGACCTTTTCGCGCGCATCCAAGAGGGCAAGCTCAAAGACCTCAACTTGGTGGCCAAGGCCGATGTCCAGGGCTCCATCGAGGCACTCAAAGATGCGCTCGACAAGATGGACCAGTCCGAGGTTCATATCAACGTCATCCACTCCGGCGTGGGTGGCATCACCGAGACCGACGTCACGCTGGCGGACGCAAGCGACGCCATCATCATCGGCTTCAACGTACGCCCAATCGCCAAAGCCAAGGAGCTTGCTGAGCAGTCTAAAGTCGACATTCGTCTATACCGCGTCATCTACAAGGCAATCGAAGACATCAACGCAGCTCGGGTGGGCCTGCTGGCCCCGACGATCGAGGAGCACGATACCGCCCGCATCGAGATCCGCGAGTTGTTCAAGGTCCCGAAGATCGGCACGATTGCAGGCTGCTACGTCCAGAACGGCGAGGTCTCCCGCGACGACCAAGTGCGCATCGTGCGCGACGGCACCATCGTCTGGGAGGGCAAGATGGGATCGCTGCGCCGCTTCAAAGAGGATGTCAAAGCGGTCAAGTCAGGCTACGAGTGCGGTATCGGCATCGACGGCTTCCAAGATCTCAAAGAGGGCGACGTACTCGAGACTTTCAGAACCATCTCAGTCGCACGGGAAGCGTGATCTGCGTGAAATCCACGCCGCGCACGCGCAGACTAGGGGAGGCGTTCAAAGAGGCCATCGCCGCGATCCTGCTCGAAGAGATCCAGGACCCGCGCGTAGACCTTGCGACCGTCACCTCCATCGAGGTAAGCCCGGACTTGGGCCTTGCCAACATCTACGTGGTGACACATGGTGGCCCCGAACGCCAGGACGCGCTCATCAGCGGCCTGGACTCCGCAAAGAACCGTATCCGCTCATCTCTCGGCAAGCGTGTCGCGATGCGTATCGTTCCGGAGCTGCGCTTCAAGATCGACCCCAGCGTCGAGCAGGGAATGCGCATCTCCCAGGTGCTCAAGGACGAGGCCGAACGCCGGCCGATCTCTGACGACAGGGAGTAGCGCATGAGCGCAAGCGCTGACCACGCCGCCCGGTTCGCTACGTTGATTCGCGAGGCGGACAGCGTGGTGGTCGGAGCGCACGTGGACCCTGACGGCGACGCGGTGGGGTCTACACTCGGGCTCGTGCTTGCATGCCATAGCATCGGCATCCGAGCGGTGCCCGTGCTCACCTCAGGTGACAGCGTCCCCGAGATGTATGCGTTCCTTCCGGGAGTGGACCTCTATCGCGCACCAGAGGGTGTTCACGCACCCGACGTGTTCGTAGCGCTCGACACTCCCTCTTTCGAGCGCCTCGGCCAGGCCGAAGCGCTCGCACGAAGCGCTCGCGAACTCATCGTCATCGACCATCACCCCGACAACGCTCACTTTGGCACGTTGTCCATCGTCGACCCTGCGGCCTCTTCGGTCGGTGCGATGATCTGGGATCTTCTCGGCGAACTCGACATCAAACCTACTGCTGCCATCGCGACCTGCCTATACACTGCTCTCGTCACCGACACCGGGCGCTTCAGCTACTCGAACACCACCCCACATACGCTCCATGTTGCGGCTGACATGCTTGAACACGACGTTGATGCGCAACAGATCTTCACACACGTCTACGAGAGCCGCTCAGTCGGCACCCTCGCGCTCATCGGCAGAACGCTTGAGCGCATCACGTGTGTGGACGATGGCGTAATCGCGTATTCCTGGGTGGACGACGACGACTTCGCCGAGACGGGCGCCCTCAAGGCGGAAAGCGAGAACCTCATCGACGAGGTACGGTCATTGCGCGGGGCACACATTGTCTTCCTCATGAAGCGCTCCGACGGACTCGTCCGCGTCTCACTCCGTGCGAAGGGTTCCACCGATGTAGGTTCGGTCGCGCGCGCATTCGGGGGCGGCGGACATGCTGCTGCGGCTGGTTTCACGTTCCAAGGGACTGTGGACGACCTTCTCCCAGCGCTCCTGCCCGCATTGAGGGACGTGCTCGCGTGACCGCAAAGCGCGGAGCTACTCACCTCGCGGGACTCCTCGTCATAGACAAACCGGCCGGCATGACCAGCCACGCAGTCGTCGAGGCGGTTCGCAGAGCAACGGGGGAGCGACGAGTCGGCCACGCCGGCACCCTCGATCCTTTGGCCACCGGTGTGCTCCTCGTGTTGGTGGGACCCTACACACGCCTGGAACGCTACCTCAGTGGCAAGACGAAGTCGTATGACGCCGTCATCGCATTCGGTGCCGAGACGGACACCGACGACGCCGACGGGACGACCACACGAACTGCATCGGTCCCGCCTGAGCTGCTGGATCCAGATACAGCCGTCACGTTACTGGGGCGTTTCGTCGGCGACTCGATGCAGCAACCTCCGATTTACTCGGCCATCAAGGTAGCCGGCAAGACTGCTCACCGTGTGGCGCGCTCCGGCGGCGAGATCGAGCTCGCACCGCGGCCAATCACTGTCTTCGAGGCGGAGCTCGTGGGAATCGACCCTGGCGAGGCCACCTGGACGGTGCACTTCACCGTCTCCAAGGGCACGTATATCCGAGCGCTCGCTCGCGACATCGGGCGTGCCGGCTGCAGCGCGGCACACGTACGCTCCCTACGACGTACCGCGAGCGGGGCTGTCACTGCCGAGGAAACAATCACGCTTGCGCGTCTCGCCGAGGCGAACAACGTCCGGACGTTGTTCGCCGACCCGATTCCTGCGCTCGCCATGCCTGTGCTCGAAGTGGATGATGCGCAAGCGTATGCCGTCGCTAACGGACGGCCCTTCGCCGTCGATGACCTGGCCGACGGCGCTGTCGCGCTCACCTTCCACGAACGCCTCATCGCCGTCTACCAATCGCAAGGCGGTAGACTGATTGCGGAGACCGTCCTGGGAGTGCAGCGATGACACGGATCGTGACATGGGAGCCGGACATGACGCCGCTTGGCGCCGCAGCTGTCGCGATCGGCGTCTTCGACGGTGTGCACCTCGGACACCAGGCACTCGTTCGTGACACGGTCGAGTTCGGACGCGCCCTCGGCGCATCGTCCGCCGTCGTGACGTTCGACCGCGACCCTGACCGTGTGGTCTCACCCGCCACTGCCGCGCCGCAGCTTCTCGACCTTGAGGACAAGCTGCACTACTTCTCTGACCTGGGTGCCGACACGGTGCTGGTCGTGCCGTTCAACACAGAGCTTGCAGCCATGTCTCCTGAGCGCTTCTTGCGTGACGTGCTGCTCAGCAGCTTTGTGCCGGTTGCCGCGGTCGTCGGCCACGATTTCCGCTTCGGCAACCACGCCCAGGGCAATGTAGGTACGCTGGAGACGTTCGGTGCGCAACACGGTTTCACGGTCATCGCCCATGAACTCGTGTCCCTCGACGGCGCGCCGGTCACCTCCACGCGCGTGCGCGCCGCTGTAGCCGAGGGCGACGTTACACTCGCGGCCCGGCTCCTCGGCAGACCGCACCGACTCCGTGGCCACGTCGTCCACGGAAGGGGGAGAGGCACTTCCCTGCGGGCCCCGACCGCAAACCTCGCCGTGCATCACGAGTCCGCTGTCCCTGCGGACGGCGTGTACGCAGGGTTTGCGCTTGTCGGCGACGAACGCGTACCCGCGGCAATCTCCCTCGGGCTCCCGCCCACATTCCCTGAAGCCCAGGGCATCGTCGAAGCTCACCTCATCGGCTGGTCAGCCGACCTCTACGGACGTGAGCTCGTCATTGAGTTCCTGCAACGTCTGCGCGATCAGGGTCACTTCGGTTCGACCGACGAGCTCGCCGCTGCGATTGCAGACGACATTGCGACCGTCGAACACATCGCCAGGCGTTACTGAGGCACTCGCTCGCTTCCATACGCACTGTGCTATACTGCTTCGATTGTGTGCGTACCCCTGCCTGGGATGACCGAGTCACCCACGCTCACCTCGGACAGGGGCGAATCCGAAAGAAGGGTGAACAGAATATGGCACTACCCAAGGACATTAAGTCCAAGATCATCACCGAGCACGCCCGCACCGAGGGCGACACCGGCTCCGCTGAAGTCCAGATCGCACTGCTCACGCAGCGTATCCGAGACCTCACCGAACACCTGCGCTACCACAAGCACGACCACCACACCCGTCGTGGTCTGCTGCAAATGGTCGGCCAACGTCGCCGTCTGCTGAACTATCTAAAGAAGATAGACATCGAGCGGTACCGCACGATCGTCGCCAAGCTGGGACTGCGCAACTAGAAACGAAGACACACGAAGGCGGGAAGATTCCCGCCTTCGTTGTCGTAGGGGCGTCTCGCCCTGAACACAAGGTCTCCGCAAGGGGCGGGGACCGCAACGCAGAGGAAGAGGCATGGGAAAGGTAACTGAGAGTTTTGAACTGTACGGAAAGACCTACACGCTCGAGATGGGCGAGCTGGCCAAGCAGGCCGGCGGCGCTGTTCTCGTCCGCCAGGGCGACACAATGGTCCTGGTCACTGCGACCGCGGGCAAGCATCCTAAGGACTTGGACTTCTTCCCGCTGACGATCGACTTCGAGGAGCGCATGTACGCCGCAGGCAAGCTGCCTGGCGGCTTCATCAAGCGCGAGTCGCGTCCTTCTGAGAAGGCGACGCTGACAGCGCGGATGATCGACCGTCCGATTCGTTCGTCGTTCGCCGATGGGTTCCGCAACGAAGTGCAGGTCATCGCGACCGTGCTCTCCGCGGACCAAGTGAATCAGCCCGACGTCATCTCGATCATGGGCGCGTCCTCAGCGCTGCTCGCTGCCGGCATCCCGTTCGAGGGTCCGCTCGCCGGTGTACGTGTCTGCCGTGACGAAGACGGAGAGTTCATCGTCAACCCCTCGTTTGAAGAGGCGGAGTCCTCGGACCTCGACCTCATCGTGGCCGGCAGCAAAGACGCCGTCTTCATGCTCGAAGCTGGAGCCAAAGAGGTGTCCGAGGAGGACATGCTCGCTGCCCTCATGTATGCCCAGGACGCCATCAGCGCGTTCTGCGAAGTGCAGGAGCGGTTCCTTGCCAAGATTGAGATCACACCGATGGAGGTCGCGATCCACGCGATCGATCCCGCGCTCCAAGACCGCATCTTCTCAGCAGGCGCTGACAAGATGAAAGCCGCCCTGCACAACGCCGACAAGCATGCCCGCATGGACGGCGTCGCCGCTGTGAAGGATGAGATCATCGCAACGTTCACGCCCGAGGAGCTGGCCGCTGACGGCAAGGACATCAAGGCGCTGCTCAAGCAGCTCGAGAAGAAGACCATGCGCACCATGGTCCTCGAAGAGGGCGAGCGCGCCGACGGCCGCAAGCTCGACGAGGTCCGTCAGATCACCACGACGGCTGGCTATCTGCCGCTGTCCCACGGCTCCGGACTGTTCACCCGCGGTCAGACGCAGGTCCTCTCGGTGCTCACCCTCGGCATGCTCTCCGAGTGGCAGCGCATCGACACCATCGATGTGGCCGAGGGCAAGCGCTACATCCACCACTACAACTTCCCGCCATTCTCCACCGGTGAGACGGGCTTCATGCGTGGCCCGAAGCGCCGCGACATCGGCCATGGCGCCCTCGCGGAGCGCGCGCTGCTTCCCGTGGTGCCTGCCGAGGAGGACTTCCCGTACACCATCCGCATCGTCTCCGAGGTGCTCGAGTCCAACGGCTCCTCATCGATGGGTTCGGTCTGCGGCTCCACGCTCGCGCTCATGGACGCCGGCTGCCCCATCAAGGCTCCGGTCTCCGGTATCGCAATGGGGCTCATCAAGGAGGGCGACAACGTCGCCATCCTGACCGATATCCAGGGCCTCGAGGACTTCCTCGGCGACATGGACTTCAAAGTCGCCGGTACGCCCAACGGCATCACCGCGATGCAGATGGACAACAAGGCCAAGGGCCTGTCGGTGGACATCTTGCGCAAGGCGCTCATGCAGGCCAAGGAAGGCCGCGCATTCATCCTCGGGAAGATGCTCGAGTCGATCGCTGAGCCCCGCGCGGATCTCAAGCCGTTCGCGCCGCGCGTCATCACCATCAAGATCCCGACGGACAAGATCCGCGATATCATCGGCCCCGGCGGCAAGGTCATCCGCGGCATCATCGAGGAGACCGGCGCTCAGATCGACGTGAACGAGGACGGCACCGTGTATGTAGCTTCACGCGACGCCGGCGGCGAGGCTGCAGTCGAGCGTATCCGCAACATCGTGCGCGACGTCGAGGTGGGCGAGCGCTACACCGGCCGAGTCGTCAACATCATGCCGTTCGGTGCCTTCATCGAACTGATTCCGGGCAAAGACGGCCTGCTGCACATCTCGCGCATGGCCAAGGGCCGGATCGAGAAGGTTGAAGACGTACTGAGCGTCGGCGATGAGGTCGAGGTCGTCGTTCTCGAGATCGATGACCGCGGCAAGGTGAGCCTGGACGCCGTCAACAAGGCCGAGGGCAAACCGCGTAGCGAGGGCGACCGCGACGATCGCCCGCCCCGCGAGGACCGCGGCGGCGGCGATCGCAAGCCCCGCCGTCACCACTAGCACACACTGAGACCGACGACCCGACACCCGTCGAATGCGACGGGTGTCGGGTCGTCGGTGTATCTTGTGACAGACGACGGACGATTTGAGACGGACGTGGGCATGTTCTACGAGAAAACGGTACTCGACAGCGGTGTCACGGTCATCACAGAGACGATGGACAATGTGCGTTCGGTGGCTATCGGCATCTGGTTCTCAGTGGGCTCTCGCGACGAGCACGCCGGCGAAGCAGGCATGTCGCACTTCATGGAGCACATGATGTTCAAGGGCACGCCCACGCGAAGCGCTCAGGACATATCGGAGCACTTCGACCGATTGGGCGCCGAGCTGAATGCCTTCACCAGCAAGGAGTACACCTGCTACTACGCCCGTGTACTGGACGAGCATGTGGGCGACGCGGTCGAGGTCTTATCGGACATGGTCTGTAACGCGCTGCTGGCCGATGACGCTATCGTCTCCGAGCGTGAAGTCGTCCTAGAGGAGATTGCGCGTCATGAAGACACCCCTGATGACATGGTGCACGAGCTGTTCGCACAGACGCTTCTGCCCGACCACCCCCTCGGCCTGCCCGTCCTGGGCAAGCGCGAAATGGTTGGCGCGTTCGATCATGAGGCGTCCGCCGATTTCAAACGACGTCACTACCGCACCGGCAATGTCGTGGTCGCGGCCGCCGGGCACATCTCGCATGCCGCTCTCGTTCAGCTTGTCGAACGCACGTTGCTGCTATCTGAGGGTCCGCGCTCCGTGCGCATCGAAACCACACCTGTCGTCGAGCCGCGCGTTCAGGTGCTCCGGAAGGACACCGAACAGGCCCACATCTGCTGGGGTGTCGTAAGTCTCAAAGCACACGATGAAGAGCGTTTCGCGCTTTCGATCCTCGATTCAATCCTCGGCGGCGGCATGGCTTCGCGTATGTTCGTCGAAATACGCGAGAAGAAGGGGCTGGCCTACGCGGTCTACTCCTACCACACGCTGTGCCAGGACACCGGCCAGTTCGTGGTCTATGCAGGCACACGGCCGTCCAACGCCGAACAAGTCATCGGACTCATCAAGAACGAGATCGCGAAGATCGTCGAGAGTGATGTCACCCCGAACGAGCTTCACCGGGCCAAAGAGAGCCTCAAGGGCAGCCTCGTGCTCAGCCTCGAATCAACGCGCGCCCGTATGACGCGCCTCGGCAAGAACGAGATCACGCAAGGAGATTGTCTGTCGGTCGACGAGCTCATCGAGCGCGTCGACGCTGTCACTGCTCAGGACGTGAGCTCACTGGCCGGTCGTCTCTTCGGCGCCGGTCATGTGCTCGCGATGGTAGCGCCGTTCGATGTTGAAGATGTCGCACATCTGCTGTAGACGCGAGGGGAGTGCATTGATGATACGGGTCATCGTCACAGGAGCGGCAGGCAAGATGGGCCGCGAGGTCGTCAGGGCCATCACTGCCGAAAACGACATGCACGTAGTGGCAGCGGTCGATCCCGCCGCCGCGGGAACCATGCTGGACAGCGGCACCGGCGACCGTGTCCCGGTGCAGGCCGACCTAGCCGACGCGATCGCCACCGGCAACGCCGACGTACTCATCGACTTCACGCACCCCACAGTCGTTGAAGACAACCTGCGTGTCGCCCTCGCAGCTGGCATCGACTGCGTCGTCGGCACCACCGGCATCGGTATCGACACACTCAAAGCACTCGCGGCCGGTGCGCCCGAGGGCACCTGCCTGTTCGCAGCACCCAACTTCGCCATAGGCGCTGTGCTCATGATGCGTTTCGCCGCCGAAGCAGCCCGCTATATGCCGCATGTGGAGATAATCGAGCTCCATCATGACCGCAAGGCCGACGCACCCTCCGGCACCGCGCTGCGTACCGCCGCGCTCATCAAAGAGGCCCGCCGCGAGGTCCCGCCCGCGCCCGGTCGCGAGACTGAGGTGGCCGAGGGAGCGCGCGGAGCTCTTGTCGACAACGTCACTATCCACTCGGTGCGTCTGCCGGGTCTCGTCGCGCACCAGGAGGTCCTCTTTGGCGGGCAGGGCCAGACGCTCTCGCTCCGTCACGACTCGGTCGACCGCACGAGCTTCATGCCGGGAGTAATCTTAGCCGTGAGGGAAGTGGGGTCGCGTACCGGACTTGTCGTTGGCCTCGAGCGGCTGATGGGGGAGTAGCACGGTGACCGGGCGTGCGATCATCGTCATGAAGTTCGGAGGCACTTCGGTCGCCACTCCCGAGGGCCGCTCGGCCATGGGCCGTCGCGTGTCGGAGGCCATCGAGCTCGACAAGGCGCCCGTCGTGGTCGTCTCGGCCATGGGACGCGCGGGCGCGCCATACGCCACCGACACGCTGCTTGCGCTCATCAACGGCATGCCTTCCGACGAACGTGAGCGCGATCTGCTTGCCTCGACCGGTGAGGTCATCTCTGCGGTCGTCGTCGCTCATGACCTGCGCGCAGGGGGCATTGATGCCTGCGCGTTGACCGGCGCGGAAGCTGGCATCGGCACCGACGGCGTGCATGAGAATGCACAGGTCGCCGAGATTCACCCCGCCCCGCTGCTGGACGCGATCGCACGAGGACTTGTTCCCGTTGTTGCGGGCTTCCAGGGCATCGCTCCCGATGGGCGTGTCACCACCCTGGGCAGAGGGGGCAGCGACACTACCGCCTGCGCGCTTGGCCTCGCCCTACAGGCCGAGGCGGTTGAGATCTATACCGACGTGAACGGGGTCATGACCGCGGACCCGCGCGCATGCGAGGACGCCGTGGTTCTCGACGTCATTCGCGCTGACGAGCTCTTCCAGATGGCGCGACACGGCTCGCGCGTTGTCCATGCGCCTGCCGCAGAGTTGGCTCTTGCGAGCGGTCTCGCGGTGCGGGTACGCAACACCTACACGAACCACCCGGGGACCCTGGTCGCCAACATCGCCGCATACCGACCACAGGCGCTCGCCACGGCGGTCTCCCACGCGACGGGAATCGCACGCGTGACCGCCGCACTTCCTGCCGATGAGGGCAGTCCCGCTCACATGGGTGCACAGGCTCAAGTCTACCGTGCGATGGCGGACGCAGACATCTCTCTCGACATGTTCACACCCATTGGAGCCACGCTCGTTTTCACGGTGGCCGAGAAAGACCTTGAACGCGCGTGTGAGGTCTTAGACAACCTCGGCCTTTCGCGCACAGTCCGCAAAGAACTTGCGAAGGTCACACTCGTGGGCGCAAGCATGCACGGGGTGCCTGGCGTCATGGCAAGGATTGCCGAGGCACTCGACGAGGCACACGTCACCGTGCTGCAGACAGCGGACAGCCACACGACGATTTCCGTCCTTGTGCCCGCGGAATACACAGGTGCGGCCGTTTCCGCCCTTCACGAGGCATTCGACCTCGCCCGGTAGGCTTTCCCGCCTGTCATCTCGGCAACCGCCTTCGGCGCGTTCAGGTTTAGTGTGGCACAATACTGCAGATAGACACGTACATTCGGGCGTCCGAAAGGCGCCTGTCCACGTAGGGAAACGATTATGACCAAGCCCAGATTCGGACGCCTGCTCACCGCGATGGTGACGCCATTCACTGCTGCCGGAGAACTCGACCTGCCATGCGCACAGGAACTCGCGCTTCGCCTGCTCGATCAAGGGACTGAGGCGCTCGTCATCTGTGGTACGACCGGAGAGTCTCCCACGGTCCACTACGAAGACAAGCTGAGGCTGTTCGGAGCCGTCATCGAGGCCGTTGACGGTCAGGCGCCGATCATCGCAAACGCTGGTGACAACTGCACTGACGACTCCGTGGCATTCGCAAAGAGGGTAGTCCGACTGGGTGTGGACGCCGTCATGGCCGTCATTCCGTACTACAACAAACCCCCGCAGGAAGGTATGTACCGCCACTTCGGCGCGATTGCATCAGCCGTAGACGTGCCCGTTGTGCTCTACAACATCCCGGGCAGGTGCGTTGTCAACCTTGAAGCAGCGACGACGCTCCGCCTCGCGGCTGACTTCAAAAACATCGTCGCAGTGAAAGAGGCGAGCTCGAACCTCACGCAGATCGCTTCCATCATCGATGGCGCTCCGGTCGGCTTTGAGGTCCTGTCCGGCAACGACGAGGACACGCTGCCCATGATGGGCCTCGGCGCCTCCGGGGTGATCTCTGTCGCCTCCCACATCGTTGGACCACAGATGGCGGAGATGCTCAACGCACAGGCGAGCGGCGACCACACCCGCGCGCTGAAGATTCATCTCGAACTAATGCCGCTGTTCAAGGCGCTGTTCATGACGGCGAACCCGATCATGGTCAAGAAGGCGCTGGAACTCGTCGGCTTCCCGGTGGGAGAGACGCGTCTTCCGCTCATCCCCGCCAACGATGCGCAGACAGCCGAACTCGTCCGCATCATGCGGCACACCGGCCTCATCGACTGAATGCGGAGCCCGAAAAGCCCCGCTTGTATCACCAAATGACCCCTTAACGAAGGAGTACGACACACACTCATATGACACAACGAACAGAACGACTTCGCGTCATCCCGCTCGGCGGGTTAGACGAGATCGGCAAGAACATGACGGTCATTGAATACGGCAATGACATGGTCGTCATCGATGCGGGCATCATGTTCCCTGACGACGACACACCGGGCGTCGACCTTCTGCTGCCGGACTATAGCTACATCCTCAAGCGGAAAGAGAAGCTCAAGGGCATCGTTATCACACATGGCCATGAAGACCACACCGGCGCACTTCCATACCTGCTCAAAGACCTCGGTATCCCCGTGCCAGTACTCGGAACGAAGCTGACGCTCGGCCTCATCCAGGGCAAACTCGAAGAGCATAAGATCAAGAAAGCGAGACTCCGGGAGGTCAAGCCCGGCGGTCACGTGAACCTGGGCGTGTTCGGCTTCGACTTCATCCCTGTGAATCACTCGATCCCGGACGGCGTGGCCCTCTTCGTACGGACTCCGGTGGGCAACATCATGCACACCGGCGACTTCAAACTCGACCACACACCGATCGACGGACGCTTCACTGACTTTCAGTCCATCGCCAAGGCCGCGCGGCAGGGCGTCATGCTGCTCATGTCTGACTCGACCAACGCCGAGTCGCCGGGCCACACACCGTCCGAAGCCGTCGTTGGTAGGGCGTTACGCGAGATATTCATGCGCGCGGAGCAGCGTATCATTGTTGCCTCGTTCGCTTCGCACATCCACCGCGTTCAGCAGGTCTGTGACGCCGCTGTCGCTGCGGGGCGCAAGGTTGCAGTCACCGGCAGATCGATGGTCAACAACACGCGTATCGCCCGCGAGCTCGGCTATCTGCATATAGACGACAAGGACATCATCGACGCCTACGACATGGGCGGACTGCCTCCCGAAGATGTCGTCGTCCTATCGACCGGCAGCCAAGGCGAGCCTCTCTCGGCGCTCGCTCGCATCGCCAACGCAGACCACAAGACGGTCCAGCTGCAGGCAGGGGACACGGTGGTCATCTCGGCCACGCCGGTACCCGGCAACGAAAAGGCCGTCAGTCGCGTCATGAACCGCCTCTTCAAGCAGGGCGCCGACGTCATCCACAAGGGCTCGGCGCAAGTACATGTTTCAGGACATGCGGCTGCCGAAGAGCTCAAGTTGATGCTTAACATCGTCAAGCCCGAGCACTTCGTGCCCATCCACGGCGAGACCCGCCACCTCCACGCCCACGCGAAACTCGCGAAGGCGGTCGGCGTGCCCGAGAAGAATATCTTCATACTTGAGAACGGGGCATGTCTTGAGTTCTCCGAGAAGGGCGCTCGGCTAGCCGAGCATGTCGAGTCGGGCGTCGTCTACGTCGACGGCCTGTCGGTGGGAGACGTCGGTGAGGTAGTGCTCCGCGACCGCCAGGTGTTAGCCAGCGATGGCATCGCGCTCGTCATCGTGACGATTGACGTGCAGACCGGCGCCGTCGCTAGAGACGCCGAACTCATCACGCGCGGTCTCGTCCTCGGTTCAGACACGGACGGCATGCTCGCGGACGCGCGGGAACGCGTCGCCAAGGTGCTCGCGCGCACGGCGAAGGAAGGCGTAACCGACCACAGCGTCATCAAAAAGGCGCTCCGTGATTCGCTTGGCCAGTTCATTTGGGAGCGCACGCGTCGTCGACCGATGATCATTCCTGTCGTGCTGGAGGTCTGACGTGGACCTCGTCCAGGCCTTCGTCCTCGGCATCGTACAGGGAGCCGCGGAGTTCCTACCCGTGTCCTCTTCTGGTCACCTCGTGCTCGTTCCGGCACTCTTTGGCTGGGAGGAACCCTCTCTCGGCTTTGATGTTCTGTTGCATCTTGCGACGCTGGTTGCTGTTGTCACGTACTTTCGACGCGACCTCCTGCTCATGGTGCGCGCCTTCTTCTCCCGACGCGCGGAGCTCACCACTGAGCGCAGACTCGCATGGCTCATCATCATCGCAACTGTCCCAACCGGTATTATCGGACTGGCATTCAACGACTTCTTCAAGTCGCTATTCTCTAGCGTTGCGTCGGTCGGTGCCTTCCTGCTCGTCACCGCCGCATTCCTTGCTCTGGCCGAGAAGCTCTCGCGCCGGACGTTGCACGACCCGGCGGGGATGCGCTGGGGACACGCGCTCGCCATCGGGGTCGCCCAGGGCATGGCGATCGCGCCGGGCATTTCACGGTCGGGAGCCACGATGGCCACCGGACTCGGCGTCGGGCTCGATCGCGAACAGGCGGCGCGCTTCTCATTCCTGCTGTCAGTTCCGATCATCTTGCTTGCAGGAGCAAAGACCGCGGTGGACGTCGTGATGCATAGCGAGCCACTTCCGGGCGTTGCTGTATGCATCGTGGGGTTTCTTGCTGCAGCCATTAGCGGGTACGCTGTCATCGTAGGATTGTTGTCGTGGTTGCGTCACCGCTCGCTTATGATCTTCTCGGCTTATTGCGCGGTGATCGGCACGGCCGTGCTTGTTTGGCAGTCTATCGTCTAACATACGGGAGCTTTCATAGATGGCAGCCGCTCGTAAGAACAACAGCACATCGAAGGGTAGATCTGCGGGTGGTGCGAAGACCACCAAAGGCGGATCCCGCCGCAAACCCGTCGAACCGCCCCCCGTCCTTGACGCCGAAAGTCGTCACGAGATCATCGGCATCGTGACGTGCGCCTTGGCGGTCGCACTCGCCATCGCTGTGCTGTCCGGCTCCCAGGACGTCGTCCCCCGCGCCGTGGCTACGGCACTCAAACTCGGCTTCGGCGTTGGCGCGTACGCCATTCCCGTCGCCGCTCTGCTACTGGGCGTGAGCTTCTTCGTCCGCGCGGTTCGCATCGACGAGACCCGTGTCGGCATCGGCCTCGCACTCATACTGCTTGCCGGCATCTCGCTGGTCGCGGTAGCCACCCCGGAAGCGACACAGTGGACTGACCTCGAACTCACCGCGCGCGGCGGCTATGTCGGCGGTGGCATCGCGTGGGGACTCCGAACGCTGCTCGGACCCGCAATCGCGTATGTCGCGCTCGCCGCGGTCATGCTGGTCGGCCTCGTCTTCGCAGGCATGTCCATCTCCGAGCTCGTGGAGCGTGCGACGTTCATGGTGCGTGGCGACGCGGAAGAGCCGCCCTTCGCCGAGGATACACGACGTCACCGCGCCTCCAAAACGGTGCCGCTTGAGGAGTTCGCTGCCGAGGAAGACGCGGCCCGGGCGGACAAACCAGCTCGCAACCGCTCGGCCCGTCCCGACCTGGAAGCCGTCCGTCCCACAGTCCCGACCGCGGGTCCGATCGCGCCGCGCAGACTCGAGGGCTTTGAACTGCCGCCTATCTCGGCACTGCGGCGTAGCCCTGAGAGCGCGGCCTCGCACCGCGCCAGCGAGAGAGAGCTCAAGCACACGGCTGGCATCATCGAGCAGACACTCGCGACCTTCGACATCAGCGCGCGGGTCATCGACTGGATATCGGGGCCGACGGTCACGCTGTTCGAGGTCGAACTCGCCAAGGGGATCAAAGTCAACCGCATCACGTCGCTCGCCGACGACCTCGCACTCGCACTCGCCGCGCCGACCATCCGTATCCTGGCGCCCATCCCCGGGAAGAGCTATGTGGGTATCGAAGTGCCGAATGCCGGCCGGACGACAGTAACGCTCGGCGACGTCCTTGCGGGCGCGCCGATGAACGACCCCAACCCACTCCTGCTGGCAATCGGCAAAGACGTGTCGGGTGACCAGATCACTGCCGACCTCGCCGCTATGCCGCACCTGCTCATCGCGGGCTCGACGGGAACCGGCAAATCGGTCTGCATCAACGCGCTCATCACAACGATCATGATGCGAGCAACGCCCGCCGAGGTGAGGCTCATCCTTATCGACCCCAAGCGTATCGAGCTCAACCTCTACAACGGCGTCCCGCACCTGTATGTGCCGGTCGTGACCGAGGCAAAGGAGGCGGCCTCAGCGCTGTACTGGGCCGTCAGCGAGATGGACGCGCGCCTCAAAAAGCTCCAGAAAGCCGGTGTCCGCAACATCGCGCAGTACAACGCAAACGTTCACGACGGCAAGGCACCGGAGGACGCCGAGGAACTGCCTTACCTCATCATCGTCATCGACGAGCTTGCCGACCTCATGATGGTCGCCGCGAGAGAGGTCGAGGACTCCATCTGCCGGATCGCACAGTTGGCCCGTGCGGCAGGCATCCATCTCATTGTCGCTACACAGCGCCCCTCGACAGACATCATCACCGGTCTCATCAAGACGAACATCACCAACCGCATCGCCTTTGCGGTTGGAAGCAGCATCGACAGCCGCGTCGTCTTGGATCAGTCCGGAGCCGAGAAGCTCGTCGGACTCGGCGACATGCTCTTCTCGACACCGGCATGGCCCAAGCCCAAGCGCATCCAGGGCGCGTATGTCTCGGAGGACGAGATCAACGCCGTCGTCGAGCACCTCAAGAATCAGGCCGAACCTGACTATCACGAGGAGATCCTACAGCTCAAGGTCACCCCAGGAGCAAGAGGCGGGGGCACCGGCGACGATGACGACCCGCTCATCTGGGAGGCGGCCGACATCGCCGTAACCTCGGGCATGGGCTCGACATCGCTGCTGCAGCGCCGCCTCAAGGTAGGATACGCTCGTGCGGGGCGTATCATGGACATGCTGGAGGCCAAGGGCATCGTGGGTCCGCCTGACGGCTCGAGGCCCCGCGAAGTACTCGTGGACGTAGAGGACCTGGAGTCTATCAAGAGTTTCGACCGTATCGACCACGAAGAGAGCTGACCGTCCGATGCGCATAGGAGAAGTCACCGCATGAGCTCTGTGGGAGAGATTCTTGCTGCCGAACGAAGGCGACAAGGCAAGACCATCGCCGATGTCGAGGACGCGACAAAGATAATGTCGCGCACGCTCGACGCCATCGAGCATGCGCGCTATGAGGCACTCCCACCTCCGGCCTATGTCAAAGGCTACCTCCAGAGCTACGCCAAGTTCCTCGGCCTCGAGGAGAAACCCATCCTCGACGCCTACAAGAAAGAGGCCTCCCTGGTCGACGCCGACGAGCGGCTACGCCTGCCCGACAGGGCGGTCGTCGTACGGCGCGAACAGCTTCATACCGTCCCACTGCGCACATGGCTGGTGATCGTCGCAATCGTCGTGATACTTGGACTCGTGCTATGGGCGATCTCCGGACTCACTGGTAGCGACGAGGTCTCCACGACGATTCCGCCCGTCACCACAAGCACGCCCGCAACAACGGGATCACCCGAACCCGGCGAAACGACAGAGACGGCGAACCCGGCTGGAACGGCAACCACTACCGGCGATTCCTTCACGATGACGGTCACCGTTGCCGAGGGCACGGCTTCATGGCTTCGCGTCACCGTGGACGGTCTCAAGGCATACGAGGGCACCCTCGCGGGAGGGGAGGCCAAAGAGTGGATCGTCGCCGATGTCGCCACGGTCGTCATCGGTAAGCCCGCCTCGGTCGTCGTCACCCGCGACGGCGTAGAGGTGCCTATCGAGATGGCCGACGGACGCGGCAGCGTCACTCTGAGCGCATCCGAAGAGTAGACCCGGCTCCGGCCGCGGCGAGAAAGGAAGACCTATGGCCAAAGACCAGAGTTTCGACGTTGTGTCCCAGGTGGACATGCAAGAGGTGGACAACGCCATCCAGCAAGCCTCCAAGGAACTGATTCAGCGCTTCGACCTCAAAGACACCGGCTCAACGATCACCCTGGATAAGGCGGTCTCAGCCGTGGCCATCGCCTCCGCAAGCGACTTCGTACTCAAGCAGGTGCGCGACGTCCTCAGCACCAAGCTGGTCCGCCGAGGCATCGACCTCAAGGCCATCTCCTGGGGCAAGGTCGAGAACGCATCGGGCGGCACCGTGCGGGTGACCGGTAACATCGTGAACGGTATCGAACAGGACATCGGACGCAAGATCAACAAGGACATCAAAGACGCGAAGTACAAAGTGAAGGTGCAGATCGAGGGTGACAAGGTGCGCGTCTTCTCATCAAGCCGCGACAGCCTGCAGGAAATCATCAGCTTCCTCAAGGCTCAGGACTACGGCATACCACTGCAGTTCACCAACTACCGATGACCCGTGTCTGACGGCCCCGCGATCCACGTCATAACGCTCGGCTGCCCTAAGAATGAGGTAGACAGCGACCGCATGCTTTCGTTGCTGGCGGCCTCTGCGTATCGCACCACTGAGATACTTGAAGAGGCCGACGTCGTCGTCGTGAACACCTGTGCGTTCATTCGCGAGGCGACCGAGGAGTCGATTGACACCGTGCTCGCCCTCGCCGGCGATTGGAAGCCCGCTTCCCGGGGACGTCGCATCGTCGTCGCGGGCTGCATGGCGTCACGCTACGGTGCCGACCTCACCGCAGCGCTCACCGAGGCGGATGCGTTCGTACCCGTGGCCGAGGAAGGGGCCTTGCTGACGCGGATCGAGGAGCTTACGGGCTTCCCTGCGCGACCATCAGGAGCCGCCGCAGGCCGTACCGCGCCCGGGCCCTTCGCGTACCTGCAGGTCTCCGACGGCTGTCACCGCGCGTGCGCGTACTGCACGATTCCTTCGATACGCGGACCATATCGCAGCCGGCCGCTGGACGAGATCATGGCCGAGGCGAAGATGCTGGTCGAAGGGGGAGCGACGGAGCTCATCCTCATCGGCCAGGACATCTCCGCATACGGGCGAGACCTGGAGACCCCTCACGGACTTCCGCACGTCGTCGCCCGTCTGGCGATAGGGAGCGGCGCCGAACGCATCCGGCTCATGTATGTGCAACCGGACGGCGTCACCGACGAGCTGCTCGAGGTGATGGCATCGCAGCCCACTGTCTGCCGCTATCTCGACATACCGCTGCAGCACGCGAGTGCCCGTGTCCTTCGTCGCATGCGACGTTCCGGCGACGCAGCGTCCTTCCTGCGCATGCTCGGCCGTGTCCGCCGTGCGCTTCCTGGCGTTTCGCTGCGCACCACTCTTATCGCAGGCTTCCCCGGCGAGACCGAGGAAGACGTTATGGCCGCCGAGAAGTTCCTGCGTATGGCAGGGTTCGACCATGTCGGCATCTTCACCTTCTCGCCCGAGGAGGGTACCGAAGCCGCCGACCTCGAAGGACAGCTTCCCATGAAGGTGCGACTCGCGCGCACGCAGCGCCTGAGAGACGTGGCGGACGAGGTAGGATTCGCACGCGCCGCGGCCCGCGCGGGTACCGTCGAGTGCGTGCTGGTCGACCCACCGGACGAAGATGGCGAAACGACGGGGCGCACCTGCGGCCAGGCGCCGGACATCGATGGTGTCGTGCTTCTCGACAAGCCGCTCACACCTGGTACGCTCGTAGACGTCAAGATCGTCGACTCCATCGCCTACGATCTCATCGGCGAGGTGCTGTAGTGAACCTGAACTGGGCGAACCGCGTGACGTTGTTGCGAGTCATGTTCATACCGGTGTTCCTTGTCGTCCTACTCGGCGAGTGGCCGTCATTTTTCCCAGCGCCAGCTGGATGGCAGAGAGCACAGCCGTGGATAGCTGCCCTCGTATTCGCCCTCGTGGCTGCGACCGACGCGGTAGATGGCTATCTGGCGCGCTCACGCAATGAAGTCACGACGTTTGGCAAGTTTGTCGACCCTCTCGCCGACAAGCTGCTCGTAACCGCCGCACTTGTTGCGCTTGTCGACCTCAACCGGATCCCGTCCTGGATTGCACTGGTCATCATCAGTCGCGAACTGATCGTCTCGGGTCTCCGTATGGTCGCTGTCGCCGAAGGGAAGGTCATCACGGCCTCCGCGTACGGTAAGGTGAAGACCATCCTGCAGATCGCCGCCATCGTCGGATTCATCGTCAAGGGCAGCCCATTGCTCGACGACATTGGCGGCGTCGGCTTCAGTACCGTCTTCACAGGGGTCGCGTGGTTCGTCATGGTAGCCGCAGTCGTCTTCACGCTCCTGTCGATGGCTGACTACTTCTACCACGCACGCGACATAATCACTGGCCCTTGGACGAGGAAGCGCTCATGACTGTCCGCCCGCTCGCGGCAGTGGTCGGGGTGGGCACCGAACTCGTCACCGGCCTTCGCACGGACACCAACACCGTGGAGATAGCGACCACACTGTTCGGCGTCGGATTCCGCGTCACCGAGACCGTCCGTCTCGCAGACGACATCGAGCTCATCTCGGGCACCCTGAGACGCCTGACGGCCTTCTGTAGCCTCGTTGTGGTCACAGGCGGTCTCGGACCCACTCATGACGACATCACGCGCGAGGCAGCCGCTCATGCGCTCGGGCTGACGCTGACGCGCAACGTCGCGATCGAAGAGCGACTCGCGGGAGTGGCGGCCCTTCATGACGATAGAGACGCGCGCCTCCAGCTCCTCAAGCAGGCCGACGTCTTGGACAGCGCGACCGTCATCATGCCCACGACAGGCACCGCGCCCGGCCAGGTTGTCGCCACACCCGGTGGGACACTCGTTATCTTGCCAGGCCCGCCACACGAGATGAGACCGATGCTGACGGGCTTTTTGGCCGCGACTTCACAGTCCGTACCGCCGATAAGGCTGCGCTGTGCCGGCACCACCGAGTCTGACACACAGGTCCGCGTCCAGCGCATCCTGCAGCGACACCCGGGTATAGCACTCACCGTCCTGGCATCGCCGGCCGAGGTCGAGGTCGTGCTCTTCGACGACGGTGCGGGAATACACGCCGTCGCACGTGCGGCGACCGATGTTCGCGATGCCCTTGGTGACGCGTGCTACTCCGACGATGGCTCCACACTCGCCGAGACTGTCGTGCGCCTCGCCCGTGAACGCGGGCGACGTATCGCGCTGGCTGAATCCTGCACCGGCGGCATGGTCGCGGCTGCTCTCACCGACGTCGCAGGCTCCTCGGATGTCTTCGTCGGCGGCATTGTCGCGTACAGTGACTCCACGAAAGTGTCCGTTCTCGACGTCGACGAGACGACCCTCGCAACGCACGGCGCGGTGAGCCCCGAGACCGCCGCCGAGATGGCGCTTGGAGCGGCTCGACGCCTCGACGCAGACCTCGCGCTGTCCGTGACTGGTATCGCCGGCCCTGCCGGAGGGACCCCCGATAAACCGGTGGGGACCGTCTGGTTCGGCCTCGCACAAGCCGGGTCGTGTCGGACCTGGCAGCACACGTTCTCCGGCGACCGCGTGGGTGTCAGGCTGCGCGCCACCGTACATGCAATGGACGCGCTGCGCCAGCAGTTGCAGATGGACTGACATGGGCGTACGCACGTTCATCGGAATCGCGCTCCCGTTGCTCGTGCGACAGGCGCTCGGTGCCGCACAGCATGCCATGCGCGAGACCTCGCCCGCGTGGCGGAACGAGAAGTGGGTGGCCGAGGAGAATCTGCACGTCACCCTGAAGTTCCTGGGCTCGCTGCCCACAGAACTCGTCGTGGAGGCCTCGGACGCGCTCACGAACGCCGCAGCCATCTTGCCTCCCTTCCAGTTGCGCGTCGGTGAGATCGTCGCAGTACCACGTACACGCTCGGCGACCATGCTCTGGGGCCGGCTGGAGCAGGGGATGGATGCCGCCGTGGAACTCGCACACGAACTGGACGCCGCACTCGCGGCCGTAGGCTTCCCTGCCGAGACACGTCCTTTCAAACCACATATCACACTCGTTCGCGCGCGGGGCGCCCGGCGTGTCACGTTCGAAACTCTCGATGCAGGGAACCACGTCATCTTCACTACCAATGACCGCGCGAAACGCATGTCAGTGTGTGGCGTTACCCTGTTCTCAAGCACGCTCACTCCGCATGGCCCGGTCTACGAGAAACGCGCGTTCGCGCCGTTCGCGGAGTGATTGACACCGAACACGTGTTCGTGTACGTTCAAGGCAGCCTTTCAGGGGTCGCCCGCACCGGAGAAGGAGCGAGTCTTCATGGACAAGGACAAGGAGAAAGTCCTCGATCTCACGCGTGAGCAGATCGAGCGCAAGTTCGGCAAGGGCTCACTCATGCGTCTTGGCGAGCACAATTCACTCGTCAAGGTGCCAGCTATCCCTACGGGATCGCTCGCCCTGGACGCGGCACTCGGTGTCGGAGGCGTCCCGCGTGGCAGGATCATTGAAATCTATGGACCTGAGTCCTCGGGAAAGACCACTCTGGCGCTTCAGATCGTCGCTGAGGCCCAGGCCATGGGTGGCATCGCCGCCTTCATCGACGTCGAGCACGCGCTGGATCCCGCGTACGCGACACGTTTGGGAGTCGACATTGACGACATTCTCATCTCGCAACCAGACACCGGTGAACAGGCCCTTGAAATCACCGACATGCTGGTGCACTCGGGCGCCATCGACGTGATCGTCATCGACTCCGTCGCTGCACTCGTTCCTCGAGCTGAACTCGAGGGTGAGATGGGCGACGTCACCGTCGGTCTGCAGGCACGCTTGATGAGTCAGGCGATGCGCAAGCTGGCCGGTTCGCTGAGTAAGTCCCAGACCACGTGCATCTTCATCAACCAGCTGCGTGAGAAGATCGGCGTGATGTTCGGCAATCCTGAGACTACCTCTGGTGGACGGGCGTTGAAGTTCTACGCATCCATCCGTATCGATATACGCCGCATCGACTCCATCAAGCAGGGAACGGAACTGATAGGCAACCGTGTACGGGCGAAGGTCGTCAAGAACAAAGTCGCCTCTCCGTTCCGACAGGCGGAGTTCGACATCATGTACGGCCTCGGCATTTCCAAGGAAGGCAGCCTGCTCGACCTTGGCGTCGAAGAGGGCATCATCCAGAAGTCCGGTGCCTGGTATACCTACGGCGAAGACCGTCTCGGCCAGGGCCGTGAGGCAGCCAAGGAGTACCTGCGTGAGCATCTCGATATCCGCAACCCGATCGAGCATACGATTCGCGAACGGCTCGGCCTGATCCCGGCTCCGCCAGCGGTTGAAGAGAACGTCGAGTAGCGGTGGCACGCATCACGGCGCTTCGGGCCGCATTCCGCGGCTCGAAGCGCCGGTCGATCATCGTAGATGGCGAGGAGTGGCGGATGACATCGGCTGCGGTGGTCCGTGCACTCGGTCTCGCCGAGGGCGACGACGTGGACACCGAGCAACTAGGGACGGCCCTTGCAGCGGCTGAGGTTCCTGCGGCTAGGGAACGCGCCTTGCGTCTGCTGGGCTACCGGGAACACGGCTCAGCGGAGTTACGGGAGAAACTCAGTGCTGATGGGTATCCACCGAACCTTGCGCGTACCACTGTGGTAGCCCTTGGCTGCGTGGGCCTCGTAGACGACGACCGCTATGCCGCCCTCCTTGCACGAACACTGGTTGATGGTCGGGGCTATGGGCGAGCGCGCGCCCGACGCGAGATGCTGCACCGAGAGCTCTCGGAGGAGTGTGTTGAAAGCGCACTCGATGCCTGCTGTCCCTCGTCGGAGGAGTACGCGCGTGCCCTTGCACTTGCCTGCAGGTGGGCACGCCCGGACCTCGACGTTCGCAAACTCGCCGCTCGTCTCGCACGTCGAGGCTATCCTGCTCGCATCGCCTTCCAGGCTGCCGCTACTGCGCTCGACAATCCGGACGCACCGCCTCCTGAAGATTCATTCTGAGCAAGAACTACCCTTCTGATATGCGGTTTTCTGTTCGCGCTCACCCCATCTCCGCTTGACGCACGCTCGGTACGACAGCTACGATGTGATGCGGCAATTGTGATTCAGACGGTGGCGCCAAGGCTGCGCCGCCGATGTGCATGGCTACGGGAATCGATACTGTTACGCGGGGTGAACGCTCCCGCTTTTACTCGTATACGCACGTACCCCGTGCTCATGCAGTATGAATCGCACTTGCCGGGCGCCGAGACGTCCGGCTTTGCATTTCGCTTTGCTATTTGGACTCGTAACGCGAGAGCCAAACCGTCTCGTAGGTGGCATCCGTACGCGGTAACAGCCATCTGTGCGCTCCCACGACAGCAGTACATGTTCTTACTGAAGAAGGGAGGGGACGCGCGTTGGATACTATCTACTATGTTATCGGCTCGCTCGTCCTCGGCGCCGTCATCGGTTTCGTTCTGCATCGTTTCTTCGTTTCAGACAAGGTCAACCGCTCCCGCGAGTCGGCCGAACGTCTGATCTCAGACGCCGAGAAGGCGTCTGAGACGACGAAGAAGGAGATGCTCCTCGAAGCCAAGGACGAGATCTTCCATATGAAGGCCGGGGCCGACGAGGACATCAAGGAACGCCGCAAAGAATTGACCGTACTAGAAACCCGCCTTATGCAGCGCGAGGAGTCACTGGAGCGCAGGGCGGACTCACTGGACAAGCGCGAGCACCAACTGTCCAGCCAGGTGGGTCAGATCGCCAAGCAGGAGAAGGATCTCGAAGACGCGATCGCGGAAGAGAAGGCACGACTCGAGTCGCTTGCCGGAATGTCTACCGACGAGGCGCGCAAGGTGCTTCTTGAACGCGTTCGACAGGACGTCACGCATGACGCCGCTGTCATCATCCGCGAGGCGGAGAGCCGCGCTCGCGAAGAGGCCGACCGCAAAGCGCGCAACATCGTCGGCACCGCCATCCAGCGTGTCGCCGCGGATCACACCGCCGAGTCCACCGTTTCGGTCGTACACATCCCGAGTGACGACCTCAAGGGACGCATCATCGGCCGCGAAGGTCGCAACATCCGCGCTTTCGAACAGCTGACCGGCATCAACCTGATCATCGACGACACTCCTGAGGCGGTCGTCCTGTCGAGCTTCGACCCGGTGCGCCGCGAGATCGGCCGCATCACGCTGGAGGCGTTGATCGCAGACGGTCGAATCCACCCCGCCCGTATCGAGGAGATGTACGAGAAGGCGACAACGCTCGTCGAACAACAAGTTCATGATGCAGGCGAACAAGCTGTCTTCGACGCGGGGATACACGGTCTACACACCGACATCATACGAACACTCGGTCGGCTGCGTTTCCGCACCTCATACGGCCAGAACGTGTTGAAGCACTCCCTCGAGGTCTCCTACCTCGCCGGCGTTATGGCCGCCGAACTCGGCGTGGACGTCACACTCGCAAAACGTGCCGGTCTGCTCCACGACCTCGGAAAGGCTATCGACCACGAAATCGAGGGGCCGCACGCAGTGATTGGCGCCGACCTTGCGCGCCGCCTTGGCGAACCCAAGGAGATCCTGCACTGTATCGAAGCGCACCATGGAGACATCGAGCCTTCGACGGTTGAAGCCGTCATCGTACAGGCTGCTGACGCCATTTCCGCATCCCGCCCAGGCGCACGTCGCGAAACCCTCGAGAGCTACATCAAGCGCCTCGAGAAGCTTGAGGCGCTTGCCGAGTCACACAAGGGCGTCGAGAAGTCCTATGCAATGCAGGCCGGTCGTGAGATACGCGTCATGGTGAAGCCTGATGACATCAGCGATGCCGACTCAGTCGTGCTCGCTCGTGACATCGCCAAGCAGATCGAGGCAGAGCTGCAGTATCCCGGACAGATCAAGGTCATGGTCATCCGAGAGAGTCGCGCGATCGAATATGCGAAGTAGCTCCCCGTAGCCGAACATCGTCAACTCGATTCGGCTACCGCCATACAACAGAAGGGCTGCGAGAACGCGGCCCTTCTGCTTTTCCGGGAAACGACCGGAAGGTACACTGTGCATATGCCTGACAACGACGCACTGATCGATTTCGTATCCACTGTCTCTGGCGATACCTTCCTCAAAGTCGAGGAGAGCCTCGGGGACGGTTACGTGCGGCTGCGCATCGCCGAGGCGGAACGTCGGCAGGCGAAACATGACGTCCGCAGCGTCGAGGACGTTGTCGTCGAGCTTCTGCGCAACTCGCGCGACGCGCACGCACAGCGCATCTTCGTCGCGTCCGCCCGTGAAGGCAACTTGCGCACGATCACGATCATCGACGATGGAGTCGGCGTACCGAAACACCTCCACGAGACTATCTTCGAGCCGCGCGTGACTTCCAAGCTCGAGACGATGGTGGTGGACCGCTGGGGCGTTCACGGCCGAGGCATGGCGCTCTTCTCGGTGCGTTCGAACGTATCGGTGGCCAGAATCGCCTCGTCCGATATCCATAAAGGGACTGCCTTGAACGTGGTAGTCGACACCACCGATCTTGCCGAGCGCGCCGACCAGTCCACCTGGCCGATAGTCGAGAAGGACGGGACCGGTCGACTCACTGTGGCTCGGGGTCCACACAACATAGTCCGACGAGTCGTCGAGTTCGCCTGCGAGCACCCGGAGGTCGAGATTTACCTCGGCTCACCGACTGAGGTGCTTTCGACTCTGTACAACTCCGCGCGTCACCATCTCGACACCGCCGACCTTATGTTCTGCGAGGACCTCAGCAGGATGAGCGTGTGGCACCGTCCTGCGGCATGCTCGGACGCGGCGGAACTCGTCGAGACCGCTGAGAGTATCGGCCTGCCCGTCTCGGAAAGGACCGCACACCGCATCATCGGCGGTGAACTTCCCACCCTTGTGTTGGTGCTGACCGAGGTCGCGGCCGAGGATGAACAGCCCGTTGTCGGCGAACCCGACATCTACCGCGACCGGCGTTCGCTGCATATCCACCATACCGACCTCGCCGCCTTCAAAAGAGAGCTCGAGCAGGCCTTCGACCTGCTTGCCGAGCGTTATTACCTCAGCCTGCGCGGTGAACCGCGCATCTCCATCGGGGTCGATGACATCCGCGTGCGCTTCTCTGTGGACAAGGAGCAGTGACCTTGCGGTGACCGCATGCGCAGCGTGCGCTATACTGTCTCCTGCGAGGATTTGCTTTCCAAACGTCACCTGTCGAAGACGCGTTGCAGCACCCACGAAGCCGCCATCAAAGCAGTACATATGTGGTCTCAGTAGCAGCACAGGAGAAACCCGTGGAAGTCCTCAAAGTCTCGAGCAAGTCGAGTCCCAACTCCGTCGCCGGCGCGCTCGCCGGGGTCATTCGCGAGGACGGCGTCGCCGAGATTCAGACGGTGGGGGCAGGCGCCCTCAACCAGGCGATCAAGGCCATCGCCATAGCTCGCGGCTTCGTCGCACCGACCGGTTACGACCTCATCTGTTCGCCGGCGTTCGCTGACATCAAGATCAACGGTGAGGAGAGGACCGCGATTCGTCTCCTCGTCGAGCCTCGCCCCATGCACCACGACTGAAGCCACCGTGGCCGTTGACTTACACACTCACTCGCTCGCTTCCGACGGGACTCTCCCCGCTGCTAGGGTCGTGGAACTCGCCGCATCCATCGGACTGCACGCTGTCGCCGTCTGCGATCATGACAGCGTCGACGGCGTCGCCGAAGCTCTCTCACAAGGTAGGCGGCTCGGCATCCCTGTAGTTCCCGGCGTCGAGTTCTCGGCCGCCGATGGCGTGCTGAGCATCCACATGCTTGGCTACTTCATCGATCACAAGGACCGAGCTCTGCTGCGCGCCCTGGAGTCATTGCGCATGGCCCGTCTGGAGCGCGCGCGCGACATGGTCGCACTCCTGGCCGCCGACGGCTTCACCATCGATTTCGACGACATCATCGCTGCGGTCGACGGTGGCGCCATCGGCAGAGCACATATCGCAGCTGCCCTCGTCAGGTCCGGCCACACCCAAGACCTTGAGAGCGCGTTCTCGCACTTCGTCGGCCGCAGTGCGCCGTACTTCGTACCAAAACCACCGGTAGGCATAGCCGCGGTCATCTCGGCCATCCATCAGGCAGGTGGTCTCGCCGTGGTCGCCCACCCTGGCATCAGTGGCATCGACGAGTACATCGAGGGGATGGTCACGTACGGCGTTGATGGACTTGAGGCGCTCCATGCCGATCACACGCCGGGACAGCGTGCGCACTATACTGCGCTTGCAGCTGAACACGGCCTACTGGTCACAGGAGGTTCCGACTACCACGGACCCGACATGGCGGGCCACCCGCTTGGTGCCGGCAATGTTCCCGACGAGATCTTCGAGCGTCTCGTGACGGCCGCAGGCGAAGCGGCACGCTCCGTGCTACACTAGCGCGCCATGGACCGCTACTTCGTGCGCACCTTCGGGTGCCAGATGAACAAACACGACTCCGAACGCATCGTAGGCCTTCTGGAAGCGGACGGCATGCTGCCCGCTGAATCACCAGAGAAAGCCGACGTCGTTGTGTTCAACACGTGCTGCGTTCGCGAGAGCGCCGACGAGAGGCTCTACGGGCAAGTGGCGTCGCTCAAGGCGCTCAAGACCGGCGGCAGGCCGGACGTTCTTATCGCGGTCGGCGGATGTGTAGGCCAACGCGACGGTATGCGCTTGCGCGAGCAATTGCCGCACGTCGACGTCGTCTTCGGCACGCACAACATCGAATCACTGCCTGCGCTCCTGGAAGCCGCCCGCCAGGGCAGACCAAGCGTGCAGGTGCTCGACAGGGGTGAGACGTTCGCGAGCGACCTCCCGTCCAGGCGCGAACACCCCTGGCATGCTTGGGTGTCGATCACCGTCGGATGCGACAACTACTGCAGCTACTGCATCGTGCCCTACGTACGCGGACACGAGCGCAGTCGGCCTTTAGCGGCTGTGATCGCCGAAGCTGAGAACCTCGTCGCCGACGGCGTGGTGGAGATCACGCTACTCGGTCAGAACGTCAACAGCTACGGACGTGACCTGTACGGACAGCCGCGTTTCGCCGAGATGCTGCGCGCGGTCGCCTCGACCGGCATCGAGCGAATACGCTTCGCCACGAGCCACCCAAAAGACCTGTCCGACGAGACGATTCGCGCCATGGCCGAAATACCGCAGGTCTGCAACTACATGCATCTGCCAGTACAGTCGGGCTCGAACCGGACGCTTACCGCAATGAATCGCGTCTACACCCGAGAACATTACCTCGACCTCATATCGAAGTTGAGGTTCGCGATTCCCGGTCTTGCGGTCTCCACCGACGTCATCGTGGGTTTCCCGGGTGAGAGCGACGAGGACTTCGCGGACACGCTCGACTTGTTCAAACAGGTCGGCTTCGACCAGGCGTTCACGTTCATCTACTCGGCCAGAGAGGGCACGCCCGCCGCATCGCTACCCGGTCGCGTGTCCAAAACCGTCACCCGGGAGCGCTTCGACCAACTCGTCGAGGTCGTGCAATCATCGGCAGCAGCAGCCAACGAGCGGATCGTGGGGACGACGCAGCGCATACTGCTCGAGGGCTGCTCGAAGCGCGACGAGAACATGCTTACCGGCCGCACCGACACCAATAAGGTGGTCCATGTTCCTGCCGACTCCGGCGGAACGGCGACTCGGAAACCGGGAACATTCATCGACGTGTATATCGAACAGGCACAGACGTGGTTCTTGCTGGGGTATCCTGTCAGTGACCGGTGAACGAACCTCCGCCTCGGCACGCGTTTCACGAGAACAGCTCGCGGGGATACCGCTAGGGGAGGTGGTTTCGATGGCAACAGACGTCATCGGCATCATCGCGCCACACCCGCCGATCATGGTGCCCGAGGTAGGCGGACGCGACGTCGAACTGGTTGAGGAGTCCACTCGGGCCATGGACGTCGCCCGGCGTCTCGTCGAGGCGTTTAACCCTGACACTCTCGTCTTGATGTCACCGCATGCTCCGCTCGTCGCCGACGGCTTTCTGGTTGATGACTCAGAACGCCTCGAGGGAGACCTGGGTCAGTTCGGCGCTGTGCGGCCGCACCTGTCGGTCTCCGGCGACCCCGCGCTCACTGCGGCGATAGCAGATGAGGCCCGTGACGCCGGGGTTGCCGTCGTCTTGCGCAGCACGCACTTGAAGCTCTCACCTGGCGCACTCGACCACGCAGCAGTAGTGCCCCTGAGTTTCATCGACCGGTCCGGCAGATGGCCTGTCGTCGAACTATCGTTGTCATGGCTCTCCTACGCCACGCACCATGAGTTCGGCAAAGCAGTAAGACGGGCGGCCGAGCGCATCGGCAGACGCGTTGCGTTCATAGCGAGCGGAGACTGCAGCCACCGCCTGCTGCCCGGCGCACCAGCCGGCTACAACCCACGTGGCGCCGAGTTCGACCGGCTGCTTGTCGAACACATCCAGAGGGGAGACTATCTCGCGCTGGAGCATCTCGACCCCGATCTGGTGGAAGCAGCGGGGGAGTGCGGCCTGCGCTCCTTTGTCACACTCGGGGGTTTCCTCGAAGGCACTCACGCGAAGACACACCTCCTTGCATATGAGGGCCCTTGGGGCGTCGGCTACATCACCGCGATTGCAGGGCCCGCGTTGCTGCTTGATCGAGTGATGACCGAGGGCGCAGGCCGCAAAGGGGGCCATCGGAATGAAGATGAGTCTGAGCCGGTCGCGCTCGCAAGGCGAGCGATCGATGCTTATGTTCGTGAACGTCGGGTGATCGCCGAGGAACATCCCAGAGGCATTCTCGCCGGTCGGGCCGGTGCGTTCGTCAGCTTGCACCGGGGCCCGGACCTTCGTGGCTGCATCGGGACCATCGGGCCGACTCACGAGACGTTGGCCGACGAGATCATCCATAACGCCATCCAAGCGGCGACCGCTGACCCGCGCTTTCCGCCGCTCACTGCCGAAGAACTCGGCGCCGTGGAAGTATCTGTCGATGTGCTACACGAACCCGAGCCTGCGTCGATGAGCGACCTCGACCCTAAATGCTTCGGCGTTATCGTCAGCGCGGACTGGCGACGGGGGCTCCTGCTGCCCGACCTTGAAGGCGTAGACACGGTCGATCAACAGATCACGATCGCGATGCGAAAAGCCGGCATCAACCCACGTGAACGCGTACGGCTCGAGCGCTTCCGCGTCGACCGCTACCATTAAGCCCATGACAGTAGCCCGCACCGTGATCGCTATCGTAGGACCCACCGCCGTCGGGAAGACTGCCGTCGGCGAGGTGGTCGCACGCTCACTCCATGGCGAAATCGTCAGCGCTGACTCGATGCAGGTATACCGCGGGATGGATATCGGCACTGCCAAAGCCCCCGCAACAGAGCGCACGGTACCCTATCACTGCCTCGATCTCGTTTATCCGGGCACGCCATACTCAGCCGCGCTCTTCCAGCTAGACGCACGCACTGCCATCGACAACATCATCGCTCGCTCGCGTACGCCGGTACTCGTCGGGGGCACCGGTCTGTATGTGCGTGCCGCACTCGATGACATGCGCTTCCCGTCTGGAGAAAGCGAGGCGCCTGCGCGTCAGCGGTACGAGAAACTCGCGGACGATATGGGTCCGGAGGCGCTACACGGGTTGCTTGCAGATCGCGACCCTGACTCGGCGGCACTCATCCACCCGAACAACGTGCGCCGCGTCGTCCGTGCCCTTGAGATGGCCGATGAAGGCGTCTCGTACGCGGATCAAGCGGCGGGCTTGAGCCGGCGCAGCGCTATCTACCCAGCCGTGTTCGTCGGACTGACCATGGAGCGCGATACTCTGTACGCACGCGTGAACGACCGCGTCGATGCGATGATTGAGCGCGGTCTTCTCGGCGAGGTACAACGCCTTTTGGCCGAGGGGCATGAAGACGCGCTTACTGCGACGCAGGCTATCGGGTACAAAGAGCTCGTATCGGTCATCAAGGAGGGCACAGGACTGGCCGAGGCGATCTTGGCCATCAAGCAGGCCACGCGGCGATACGCGAAGCGACAGCTGACATGGTTCCGCGCGGATCCGCGGATCAAGTGGCTCAACGTAACCGACCTGTCATCGCAAGAAGCGGCCACACAGGCGCTTCAGTTGATAGAATCATCCGAACCGGTCGAGTCCGATGCGGCAGACGAGTGAGAGGAATTCCCGTGGAATTCACGTTCACGAAAATGAACGGTCTTGGCAACGACTTCGTCTTCATCGAAGACCTCGACGCCGAATGGGACCTCGCCCCTGAGGCCGTTGCGTGGCTCTGTGACCGACATTTCGGCGTAGGTGCTGATGGCGTCATCCTCATCCGTCGCGCGACCGTACCCTCGGCCGACTACTACATGCACTACTTCAACGCCGACGGTTCACGTGCCGAGATGTGCGGCAATGGAGCGCGCTGCTTCGCCAAGTACCTGGTCGACCATGGCTTGATCGCGAGTAACCGCGAGTCGCTTGTTATCGAGACGCTCTGCGGGCTCAGACCCGTCACCTTCACGCGCGACTGCAACGGCTCACTCGATACCGCTACGGTCGACATGGGTATCCCCGAGTTCGACCCATCCAAGCTGCCGTCGACGTTTCCGGGCACGCAGGTCTACCAGTGCCCGATGGAGACACCCTATGGCACGTTCGGCATCACCGGCGTGTCCATGGGCAACCCGCACGCAGTCATCTGGGTGGACGATGTCGACGAGGCACCAGTCGAGACCGTGGGACCCTACATCGAGCGCAGCGACACGTTCCCCAGTGGTGTGAACGTTGAATTCGCACAGCTCGTCGACGATGAAACGATTCGAGCACGCGTGTGGGAACGCGGAGTAGGGGAGACGCTGGCATGCGGGACCGGCGCGTGCGCCACGCTGGTCGCGGGTACCCTGTCCTGTTTCACTGGCCGCCATGCGACCGTCGAGCTCCCCGGCGGAGAGCTCTTCGTCCGTTGGGACGAGGATGATCACGTCTACATGACTGGATCTGCGGCCGAGGTCTTCTCGGGCATCATCGCCATCCCCGAGGAGGACGACGATCCCTGCGTGTGACACACAGAGGAATCGCTTCTGCTACCATGTTCCGAACGCCTGGCCGAAACCGGCGTCTACGCTTGTCTCCGATTGGATCGTGAAAGGGATGGATACACCGTGAGGACCGCCCAGCGCATCGCCGAACTTCCGCCGTACCTGTTTGCCGAGATCGACCGGAAGAAGGAGGCGAAGCAGGCCCAGGGTATCGACGTCATCTCGCTCGGCATCGGAGATCCCGACACCCCGACTCCTGACCACATCGTGGATGCGATGGCAAAAGCCATCCGCGAACCGAAGAACCACAAGTACCCGAGCTACTCCGGCGCCAAGCGCTACCGTGATGCAGCATCACGGTGGATGAAGACCCGCTTCGGCGTCGATGTCGACCCCGACACCGAGACACTCGCGCTCATCGGCAGCAAGGAAGGCATCGCGCACGTCTTCCTGGCATTCGTCGATCCCGGCGACTATACCCTCGTGCCTGGCGCCGGCTACCCCGTCTATCACACGGGTGGCATCCTCTCCGGTGGCAAGACGCACTTCATGCCTATGACCGAGAAAAACGGTTTCCTCGCGGATTTCGAGTCCACGCCGGCCGACGTACTCGCCAAAGCGAAGATGATGTTCCTCAGCTATCCCAACAACCCCACCTCGGCCATCGCGCCGCCCGAGTACTTCGACAAGGCCATCGCGTTCGCCAAGGAGCACGACCTGCTCATCATCCACGACAACGCCTACTCCGAGATCGGCTTCGACGGGTACAAGCCGCCGAGCTTTCTGGAGCGCCCCGGCGCGAAGGACGTTGCGATCGAGTTCTTCAGCTGCTCCAAGGCCTACAACATGACCGGCTGGCGTGTCGCGTTCGCCGTGGGCAATGCCGCGGCGATCAAGGCGCTTGGCACCGTCAAGAGCAACATCGACTCCGGCGTGTTCACCGCAGTCCAAGACGCGGCCATCGAGGCGCTTCTCGGCCCGCAGGACTCCGTCGAGGAGCTCAATTCGATGTACCAGCGGCGTAGGGACTTCGTCATCGAGGCACTTGCCAAGATCGGCATCGAGGTCGCAACACCGAAGGGAACCATCTACGTGTGGGCGAAGGTGCCCGAGGGGTACACGTCCGCTGAGTTCGCCACCAAGGTGCTCGAGGAGGCCAACGTGATCGTCGCGCCTGGCAACGCCTACGGCCCCTCCGGTGAAGGCTACGTACGCATCTCGCTCTCGACGCCCGACGCCCGCCTGGAAGAGGCCATCGAGCGCATCAAGAACACGCTCTGAAGAGAGGTCGGCGCCCACGCGTATGACAGAGGCCAAAGCGACACCGTACGAGGTCGTCCACGAGGTCAGCGACCGAGCGATCCTCGTCGGCGTGGACCGTGGACAACAGGGCTGGCCTATCGAAGAAAATATGGCTGAACTCGCCAGGCTGGTCGACACCGCCGGTGCCAAGATCGTCGGTTCCGTCACGCAGCGGCTCGATCGCCCGCACCCACGCACGTTCATCGGCAAGGGTAAGGCCGAAGAAATCGCGCAGCTGGCCGAGCAGACCAACACCACGCTCATCGTCTTCGACGACGACCTCTCACCGTCGCAGCAGGCCAACGTCGAGGGTCTGATCATGGGGGTCAAAGTCCTCGACAGAACGGCGCTCATTCTCGACATCTTCGCGCTGCACGCCAAGAGCCGCGAAGGACGACTGCAGGTAGAACTCGCACAGATGGAGTACCTGCTTCCGCGCCTGCGAGGCCTGTGGCGTCACTTCGGACAGGCGGCGGCAGTATCGGGCGGCGCACTCGGCATCGGAACGCGAGGACCTGGTGAGACACAGCTCGAGACCGACCGTCGTCTTGCGCGTCATCACATCCAGGAAGTCCGGCGCGAGCTGAAAGCCGTGGCTGCTGCGCGGGACACCCAACGCAGTGCGCGCCACCGCTCGGGAATATTCCGGGTCGCGTTGGTCGGCTATACGAACGCGGGGAAGTCCACACTACTCAACGCGATGACAGGCGCCGACGTGCTCGTGCAGGACAAGCTCTTTGCCACGCTCGACGCGACGACAAGGCGCCTGGAACTCCACGAGGGACGGATCGTGACGCTCACCGATACGGTCGGCTTCATCAACAAGCTGCCGCACTCGCTCGTGGAGGCGTTCAAGTCGACTCTCGATGAAGTACGAGAGGCCGACCTTCTGCTACACGTCATCGACACCTCACACCCGATGGCGAGTGCGCAGATCGCTGCGGTCTCCGAGGTCCTTGGCGAGCTAGGAGTGGCCGCCACGCCGCAACTCTTTGTCTACAACAAGACAGACCTGGTCGACGCGAATGAACTCACACAACTGCGCAGGCGTTCCCCGGACGCGGTGTTCGTCTCAGGCGCGCGCGGCACCGGGCTTGATGAGCTTGTCGGCAGGATCGCGTCAGCGGCCGCGCAGAGTGATCGGACGCTCGACATCCTCGTTCCGTACACACGTGGGGACCTCGTGCGACTCGCTCATGAGGAGGCCCACATCATCTCGGAGGAGCACGTCGAGGACGGGACACACCTGGTCGTGCGCGTTCCTGCGACTCGTGCCGAGGTGTTCAGGCCGTTTTTGAGAGACGGGGAGACGGGCTAGAGCCGTCGGAAGAGAGCGACGACCTTGCCGAGAATGGCCACATCCCTGGAGTAGATCGGCTCCATCGCGGCGTTCTCGGGCTGTAGGCGAACGCGGTCTGCTTCCTTGAAGAAGCGCTTGACTGTGGCCTCGTCATCGATCATCGCCACAACAATATCTCCATTGGTGGCCGAGGACTGAGGACGAACAACGGCGAAGTCCCCATCGAGGATGCCGGCGCCAATCATGCTCTCACCTTTGATTCGCAGAATGAACGTCTCATCGCCGACTATCTCAGCTGGAAGCGACATCGTCGTCTCGATGTTCTCGGCAGCCAGAATCGGCGAGCCTGCCGCGACTTGACCGACAACGGGAACAACCCGCACCGCGCCGTAGTCGATCCCGCGTTCGTTGTCCCGGTAGTCGAGCACTTCCAGAGCACGCGGCTTACTTGGGTCGCGGCGTAGGAAGCCCTTCTTCTCGAGGGCCGCAAGGTGTGAATGCACGGTAGAGGAGGAGGACAGTCCGACAGCTTCTCCGATCTCGCGCACCGACGGCGGGAAGCCGCGCCGGTGTATCTCGGAACGGATGTAGTCGAGTATCTCCTGCTGGCGCCGTGTCAGCTCTCGCTTGTATTCCATCACGGGGACCCCCTGAACCGACGGCGTGTTCGTGCCCTCAGTCTACGTCACCTGGCACCGCCACGCAAACAGATGTTCGTATAGACGCTTGCATACGAACGTGTGTTCGTTCTATGATACCTACAGAACATACGTTCGCTGTGAATGTCAGACTGGCTCGCTAGGCTTGGCCGTCAGCCGAGAGACCGTTCGGGGGAGGCCCGATTCACATGCGCAGTACGCTCACGATCAGAAGCGCCGCACCGCGTGTTCGCCCCGCCAGGGGACACGCACCGATGCGTTTCACAGCACTAGAGATCTTCCTTCTTGTCCTGTTCGTCATCACGATTATCGCTGCTGCGGTCGGTCCATCGCTGGTACGAGATCGCGTCGTGCCGGACGAGACCGTCACTATCAAAGTGAGCGAAGACGAGACTTTGTGGGAGATTGCACGAGCGCATCCGATCGTCGGCATGACAACAGGCGAGACAATCGGTGCGATCTATGAGCTCAACGACATGACCGGCAGCTACATTGTCGCAGGCCAGCTGCTTGTCGTTCCGGCCGACCCGGCATTCGGCACCGCGATGGCACGTAGATAGCGCCAAAAGCCCGTTGTGTACCCCAGATATTGTGTGCTAGGCTGCATTGGAGCCTAGATGTGGGGGTATCGCGATGCGGTGTCCGTTCTGTGGTCATGATGAGACGAAGGTCGTTGATTCGCGCGTCTCTGAGTCTCAGGACGCCATCCGCCGTAGACGCGAATGTCTCGAGTGCACGCAGAGATTCACCACCTATGAACGGCGCGAGGAAATGCCGCTCATGGTCATCAAGAAGGACACCCGGCGCGAGCCGTTCGATAGAGGGAAGCTTCTGCGGGGACTGGTGGTAGCCACCGCCAAACGACCGGTGGACACCTCTGAACTCGAAGAGCTTATCGACGACATTGAGACCGAGCTCCACAACACGTTTCACTACGAGATCTTGGCCAAGCAGCTGGGCGATCTTGTGCTTCGTCGTCTGCTCGAGCTCGACAAAGTGGCGTACATCCGATTCGCCTCGGTCTACAAGGAGTTCACCGATTTGGACGAATTCACCTCGGAGCTGAAGAAGCTCGGGTGATTCTCAGAACAGGTCATGGGGGGAATTCTCCCGGACTCAAAGCGCGACACCTCAGCCGCGCAGATACACACGGTGGCGACGAAGTCGAACGGTGGGTGTGACGGAATGGTCCTCGAGCGTGTCGTCAGTGTGATCAAGCCTTCACAGACTCCTGGTTCCACCGACACCACCGACATCGCACTACTCGTCTCCACGAACTCACGCCAGGAGATCGATACCTGGAACCGCTCCAAGATCGTCGAATCTCTTATCAAGGAGGCGGGCGCCACACCCGCGTTGGCAGAAGAGATCGCTGAGGCCGTCGAGGACCGTGTCGAGCGCACCAACCTCATGACGGTCACCACGGCCATCATTCGCGAACTCGTCGACCTTGAGTTCCTGGAGCGTGGCCTGACGCTCATGCACAAGCGCCACAGCCAGCTGGGCCTGCCGATGTGGGACGTCGAGCAGATCATCACCAACGCCAACAAAGAAAATAGCAACACTACGCACAACCCGGAGTCCATCAATCTGACTATCGCAGAGACGATCCTCAAGGAGTTCGCGCTACGGCGCGTGTTCAGCGAAGACGTGGCCGAGGCCCACTACGTTGGCGATCTCCACCTACACGACCTCGGCTTCATCATCAGACCGTACTGCGGCGGGCACTCCCTCGAGTACATCAAGAAGTACGGCCTCAATCTCCCCAATATCACGTCGGTCTCCAAACCCGCCAAACACCCCGAGGTACTTGTCGGGCACATGGTCAAGATGGCGGCTGCGTTGCAGGCGCACTACGCAGGCGCAGTCGGTTGGGAAGCGGTGAACATCTTCTTCGCGCCGTACCTCGTCGGCAAGACCGAGGCGGAAATCGACCAGCTCGCGCAGATGCTCATCTTCGAGTTCAACCAGCTTGCCGGCGCCCGCGGGAGCCAGGTCGTGTTCACCGATTTCAACCTCTACTACAACGTCCCACGCCACTTCGCAGACACACCAGCTATCGGCCCCGGCGGGGAGTACACCGGCAAGACCTACAAAGACTATGAGGGGGAGGCCCAGGCGTTCCTCCGCGCAATGTTCAACGTCTACATGCGCGGCGACGCTCATGGCAAGACTTTCGTCTTCCCGAAACCGCTACTTCATATCAGCGAGGACTTCTTCCGCACCCCGGGTCACGAGGAGTTCCTCAACCTCGCCTGCAGCGTCGCCTCAAAACAAGGCATCACGTACTTCGTCTTCGATCGCGGTGACGAGGTAACTGTTTCTCAGTGCTGTAGGCTCAAGTTGAAGTTGAGCGAGGAACAGCTTGGCGAGACCAAGACACCCGAACGCATGCGCTTTTCGGCGCTCCAGAACGTGACGATCAACCTACCGCGCATCGCCTACAAAGCCCAAGGGAACGACCAGACACTCTTTATGGAACTCAACAAGGCATTAGAGCTGGTCGCTAAGGCCCACGTCCAGAAGCGCGAGTTCATAACCGAACTCATGAATCTGGGTGCTGACGGCCCGCTCGGCTTGCTCACCCTCGATCTCGACGGTCGCCCCTACTTGATGATGGATTGCCTGACCTACCTCGCAGGACTCATCGGTCTGAACGAACTCGTCCAAATTCATACAGGTCGCCAGCTGCACGAGGGTGAGGATGCCCTCAGGTTCGGCTTGAGGGTGATATCTGCGATGAGCCTTAAGTGCCGCGAACTCTCGGAACGCTACGGCATCCATATGGTTCTGGAGGAGAGCCCAGCCGAGTCTGCCGGCTACCGCCTTGCCAAGCTCGACATGAAGTACTGGCCGCAGATGACTGCGCAGGTGGTCAAGGGCGACGTCACGAGCGGCAACTACTACTACACCAACTCGGTACATCTTGCAGCCGATGCGCCGATCGACTACATCACGCGCGTACAGGACCAGGCGCGTTTCCATCCGCTCATCGAGGCAGGTGCGATCGTGCACGTGTGGCTGGGCGAAAGCGAGCCGGACCCCAAGGCGATCGAATCATTCGTCGTCAAGACCTTCCGCAACACACAGTGTTCTCAGATCGCCTTCAGCCCCGAGTTCACAGTATGCGAGTCTTGCCGCCGCACGAGCAGAGGACTCAAGGCCCAGTGCCCACTGTGCGGCTCTATGGATGTCTACGGCGTTACTCGCATCGTTGGCTATTTCAGTAAGGTTCAGACGTGGAACCGCAGCAAGATCGGCGAACTCTACGACCGTGTACGCACCGACCTTGGCTCACCAGCACTGCACGAGCAGCGGGCCTCTTGAGACTGACCGCACGCGCGAGGGAGCGACAATGGAAGTGAAGTTGTTCATCAAGGAAGACTGTCCTCGCTGTCCGGCGGCAAAGCGAGCCGTAGAGGGCCTACAGAACGTCTCTGTGTACAACGTGGACTCGATTGACGGATTTGCCGAGGCGGCGTTCCATGGCATCCTGGCAACGCCGTCTGTACTGGTGATTGACTCGTCCGGACATGAAATCGCGGCGTGGCGTGGCGAAGCGCCCGACCTGGCCGCACTTCACACGATTCTCGCGAACTGACACGATGACACTCCCCGAACTCACACTGAGGACACAGGCCCCGACCGACCGCATCGCGGGATGGATGCCCGCGGGCATGCTCGACTGGCCGGGACGCCTGAGCGCCACGGTGTTCCTCGCAGGCTGCTCGCTGCGTTGCCCGTTCTGCCATAACCCCGGGCTTCTGTCGTCGAACGCCGCCTGCACTGAGTGGTCTGACCTGGAGTCCTACCTGCAGTCGAAGCGAGACTGGCTCGACGGCGTCGTGGTGACCGGGGGAGAGCCCACCGACGACCCGTCACTCGCCGCGCTGCTCGAGGCGTTTGCCGAACTCGGCTACCAGGTGAAGCTCGACACCAACGGCACGAACCCCGACACTCTCGAGACCCTGCTCACGCTGGGCCTCGTCTCTCACGTCGCACTCGACATCAAGACGACGCTCGACCGCTACGACGCGCTAGTCGACCGGCCGGGTACCGCAATGCGAGTCGAACGCGCTATCACCCTGTTGCGTCGCTCGGGCGTCTCTCATGAGTTCCGCACGACAGCGTATCCGGGCGCCCTCGCGATAGACGACTTCCTCACAATCGCATCGATGCTCCGCGGTGGCGATCTCTACGCGATTCAACAGTTCGTGCCTGATACGACACTTGACCCGCGCGCCAGCGCGGTCCTGCCGTTCCGACCCGACGCACTGCACGATACTGCGGCGCAATGCAACCGACACCTGCCGACCATTGTCCGAGGAGTCTAGGAAGAGCCGCATGCGACTACAGATCAAACGCCTCGATCCCGATCTCCCGCTCCCGCGCTATGCCCACGAGGGCGACGCTGGGCTCGACCTGTTCGCCGCCGAGAACGTCACACTGGAGCCTTTCCGCCGGGCGCTTATCCCCACAGGTATCGCGGTGGCCATCCCTGAGGGTCATGCCGGTTTCGTCCAACCCCGCAGCGGTCTCGCCATCAAGCAGGGTCTCAGCCTCGTGAACACGCCGGGGCTTATTGACAGTCACTACCGTGGCGAAATCAAAGTCATCGCAATCAACCTGGATCCTGAGACGCCCATTACGATCGCTCGTGGCGACAAGATCGCCCAGCTCGTGATCCAGCCGGTCGCACGCGTGGAGTTGACAGAGGTGTCCGAGCTCGAAAAGACGGTACGAGGGGAGGGGGGCTTTGGTAGCACCGACGTCTGACGGGCCGCGCGTGCGCGTGGCGGCAGTCATTCTCATCGGCGGCAAGCTCCTCCTCGTGCGGCAACGCAAAGGTGGCGAGCCCTACTATCTTCTTCCCGGAGGCGGTGTGAACCGCGGCGAAACCCTCGAGCAGGCTCTACGCCGAGAGGTACGCGAGGAAACCGGCCTCGAGTGCAGCGTAGGAGCGCCCATCCTGATCAACGATACGATCGCCCCAACAGGCGGACGACACCTCGTGAACATCACCTTCCATGCCGAAGCGACCGGGGGTGCGCTACTTGAGCACCCCACGGACCGCACGATCGAAGGCATCGAACTCGTCGAGCTATCGGCGTTGGAAGGACTCGACCTGCGCCCACCGATCGCGCAAGCGGTTCTCGCCGTGATCGAATCGGGATTCCATGCACCAGCCCATTACCTCGGATCCATGTGGGCGGAGGATCGCTAAGTTCTGGCCGAAAAGGCTACCGAAGCATAGTGCACGGTGATTCCCGCGGTGTGAACCGCGGATCAACGACGGCCCCGGGCTGCGAACACATCGCGGTCCGGGGCTGCTTCGTTTCATCGGAGAAAGAGGTGTCTACGCCGAAACGTGTCTCAGCGTGATCCAACCCGGTAGGGGCGTTCATTCTCTTCGTACGTGCTACGCCTGATAATACATCTTATGTTATCTACCGAGATTCCACCCCAACCCCCCGATGAGGGAACGCATGGCAGCGCAGGCAACGTCCCTGTGGCGACCACAAAGGAGAGGGCCCGGTCATCAGTCGCGTGTGAAGTACGTGTCCTCGAACGCCGACTTCGTCATCACAAGAAGGCCGTCTTCTGCGGACTGCACGAACGCGTACGCCTCGTCTCTACTACCGAACGTGCCGAGTGGTGTGACGTCCTCCTCGGCATCGACCAGAACGGCCTCTACCCGGTAGAGTTCGCACTCGCCCACGCACTGTTGAGGCGAGCGACGGTACAAGATGTCGTCCCGCCAGTCGAGGTCGAGCTCATCACTTTCGTCGACGCGAATCACGCGAAGCCGATAGAAGTCGTCTGCATTGCCGATAATGCGGGCCATCCCCTGCTCCCCTGTCTACTCCAGTCTTGTGTACTTCCCGCCCGCAGCGACCCAGCCTTCATCGCCTGCAGCGTCACGCACCTTGTACCAACCGATCGATTCCTCCAAGAGCGTGAGCTCCGTGTCCAGCGCGAGGCGTTTTATCACATCAGAGGTGGTCGTGGGCCCCATACGCATGTTGAGCCCCTCGATGAGCACGACGACGTGTCCCGCCGCCGTCTCCTCACCGGTGGGCTCCGCCTCGGGGACTTCAGTCGGTTCGGCCGAAGTGGTTGCCTCTACGCCCGCGCTCGTCTCCTCCGATGCCTGCGACGTTGTCCCGACGACGTCCGTACGAGTATCACGGTATTCCCCCATGATCCCGGAGATCACGAACAACACGACGACCAGCGCCACCCACGGCACGACAAAGCGCACGATTCTGAGACCATACGCGGTATCGAACTTTCCGCGGTCGTCTTCGTCCATCGCCACGCCCTCCTCTTTGCGCCCCACCATCAGATGTAGAGCCCACCGCCGTACACGGCGTCGTCGACCGCTCCGTAACGCTCCCGTAGAGCGCCGATCATCGCATCCGCCGCTTCGAGCAACGATACCACGGCCACGAGGTCGAACTCTCCGAGCGCGTCGAGGACCTCGACTCCCTCACCGCTACTCGCGCGTACGACCTGGGCGCCGAGAAGCGATGCAGCGTCCGCCAGCGTGTTCGCCGCAGGCCGCAACCGTTTTGGGAGCGCTACCGTCTGCAGGTCCTCGGCTGAGATCGCCATCCGCTCCGCAATGTCACCAAGCGTTCGGCGTTCCTCGGCAGACGGATCCAATGCGAATGCGATGAGTTCGCTGTCGTTCGCGACGGATAGCCGCTCTGAGACCTTCCCCACCGTACGGAACGCCGTTTTGACGGCCTCTCGTCCACCAACAAGTGTCACGATGTAGCGACGGACCTGCCGACGCCATGCAAGGCGCGCAAACAGAATGATAGTCGCGATAACCGCAACGCTCCCCGCCCCTATCGCGGTGTAGATGAGCAGTTCCGAGGACATGGCATCTTCTCCCCAGACGGCCCGCGTCAGTCAGACCGCCGCTTGTCCATCACCCGGCGCGCTTTGCCCGCCGTACGCTCGATGGTACCAGGTTCTACCAGGGTTACCTTCGCGTGGAGGCCGATGACCGAGTAGAGCTTCTCGGCAACGCGCTTAGTTAACGCCACCATGTTGGCCATCACATCGGAGAATATCTCCTCCGCGACCTCGATTCGAACCTCAAGGTCATCCATCGAGCCCTCACCTTGTGCATGAACGTCCTCGTAGCGTACAAGGTTCTCGAGGACTTCGGTCGAAGGGGTACCTCTAGAAGCGCGATGCGCCCACGTAGTCGCCCTTGCTGGCGATGCGCTCTGTCAGTGAAGACACCTTGACGACATCCCCCGTTTGCGGCGCGTGGATGTAGTTGCCACTACCCACGTAGATACCGACGTGATGCACCTGCGAAGGATCGCCGTTGGTCCCGAAGAACACCAGGTCGCCGGGGACGAGCAGATCGAGCCTGTCGGCATCGATGTGCTTGCCGGCCTTATACTGGCTCGCGCTCGTGCGCGGCAGGGAGATCCCAATCCTGTCATACACGTATACGCAGAGCCCCGAGCAATCGAAGCCGCTGGGCGAACTGCCGCCCCAGGCATAAGGCACTCCAAGATACTGCATCGCGATGCCAACGGCCTCGGGATGCCCTGCGCCCAGCGTGCCGGGGTCAGCGGCAGCGCGACCGCCCGAAGTGCCGCTGTTCAGCCTGTTCTGCCGGGCGAGTTCCGCCGCACGTGCTTCGGCAAGCTTGCGCTGGCGCTCCTCCTCCTCGGCAATGAGCTCTCTGACCTCGGCATCAAGTGAAACGAGATACTGCTCCTGCTTCCTGATGTCGGCCTCGATCGCCTTGGCTCGTATCTCGGCATCCCCGCGCAGCGCGACCTGTTCGGCCTCCCGCGTCTCGAGCGCGCGCTCGAACGCCTCTACCTGCGCCTTTACCTCCTTGACGCTCGCGACCATCCCCGCATCGCTGCGGCTGATGCGGTTCAGCAGGTCAAGCCGGGTGATGAAATCATCGAACGAAGTCGTGCCGAGCAAGACCTCGAGCATACCGGTGCCGCCATCGCGATAGATGTTCGCCGCCCGCTCGGCAAGAAGGTCCTGGCATTCGCTGAGTTCACGGCTGGCGACTTCCAGCTTGGCCTGCGTCTCACGTATCTGAGCGCGCGTCTGATCGAGCGCCTCGGCGATCGCGTTGTACTCCTCGATGCGAACCTCGAGCTCATCGGCCATGCGATCGCGCTCGACCTGTGCCGCCGCAGCTTGTGTTTTCTTGGCCTCGATCTCGGCATTCGTGGGCGTACCGAATGCCGGTGCTGCCACCGTGAGTGTGAGGGTGATGACGAGTGCGGTCGCCGTTCCTAGACCGCTTCTGAACACGCTCTGCCGCACGCGCTACCTCCAGCTACGTCTCATACTGCGTCGAGAGGCCGACCGTTTGCCAGGCCTGAGGTGCGGTTCCATCAATAAGCATACCACACACGACCTGCGCATTCTTCACGCCCGCCGGACACCTGCTCTGTGGCTTGTATCGGCGATTCTGGTAGAGTAGGTGAGTCGCCCGAGACCCGGCATCTTCTGCGCGCCGTTCTGTGTACGGAGTGGAGATCCGCATCATGCGCACATGGAACCACCTCACAAGCGTCCTCGCAGCAGCCGTACTGCTGGCGGCATGTATGCCTGGCGGCGCCATCGCCGCGCCTGAGAGTCCCTCAGTCGACATCCCCTTCGTCGGCAACAGCACTGCCCTCGCCGCCATCAACGATCAGCTTGACGAAGCGACCGCACGCGCTCTCGAGCTCGAGTCCGAAGCCAGCGCGCTGCGGGCCGAAAGTGCCGCCCTCGAGCAACGTCTCGCTGTCACAGCCGAACGTATCCGCACCCAGCGTACAGAACTCGAGCAGGCGGAAGCCCGTCTCGGCGAGGCGCGTGACCGCTACGAGGAGCGCATCGTCGTCGTCTACAAACACGGCACCGTCGACCCGTTCAGCCTGCTCTTCTCGGCAGAGTCCATCGGCGACCTCTTCGCCCGTGCCTCGCTGCTCTCGCGTGTCGCCGAGGAGGACAGCCGCGTGGTCTCCGACTTGAACCTGGCTGCCGCGAACGCACGCTACCAGGCATCGGCGCTCGACGACCTCCGCGCACAAGACCTCGCGTTGCGGCGCATGCAGCAGCAGCGGATGGAATCCCTTGAGCATATGCTTGCCGAACAGGAGACGCTCATCGCCCAGCTCACCGAGGAAGCTCAGCAGGTCCTGCGCGTAGCGCGCAGGCAGAACGCCGAGACCCGGCAACGCTGGAAGGACAGCTCGATACCGGATGGAACCACGATCGAGCGTGCCGAGGCGACCGTGCTGCCCGATCGGACGTTCCTGTGCTCGGCGTACATGCCCCGCATGTATCGCACTACCGGCGAGTCATTTTCGGCAGTGTGCTCCTGGTACGGCAACGAGTTCGACGGCCGCCCCACCGCATCCGGACAGATCTTCAACGAGGACGACTTCACATGCGCGTCGCGGACACTCCCCTTCGGCACGGTCCTCGCCCTCACACGTGGCGACAGGCGCATCATCGTGATCGTTAACGATCGCGGGCCCTTCGTGGCTGGCCGCGACCTCGACCTCTCCAAGGCCGCCGCCGCGACCCTCGGCTTCTCGGGCGTCGCAACCGTACACGCCGAGATCATCGTTCCCGGCGAATAGAAACGGCCGCCGGGCGCACCCGACAGCCGCGCTGTAGTATGTCCGAACGAGACTAGACGACGTGGATTAGCGAGATGATCTTCTTGTCACCGAGCTTCTCTCGGCCGTTCAAGAAATCGAGCTCGATCAGGAATGCGAAGCCCATCGTCTCCGCCCCGGCTGTCTCGACCAACATACTCTTGGCCGCTGCAGTACCTCCGGTCGCAAGCACGTCATCGACTATCAATACTCTATCGCTAGGACCCATGGCATCCTCGTGTATCTCAAGAGAGTCGGTGCCGTACTCAAGCGCATACTCGGCGCTTGTCGTCTTCCACGGCAGTTTCCCGGGCTTGCGCGCGGGCACAAAGCCCGCACTGAGCTTGTAGGCAAGCGCCCCGCCGAAGATGAAGCCGCGCGCCTCGGCGCCCAGCACCTTGGTTATGCCGGCATCAGCAAACTCGTCCGCAATGACGTCGATAGCACGACGGAACCCTTCGGGGCTCGCGAGCAACGGCGTGATGTCTTTGAAGATGATGCCTTCTTTAGGGAAGTCGGGGATGTCCCGGATGTACTGCTCGAGATTCAACGCTGCCTCCTTAGATCGGTGGAACCTTGCCTAGACTACATCGAGCCGTGTCCCGGAGCCAGTACTTAGAGCAGCTCCGCAAGCTGGTCGAGCTGCGCGCGCGTACCGAGAACGACGAGCTGATCTCCCGGCATGAGGATCGTATCTGGAGACGGGTTGGTGTTCAAACCGTCGGGCGCCCCATCGACAGCCAGAATGTACGCACCGGTCAGGTCACGCACGTTCGCCTCGCGGATCGAGCGTCCGGACAGCTTCGAGTCCCGTACCACGCGCATCGACTCCAGGGTGTAGTCAACCTGGTCGCCATGCGTCACGACATCGAGGTAGTCCGAGACGACCGGGTGCAGGACCATGGCAGCCATGCGCCTACCGCCTATCATGTTCGGCGTCAGAACACGATCGGCGCCGGAACGCAGAATCTTCACCTCCGACGTTACCTGCGACGAGCGCGCGACGATGTAGAGAGCTGGATTCAGTGTACGCGCGGTCAACGAGACGAAGAGGTTGTCGGCGTCGGTGTCGAGCGCCGTGACAAGACCTTTCGCCCTCATGACACCGGCAGCGTACAAGACGTCCTCGTCGGTGGCGTCTCCCTGGATGTGCAACCACCCAGCTTCTTCCGCGGCGACGACACACTCCTCACACGTGTCCACGACAAGGAAGTCAACACCCTCATCGGCCAATGCCTGCGCCACGACCGATCCGACGCGACCGATACCGACGACTATGTAGTGGTTCTCCAGTTCACTGATTCGCTTGCTCATACGGCGTCCCTCCAGAAAGCCTCGGAGATGTCCCTCAACCATAAACTCGACGATGGCACCGAACGAGTACGCCAGCCCACCGACACCGGCGAATATGAGCCCTATCGTGAAGATTCGACCACCGTCACTGAGCGGGGCGACTTCATGGAAGCCGACCGTCGCTATCGTGATGACGGTCATGTAGAGCGCATCGAGCGCAGACCACCCCTCGATGACAGCGAAACCTGCCGTCCCAGTGAGGATGATGGCGATCAGAATCGCCACCGCACGCGCTACTCGCCCCAGCATCAGCCCATCACCTCGTCTTTGAGCGTCGCCACGAAAGACAGGTTCCTGAAACGACCACCGAGGTCAAGACCATACCCGACCACGAAACGGTCGGGTATACGAAAACCCCGGTACTGGATCGATAGGTCGGCAATGCGTCTCGCATCTTTGTCCAACAACGTGCAGACCTCGATGGATGCAGGCCGGCGCTGTCGTAAAACGCCCAGGAGGTAGTGCAGTGTCAGGCCGGTGTCGATGATGTCCTCCACTACCAGCACGTGACGACCCTCGATGGGGTCGTCAAGATCTTTGGTGATACGCACCGCAGCACCGCCACCCGCATACGAGGAGACAGCCATGAAGTCCATGGTGAGCGGCAGCTCGATCTGCCGACACAGATCGGCGAGGAAAATGAGCCCTCCCCGCAAAACGGTCAGCAGGACAAGATCGCGACCATCGTAGTCTCGTGTGATAGCGGCCCCAAGCTCCTCGACCTTGTCAGCGATCTCATCGGACGACACAAGCATGCGATCAAGAAGCGGATCCGCGAGCACTGCGGTGCGACCCCTCACGGCCTGTCCTCTTCACGCGCTGCGAGACCGCCGCCCTCGCTGTGAAGGCGTTCCACGACAGGAACTCCGTACTTGAAGAGCAACCTGCGGAAGTCCTTCTGGTAGAAGATCTTGATGTTCACGTCGGGATAGAGCTCTTTGAGTCGCCTGACCTTGCGGTTTTTCTTCGTGACCAGCTTCTGGCTCATCGTCGTCAACTCGATGTACAGGTCCAGGTCAGATAGGTAGAAATCTGGCGCGAACCAGGCGATCACACCGCCGTTGCCGTCCCACTCGATGGGGAATCGCGTAGGCTCGTACTCCCACCTGATGCGGTAGAAGTCGAGAATCTGCGCCGCCACTCGCTCGCTCGGGTGTATGAAGCCGGTCGCCGCCACTTGGGTCGAGACCGGGAGATCAGTCGAATGCACTTCGGTCATCTCGGACATGGTTCCCTATACGACGTCCTCGAACACACGGGAGATTGCACGGTGAAGCATGTGTTTCTTGAGCTCCCCCGTCAGTCTAGTGAGATCGCCGAGCGTGTCGACGAGCTTCTGACGCGTCTCCGGTGTACGGTGGCGGAAGGTGGGCATGAGGATCTGCGAGAAGAACGTCGCCTCGCGTTCCGCAAACGTCTCGTAGATACGCAGGTGACGGGGTTCAACACCAAAGCGGCGAAGGTCCCAACACGCGTGCGCGATACCGACGTCGGTAGCGGAAATCTCCTTGCCGTGGTTGCCGTCGACGAGTTCGATCAACCCGAACTCCGCCAGTTCACGGATGAACACCTCAGGCAGGCCGAGAAGATCCGGCGCCTTGCTCACCGGCACGGTCTGCGCGTCCTCAAGCGGTAGCACCATCGCTTCGGCGCGCGCGACCACCTGCTCGAGCTCTGCGGGGACTCTCCCCTTGTCGTACTCGGCAAGCTTCTCGCGGATGACCGCCAACGGCATGAAGTTTTCCTTCTGGAGCTTGAGCACAAGCTCCAGACGCTTCACATCGGCCGTACTGAACTTCCGATAGCCGCCTGCCGTCCGATCGGGCGATACGAGCCCTTCCTCCTCGAGGAAGCGAACTTTCGAAATACTGAGGTCCGGGTACTTCTCTTGGAGGTGCTCGACGACCTCTCCGATCGTTATGTACTCGCGTGTCACCGCCATCAGGCACCGCCTCCCGCGAGAAAGATCATCTTAAAGCGGCCGATCTGAAGAGCGTCACCGTTCTGCAGATGCGCCGAGTCGACAAGCACATCGTTCACGTACGTACCATTGAGCGAACCCGCATCCGAGACGTTCACGTCACCGCCGATCACATCGATCTTGGCGTGGTGTCTCGACACAGTCACGTCATTGAGGAAGATGTCACTGGCGGGATCTCGGCCGACCGTGTAGGAACCGTGTTCGAGATAGAAACGCTCACCCGTCTCGGCACCCTTGTGTACGACCAGCACGGGGATATCGGACGTTTCGACGACGATCGTCCCCGTCCGCTCCTCCTCCACTCCGACTGGCCTGAAAGACGCGGTGGAGCCTTCGATGCATAGGCCGCACGACGGACATGCCTCGGCACCCTCAGGTAGTTGCGCTCCACATGACGGACAGGTCTCCATGCTCACCATCCCTGCTGGTAGGGACTATAGCGCTTCACTCTTCGCAGTCGTCATCGAGGTCGTCGACCGTCACGTCATACCGCGAGACTCCCCGCATATCGTTGGAGAGGATATCTATGAGCCGCTCGATATCACCAGGGGGCACAACGTCTTCCCCCGCTTTCCGTTGAGCTTTCATTCGACGGACGAGTTCGGCGCGCAGGATGTCGATCTTGCCATGCAGAACACGGCGACGGTAGCTCACACGTTGTTCCTCGGCATAGAGCTCATCGAGCAGCTCGCGCAACTCCCCTGGTGTCTTCCCCCGAAGGTCAAGCAACGCGTCGTCGGAAGCGTGTTTTCCCGGTCCCATGTCCCCTCCAACTCCCTCGCGAGAAGCCCATCTCAACTCGACTTCATTGTAGCAGACTGCACCCTCTAAAACGCCTCGACCTCGGCCTCATCCTTACTGGCCGGACGAACGTATCATCTGGACTCTTTCCCCACTTCAGACTGGATGATCGTACCCCACACGAAACAGTGAGCGGGTATCGTCAGCGGCGGTGTGCTCGGCCGAGGAAAGAGCACCCGGCTCAAGGTCGATTCTGAGCACACGCTCGAACGCTTCGACGATTGCCGCATGAACGGTCGAGGCATCGGGCGGCTGGGCAAGTACATCCTCAAACGTTGCCGTCCGACGCTTCAGGATCGCCTCCTCCCCCCCGTCCAGGCGGAAGACCCGCACTTCACGCGCGATATCACGCGTACGAACGAACGAGCCGTGCTGTAGGCAGGAGTCGCGATGCCACACCTGCGCACTCCCGGAGAGTTTCGCCACTCCCAGCGAGAGGTCGGCGTTCGTCGCATGCAGGTAGCACGCGCCTGCGGACCGCTCGCCGCGTGAGCGCGATGTCAGGGCCGCGTCAACACCGAGCGCTCGGTACGCCTCGACAAGCGCGCCGCACAGCAAGCGGTAGCTCGCCGCGACGCTGCGCGGAAGTCCCTCGCGCACTCCCGCGACCACCGAGTACGTCACCTCATCGTCGTGCAGCACGCCGCGGCCACCGGTCGGGCGTCGGACAACGTCTATGCCGAGACGCTCGCACAGCTCGACGTCCACCTCCTCGACCGACTGGAACTTGCCGAGGGTGACCGTCGGCACACGCCACCGGTACAGGCGCAGCGTGGGGGGCGCATCTCCCTTTTCGTGCGCATACAAAATGGCCCGGTCGACGGCCATGTTACGCATGCCGTCCACCGGACCGTCGATGATGAGTCGCCACTTCATTGCCGCGCCCTACGGGCTAGGCCTCCTTCGGGCTCCACGCAACGTCAAGGTTCTTAACAGCCCGGACCTCGTCCAGCCGGCGCACAGGCGTGTCGTACGGTGCACCGTGCAGCAGGTCGGGATCACGTTCGGCCTCCTCGGCAATGCGAAGCATCACCTCGGCGAAACGGTCGAGTGTCGCCTTGCCTTCCGTCTCTGTCGGCTCGATCATGATCGCTTCCTCAACGATGAGCGGGAAGTAGATGGTCGGCGGATGATAGCCGTAGTCAAGCAGGCGCTTCGCGATGTCGAGCGTGCGCACGCCGAACTCCTTACGCTGGCGCTTGCCCGAAAGCACGAATTCGTGCATGCAGGTCCGATCATACGGCAGGCTGTAGGCGCCCTTCAATCTCTCCTTGAGGTAGTTCGCCGAGAGAACCGCCTGCTCCGATGCCTCCTCCAGACCCTCGCCGCCAAGCGCACGCACGTATGCGTATGCACGAACCAGAACTCCGACGTTGCCGTTGAAGGAGCGCATGCGCCCGATCGAGTGCTCCGGCGTCTCGAGACCGAACGTCCCATCCTCAAGACGGACGACCAGCGGACCTGGCAGAAACGGCGCCAGGAAGTCCCGCACCGCGACCGGACCCGCGCCGGGTCCACCGCCGCCGTGCGGCGTACTGAAGGTCTTGTGGAGATTGATGTGCAGAGCGTCGAAGCCCATGTCTCCCGGCCGTGCTTTGCCCATGATCGCGTTCATGTTGGCGCCATCGCAGTACGCAAGCGCGCCGACCGCATGGATCGCGTCGGTGATCGCGAGGATATTCTCGTCGAACAGGCCGAGGGTATTGGGGTTCGTGAGCATGAGCGCCGCAACGTCGGTGTCCAGCGCGGCCATGAGCGCCTCGAGGTCGACACCACCGCGCTCGTTGCTCGGCACCGTCGTGACCTCATAGCCGCACATCGTGACCGTCGCGGGGTTCGTGCCGTGAGCGGAGTCCGGGATGATCACGCGCTTGCGTGGGTCGCCGTTTGCGGCGTGATACGCGCGAATACACATGAGACCCGTCAGCTCACCATGCGCACCGGCGGCAGGCTGCAGGGTAACCGCTGGAAGTCCGGCGACTTCGGCAAGCGCTTCTTGGAGGCCCCACATGAGCTCGAGTGTGCCCTGGACGGTATCTATCGGCTGGTACGGGTGTGTACCCGCGAAGCCGGGGAGCCGGCATGCCCACTCGTTGATCTTGGGGTTGTACTTCATCGTGCAGCTGCCGAGCGGATAGAACCCGTTGTCGACACCGAAGTTCGCCTGGGCCAGATGCGCGTAGTGCCTGGCGAGATCGATCTCTGCCACCTGGGGCAGGGCGGGAGGCGCCTTCCGCTTCTGGCCGCCCAGGACGGTGGCGAAGTCGGGCACCGGGACGTCAACGATCGGCGGCTCAACGCAGCGAGCATCCGGAGCGCCGATCTCGAAGATGAGGCGGCCGGTCAGTGGCTCGCGCACAGGTCGCTCACTCACAGAGACGCCACCTCCTCGATGAAACACTCCAGCTGCGCGCGCGTGCGTTTCTCGGTCACGGCGAACAGCACGAGTCCCTCGTCGGCCAGGTTGAAGCGCGACAGATCGAGACCCGCAAGGAACCCTCGCTCGAGCATTGCTGTCTGCATCGCTGCGACATCGCCATCGAATCGCAGCGCGAACTCGTTGACAAACGGTGTCTCCCATGACGCGGTGAACCGCCCGGTGGCGAGCAAGCGCTCGCGCAGGAAGTGGGCCTTGGCGATACATGCCTCGCCGATACCCTTCAGGCCGACAGAGCCGACCGAAGCGAGGTAGACGCCGGCCGCAAGCGCGTTGAGCGCGTGATTGCTGCAGATGTTGGAAGTCGCTTTCTCGCGTCGGATGTGTTGCTCGCGAGTCGCCATCGTAAGCACGAAGCCCGGACGGCCATCGACATCGGTGGTACGCCCGACGATACGGCCCGGCATCGCTCGCAGAAACTCCTTGCGGCACGCGAACATGCCAAGACCGGGACCGCCATACGACATCTCGTTGCCGAGCGGCTGCCCCTCGCCGACCACGACGTCCGCGCCGAATGTCGCGGGCGCCTCGAGCACACCGAGCAGTATCGGATTCACGGACACGACCAGCAGGGCACCCACGTCATGCGCGATCCGAGCAGCCTCGACGAGATTCTCGAGGTTCCCGTAGAAGTTCGGTGAGCTCACGAGCACTGCAGCCGTTCCGTCCCCCACCATGGTGTCAAGGACTCCGAGGTCGAGCACACCGCCGGAGGCGGGGCACTCGGCCAGTTCGTAAGAGCCCGCGTCGCAGTATGTGCCAAGCGTCTCGCGCCACTCCGGGTGTACCGTCCCTGCGACCACGAAGGAGCGCCGCTTCGTCACACGCGCGGCCATCAGCGCACCCTCGACAAACGCGGTCGCACCGTCGTAGAGCGATGCGTTCGCGACATCCATGCCGGTGAGCGCACACACCATCGACTGGAACTCGTAGATGGCCTGCAGTGTGCCCTGGCTCACTTCGGGCTGGTACGGTATATACGCGGTGAAGAACTCCGGCTTGGAGAGCACCGCGTCGACCATCGCCGGCACGTAGTGGTCATAGCAGCAGCCGCCGAGGAACGACACGAGGTTACCGGAGTGCCGATTGCGACCGGCGAGCTCCTCAAGGTGTGCTGCGAGTTCGAGTTCGCCCATGCCACCGGGGATATCGAGCGAGCGATTGAGACGTACATCCGGTGGGATGACGTCGAAGAGCGCGTCGACGCTGCGAGCGCCAACGGTTTCGAGCATTTCGTCTCGCTCGGTACAGGAGACGGGTATGAAGCGCATGCTCCTACGCTTCCTCGGCGATGAACGCCTTGTACTCGTCGACAGACATAAGTTCGTCGAGCTCGGTTGGATCACTCATCTCAACCTTGACCATCCAACCTTCGCCGTACGGGTCTTCGTTCACAGCCTCAGGAGCATCGCCAAGGCCTTCGTTGACTTCGATGATTTCGCCCGTGACGGGCGAGAACAGCTCAGACACCGACTTGACGGACTCGATCTCGCCGAAGCTCTCACCGGCATTCACGGAGTCACCTGCCGAGGGCAGGTCGACGTAGACGACCTCGCCGAGCTGATCCTGCGCAAAGTGACTGATGCCGAGAACAGCGACATCGCCCTCTACCCTCACCCACTCGTGCTCACGGTCGTACTTCAGGTTCTTGGGGTACATAGCAGTGCTGCTCCTTTCACTGCGCCCCTGTCATGCCGGGGCATTCAACGACGTGCTCTTCACGAACGGCGGGCGCGTGACGATGGCCGCAGCGGTCTTCCGCCTGATGGCAACCTCGAGTTCCGTGCCCGGTGAACCCAGACCGACCGGCACATACGCCGTTGCGATACCGTACCCCAACGTCGGCGAGTATGTGCCGCTTGCCACCTTACCCACCTCGATGCCCTCGTGCAACACGCTGTAACCGTGTCGGGGGATACCTTCAGACACCGTCAACCCGACGAGCCTGCGCTCAGGACCGCGCTCCTTGATGCGCACAATGGCGTCTCGGCCGATGAAATCGCCCTTGGACAGCCCCAGCGTCCAGCCCAGACCCGCCGATACCGGATCGACACCGCGGTCCATGTCTGAGCCGTACAGCGCATATCCCATCTCCAGTCGAAGCGTGTCTCGCGCACCCAGGCCGCATGGCGTGACCTCGGGAAAACTGAGCAGCGCACGCCAAACCGCAGCCGCATGAGACGCGTGACACAGCACCTCGACACCGTCCTCACCGGTGTAGCCGGTACGGGCGAGGAGCACCGGGACCGTGTCCAGTACTGCCTCAGCGATGTTGAACCGCACTGGCGGCTCCCACCCTTTGCCAGCGAGTTCGGTGACGACCTTCACCGCATGCGGCCCTTGGACGGCAATGAGCGCAGTGCGGTCGGATTCATCAGCGGCCTCGACGCCCTTCTCGGGCAGATGTGACGTGATCCAGTCCCAGTCGGTGTCGCGGTTCGAGGCATTGGCGATGACCAGGTACTCCACGTCTCCAGTGTGATAGACGATGAGATCGTCGATCGTCCCGCCGTCCTCATCGCACATCACGCTGTAGAGTGCGGTGCCGAGTTCGTCGATCTTGTCGAGATCGTTGGCAACGATGCGTTGAAGCGCATTCTTCGCCTCAAAGCCGAAGAAGCGGAACTCGGCCATATGTGAGACATCGAAGATTCCCGCCCGCCTGCGAACCGCGTTGTGCTCCTCGATGATGCCCGCGTACTGCACGGGCATGGCCCAACCTGCGAAGTCCACCATCCGCGCCCCGAGTGCGACATGCTCCTCGTAGAGCGGCGTCCGCTTCAGTTCCTGACTCATCAAGCCTCCTGTCCTGTGCTACATGATACTGACTGGTGCGGCCTGGCACTGTCCGCCGAAGATGCCGCGCCACGTACGTGTAACCCATATCCCGATACGCTCCCAGGCGTCGGGTACCGCAATGTCTTCAGACGCCACGAGCGGGATCTGCGCGAGAAGCCGTTGCCCCTGCCTGATGTTCAGCGTGCCGAGACGATCACCGGCCGCCACCGGCGCCTCCACCTCGGAAACGACGTCAACGCTGGACGTGATCTCCCCCTCAAGATCGAACACCGGCACCACCATTGATGACTCGACAGATACTGCCACGGTCCGGTCCAGGTAGTCACTCACCGGCACCAACGCTGCCGTGGTTTCCGCCGAGGAAACCGCCTGCAGGCGATAGTGGCTGAACCCCCAGTCGAGCAACGTCTCGACCTCATTGAAGCGCTCCGTCTCGCTGCCAGCGCCCAATACGACAGCCACGAGCTCGATACCGTCCCGTTCCGCCGAAGCTACCACGCAGTAGCCCGCGTCGTCTGTCCATCCGGTCTTGACGCCGTTCGCGCCAGAGTAGGTCGACAGAAGTTTGTTGGACGTCTCAATGATCCGCTGTCCACTCGGTCCGGGAATCCGTATCTTCTCGGCAGCGACCATCTCCCTGAATATCGGGTTTCGCATCGCATACGAAGCGAGCGTGGCGAGATCTGAAGCACTCGTGTGGTGATCAGGCTCGTCAAGTCCGTGCGGGTTCGCGTAACACGTGTACTCAAGACTGAGCGCAGCCGCCTTCTCGTTCATCATGGCGGCAAAACCCTCCACACTCCCGCCTACCCGCAACGCCAGCGCCATCGCCGCCTCGTTAGCGGAGCGCACGAGCATCGCCGCGAGCAGATCGCGAATGCTCTGCTGCTCCCCCGCCTTGATGCCAACGCCGGACTCGCCGACACGGGCAGCCGCCGCCGGAACGATGATGACCTCGTCAAGGTTCTCAACGGTCTCGAGTACCACCACAGCGGTCATGATCTTCGTCGTGCTGGCCATGGCACGCTCAACGTCAGCGCTCCGCGCCCACAGCACTTCACCGCCAGACGTGGAGAGAAGTCCTGCGGGGATCCCAAGATCGGGCGCAGCAGAGAGCAGCTCCGCAGAGTCCGCGACTGATACGGCTCCGATGATGTCGGTCTGCATCACCGAGCCATCAGCCGGCATTGGCACGGACAGCGCAACCACAAGGGCAAGTGCGAGCGCGGTGATCCTATATGCAGATGCGGAGGTGCGTGTCATGCGGGCCCCGGGACAGTAGCGTGTTTGCCACCCAGATTGTAGAGGTTTTCACACATCGTTGGCGGCGTCGAGGTCAGTTCACTAAACATTATCGCCGATTAGGCCGACAAGGACTCCAGGTGGTATTCCGCTATAATTCTGGCTTAAAAGGCCATTCTCCCTCAAGAGAAGAGACGCGTGATGGACAACGCGAGGCGAACACGGCTACATGACGAAGGATTCACGCTCCTCGAACTTACCTTCGTGGTTCTGCTTATCAGCATACTGCTGCTCGTGGCGGTCGCAAGCTTCAGAGACTCGTCGGGTCGCGCCGCGGAAGCGGCCTGCCTCTCCAACCAACGCACGCTATCGACGGCGATCACGCTGTACCGGGCAGACAATGACGGTGACGCGCCTGATTCGCTCGATGACCTTGGGTCGTACGTACGCGATATCGAGAAGGCCAGCGTCTGCCCTTTCGATGGTATTACAGAGCTCATACTCGGCACAGGCCTGGTGACGTGCGATAACCACTAGAGATAGCTTGAACACGTACGCGTTCGACCAACGGAGGACCACGTGAAGTACTCCCGCTTCGAGATGCTCATCATGGTACTGGGCAGCACCGTGATCGTCGGCAGCATGTTCTTGCCGTCTGAGGGCGTGTTGCTGACGCGAGAGGTAATCGCTCAGCTCCTGATCGTAGGCGTGCTGTTCTCGGCGGCACACTGGGGACGCAGCGGGGGCTTCGTCGCGGCCGTGGCCGCTACACTCGTGTACGTCGTACTTCGCATCCCGCTCATGAACGAGCAGGGGCTCACGTCTCCGATCGTCGGCATGATCGTCACGCGTACCCTCACCTACAGTCTCATCGGTATCGTCGGTGGCGAGATATGCGGGCGCATCAAGTACTTCTTCGCGCGCATCCAAGGAAGCCCGCTGTTCGATGAATCGACGCGTGTCTACAACGGCGTGTTCTGCGGGCAGGCCATCAAGTCCGGTATCGGTGAGTACCGCCGATACAAGACGCCGTTCTCGGTCGCCATCGTCAAGCTCTCTCCCACCCTCTTTGCCGACTTTCGTCCGACCAAGCAGCACACACTCCTGCGTGCAACCGCTTCGCACATTCGCGATGATATCCGGCTGGTGGACGACGTAGGCCACCTTGGCAACGGCGAGTTCATGTTGCTGCTCCCCCACACTCCCGGCGATGGCGCCAACGTCGCAGCCGATCGCGTGCGCCGCAACACTCGAGACCTGCTGGGTGCGAGAGATGAGTCAATCACCACACGAGTGCTCTCGCTTCCCAACGACGCCGAGGAGCTGTGCGAACTCGGCCACCAACTTGACCCTGTTGAGCCGGAGCCCTCCCGCAATCCATGCGAACCCGACGGGAACGACGATCAGGCCGTGGCCTCGTCAACCTCGTAGAGATCGGCCGCTTCTGCCACGCGCACACCGATGGCGTCAAGCGCGCGCTTCGCTCGTGCAGAATCAGCCACACGGAAGATATCAGTCACCTGACCGGTGGTTCCCCAGGAAGCGTGCAGGCGCACGATCTCTCTCATCGGCACGTACTTAGGCTGGAACACCCCTGACGCCCCCTCCCGACGGACCTGCTGACCGCTACGGCGTCGGCGTCGTTATGTCCGACGGAACGGGCTCGGTCCCTACCCGGATGACTTCCTCTACTGCACGGTAGACGGACCTGAAACTGTCCTCGCGGACGAGTACGCCGCCCTTCTTGACGGTGCGGGTGACGACGATGGTCCGGCCGGTCACACCGCGCTCCTCGACGACATTCATGCCCACCGGCATCGTAGGGTCCTCGATTTCACGCACGGGATACGGCTTGATGTTCGTCCAGTCGCCCGTCTTGTACGTGACATCATAACCTGGATCCGTGCCGTACAGGCTGATAGTCACCGTCGAATTCGTGTATGCGGTCGCAATGAGTATCCAGTTCTCCGTATCGTTTTTGAACCTGAAGTCGGGACCATTCCACGAAACGGTCGCGTCGCGCCCCTTCGGATAATGGCTGATGTACTGCGAATGGTTGTAACGCTCGACGACGGGAAGACCCGAGAAGAACACCGTGTTGAAGATGGTCGTGCCGACCTGGCAGATGCCACCGCCAAGTTGCGGGACGAGCTTGCCGTTGACGATGGCGTTGGCCTCCTGGTAGCCCTTTGCGGCGGTACGCTCTCCCACTGTCTCGTTGAAAGAGACGGTCTCACCCGGTGCGATCAGCGTTCCGTTGAGCGCATCAACGAGCGTGTGGATGTTGTTCACCCGAGGCAGATTCGAGGGCGAGTAGTCGGTCGTGAAGGTCGACAACCGCTCTTTGACGCCCATGGTCTCGGCGACTTCTGTGGTGATCTCCGGCTCCATGCGGCGCATCTTGAGCTCGACCGTACGCTCGCCGCTCTTCAGCTTGGTCGTGAGTTCTGTGGCGAGATCGACGGCGTCCACGGTGAGTCCGTCCTGGTGCGGGACGATGGAGACCGTGCCCGATGACACTTTGAAGCTTGCGTTCTTCGCGACCTTGCCCACGTCCGCAACCATAGGCAACACCGTGGCCGACACGTCTTCGGATGCGATGACGGCGACAAGAGTCGCCGTCGGGGTCCCCGTCTCAGGCTCGGCGCGAAACGCAATCCAGCTGCCGATCTCTTCGGCGGAGACTTCCCACGCCTTGTCTTCGTAGGCCAGAGTCAGCGGCCCCTCGAGCATGCGCTTGGCATCCTCAAGCGCCTGTTGGGCGGCCGCCTCGTCGATTCGAGGATTGCTCGGCTTGAGTTCCAATGCGAACTCATGACTGTCCGAAGCGAACGCGACAAGCAGTTCGGTGCGCCCCTCTTCGCGATCGATGTCGAGACCCTCGGCGGAAGGCTCAAGACGTGCGGCCGTTCCTTCGATGACGACCGCCGCGTCCTTCGCCGGGTGCGCGACGGTTCCACTGACGTCATCGAAAAGTCCGCTGAGAAGCCTGTCGTCTGCGATCATCGGCAGCGGCACTATCGCCGCATCGAACCAGGCCTTGAGCCGGTCGCCGACAACACCACCGAAGTCGTCGCCTCGGCCGATTGCGTACGCCGCATCCGCGGCTCGCGTGCTTTCGACCGCCGCACCGACTGTCTCGGCTTCAATCGACCACGAGTAGTCCCCGACCACCAGCGTGACCGGCTCGGACAGCAGCGGCTCCATGCCGCGCTCGACAGCCTTTGCAGCCTGCGCCTTGGTCATACCGCCGACAGCGATCGACCCCACCCGTACACCCGGGTGGACTCGGCCGGCAGACAGCAGCACGTCCAGACCTACCAACGCGCCGAGAACGAGCACGATCGCCACGGGCATGATGACGCCCCAACGGATCTTCGGGTCGAGTCCGCGGAATCGTTCGACAAGACCGGGGGCCTTGCCGCGTTTGGCGGAACGGCGAGAAGGTGCTGTAGTGTCAGTGGCCTCTGTCATGTTTGCTTCGAGTTCCTTCATCCGATGCCGCTACTACTCAGTGTCGTGAACCGGAACGCCAAGGGTGTACGGCCTGGCGACCGCAGCGGGAACCTCAAGTTCGGGATAGGCCACTACGCTCATCGTGACGCCCGGGTACGCGGTCAGTGTGACACGAATCCCACCAGGCAGCAGAAGCGCCTGCTCGATATCGGTGCCATTCCCGATTGCGACGATCTCCATAGAGCGTCCTATCGCCGAACCGTCCACCTGTATGCCCTCCGGGCTGTCGGTAACGCCGGAAAGCGCATCCACCCGGACAGAGCCAACGGCTATCGCCTCCGTACCCGCCGAGCGAAGCTCGTGGATGAGCGCCACGAGGTCTTGGGCGAGCAGAACACGCTCCGGATCCTCAAGCCGCACGACGACTCCGGGGCCTGCTGCTTCCTCCAAGCCGGCGGTAGTGCGTATGTCTCGCAGCTCTTCCTTCGCTTTCTCCAGCAGTTCCGCGCGCCCACGCTCATCAAACTCGGCTCGCGCTAGGCTCATCCCTAAACGCAGCGCCTCTGATCGAAGGGCCTCGTTACCGAGCGCGAGCTCCTGCATGACGAGCGCCAGTTCCTGGTCCGTACGCCCCTTCAGCTCGGAAGTCGCGTTCGTCGTGCCGCGCCACTGCGCCACAAGCAAGAAGCCCACCAAAACGAGAGCGAACGCGAGACTCCCGAGCAGGCGCGCCTCATGGAACTGATGTTCGACAACCTGTTCGGACTCCTTGAGCACGCGCAGCGAACCGTCCTTCAGACGGCTGATCGTCTCTCTTGTGCGGCCTTCTGCCACGAACTCACTCCCACCCTCTACGCTGGAACATAAGGCGACGAACGATGCCGAGGTTGTTGAACAGACGGACCCCGAAGGCCACGACTGCGGCAAGGTACAGCTCGCGCACGCCGATCCGCTCGCCGACGAACACGATGAACGCCGCCAGCAACGTGTTGGTGATGAAACCGAATACAAAGACCTGGTCGCTGAACGTGCGCTCCAGGGCGGCGCGAACGCCGCCCAAACAAGAGTCCAGAGCCGCTAGTACGGCAACGCCGAGGTACGTGAGCAACGGCACAGGCACGCCAATGCGCAGCAGCAGTCCGGCCAGCACACCTACCGCAAGCGCGAGTATCAGCACGAGCACGACCCTTCACTCCCCTTCCATGGGCACCGCATACCGCGGCCGCAACCCACCGGTGAACGCCGACACTGTAAGACTCGACTTCTTGTCGAGCTTGATGCGTAGCCCGTACTGCAGTCGGTACGCTCCGAGTAGCTCTCCTGCGACCAGATCGTGCTCAAGTGCCGCTGTAAGCCATTCGGCGTCCCCAATCGCGTTCACCACGTACGGGGCACCCAAGCGCGTCTGATTGACGAGGACCGTCGTGCCAGCGCATCGTATCGCGGTAGTGGCGACGACACGCTGCCCATTCACATCAACCGCCTCAGCACCGCCCGCAAGCAGCGCGTTCACAATCGCCGTGATATCGACATCATGGATGATGTAACGGTTGGGGTCATCACCGGGTGGAACGACTTCTGCGTCGCCGAGCGTGACGGTCACACCCGGACCGGTGACAGCGGTCAGACCGGCGGCCTCATGTGTCCGCTGGACATCGATTCTGAATGACTCCTGCTGGCCGGCCTCTTCGGCTGCGGAGCGTTCAAGCGCATCGAGCTCCGCGCGCCGCTCGGCCACCTGGGCAACAAGCTCCTCGCGCTGTGCCTCCATATCGGACACCACAGCGGCGAGGTCACCGGTCCGCGTCGGTCGTTCAGCCGAGGCGAGCGTGGTGGTGTTAAACGCAACGGCGACCATGAACCCGAGGACGGCGAACACGACGACGAGAGAGGCTCTGTACCTGAAAGGCTTGATCAGCTCCACTACGTTGCGTCCCCGTATGCGTCGCGGGCGGTCGAGTCGGGATATTCTAGCTGGTCAGAGCCCCGACGATTAGATGCTGTCGCCGAAGCGTCATCTGCAGGTTCATTCCTCCGAGACCGCATGGCGAACCATGCTGGAATACCGCTCCAACAGCAACTCGGCTGCCTCGACGGTGTCCCCTTCGATATACACGTCAACGGCACTCTCGGAGGGGTGCGGTAGAACCAAGACCCAACCTTCGGGTTCGATCACGCGCACACCTTCAGTCATCTCAACCTCATGGGTATTGGCCAGCAAAGCCATCTGACGCATCACTGCGCCCTTGCGATCGAACGGGCAGTGGACGGCATGCTGACGCAGGTGACACTCCGGGAGACCGTCCACTATAGTGTCGAGGTCGGTTTCCAGCTCAGTCAGCATGTGAAGCGCCATGCCAAGTGTCATGACCGCGTCATACGCGGCGAGAAAGCTCGGGAACACGTACCCTCCGTTGCGCGAGCCAGCGAAACCCACCTCATTGGAGTGCGCCGCATCCGACAGCGCTCGGCGTGACGTGCCCGTACGAATCACGTGGCGCCCATGTTGGCCAGCAATGCGCTCCACGACGCGCGAGCCAGTCAGTGGCACCGCTATGCCGGTGCCGGTCTTGTCGGTCTCGCACCACAGCTTGACCATCGCGTGTAAGGCGGTGTCGTGGTCTAGAACGCGACCGCGCGGTGTCACGAATGTGACACGCTCCGCGTTCGCGTCCATGGACACACCGAGATCGGCCTGAAACATGTCCACCGATTGCACCAATTGCTCCATGTATACATCCCGCTCGACCGCTTCGACACGCGTCTTCTCCGTGTCAACGAACGGCCGCAGCGCGATGAGCTCTACACCCCACGCGGCGCCGACCGTGGGGAGAACGAATGAGGCTGCCGACAACCCCATATCGACGACGACCGTGCACTTCCGGCAGATCGGTCCGTCCCGCAGTAGTGCCTCGTTGAGCCCAGCCGAGTAGTACTCGAGGGCGCGCGGTGGATACATGATCTCGCCCACCTCGTCGAAGAAGGATCGTCGGAACTCTTGCCGGAAGTACAGCCGCTCCACCTTCTTCTCAATCCATGGCGCAAGCTCGATGCCTTCCCGGTCGTAGAAGTGGATCTCAAGCGACTGGGGGTCGTCGGACGACATAGCAACGTGCACACCACCGAGACAGCGCGTGTCCCGCGTGGTGAAGCGTGTGATCGCAGGAGACGCCACGCGAAGGTCCCTGACGTTCACGCCTGCCGAATTGAGCCCTGCAACCAGGGCACGCTTTATCATGCGTGCCGCACGGCTCGAGTCTCGCGAGACCACAACGTGCGCCTTGTTCGGCAATATGCTTCCGAACGCCTGCGCCATGCGCAACGCCAGCTCCGGAGTGATGTCGATGTTGACGAGACCGGAAAGGCCATCGGATCCGAACAGCGACCGGAGGCCCGTATTCTCCCAGATCAGGGAGGACGTGACGGTGGCTCCGGCCTCGATTCGCTTGAACGGGTAGACCTGTACGTCGTTGCCAACGACCGCTCCGTGCCCAACCATCGTCTCATCCCCGATGGTCGATCCCGGATGCAGCTGGGTGCGCGCCCTGACATCTGCGCGACGGCACACCACGGTCCCTTTCAACTCGGAACCGTTACCGATGAACGAATCACTCCACACGATCGAGTGCTGCAGGTCGGCATCATAGCCGATGAGACAGTTGTCGCCGATGACGGTGTAGTCTCCCAGAACCGCTCCCCTGCGAACCTTGGTGTTTGCGCCAATGACAACCTTGGTGCCCATATGGGCACCAGGATCGATGTCGGCGCCCCTGCCGACCCACACGTCGTTCCGCGTCTTGGCGCCCGGGATATAGACCATCGCCTTGCCGTCGAGGATGTCGCGATGGACTTCCCTGTAGGAGTCCAGACTTCCCACATCGCACCAGTAGCCGTCCACGATACACCCGTAGAGCGGGTACCCTTTCTCCATGAGATCAGGGAAGAGCTGGCTCGAGAAGTCGTACTGCTCGTCGGCCGGGATGTGTTCAAAGATCATCGGATCGAGCACGTAGATACCAGTGTTGATCGTGTCGCTGAAGACCTGGCCCCACGAGGGCTTCTCTAAGAAGCGTTGGACGCGACCTTCCTCGTCGGTGATGACGACACCGAATTCAAGCGGATTAGACACCCGCTTGAGAGCGATCGTGACCGGTCCGTCGTGGGAGTTATGGAATTCGATCACCTGCCGCAGGTCGATATCGGTAAGCGCGTCACCGGAGATGACGAGGAACGGCTCAGTGAGGGCTTCCTCCGCGTTCTTCACCGAACCTGCGGTGCCAAGGGGACTCTCCTCGATTGCGTAGGAAATCTTGACGCCCCACTCTTCGCCCTCACCGAAGTAGTCCTCGATGACGTGCGGCATGAACATGAGCGTGGCGACGATCTCGTCAAAGCCGTGATGCTTTACCAGCCCGATGATGTGCTCCATCACCGGCTGGTTGACGATTGGGACCATCGGCTTGGGGCGCATACTTGTCAGTGGTCGAAGGCGAGTCCCTTCGCCGCCCGCCATGATGACTGCTTTCACCCGGTGACTCCTCCCCCTACCGAACCGGCGCCCTCTTGAGCGCGTTGCGCGCTTGCCACGTGTAGATAACGGCCGTCACAAACGACAACACCATGCCGACGTAAACGAACCAGTCCCCGATACTCATGAGAGCATCGTAGATTCCCCCGGCGATCAAAAGCGTAAAGCCGGCCATCAGCACAGCCGTGGTGACCTTGCCGAGACGGGTGACCGGGAGCAGAATGCCATTGCGCTCCAGCACATAGGAGCCGTACAGCAGATACACGTCGCGCAAGACGAGCACGATCGGTATCCAGAGCGGAAGTCTGCCGACTAGATACAACCCGATGACACCCGAAGCGAGCAGCAGTCGGTCGACCAGCGGATCGATAATTTTGCCGAATTGGGTGACGGTGTCGGTTCGACGCGCGATATACCCGTCCACCCAGTCCGTGGATGCAGCCACGGCGTAGAGGAAGACAGCGATGATGTCGGAACGCGAGGAGTCGGAGACGAGGGCCGCAAAGAAGAAGGGCACGAGCAACAACCTCAGTATCGTGATCAGGTTCGCCACCGAGTAGACGTTGCTGTGCACGACCTCGCCGGTCGCCCCGGGGTCACGGCTTGCCTCTACCACCACTTCCTCCTCTTGAAGAACCACAACATCCACGCAACAAGAATGAACATGCCGAAAAGCACAGCAAAATAGCCGAAGCGCCACTCCAGCTCGGGCATGTTGCGGAAGTTCATCCCGTATATGCCCGAAATAAGAGTCAGTGGCATGAATATCGTGGCGATCACGGTGAGCTGCTTCATGATCAGGTTAGTGCGGTTACTCACCGACGACAGGTAGATGTCCATCGTACCCGATGCGACGTCGCGGTAGGTGTCGACCGAGTCGGCAACGCGCGCCAGATGATCACCGATGTCCTGGAAGTACATGTACGCCTCGGAAGCCACAAAGGCCTCAAGACGGGCCAGGCCCCGGATAGCGTCGCGCTCTGGTCCGACGACCTTGTGCAGCTGCACCAGGGCGCGCTTCGCGCCGTACAGACGCTCGAGATGCTCGGTCCTCGCATCAACGAGCATGAGATCCTCGAGTTCCTCCAGCTCGTCCGCGAGCTCATCGACAAGCGGGAACATGCCGTCCACCGCGAGATCGAGGATGCCGTGCAGCGTCCACTCCACTCCCCTCTCCAGGTACTCGCGCGCGTGGGCGGCGACCGTTTCCACTGCGACCAGAGGTTCTCTGTGAACCGTGATCAAGTGCTCCCTGCCGAGGAACACGTCGAGTTCACGTGAGACGATACCCACCCCGTTTGGCAACTCGGGCATCAGCCAGATGAGGAACGTTGAGTCCTCGTAGACGTCCAACTTGGGCCGCTGCGGGGAGTGAAGGCAGTCCTCCATGGCGAGAGGATGAAGAGGTGACCATGCCGAGACCGTCTTGAGGGTCGCTTCGTCAGCATCCACGATATCGATCCAGACGGTCGAATCGCCGATGCCGCCGAGGTCTTCCAGACCTCCCATGCGGAGCGCGCCGTCCTGCAGCCACCGGACCGAGACCTCGGTCATGACATCCCCCAGAAGGTAGAACAGACTGACGTGACCTTAAGCATAGCGAAATGCTCCGCCTTGCGGCGAGGTTCGCGGCAAATATCTGCACTCTGCCATACTGCGTCCAGGGTCTTCGTCGGACAAAGGGGGGCGTTCATGCTCAAGCGAGTAGCACTACTATCGATGATCGTCGCATTCGCTCTGGCAATGGCGTTCGGAAGTTCCGGCTGCGCGAGCGCAGGGGAGGAAAACGCCGTGAACGAGGCCGCTAGGGCCATGTCAGCGGCCGGACACGAAGGATGGGCAGCTGCCGAAACTGGGGAAGCGAGCCCTGCCGAGAAAGTCGGCCAATACATGAGCGAAAGCCACAAAATGATCGCCCTGATGCAACTGAAGTCTGCGGGCATGAGCGTGGACCTGGACTCCTACGATGAGGTCTGGCTCGTTGAGATGGCGAAGGGGGGCACGGCTGGCGAGACCATCATGGTCACCGTCGTCAGAGATAAGCAAGGGAACACCAAGACGCTTCTGCCGGAGAATATCGGTCAGTAGAGACCTGACGATAAACAGCTAGGGACGATGCTCCCTTTCGGAAACACCGCCCCTAGCAGGGGTTTTTCTGGTCGACGTAATCGTACGCTATACGAACACACCCAAACTAATTCAGGCTCTCGAAGCCTGCGCTCACACGATGGAAGCGTGACCATCGAACTGACAGATTATACCAAGTTCCGGCTTTCTCTTCAAGCTTGAAGCTTAAAGCAGACCGTGCTCTTTGAGCTTGCGCTTGAGCTCGCGAAGCACTCGTTCCAGATGCGGCAGTTCCTTGACCTGATGCACCAGCCGAGTTTCCCACATTCTCGCAAGTCCAGGTCGCTCGAGAGCCTCTCTCAACCGAGCGGGGTCAATATTCTTCGACTTCGCTTTCTCAGCAAAGGCGGCGGGAATCTGCGGGAAATCAATCTCGGATCGTCCCAACAGAAAGTGAAGGTCATAGACGTCCCTAGGCTCAGTGCGGCCAATCACGGCGCAGAGTTTCTCGGTCAGGACCTCTTCAAGGGCGTAAGACCCAATCTCGCGATCAATCCGGTCGCTGTAACTGGAATAGACCGGCTTGTCCACGACCGGGAAGACGAGTTGTTCGGTGAGTGTGAAGTCGACTTTGACGTCTCGGCTGCCAAGTCGAGCTTGAAGCGGCCCCGCGAAGCTCACATAGACCGTTAGGCTGTCGGCCCGTCGTTCGATCCGCCCTGTCGGCATCTCAAACTGAAAGCCTTCTCCTGTAGCAAGACGCCTTAGGGTCTCATCGACGATGGCGAGAATCGTATCCGTTTCAACCGTGCCGACAACCGTGAAGTCGAGGTCCTCGGAGTATCGGTAGTCCGGAAAGTAGATCTTCTTGAGAGCTGTGCCGCCTTTGAAGGCCAGGTGCTCGCGAAGAGGCGAACTCGCCAACCCGAAGAGCAACCAGGTCAGGACATAGTCCTTCTCAATGACCCGGTCGCTCATCTGCTCTCTGTGGGCGACTTGTGAAATTTCTCTTTGGGTGATCATGGTTGGTTCTTCATCATCATCTTCATCATGTTGTTACGGCAGCTTTTAGCTCATCAGGGCTCAAGTTGACCCTGACTCGCCACTTGCGAAGATGACGACCTTCATCAGGAAGTGTGGGGTCAAATAAGGTGTAGCTTGCCGAAACGAGGTCTCGAAGTGTCATCAGCAGCTGGGGAGTGCCGAGTTCGAAGGTCTCAAGGAGAAAGCCCAGGCGCTTGGCAACGCTCTTGCGGCCGAGTCGGGTGACATAGCTGCCGAGCCTGTCGAAATCGATCTCGTCGCGTTTGGCCCAGATGCCTTTGGCGACCTCAATGATGCCACCCGAGAGGTCCGGACGATCCAGACAATCGACGATAGTGCGCTCGAGGTTAGAGACACGAACCTTCTGACTTGGAGTCGCCCAAGCCACTTCGCTCCCCCACATGTCTGCAGGCTTTGTGGTGACGAAACGATAGGTGGCGCCAGCAATCTTCTTCTCGATCCGGCGAACTGGGGTTGAGACACAGACAGTCAGGACTGGATTGGTCGTCATCTCGTGGATCTCTAACGCCGAGAAGTATGAGAGATAGTAGTCGGCAGGTTCGATCAGGTACCTGGCGACTACGAACCAGTTCTCGGAGTACTCCGCTTCCTCGCCTGCCGAGAGCGGCACGATGAGATAGACACCGCGGTTCAGACGGATGAGCCACTTCTTCTTGATGAGCTTGGCGATCAGGAGATCAACAGCATGCTCAGACGTCCCCGCCACAACTCGAGCATCCTCAGTGGTGAAGACCTGCTTGTCCTGGGATGCCAAATCAGCCAGGAACTTCGCTTCGGTCTGTCCTAGGGTCTTTGATAATCTGTTCATCAGTTCGTCACGTTTCGTGTACATAATCTCTCCTACTGAGAGAGATTGTATACACATAACATAACGCTGTCAAGAGCTGCAAGAACGCCCGCCGACAGCATTCTTGCAGCTCAAAGGCCATGACCCCCTACTTGATTAGGCAGCGAGCGGGTAGCCGTGGTCATGAGCGCACCCACTCATGACTGCGATATGGCTGGGACGCAAGACCATACGTCGAGATCATCACCAAGAGAGGCCCAGAATTGTTCTGGGCCTCTCTTCTCCTCGCCAGGCATTCGCATAGGCAAGGTCTGGTTAATTTTGGTCGACGTAATCGTACGCTATGCGAACACTCCTGGCCTCATGGAGCTGCTCGAGTCGTGCAGCAACACCATGCTTAAAGCGTAAGCCATAGCCTGATCATTATACCGAACACGTGTTCGTTCTTCAAGCTCTTGCAGCTGACTCTTCGTGCCGAGCCGGACGCGGCCTGGTACCATCTTTTCGGCATGTTTGTGCCGTTTTTCTGGTACCTCTAGCGTTTCGGTGCGAGACCAGCCATCGCATCGATTGCGCGTGTCAGCTGAGGGCCAAGACTTCACTGTACAGCTTCCGCAAGTGCTCATCCGACATGTCCAGGATTGGTTCGTACATGAACGAGTTCAGGTGGATGTTCTCTGGCGTCATTAGAAGCACACACTGGAGAGTCGTGATCGAATTCGCCTTCCCACCATGCAGTTCCGAGTACTTTGCAAACAGAGCGGCCGTCTGATTGGAGTCAATGCCAGCAACGAAGGCGGGATCATTGATCTTCTCAACCATAAACTGCTCAGCGGCGATTCGCACGGCAATCGAGAGAACGATCTTGTTCTCGAAATTGATGCCGTCCCCAGCTGTTAGGCATTTCTTCGCTTCCTCGTGAATGCCTTCAACCACGGAACGCGCGCCATCGTCCCATGCGCCTTGGCCGTCGAAAACCGAATTGTAGATGCCATCGAGTTCATTCTCGGTTATGCCGGGTGAGTCGCTCTTCCAGTGCAGCAGGGATGTCAGTCTGACAAACGCGGGATCCTGATCTCCCTTGGTGTATTCGACAATGTTGCGAATGAACGGAATGGAGGCAATCCTCTTCTTGGGATCCTCGAAGAACTTGAGCTTCCAATCCTTCACGAACACGTTCTGAATGCCCGTCGCCTTGCTCAACGTAATTGATGTACTGCTCTTGAAAGCCACCAGGCAGTGATCGTAGTGCACGAACCTACTGTTCACGGTGCGGAAGAAATCGAAGTTGTGAGTCAGAATGACTTGGTTGAAATTCGGCTCTTCCGCAATCTCCTTGAGATACTGAATGATCGCGTACTTGTTCTTGTAGTCGAACGAGTCAGCAATGTCATCAATGACGAAGACTGTCTCCTGACCTGCCTTCTTCCGAGCTTCGATCTCGAAGATGATGTTCAGGATGTACAGAGCTTTCTTCTCTCCGGAACTCAAAACCTCAAGTAACGACTTCTTGTCAACCTGTGCAGTCTCCTCTCCATCTTCGAAGATGAACCCGAGAGTGAGCATCGGCTCTTTGCCAAGAATCACTGCTTCCCGGTTCTTGGCAACGAGCTTGAATGGAACAAAGAAACGACTGTTGAAGATGTCAATCACGGCTTCCCATTGGGTCCGCTGACCTGCAGCCGCCTCTTCAATCTCCTTCTTCCGTTTCTCCGCATCCTTGTACTTGGTAGTCAGATCTTCGTAAAGGTCCATGCGTGTCTTCAGGTACGACTTCCAAATCTGTTCTTTGAAGTTTTCGACGTTGGACAGCTCAGGTAAAAGCTCCTCATGCTGAGACAAGTACGCCTGAAACTCGCGAACGCTCTCGTTCTTAGTAATCAGCTTCTCGATTTCCGCGAACTTCTTCCTTAGAACCGCATCGTTTGAGATGCCTTCCTTCTCTTTCTCGATGAGCTCCTCAAGCTGTTTCTGACTGGTGATCTCCAGAGCGGTGTCCGCGTTCAATCTGACCGTGTGTTTCGCGCTGAAGAAGCCGTTCGCGGCCAGGCTCTTCGCAATGGTAGCTGCGTTGTAATAATTGAAGGTTTCGCGGCTGAAGTAGGTGGAAGACGCAAGAAGTTCGTTGTACTTCTTGACATAGTCCTCAATCGCCGTCTTGAAGTCTTTGGTGCTGAGGAGGCCCAGGACCTTCTCGTCGAAGATCTTGTCGTAGAGAAGGTCCGCGAATGGAGCATCCACCTGTGCGAGCACCTCATCCTTCATCCGAAGGAGCGCGACCATCAACTGGTTATCACTCTTCGTGAAGGCGGTGGAGATCTCCCTTTCCAGGTCCTTCTTCGAGCCAGATTGCTCCTTGAGACCCTTCAGGAGCGCAGCTTTGGACTTGTCAATCTCCACATAAAGCTGCTCATACTCAGTTCGCAGTTTGGTATCGACAAGCAACGTCGACGTCTTCTCGGTGTGGCTGAAGAACTCGTCGTATGGGGGGATCACGAGGACACTTTCCGCCGGCAAGTCCGCGCCATTCTCATCCGTGATGCTTCGCCTCGACACTCTCGTCGGAAAGACCCGATCCCTTGATTGAGCCCCGTCAGCCACATCCTTGAAGGTTTGAGCAAGGGAAGACTTCATCGCTCCATTCGGCGCGTAGATCGCGTAGGCCCTCTGCTGAGAGAAGTCGAACTCAGCCTTGAGTTCCCGAATCCCGTAGCAGTACTCGAGATCCACAGTCATTTTCTTCATTTGGATTCCCCTCAATGAGCAGCAGAATGCCTACAGGCCGCGGCGCCCCAGCACCGCCGACACTCCCATACTGCTCTTATGAATTGATACTTTCTAGGCGTCCCCAGGTCGCCTAGAAATGGCTTTATCAAGCCAAGAACTGTCAGTTTTTGTAAGTTGGTCGGGCTGACAGTGTGTGAGTTCACCACATAGTGGACACCTGTGTCGGAACATCGTGGACACCTACGGAAGGGGTCCACGATGGATCTGGCGCGCTATGTCGTCGAGGCCGTGCTCGTGGAGGGACGGAGCTACCGCGAGGTGGCGCGGGCCCTCGGAGTGTCGAAGAGTCTGGTGGGCAAGGTCGTCGGACGGTTTCCGTGAGGGCGGCTACGAGGCGCTCGGTGCGCGTTCACGCGCTCCTGAGCACATCCCCCATCGCACCCCCGCCGAGGTGGAGGACGCGATCGTGCGGCTCAGAGGCGGGCTCACAGCCGCCGGCTTCGACGCGGGAGCCGCGACCATCCACTTCCACCTGGCCGCCGAAGGCCTGGAGCACGTCCCTTCCGTCACGACAATCTGGCGGGTCCTGAAGCGAAGAGGCCTCGTGACCCCGCAGCCGCACAAGCGCCCCCGGAGCTCGTGGATACGCTTCGAGGCCACGCTCCCGAACGAACGCTGGCAGTCGGATGTGACCCACTGGCGGCTCGCCGACGGGGAGCAGGTCGACATCTTGAACTTCTTGGACGACCACTCGCGCCTCATCGTGGCGAGCGAGGCGATGCGTGTCGTACGCGCCCCCGACGTGCTCCGCGTCTTCACGGATGCCGCCGTTACCTGGGGGTTCCCGGCGTCGCTTCTGACCGACAACGGGTGCGTCTACACGGCCTGGCACAGGGGTGGGTCCAACATCGTGGAGGCCGAGCTGCTCGCCAGAGGGATCGCCTTCTGTCACTCGAGACCCTACCACCCACAGACATGCGGCAAGGTCGAACGGTTCCATCAGACGCTCAAGGTGTACCTGGCGAAGCAGGATGCTGCGTACACAATCCAGGCGCTGCAGGCCCAGATCGACGCGTTCGTGAGCTACTACAACGACGTGCGCCCCCACAGGGCTCGCGGACGCATGACCCCGAAAGAAGCGTTCGAGGCCAGAGACAAGGCCAGGCCGGCCGGTCCGGAGATCGATCTTCCAAAAGGGACACGGGTGCGCCGGGACCGGATCGACGGAGGAGGGGCGGTGACGCTTCGGCACAAGGGCCGGCTACATCACATCGGCGTCGGGAGGGTCCACCGGCACAAGTCGGTGATCATGCTGGTCGCAGGGCTCGACGTCCGCATCCTGACGGAAGAGGGTGAGGTGCTCAGGCACCTCACCCTCGATCCGACCAAGAACTATCAGTCCATCGGGGAGTCGAATGTGTCCACTATGTCCTGACACATCTGTCCACGATGTCCTGAGACATCACATTGGTCGGGCTGACAGGATTTGAACCTGCGACCCCTTGACCCCCAGCTTCACGCAGCGGGTCCACTCGCGTCCACCGGCGTCCGAAAACCGCAGTTCAGCGCCTTATGAGGTCATCGGCGGATGCCAACGGACGGCCCCGAAACGAAGTGCGTTGCTACATTGGTTGCTACACGGCGAACGGGTCAAAGCGGGCTCCCCTCGCCCTCCCGATCGGCCGACATCGACGACCCTGGCTGCTTCTGCCCCATGTACTTAAAGCCCTGGCCTTCCGCCTCGCGCCAGAGCTGATTGACAGCCTGCGGAGGGAACTCGAAGGCACGTCCGAGGATCTCGCGAACGAAGAACACCATCGCCGCTGAGATGCCGCCAATCCGGTAGAGCCTCTTGTGCAGCCGCTCCGAGTGCGTCTCCATCTCGGCTTTGACGACGCCGCGCAGCAGACGCTCAACGTCGTAGTAGCGCTCACCGAAGATCTGCGGGGCCATCCCCACCAGCATCACTTCGCGCCCTTTGACGGCCATCGCAACGCCGTCGTTGGCCGCCAATGCTGAAAGCCTGTCGTAGTCATCCGGTGTCAAGCGGATGGTCAGGCGCTTGGGCTCGCCCACACTCCGTAGGGGTACACGCTTTGCGGACATGATCAGACCCTCTCAACGCGACTGCTCTACAACAGCGCATGGTACGCGCTCAGCGCGCATGCCCAGAACTTTCGCGTCTGATGCAGACAGCAAGGCTTGCGGTGACAGCGGCTTTCTCGCACGGAAGCGAGCCGCTCGAAGTCGCGTTGTTACCTCACGAGAGCGGCTCGGATGTCCAGGCAAGGGTTTGATGCGTTATGGCGCTCACCAGCTTGGCTAGCGATGTGCTCCGTCTGGCGCTCCTGGGTGTCGCGCTCGTCACCGATCGCGTCGTTCCACATCGTGACCTTCGAGATTACTTCCCCGGCTTGGTTGCTCCACTGAAGACCTGTCTTATTGGACCTCGCTGCGGCGTTGGCCATGAAGGTGTCACCGGGTCGGTCAAACGAATAGCGAATCCGCGCAAGCGGGTCGTGCTTCTCGAGGGATTCGGCTCGTACGACTCCTCCACGAGTAGTCCGGCAAGAGCTCCCCAGCGCCATCAGAGAGTGGCTATTGCTGTCCCGATGACACCCTAACCACACGAGCAGGAAGTCCCCGAGAACAACCGGAAGCGACCGAAGACCGACACAGTTTGTCGGTGCGTTTGTCGGTTTCCGACACCGGACATGCGTGAAGCCGGGCGCGAACACCCGGCTTCACCTGCGTCTTTAGTGGTGGGCCATAGTGGACGCGTTTCGAACGGCCTGACTTGCTGGGCGCCAAATGCAGACGACTACCGAGCCAGGTTCTCAGCTGTACACCGCGCGCTGAAGATCTTTCGCAGTCAGCACCCCACTCCGCAGGGCTGCACCGATTGGATACGTCTCAATTGGGTGATCATGCTGCCAACTGCGAGCGAAGGCCAGAAGCTCTCCCGCTGCGATGACGGCTAACGGGACATCCATCGGAGGCTGTACCTGCTTGAGCTTGTCTTCGATGTTGTTCACGAAGCTGTGCGAGATGACCAGATAGCCACGGAACTGATCAGCTCTGCGTGATGTCGCTATCGAAGTCACGTAATTGCGCACCTGCAGCCGGTGTTGGATTGGCAGGCTGTAGGGCGGCTCTAATACGGTCTTGCATTCGTAGCAGTAAAAGAATCCGTCGTCGTCCACCAGCGTCCCATCGGGGTCTTCGCATCCGGCCCGCTGAACCTTGGTGTCTAGCCTAAGCAGGTTCTTGAAGATGTAGCGCGTGGCTCGTTCGAAATCGAGCGCGATTCTTGAGGTGCTGAGTCCGTTCCGCCCCATGTCGGCAGGATAGGCTCGCCGGTCCTGACAGCTCAGCTCCTCGTAGAAGTCGAGCAGATCTTTGGCTGCAAAGGGACTGTCTTCCACACATCGGTCTGCGTAGCTGTCTACGATTAGCTCGATGAGATCCGACTTGTTCCCGCTTCGTCGAAGTCCATGTTTCACTGAGATTGAGCGAAGATCATCAAGCGAGAGGGACTCCAGGATCGTCTGAACATTGAAGGGGCTTTCAATGAGTCGACTCACCTGTGCACTCTTCGACCCTGACTTGGGCAGACCGAGAGACCCCAAGGCTGAGCCGAGCAATGCAGTCCCGAGCCCGCTCAGCAGATCGATTGAAGCCTCTTCGGCTAGCAATGCCGCCTCACGACAGACTTCGACAACCGCAATTTCAGGCTCAGCCGGGGCAATGTCGGCGTCTGACTTGAAGTACTCGATGACACGTACTCCGCGATCCTCCTTGTTGCCGCTTTTGGGAAGCCCTAGCTTGCCGAGAAGCTCACCCATCTCAGCCGTAGGGAGATACGAAAGAACGCGACTGGGGGGAATCTCGTTCTCGACTATCCTGCGAGCTAGTTCCGAGTTCGAACCAGATGTCCGCAAGCCAGCAGTCCGAAGCGATCGAACCAGCTGAGATTTGCTGAGAGCATCTAGCATACGATCGCACTGAGCGTGCTGCATTTCGAAACCCCAGAGCTGCAAGAGGCTATCAGCTGTCTCGTCGGAAAGCACAAAGTGAGTTTCAGAATTGTCGGACTGCACGAGCATGATGCCCTCATTAGACAAGAAACAAAGTGCCTCGTCGTATTCAGCTGCATCGAAACGCAATCGGCCTACCTCTGGATGAGCCATGATCAACTGGTGAGCTTTGCGGGTGACACCCAGTTCCTGTCGCAGAACTCGGAGCAGGTTTGCCTCAGCCTCAACGAGGTCCCCCTCGAACTCCCAAGCGGCAATGAGCAACTTGGAGTACAGCCGATAGCCCTTGGCTGCATCCTTGAGGTCGATGCTCTTTGAAGCCTCGGCATGTTCTCGTATTCTGTGTCTCACTGCCGGTTTCAAGTCATCTACAGGGATACGATGCCCTGGTGCATCAAGCAGCAACTCCAGAATCGTGTCAGTGGGCGGAGTCCTGAACTCGATATTGTGTTTGATGCTCTCATAGTTACCGAGTACGCGACTCAGATCTCTCAGAACCTTGTCGGCATCCAGACCAACGATCTCCGATATCTTGCCCTTTGCAAGTCGACGAAGATCTCCCCTTGAATAGCCCTGCAGAATCTCAAAGTTGTTCACTTCTCCCCCTGACCACGACCCCCGCCGTTGCCAACCCTGTGAGTTGGCCTCCCGCCCAACAGATCCCACTCCAGACTTGACCCATCATAGCGCGAAGCCCCGGCATGTTCTGCCGGGGCCTCGATGGTTGCTGGTGGGCGATCGTGGAGGGGTTTGTATGACGCGGGCGAGATCAGTCGGCAAGCAGCTTGGCTTCCTGAATATCAATCCGAGCGGCGTGGCCATGCTTGGCTAGCAGGTGGAGTAGGTTGCCACCGTTGAGAAGAACTAGCGGCTTCCCCCTTGCAAACTCGTACGCGTCTGGACCGTAGTCAGACGTGGTGACGAGAACCCCCTTGTTCGCCCCCTCGTTCATCAGCGTCCCGTAGAGGTCTCGCACCGCACTGACGCCGACTGTGTTCGTGTACCGCTTCGCCTGGACCACGGTCTTCCCCCCGTGAAGGGGATCGGGATCGAAGACCACCGCATCAACACCGCCATCACGGCTCGCCTGGGTGACTCTCACTTCAGCATCGGGCCCACAGAACTCCTTCTCGAACAACTCGCGGATTAGGTGCTCGAAGTCTTCCCAATCCATAGCAGCTAGGTTGTCGCCTTGGGTCAGGGTGTCCGCGACCCCATATGAGGATACAAACCGCCGGTCCTCCCGAGACATAGACAGTAGGGGCGCGACCGGGACCAGGCCGTACAGCTTCGCAGCACTGACACCCTTCAGCTTCTTGAAGCACGCCTTTGGGTCAACATCCCCGAGTCTGAGAGAAGCGAACTCGTCGCGAGCCACTTGGATCGACAAAACGCACGACTCCGAAGGGCGCCCCGTCGCTTGGTCCACAGACTTGACCCAACCATTGAAGGTCACCAGGGACAAAGCCTCGATCCCGTCGGCTTCAAAGAGTTCGTACAGCGTGCGCAGAGCCACTTGGTAGAGGACCGAGTCATATAGCTGATTGCGTGTACGCTGCGGCATGGCCTTCTCGACGAGTTCGTTCCGCGCCACGATGTATCTCGTCTCAACTACTGAGGGCAAGTCCGTCGGCGCAGGCAGTTGGTAGTCAACAATCAGTGTCTTGCCCGCCGAGCTGTACTCGATCTCAAAATCCTGAGGGAAACAGTCAGGATAGTCGGATCGGTCAAGCACCATCTCACAGTAGTCCGTCAGCGCGTCAGGATCACCGCTCTCGTACTTCTCACGGCGGCGGTCCACGACCAGGTGCAACTGCCGCTGCTGTTCCAGATAGGCCGCTTCGTCAATATTCCATTGATCCAGAGCGGCTGCATACAACTCCTCCTGCTCACGCAGCATCTGACCGTGCTGCGTCACGTCCACGGTGTGTTGCCGTTCAATAACATCCACTTGGCCCGTCCAGGCCTCATGGGCCCCTGTGAACGCCTCATACGCCTCGGCAACACGCGCTTGATAGCGACTGGCTATGAGATGATCCAAGACACCGTATTTCGACTTGAACTCGGGGTCGGTTGCCTGAGGCTCCCGAGGGTAGGGATGTTTTGCGGGTGGCGATGGCGGCAGCGGTCGCACGGGCTTGGGCACAGGATAGGGGTCATGGCCCTTGAGGCTCTCCCAGTTGACTCTGGGATTCGTCCCAAGTGCACGGGGTAGAAGCGTGCTCAGGTCGTGCAGCGCCTCCTGAGCCTCCCTGGTATGCTCGGCCGCGAGTTCTTTGAGGTCGGCAGTGTCCTGTGCGGTCGCCTCACGGTCAAGCCTACGCTGCTCCGCCACGACCCTCTTCTCCCACGCTTCATCCCACTCAGCCGCTTTCGCGCGGGCTCGCGATGTGGCGGCGCCCCGATCAGCGTCGCGCACAAGTTGGTACTTGTGCAGTTCATAATGCGCAACCTCAAACTCGTACCTCAGCAACCCCTTCGCCGTGTGGACCACGCGTATTTCACTGAGCTCGCTCAATGAAAACCCCCCGGTCGTGACTGGAAACGTAAGTCAAGATTACGCCAGGCTTCTGACAGACGCCACAGCCCGGGTTCACGCATGATCTGCCCACGCCGAAGACGCAGTGTCGCATGAGGGGTCGAAGACGCAGTGTCGCATGAGGGGCGATAGTGGACACTTTTCGAACATCCTAGCGTTGCACTTCAAACTTGAAACTAGACACACGCATGAAGCGTGCCACCCGTACCGAGCACGGTGACGGGTTCAGCAAGTGGACTAGTCCGCCTCCAGCATCGCCAAGACTCTGGCCCAGCGCTCAGCAGCGGCGGGTGGGAGCACCTTCTCCTCACTGGCAGCATCTAGATAGGAACGAATTGCAGAGACAACGCCGCTGGGCACCGTGCCCCGCGTGACCAGAGGCTTCAGGTGTTCTCGCATCAGCTCGATCTCCCGGACAGAGAAGTCCGCCCGACTGGAGCATGAGCAGGCGAAATCTAGGACCTCATGTGCCGTCTGCTCCCGGAACTCATCCGCAGGCTCGACCCAATTTCCCTCGCCCACGCAGTCAACGTAGATTGCTGCTTGCTTCATGCGGTTGGCATCTGTCGAGGCGCTGCAACCGATCTCCGCGCTCCAGAAGTACTCGGCAGAGGGCAGCTCGTCTTCTTCAAGCTCTCCTGGCAATGACGCAGCGAAATCCCAAGGGCGACCCTTGGCGGCGTGGCTGCTGAACTCCTTCCAACACTTGCTCGTTTGCTCATCGGTGGAGCAGAGGGTGAGCTGATCGAGGAGGGTCAATTTGTACGTCTCCTCAATCGCGAGAATCGCAAGTGCGGCTGCACTGGCAAATCGGTTCTGCTCATAGAGCATCGATGCATCGTCGTAAAGCCTTCTTGCATTTCGGGAGCACGCGTTCTTGCCCTCAGCGATTTGCTCCGCGGAGAGCCATCCGCGGTATGGCTGACGTTCCCCCATGGCAGGACCCCCGTTCGATGAGATTCAGCTAGTGGCTGCCCTCGCTCAGCGGTGGCGTTGTGCCTAACAACGATTCTGCAGTCTGCATAACAGCATACGCGAAGGGTTCCGGCACTGTCGCCGAGGCTCTGTCAGATACTGGTGGGCGATAGTGGAGGCGTTTCGAACGGCCTGCCTCTGATACGGGGTCCGTCCCGGAAGATGCTCAGTTCAGGCACACAATCTGGGGGCTGCTGTCACCTCTGCGTATCGTGATTCGCTACCACGACTTCTCCCTTGAGGTGTACGTCCACGGCGCGAAGCCATCCATATCGCTGCTGTCCACCGGCTTCGGAGTATTGTTCTGGTCATACGAGAACCACGCATCGATGACATAGGGAGCGTATCCTGCTTCCGCACTATTCGGGTTCGCGATTAATGAGATCACGTACCAATGACCGGCATCGTTCTCAGAGAAGACCGGCGGATCCGAGTAGTCCTTGCGCACGCCCAAGTAGGTACCGTTGCGCGCGGCAGCGGTCTTTCCGGCTTCGTAACCCGATGAATATCCCTCACTGCGTACTCTGTCAAGATCGGTTGCCGTGTACCCATCCGAGACCCCAGAACTCACCTGACTGGCCGACGGGACACTCGTATCGGACTCGCCGAACTGGTCGGCGCCAGCGCTCCAGCCAATTGCGAATACGACCAAGGCAGCAATGACCGCAGCGGGAATCAACTGCCTCATGTCCTTCCTCGAGCGCTGCTGTGCCTTTGCCTCTGCAGCGTCGTGGATCTCGCGCTCAATATCCCTGCGGGCGTTGTCCTCCTGAGCCTGTGCTCTTGCCGTTTCCCTGGCTTTTCGGACACGCTCCTCCTCCTGAGCCCGTGCAACGGCCTGCGCTTCCGTCCTCTTCTTGGCCTCCTCCTCACGGCACTCCTGTTCTTCATACTCAGCGATGAGCTTGCAGAACGTCGCGTATGCGCTGTTAATCTCCGCCAGCTTGGCAGTCGCGTCCTTCTGCAAGTCGGGATCATCCGTAAACCTGTCTGGGTGCCAGACTTTGCAAAGGCGTCGGTACGCCTTCTTCGCGTCATCAAGTGTGGCACCGGCAGTTAGGCCCAGCACCTTCGACGCCTTTAGGATTGCGAAATCACGGTCTGCGCTATTCATCATCGCCTCGCTATATTCTGCGCCGCCGACATCACGATCCCCGCCAAACGCGACCAGGATGCATCAACGCGATCTGGCCCAAAGTCCGTCTCCAGCTGTCTGCGAATGACTCCCAGCCCCTCATCTCCGAACTCTGCGAGCTCGTTCGCGTACTTCACCCCAAGCTGCGCCGCTCTGGCTCCCAGTTCATCTGGACTGCTAGTCGGATTCAGATGCGGCGCTGCCTGAGCAGCAGGCGGAATCAGTGGCCGGGGATTGGGACGCTGAGGCCCAGAGGAGCTTACGTGTTGGCGGTCATTCCACCAATTCCTGATAAGGGCAACGATGTACCAGAAGACCCACCAGGCCGCAGCCCAACCCAACCCCATCAAACCAAGAAGGGCGATGCTCCAGTCACCAGAGAACAGCCCGATGAAGAAGCCGACAACGAGCGCCACCAGCGACAGTCCGATCATCCATGAGATTGGGATGAAGATGCCCGAGTCGTCTTCCAGAAACGACCTGAACCAAGTCAGCACGACGACCTCCCTAATGGCGAGTCCTCGACACTAGCGATCTCTACAGAGTCTATCAGCAGGCAGAGACAGCAGGTGAACGACTATGACACGAGGCTGGGCAATCTCGGAGTCAACATTACGGGCAAATGAGGCCCGGGCGATGTCGCCGAGGCCCTGCCAGATACTGGTGGCTATAGTGGATGCTTTTCGAACATCCTAGCGTTGCACTTCAAACTTGAAACTAGAAATACTAACCGCGATCACGATGATCACGATCGCGACTAGTACGAAGCAGGCCACATGACTCCCCCTTGAACGCCAAACGTCAGGCCCATCGCAGAAACCTGTCCGAGCCCGCCATCAAGGATACAACAGCCCCCTCGATGGAGCGCGTGGCTGAGTGCGCGATCACCTAGGTGGCCGGCAGACTCAGCTTCCCTACGAACTGCTGAATGACAAGCACCGCTTCGTTGCGCGCCTGAGCCATCTCTGCGGCGGTGCCACTTGGCGCTGCGAGGCTTGCGTAGTCGACGGCCCCGACCCGATTCGCTTCCGAGAAGTCCCCCGCCACTCGTGAGACTGCCGAGGCAAGGAAGGCGTCGCTCGCAACCGGGCTCGCGGCGACGGCAGCAGCAGCAGCCTCAGGCCCGCCCTTCCACCACCGCAGCACATAGACCAGGTCGTAAGCGTCCTTCGGCTTACGCCGGTCCAAGTAGGCATCCGCCTTCAGCGCCACAAACGGCGCCAGATTCGCGACTTGGAAATCCACTTCAGAGTAGGCGCCATCGAGCAACTGAAGGTCGCGCGTAATCGTGATGGAGTCCCTGAACGCAAGCTCAAGACCCCTCACGCACAGCAAACCGACTCCACCCGCACCGGCAGGTGGCGTGACCTTGGGTCGAAACACGGTTCCGGGCTCAACGTTCTCCCTGTCACCGAGAAGTTCCAGAACGACGACATCACCGTCAACGGTGGCGGACCATCGCCATGAGCTTCCATCTACCCTCGAGAAGCCGTTCCTCTTCAGATTTCTCTCAAGCGTCGCGTATGCGCCGAGGTCCTCCGCCTCAACTGCAAGCCGGAGAGCAACGTCGACATCCGTCGAGCCAACATGCGCTGGCTGGGCATACCCGTCACCTTGCACGAGGTACAGCGGGACGAGTCCGCCTACAAGGCAGACCTTGTCTCTCCATGGCTGCCCGATTCCGCGCATCAGCGTGCCGAGAACCCTCTCGCAGCGCTTAGTTGCCTCATTGTTGTACTGCTCGACCATGCAATCCCCTTCAGAAGCGGATGGAAGTTTCGCGGAGGTGCTCCGCCTGTTCCTCGCCGCGGGCCGGATCCGCAAGAGCATCGGCGTAGATCCTGAACAGGGACACCCTGTGAACACCTCGGTCGTACTCGGATCCGACGAGAACGCCCTTGTGGCCCCGCATTACGACAAGGTTCGCACCGTCGTCGGCGGGCATCGCCCCCATCGCGCTCAAGATCACGTCGACACGATGTGGAGTGGTCACCCACGCCTCGAACGTGCGCACAGCTGTAACGTATGGCGCCACGATCTGGGCGGCAGCCACACCCGTGAACCATGCGCGAACGCCGTGCCCTTCATCTATCAGGCGTTGCGACACAGACCGCATGGTTTCTTCTGCACCGTTGTTGAGAAGAAAACCCCGCGCGGTGACTTTGCGATCGGCGACTGCGTCACGCGCGTACAGATCAAGCAGGCCAGCCGGATCCGTCACCCGCCGACGTGTCGCGGGTCCGCGGCCCGAACGCTGCAACAAACCTGCGGCCTCTAGTGCAACGACCGTGTTCTGGGCAGCCCCGAGCGACGCGCGACCCTCGGCAGCCAGGTCAGTGACCTTCCAGTCCCGTTTCGAGTCCGCCAGCAGCGCGAGTGCAACGCCACCTGCGGCGCCGCTCAGGCTGAGAGTCGTTGTAGACCGCTCGGGTGGCGGCTCGGCGTCGTCCTGGAGCCGTATGAGAATACTCGGCGTCATCAGCCGTACCCTGATGTGGCGATCGTCCATGTAGTTCGCCTCAGCCGCATTCAATTCTGCGAGTGCCTTTTGGCTGAAATGGCGGCCTACGATCACGGGCACGCCCGACGAAGCCTTCGAACGGCCGAGCGCCCGCTCAACTTGCTCGGTCCTTCCCGATCCAGCATCGACCACCTGTAGCGGGACGTGGTAGTCATAGTCGCCGTCGAGATCCACGGTGTCGCCCACTGCACGGAAGCGGGCGACCTCCGTTTGGGTCAGCCGGCGAGCAAGTTCAAGGGCATGTGTCTCAGCATCCATTTTCACTCCATTGCCATTTTCATTGCGCACTGAAAATACCACATGAGTGAAACTCGCGCTTAGCTGACACGGCCGCCCCTATCTCCTCTCCGTGCGCTTGACCACAGCCCAGATCGCCGTGGACAACCGCACCGCCTTCGACCTCTTCAAGGGTCGAAGGCTCGGAACTAACGGTCGAGGGCGGTGAAGATCGAACGCAGACCTTGAAATGAGAACGCAGGATAAGCGTCGCCGCTCAAGACGCGGCTCCGCAAAGGGAGCGCATCGCCGGCTAAGCCGGTGAGCAGCACAAACGCGACCTAGCCACCGCTAACCACTGTGAGCGGCTCGCGACGCCTTCTGCGAATTCTGAGTTGCTCGCCCGCAAGCACAGGGAGCGGCTCGGAAACGCACGTTTTCGGCTCGATCGGGCTGCGGATCCGCTGTGCACCGGTGCTCAGCGAGTCATCAAGGGGTGGGCGCTGCCTTATGGTTTGAGAGCACGGCCTCCAGATAGCGAAGCGGAGACTTCGGATCGTGCGACAGAGTGCTCTGCACGGCATCGACAGTCGCCGGGTCTCCGTATTGGACCGACAGCTCGAAGAGCCTGCGCGAGAGCGCAGACCTGCTGAGCGCCGGATAGCGCTCGCACAGACAATCCAGCGCATCGACGAGACGCGCCGGCGGTTCCCCCGCTTCCCCTCCGATTGACTCACATTCCTTTGCATCACATTCGTTCAAATCACATTGACTTAGTTCTGATTGATTCTTATCACCCTTCGGCAATGCTTCGGCAAGGGTAGGTGAACCGTTCGGGTACCACTCGCACGGGCAGTTCGTGTGATCCAGGTCGCAGTGACGAGGCAGGTACTTGCGCACCTGGATGGTGTTGGTGCCCTTCACCGTCTCCTTGCGGGCATGAAGGCTCACGCACGCCGGCATCGGCAGGTGTGGCTTTGGGCCTCCGTTGACCGACTCAGCACCGACACAGACGTTCAGTCCCGTCTGACGCTTCCCGAAGCCCTGGATGTAAAGCAGCCGCATACCGCCCGCTGAGAACTCAATCGCCCAGCGAGCATCGAGGAGCTCGTTGCACCACCGCCGCACGTCCTCACGCGACGGCACGGCCCCCTGCGCATCGGCCAAGAAGAAACCGCACATGCTCCTGACCTCATCGACGTCCATGCGCACCATGCCCGTGCTCTCGGCAAGAGCCTCAAGGGCAATGGCGAGCAGACGGGCCTCCGGAGACACCCGCAACAGCCGGCCGTCGGAGAAGACGTCGGCGCGCAGCATCCGATCAGAGAGGCGCCCCATCAGTCCTGCTCGTCCTCGTCGCCCGCTCTGAGGCGCTCCACATAGGCCGCGATCGAGTCGGCTGGCACCAGGCTGCGCCGACCGATCTTGACGCGTTCGAGCTCTCCTGAGTCAATCAGCGCATAGAGCGATGTACGCCCCACCGAGAGAACGCTCGCGGCCTCCTCAACCGAGTACAACACGCGCCGCATGGCGATGACGTTCACGGCCGCACCTCTTCAAGCAGATCGGCGGCGCGCTCGACAGGCCATCCCAGACCCGCCGCGAGTTTCGCCAGCTGGGCGGCACCTGGCGTGCGCTTGCCGTTGGTCGCCTCGATCACCGTGGTCTGGTTCAGGCCCGCCCGTCGCGCGAGCTCACTCTTCGTCAGCCCGAGCCGTCGACGCTCCGCTTCAAGTCGCTGCATAGGTCCTCCAAGTCAGTCATACGCATCATTGCGTGTCGTCCTTACTGTGATTATGATTGTGGCGAGGTTTTAGACGGGGAGTCAATAAGTTCAGCAGGGGTGATTTCGTATGACAGCACCGGTGTCGAGCACAACGGCTTGGCCCACTTGTCGCGTGCCTTTACCTCAAGACCTCTGCCGGTGGCCTGACGTAGCACTGGAGGAACACGAGGAGTCGGCATACCTGCGCCGTCTGGGCCCTTCTGAGGTCTTGGAACGCTCCGAGTCAGCCGGCACCGATCAGCTGGAGCCTGAGTTCTACCTGTGGGAGCTTCAGGACCTCGATCTCGACGAGCCGACCGCCATCACCGAGTTCGTATCGAGATTCGGGCCGCTCACCTCAAAGAGGATGGGGCGCAAGTTCATGGCCGCCGAGACCGTCTACGGCATGCTGCGCGACCTCATCGGCAAGAAGAAGGGCGTCGGCTCCGAAGACGTGCTGCCGCTCGAGGAGTTCCGGCTCGCTGCCCGCACGCTGCGCGATGCCACGCGCGGGCTGCTCGCCAACGCCGGGATGTTGAGCGTGGAAGACATGGCGAGCGCCTGGGAGACGAAGCGACCGTTCGGGGCCGCAGACGGTGAGACTTTGGAGTTGGCGGCCGCGTGGGCCATCGACGTCATCAACGCCGGGCTGACCCCCTTTGCGCCGCGTCTCGCGCCCTGTAAGGCCCCAGGAGCCGACGAGGCTGGCCGCACTCGCTGTTCTGAGCTCTACAACGTCATCTGCCTCGAGATCTTCAACGATGTGGCCGGCGGCTCGACCTTCCGGACATGCGAGAAGTGCGGGCGGGTCTTCGTGCGCCAGCGCGGGCGAGCCGTGTATGGGCAGCACAAGCGCGAGGCTCACCTGCGGTACTGCTCGAAGAAGTGCGCAAACGCGGCCGCGCAGGCGGCACACAGAGCCAAGGTCGCCAAGGCGAAGGGACGTGAGGGCTGATGGGCAGCAAACGGGCGAACGGCGAGGGGTCGATCTATCAGCGCTCGGACGGCCGGTGGTGCAGCGCGATTGTGGCCGACGACCCAGTGACGGGACAACGGCACCGGACCGTGCTCTACGGCAAGACACGCACAGAGGTCCGCCATAAACTCAAAGCCGCGACCGAGCGAGCCGAAGCCGGCGGGCCCGTTCGGGACGCCAAGGCGACCGTGGCGGCATGGCTTGCCCAATGGCGGGCGACGGCGCTTGAGGCGTCCACGCGCAAGCCGACGACAAAGGAACTCTACTCATCTTTGTGTCGAAAGCACTTGGAGCCTGAACCGTTCGGCGCGAAACCACTGGATCGCTTGCGGCCGGTGGACGTGGACGCGCTCATCATCGCCCTGCGTGACAAAAAGCTGGCCGACTCCACGGTGCGCCAGGTCTACACCGTCTTGCGCCTCGCACTCGACGATGCAATGCGCGACGGGCTGCTCGCGAGCAACGTTGCCGCCAAGGTGAAACGTCCCAGAGTCACGCAAAGCGAGGCACGCTACCTACCTACCGCGGACGTGAAACGACTCCTGCAAGCCGCCGAGAAGTCGCGGTATTACGCAGTTCTGACCCTCATCGCTGGCACCGGGCTGAGGAAGGGTGAGGCCTTGGCGCTCACATGGGCGGACATAGACTTCGCCGCAGCAACGCTCAGGGTGCGCGGAACACTCTCACGGGTCGGGAAGCAGAAGATCGTGACCGAACCCAAGACCGAGAAGTCACGCCGAACCCTGCCGCTCTCCCCCGCCATGGTCGCCCTTCTGAGGCGTCACAGAGCCTCACAGCGCGCCGACCAACTTCGCGCCGGCAGCGAGTGGGCCGCATCGGGTCACGTCTTCACGTCTCAGCATGGAACCCCGCTTGAACCGCGTGCGGTACTTCGAGCGCTGACGACCGCAGCGAAGGCGGCAGGCATCAAGGGTGCAAACGTGCACACCCTGCGACACTCGGCCGCCACCGGGTGGATCGAGAACGGCGTGAGCCTCAAGGCTGTTTCTGAGGCGCTCGGCCACTCCAGCATCGCGATCACGGGCGACGTGTACGCCCACGTCAGCGAGCAGGCAACGCTCGAGGCGATGACGCTGCTCTCCGACGCTATCGGCGTCTGAGCGCCTCGATGCAAAACCCGTTGCTACACGCGTTGCTACATTTCGGCTCGGAGACGGGTAGAGGGCCGATTTCGGTTTCCCGAAATACGGCCCTCTACCAGCAAGTTCTATGGTCGGGCTGACAGGATTTGAACCTGCGACCCCTTGACCCCCAGTCAAGTGCGCTACCAAACTGCGCTACAGCCCGACGTACTGCCTGCTTGGCAGCGAGTAACCATACTACGGCTCTGTGCCCGGGGGTTCAAGCCGCATCAGAGCACTATCTTCCATGCGCGGCAGCACTATCCCCAATGCCGTGACGGACCTGAAAGCCGCAGTGAGACGGACTACGCCTTGTGACCGCCCCGGTAGATGACCACATCGACATCTTCGATGGTGATGAGACCGTCTCCCACCATCGCCAGGAAGACCTCACTGAGCGCCGTGATCCGTGGCTCGATGTCTACCACCTGCACCACGACGGGCAGGTCGGAAGACATGCGGAGCAGATGTTCGGCGTGAATGACACTCGTCGCACCGAACCCCTCTATCCCGCGTAGTACGGTCGCACCGGCACAACCTGCTTTGCGCGCCTGATCCACGAGTGCGGTGTACAGCGGCTTGCCCTCGTACTTCTCGTTCTCGCTGACATACGCCGAAAGGCGCTTGGCATGCCCGCCGAGCGTAATGGGGGGCGTCATGGGTCTCACCCTTTCCGAGATTGCAGCAACGCGACCACCCTATCGAGGAGGTCTCGCGCGATGGTTCGCTTGCCGAGGACGGGTGTCTCGTCCACCCCGTCCGCCGTCACGTAGTACACCTTGTTGTGCTCAGTACCGAAGCCCATTGACGGGTCGGACACGTCGTTCGCGACGACCAGATCGACGCGCTTGGCCGCAAGCTTCACCCGAGCGTTGGTGACAACCTCGTTCGTCTCGGCAGCAAAACCGACGAGCAGCGCTCGCGAGTCACTTTCGCCGAGTTCGGCGAGGATATCGGGGTTGCGCTCGAGTTCGATGGCCTCGGGTGCGTCACCCTTCTTGATCTTGTCGGCGGACATCGCCGCGGGACGAAAATCGGCAACGGCAGCCGACATCACGACAACGTCGGTCGTGTCGAAGCGCGCGAGCACCGCGGCGCGCATCTGCAACGCAGTCTGCACGCGCACCACTTCGCAGTTGAACGGGTCGGGCAACGAAACGGGACCCGTGATGAGCGAGACGCGCGCGCCACGGCGGGCAGCCTCTTCGGCGATGGCGAAGCCGGTCTTGCCCGAGGAGTGGTTGCCGATGAAACGAACGGGATCGATGGGCTCCTGCGTGCCGCCCGCAGTCACGAGCACGTGCACGCCCACGAGATCGCGCGAACGGAGTGCCTCGGTCTCGATTGCGTTAGCGATGATCCTCACGTCGGCGAGTCGGCCCTCCCCCACATCGCCACAGGCGAGTTCGCCCGTGCCAGGCTCGACGAACACTGCGCCGCGCGCACGAAGTACCTCGACGTTGCGACGGTTCGTCTCCTTGCGCCACATGTGGGTGTTCATGGCGGGTGCGATCACCAGCGGCGCTTCGGTTGCGAGCGCGGTGGTGGTGAGCATGTCGTCGGCACGGCCCTGTGCGAGCTTCGCGATCATGTTGGCCGTGCATGGCACGATCGCCATCACGTCGGCCTCCTCGGCAAGCGAGATGTGGTGCACCTTGCTCTCCGGCTCGTCGGCCCAAAGCGACACCGCAACAGGCTCACCCGTGAGTGTGCGGAAGGTAAGCGGGGTGACGAAGCGCGTCGCCGCCTCGGTCATGACGACCTTCACACGGAATCCACGTTTCTGCAGCAGGCGCACGAGCTCACAGCTCTTGTACGCGCCGATGCCACCAGTCACGCCGACGACGACCGTTGGTTTCTCGCGACCCATGAGACCTCCTTCAGGCACACAAGAGTACACCCTCGCGTCTGTCGTGTCGCGTGCATGGGCAGGCGCGGCGTGCGAGGATTGGGTAAGGTACCGAGGGTAGGCGAAAGCAACCGAGGAGGACACCGATGCCGGATGTGAACGACCGCCGCGGGCGGGAACTGCGCGTGAAGATCGGCGGCGAGGCGGGCTTTGGCATCAAGGCGGCCGGACAGACACTCGCCCGCGTGTTTGTCGATGCCGGCCTCAACATCGCCGACCTCACCGAGTACCCCTCGCTTATCAGGGGCGGCCACAACAACTACTCCCTCAGGGTCAGCCAGAACCCTATCTTCAGCCACGTCGAGGACGTCGACGTGCTCGTCGCGCTCAACCGCGAAACCGTGGACCTGCACCTTGATGAGCTCGTCGAAGGTGGAGCGGTGATCTTCGACCCCAAGGAAGTCTCCGCACAGGGCTGGCTGCCATCAGGGAAGTTGCGCCCCGTGCCAGTACCTTTGGAGGAGTTCGCGCGCCAGGCGGGCGGCACGATCATGCGCAACACGGTCGCACTCGGCGCCGTACTTGCACTCGTACACTTCCCGCTCGAAGGTCTGGCCGAGTCATTGCGGGCGCAGTTCGCGCACAAAGCATCGGAAGTGGCCGAGGGTAATATCGTCGCTGCAGCGCTCGGCTACCACTATGTATCGAAGAACGTGCCCGATTTCTGGCTGCAGCCGCGCGGTGTGAAGGGTGCGCCGAAGCGTCTGCTTATCGACGGCAACGAGGCGCTTGGGCTTGGCGCGCTCGCGGCCGGCATCGGCTTCTACGCCGCCTACCCGATGACCCCGGCATCCTCGATCCTGCACTTCATGGCGAAGCACGAACGCGATCACGGCGTCGTCATCAAGCACACCGAGGACGAACTCGCGGCGATGAATATGGTCGTGGGCGCCGCGTTCACCGGCGCGCGTGCGATGTGCGCGACCTCAGGCGGCGGCTTCGCACTCATGAACGAGGCGTTCGGCATGGCCGGCGTAAGCGAGTCGGCGGTCGTCGTGGGCGTCATCACCCGCCCCGGCCCTGCCACCGGTATGCCCACCTGGACCGAACAGTCCGACCTCCGCTACGTCATCCATGCCGCGCAGGGGGAGTTCTCGCGCGTCGTGCTTGCACCCGGCGACCAGGCCGAGTCCTTCGAGCTCGCGTGGAAGGCGTTCAACCTCGCCGACCAGCTCCAGACGCCGGTGGTACTTCTCGGCGATAGCTACCTGTCCGACAACCGCCGCTCAATCCCCTACCCCGACCTCGACGCCGTGACCGTCGATCGCGGCAAGCTCGTGACCGAGGGCGATGTGGCCGAGCATCCTGAGGCGCTCGACGAGGACGGCCGCTACCTGCGCTACAAGGTCACCGACGACGGCGTGTCACTGCGCGTGGTGCCCGGCGTAAAGGGCGCGCTGCAGGTCGTGAACTCCTACGAACACGACGAGTACGGTTACGGTCAGCTTGGCGAGGCCGCACAGACGCGCATCGCGCAGAACGAGAAGCGCATGCGTAAGCTCGACCTCGCACGCACGCTCGTCCCCGGCCCCAACTACTTCGGCGTTCCGTCCGAAGACGCGGACATCGCCGTTGTCTGCTGGGGCTCGACAACCGGGCCGCTTCGCGAGGCGGCGGCGTGGCTTGCCGCGGAGGGCGTGCCCGTCGCGATCATGCAAGTCGTGACGATGTGGCCCTTCCCCGCGATGGAGGTGGCCGACTTCATCGGCGATGCAAAGCGCACGATGATCATCGAAGGCAACTTCACCGGGCAGCTGCAGGGACTCGTGCGCGAACAGTGCCTGCTCGATGTCGACCACACGCTGCGCCGCTACGACGGCAGGCAGTTCACTCCCGAACGAATCGTCGCGGGAATCAAGGAGGTGCTCGCAGATGCCTAAAGTAGCCGACTTCGAGACTGCACTGACTCCCACCTGGTGCCCCGGCTGCGGCAACCACGCGATGTGGCGTGCGCTCAAAGAGACCCTCGAAGAACTCGAGATCCCGTGGACCGACTTCGCCGTCGTCTGGGGCATCGGCTGTCACGGCAACGGCGCCGACTTTTTGCGCTGTCAGGGCTTCCACGGCCTGCATGGCCGAGCCCTACCGGTCGCGACCGGCATCGCACTCTCCAACCCGAACCTGAAAGTCATCGTCAAGATGGGTGACGGTGACGGCTACGGCATCGGCGGCAACCACTTCATCCACTCAGTGCGCCGCAACATCGACATGACGACCATCTTCCACAACAACCAGATCTACGGACTCACGACCGGCCAGGCCTCACCGACCAGCGATCAGTTCATGAAGACACCATCCACGCCGGGCGGTGTGATCGAGGAACCGGTGAACCCGGTGGGTGTCGCCGTGGCGCAGGGCGCAACGTTCGTAGCACGCGGTTTCTCCGGCGACATCGATCACCTGAAGGAACTCTACAAGCAGGCGATCTTGCACGAAGGCTTCGCCGTGGTGGACGTGTTCCAGCCGTGCGTGACGTGGAACAAGGTCAACACCTTCAAGTGGTTCCGCGACCGCGTCTACAAGCTCGAGGAGCTAGAAGGCTACGATTCCACCGACCGCACGATGGCCTTCGAGACGTCGATGAAGACGTTCCATACACTCACCTGCGCGCCAGACGAGTGCAAGGTGCCCATCGGCGTCTTCTACCGCGAGGAGGGCACGGCGACCTATCAAGACGACCTACCACAACTCAAGATGCCGCTGCATACGCTTGCCGAGAAACCCCGCGATATCTCCAAGACGTTGGAGATGTTCGGCTAGGAGCTAGACGAACATCTCCCACCACGCGCGGAGACGACAGGCGTGGTGCCCGGGCACGAGTACGAGGTGATTGCCGAGCGGCGCGTGCAGCAGCTCGCTCACGTGCCCGCTGCACAGGCGCACTTCGGCCTGTGTGCGACAGAGGTTCTCGGCATCGCCGGTGCGCACGATCTCGCCTTCGGCCAGCCAGAGGCGCTCCATGCGCGTACCTCCGATTCGCAGCAAGGTCACCGGGCCGAGCGGCAGTTCACCCTGGATGCCCACGCCCAGACCTGACTCGAAGTGCGAGCGCAGGCGGTAGCGTTCTACCATCGTGCGCGGCACCGTGCAGTGCGCGAGCCACAGCGTGTTGGCGCTCTCGTCCACCTGCACGGGGTTCGCCATCCACGGTATCTCGCCAAGAAGCGTGTACGCCCACAGCAGTCCGACGGTGCTCACCAGATCGCCCTCGCAGCCGGCGATGAAGCCCTCATCGGTGAGCTCGGCCAGACCGAAGCATCCGGTCGTCTCCAGGTCGAGCACAAGATCGAAACAGCGCACGGTGAGCGCGTCGAGTTCGTATTCCGCGACGAGCGCCCGTAGCGCAGCGTGAACGCGTGCGACATCGGTCAGCTCGGCCTCCGTGGGCTCTACTACCCCTGTGGCGCCACGCGTAAGCGACGCGACCGCCTCGGCCACATCGGCAGCGCCTATCGCATCGATGCGCACTACGAGCTCCTCCATCGCGATGGGCACGACCTCCGGGCCCCAGGTCTCCCGTACGACCTCAGGTGCGGGCGAACTGGCGACGAGCCAGTCTGAGGGGTCGCCGATGAGGCCGATGCGCGAGCCGCTCAGCGCGCACCGCGCGACGAGATCATCGACCACCTGCGCGATGCGGGCGTAGCCTTCATCGTCTTTCGGGCCGCGCAGGTAGAGGATGCGCCCGTTTCCGCCGTCCTGCTGGAGCCTGGCGAGCACCTCGAGCGCCGCCGGCAGCGAGTTGTTGCCCGGGTGCGCTATCAGGAGGACGGGCTCGTCGGGTGCGGTCATCGCGCGCCTGACGCGCATATCCAGCACCACGCGCTCGGTACCGCCGGTGGCCACGAGGTAGAGCAGCGGCACGGCGCTGTCGAGCTTCTCGGCGTCTGCACGTTCTCCGCCGAGGGACGCGAGCGCAGCCACGTACTCGGCCACCACGCTCTCCTGTTGTTGTGCACCCACGAAAGGCGGAACGACCGGCACGAACTCGAAGCGAGCAGACATGGCGACCTCCGTGTGTAGGTCCGACCGTTCTAGCTTACCCGAGCGGGACTGCCCGCCCACGCGGCGGACACGTCACCGTCTCTTCCGCTATCCTCGGCACCAGGGTTGCTTGGTGTATCACAGCCGGTCATGGAGGACCCATGCGTCGAACGCTCGCCATCATCATCGTCATCGCCGCACTCGCGGTCACGTCGGCATGCGTGCCCGATGGCAACGGCGGCTCGACCTTCGGCCTGCCTACCGGCGTCGTCTACCCCAAGATCGTGCCGGACGACTCGATGACCGAAGACCCCACGGTCAACTACACGTTCACCTTCGAGAGCACGCAAAGGACTCTCACCGTGGCAGTGGATGGCGCCGTCTACGCGGGCGCAGATGCCGCTCAGAAGAGCGTCACGCGCTTCGGCGACGCACGTGAGAACGACTGGATCGAGGACTACTACCCCGTCTTTGTGAACGAGCCCCACCAAGACGCGTTCTACGACGATCTGCTCGGCCAGCTGCGCGCCATCAAGTCGGCCGAGGGGCTGGACCGCGACCGCTACGCCGAGCTGCTCACCGTCTTCGTGCAGTCGATCGAGTATCGCAGCGACCCGGTGGACCTCTCACCCAAGTTCCCGATCGAGACGTTCGTGGAGCAGTCGGGCGACTGCGACGACAAGACCCTGCTGCTCGCCGGCCTGCTCTCCCGTGAGGGCTATGACGTCGCCGTCCTGCTCTTCGAGTCGGAACAGCACGTCGCACTCGGCATCAGAAGCGATACCAACGACTACAAGAACACCGGTTACGCATTCACCGAGACGACCTCGCCAGGCTTTATCGGCATGGTATCCGACGACCTCGGCGGCGGGATCGTTCTCGCGAGCAAGCCACGGGTGTTCCGCATCGACGGCGGCACGACGGCCTTCACAGCGGGCCAACAGGTCGCCTTCATCGTCGAGCGTGATGCCCAGCTTGAGCAGCAAACGGTCGAGCTGGGAGAGTCCGTGAAAGCCGCCGACACCGAACTCGCTACCCTCGAGAACCGGGTGTCATCTCTCAAAACACAGCTAGCCGCCTACTCGGCGGTCGGCGACACCGCACGCTATAACGCACTCGTACCCGAGTACAACCGCGCCGTAGACGCGTACAACACCAAGGCAGCAGAACGCAACAGCCTTGCCGATCGCTACAACGATGCGGTCGCCGCGCGCACCTACATCTACGACCACCTCGACGACCGGCCCGCGGTCTATCGTTTCCTGCGTGGCTAGCGGTACGGTGACACGGCCACCCTCGCTCCATGATCCGCGTCGCTCGGGTATATAGTTGCCTGGACGCCTCGATGCGTTGTGAAGGAGTGCCACATGAAGACCGTGTTGATGGTCATCGCCCCCGATCAGTTCCGTGATGAGGAGTACACACACCCTCGCGAGGTGCTCGAGGCGCGCGGAGATGTCGTCGTGACCGCAAGCATCGCTCCGGGGCCGTGCCGCGGCAAACTCGGCATGATGGCACGCGCAGAGGTAGCGGTGGCCGAGGCGGACCCCGCTGTCTATGATGCGGTGATCTTCGTTGGTGGCGCCGGTGCGCAGATCTACTTCGACGACCCCGATGCTCACCGTCTCGCACGCACGATGCACGAGAACGGCAAGGTCGTCGCTGCCATCTGCATCGCACCCTCGGTGCTGGCACGTGCCGGGCTACTTGACGGCGTCCGCGCAACCGCCTTCTCGAGCCAGGAGGACGACCTCCGCGCTCACGGCGCTATCTGGATCGGCGATTCTGTACAGGTCGATGGCGCGATCATCACCGGCAACGGTCCTGCCGCGTCACGCGACTTCGGCATGGCCGTTGCAGACGTGCTCGGCCTCCCGTAGACAACCCCACAGAAAGGACACGTACATGAAGATTTACCGCTGCCGCATCTGCGGAGAGACCCACCTCGGCTATGAGGCACCCGCGAACTGTCCGTTCTGCGGCGCTCATGAGGAGTTCATGATCATGCCCGAGGAGTACCCGGCCGACATCAACGACATCCAGATCACCGAGACCGAGCGTGCCGACCTGGAGAGCTCCATCGAGCTGGAGCGTGCCAACACCCGCTTCTACTTCGGCATGGTCGAGCGCAAGGACAACGACACGCTTCGCTCGGCATACAAGCGCCTCGCCAAGGTGGAGGCCGAGCACTGCTCGGTGTTCTGTAAGCTCGCCAAGGTGAGCAAGCCCGCCGATCTCATGACTCCCGGCGAGACGACCGGCTCGTGGGCGACTGACATCGCGGAGTCGCGCACGCGTGAGACCCGTGCGACGGCCCTGTACGCCGGATTCGCCGCACGCGCGACGAGCACGCGCCTCAAAGAGGTCTGGGAGGCCGTGAGCGCCGTAGAGGCCGACCACATCGAACTCGACGATCTCGCTAGGGACTACGTCTGACACGCAACCCTTATAGCTCGCGCTTGTTGAATGCGAGCGCACCCCCGGCGACGGCAAGCACCGTCATGACGGCGGTCGTGATGGACGGCCACAGCAACGATGGGTCTCTGCCAAGCAGATACGATACTGCCGCTGACATCATGCCCGCAGGGCTGTAGTCGAGCGCCGGACCCCACATCGCCAGCAGCGACAGGACGACCATCACGAGAATCCCAAGCCCGGCAGCACCCGCCTGTGAGTTCACCATCGAGGAGAAGAGCGTCATCACGCCGAGGAACAGCACGCCGAGAAGAAGCCATAGCCCCGTGCTCACGAGGAGCTTCTCGGCAGGCGCTTCACCGAACGTGGCGAGTGTCACCCCCCAGGTAGCCAAGGTGCCGAGTGCGACCGTACTCACAAGCAGTGCGAGGCCTGAAACGAACTTCGCCAGCACGAACGACGTCCTGCTGAGCGGCTTGGTCAGCACGAGGACCGCCGTGCCCGATTTCTTCTCGCCGGAAATCATGCCGCCGAAGATGATGATCGCGGCGAAGAGCACGATCTGCGAGAGGCTGGATATCCACTCAAGATACGCGTCCATGTAGGTGGGTTCAGGCAGCTGGATGATGAGGCCGGGCTGCTGCGTCGTAAGCGTCTTGATCAACTCGGGAGTGAGTTTGGCGAGCGGCGGCCCACTGAGTGCGAAGAAGAGCACGATGCCGGGTAGGACCCAGATACGCCACGTCTTGAAGATCTCCGTGAACTCCTTTCGCAGGAACGTTCTGAAGCCACCCATCACTGCTCACCTCCCACCAGATCGACGAAGACCTCTTCTAAGCTGACCTCGCCCGCCTCAAGCCGGATAAGACCGAGGCCACGCGCCGCCACTTCAGCTGGCACCGCGACGCACGCAGCCTCGATGTCGCTCACGGTGAGGATGAGTGCGCGTCCGTTCGTATGCTCAACGCCCGCGCACCACGATGCTGCGGCGAAAATCTCCGCCAACGCTTCGGTCTGCGCGGTGACCTCCAGCACGAGCTTCTGCGCACCGTAGCGCTCCTTGAGCTCGGTGATGGGTGCTTGTGTGACCACCACACCCTTGTGCAGGATCGCGACGGTATCGCACACGCGCTCCACGTCGGAGAGGATGTGCGTGCTGAAGAACACCGTCGTCCGTCCCGCCAGCGCGGATAGCATGTCGAGCACCTCTTTGCGCCCGATGGGGTCGAGCGCCGAGGTAGGCTCGTCGAGCATGAGTATCTTCGGCGAGTTGATGAGCGCCTGCGCCACGCCGAGCCGCTGCTTCATGCCGCGAGAGTAGCCGCCGACCTTCTGCTTCACTCCGGTCAGGCCAGCGAGGCCGAGAAGAGCCTCAACGCGCGCCTCGAGCACGTCACCCGTCAGTCCGAACAACCCTCCGGCGAACCGCAGGAACTCGGGCGCGGTCATCCAGGGGTAGAAGCCCGGGACGTCCGGAAGGAAGCCAATGTCGGCGCGCACGTCGTTGTCGGCGCTCGTCACGTCATGGCCGAGGATATGCGCGGTACCGGTGGTCGAGTTCGCGAGACCGGTCAGGATGCGCAGCGTCGTGGTCTTGCCGGCGCCGTTTGGGCCGAGAAACCCGAAGACCGAGCCCTGCGGCACGGTGAGATTCACGCCGTCGAGTGCACGCGTATCGCCGTACACCTTCGAGAGGCCGACGATCTCGATGGCCGGAGGCTCTGTCATCACCTGTGCCATCACTCACCCTCCTTGGTGCCGTACAGCAGATCAGCAGCGGCAGCAGCGCGGTCGGCACGCGTGGTGCCGCCATCACCAGCAGTGTCCGTCACCTGAAGCACCGGGTCGACCACCGCAGCAGGCTTGCGCCCAGCCACAAGATAGATGATGGCGCCAATCATATTCACGAACAGGATGATGAGCACCCAGACCCACTTCTTACCCATCTGTATGCGTTCCACCGGTGTCTTCCACAAGTTGATGAGCGCGTAGACCGCCAGGCCGATTTGCACTGCGTAGAGCACGCCGAGCGCGATCAGTACGCCGGTCGGCAAGGCCGCAAGCTCGTCAAACACCGTCGAGAGATCGTTCATCTTCATATCCTCCCTTACCGCGTGCCTGCGGGTTCAGTTCCACTACTTGCGCGGCGGACCGACCGGGGACTCGCGCCACACCAAGGCGAACATTCATGCGATGCCCTGTACCTTGCTCACATGCTAGCGTGTCCTGCAAGATACTTTCCCTATGGATTCTTGCCGAGGCAAACAATCGGGAGCTTCAAGCGCACTACGGCGACGCTGCCCGCGCGAATCTAGCCTGCTGCGGCGACCTCTTCGAACACGCGCGCGTACTCGGGCGTGAGCGCATCGAACGTGAACGGCGCGGCGAGCTCCCTCCCCTGCCCTGGCGCGGGTCGGTGCGCGATGAGTCCCCGCAGGCGGGCCACGAGCTGCTCCCCACCGTCGTAGCGATACTCCGCCGGATAGAGCTCCGGATACGCGAGCCGGTCGGGCACGAGCGGATAGCAGCCCGCGTAGCATGCCTCAATCATCGCGAGGCCGAAGAACTCGTTCACGGCCGTGGAGACCGCAACGTCCGCACTCGCGAGCAGCCGCGCATAGGCGGCGCGATTCTCGGGCTCGCCCAGGTGCACGAGCCGGTCGCCCAGCACGCTTGCCGCCTCGGCCATGAGCACCTCGGTCTCGCGGAAACTCTGTCCCGCCACCACGACCTCGAACTCCAGCCCTTCGCGCGCCAGTCTCTCAGCCGCCGAGAAGAACGTCTCCGGGCCCTTGTCGTGCTCCCAACGGTGCGGCCACACGATTCGCACGCGCGCGCCCCGCGTGGGCGGAGCTGCATCGAACGGTGTCGGGTCAAAGGGCGGTGCGAGCACCTGCGATTTCGCGACAATCCGCTCGGCGATGCCCTTGGGGTGATGATCCGGGAACGCTTTGATGAAGCCAGGGATCTCCTCGATGAAGCGCTCGAGGTTCCAGCGCGTGTTGAACAGGCAGCGCTCCGCAGACAGCGCCGAGGTGATATTGGTGAGCGGGAACTGGTAGTCCCACTCGGCCTCATGGCGCACCGGGTAGACGAGTTGGTTCTCGTGGAAGTACACGATTGCCGGCACGTCGGCGACGGTCGCGCCCGCGAGCCCACGGAACTCCGCGAGGTTGACGAACGTGGAGGCATAGATGAGGTCCCAGTGCGTCCCCGCGTCGTGCAGGCGGCGGGCTTCGTCGGCCATCGTAATGGCGGCGCCGCGCATCCGCCACTTCCACTTGCGCGCCGGCAGCGTGAGCAGGTCGTACCCGTAGCCGAGCCGCGCAAGGAGTCCGTCGAGGACCGCCTGGTGCGAACCGCCGTAGTAGGGCTCGAGTACAAGAATGCGCATGAGGTGATACTAGCCGAGGAGCGAAGCGAGGTCGAAGTCAGGCGCGAAGGGATTCACCACAGTGACGCCTTCGTACACCGCGTGATCGCCCAGGTCTTCCGAGAGGACGTGCGTCATCCCATGCTCGACAGCCGTCGCAATGATCTGCGCATCCCAGTACGAGAGGTCCAGTCGCTGCCTGATATCGATCGCCCGGGTCACAACGGCGGTCGTGACCGGCATCGCCGGGAAGAGAACGGCGACCCGAGACACCAGATCGCACGCATCCTCCACGTTCAAGGGTTCCGGCAGCCTCTCAGTGACGACGCGTGCGCACTCAGACAACACCTGTTGCGAGACGACTCCCTCGCGACACCCCTCAAGTGCACCAAGCACGGCATTGGCTCGCTCACACTTGGCAACATCACGTGCATCCACGAGGTAGACCACCACGTTGGTGTCGATCAGGACGCTACCAGCCACGGCCGGGCTTCCTCTCGTGGATCTCGTCACGAGTCCACGTCCGCTTGCCAGTGATCGTGACATCGGCACGCCGGCGTGCAGCCATCTCCATGAGCTTCGACCACGCCTCGTCACGAACGGCATCATCTGTACCAGCGAAGTAGCGATCCAGAGCCTCACGCATGATCTCCGCCTCGGTCTTGCCGAGGGAGAGCGCGTGTTGCTTCAGACGTTCGTCCTGCTGAGGTTCTATGTACATCTGCTTGCGCACCATACGAGCCATGATGGCCTCACCGCCTTGCCAGGAGCGGAACAAGATCGTACCGAATACGATGTATAAGTATACATCGCGTCGCACCCAGGTGTTGCCCACCGTCGACGAACGCCGCCGGTTGAGTCTGCCCTACCCCTCGGCCCTCGGCCACCGTTTGGGCGCCTTGTACGACGGGCACGGGTAGTCGGTCCAGCTGAGGCCGGACAGCGCGTCGGCGACCATGCGCTCGATGTCGAGGTCGGTCTCCCCCGCCTCGACCTGCCGCACGGTCGCATGCGTCTCGGGCGTGCGCGGCATGAACAGTGTGCAGCAGTCAGCGTGTGGCTGGATCGACAGCTCGTAGGTGCCGATGTCTCGCGCGATGCGGATGATGTCGACCTTGTCGTCGCCGATAAGCGGGCGCAGCACCGGCATCGTCGCGACAGCATCGACGACCGCGATGTTATCGAGCGTCTGCGAGGCGACCTGCCCGAGACTCTCGCCGGTCACGAGTGCACCGGCGCGCTCGACCGTTGCGATCTTCTCGGCCACACGCACCATGAGTCGGCGATAGAGAAGTATCCGCAGATCCGGTGGCGCCGCGAGCGAGATCTCGCGCTGCAAGTCGCCGAAGGGCACCACGTAGAGTCGCGCCATGCCGCCACACTCCGCGAGCACGCGGGCGATCTCGTCAGCATAGCGCTCCGAGGTCGCGTCGACCTGCGGTCTGCCCGAGAAGTGCACGCCCACGACGACCGCGCCACGCTTCATGAGGCGCCACGTGGCGACTGGCGAGTCGATGCCGGCCGAGAGCAGCGACACAACCGTGCCCGAGACGCCCGTAGGGAGGCCGCCAGGGCCTTCGATGCGCCGCGAGTACGTGTACACCTCACCCTGCACGACCTCGACCCGTACGCGGACGTCAGGGGCGCTCAGGTTCACGCCAAGGCCTGTCTCGGCCTGCACGTACGCGCCCAGACGGCAGTTCATCTCCAAACTGCGCTCGGGATAGTCGGTGGCCGAACGCCGGCACTCCATCGCGAACGTGCGGGCCTCAGGGAACTGCTGCGCTGCGAGCACGGCGGCGCGCTCCATGTCGTGGGGGTCGCGTCCGGTGACGAGGACATCGGCGAGGTAGCTCACCCCCGGGATGCGGGAGACGCAGCCGATGACATCCTCCAGGCGATGGATGTCGCTCACACGTACAAGCACGCGGCTCGCGATGCGCTCCACACCCGCGTCAGTGAGACCGCGCAGCGCGAAAGCGATGTTGTCGGCAAGGCGACGCTCGAATCTGCCGCGGTTCTTCCCTTTGAGGCCGATCTCGTGGTAGTGCACGAGTACCGCGCGTTCGAACATGGTCACCCCCGGAAAGACGGATACCCCGCAGCCAGTGTACGGCGACGGGGCACCACGCGTATCACGTTACCTGCGAGAGCTGCTACTTATAGCTCTCCTTGACGCGCTCGTAGCCGATATCGCCGCTGGCGATCTCGGCCATCGCGAGCGTGATCGGCTTCGTGCTCGTGATCTGCGCAATCTGCGGGGCCTGCATGGTGAGCAGGGCCTGATCGCGTACGCCATGGATCATGTCATTGATTTGACGGGCGCGGCGGGAGGCCACGATACAAAGCGTGTACTTCGAGTCGACCTTGGAGAGCAGCAGGTCGATGGGGGGCTTGATGACCATCAGGCATCGTCCTTTTCGAGAGCCAGGGATTTGATGATGCGCACGAGCTCGTCGGTCGCCCGGGCAACGTCATCGTTTTCTACCACATAATCATAGCTGCCCACAAGCTCGAGCTCGCGCACGGCGGTCTCTAAACGCACCCTGACCTGCTCATCTGTCTCGGCACCTCGACCTCGGATCCGCCGCTCCAATTCGTCCATAGAAGGCGCCACGATGAACACAAGCACCGCCTCGGGCATGAGCGACTTCACCTGCAGCGCACCTTGTGGATCGATCTCGAGAATCACATCACGGCCCTCGGCCATCTTCGCCTCAACCGCAGAGCGTATGGTGCCGTAGCGGTTGCCGTGCACCTCGGCCCACTCGAGGAACTCGCCGGCCTCGATGCGGCGGGAGAACTCCTCGACGCTCAGGAAGAAGTAGTCCTCCCCCTCGATCTCGCCCCGGCGCGGCGCGCGCGTGGTGGCCGAGACGGACACCCGAAGCTCAGGGACCCCGGCGACCAGCTGGTCGACCAGGGTTCCCTTGCCGGCTCCCGAGGGGCCGGAGATGATGACGAGGTTGCCGGTGCGCGTCCGTGCGAGATCAGTTTCCTCCACCGAAGCTAACCGAGCCGCTCCATGAGCATCTCGCGCTGGCGGGCGCCCAGGCCCTGAACGCGACGGCTCCCGGAAATCTTGAGCTCCTGCATGATCTTGGCGGCCTTCGCCTTGCCGAAGCCAGGAAGGCTCTCGAGCAGGGTCGAGACCTTCATGCGGGCGACGATCGGATCGTCAGAGGCCTTCATGACCTCGACAAAGGACGTTTTGCCGCCCTTTATCTTCTGGCGAAGCGCGGCACGCTTCTGACGAGCTTCAGCAGCCTTCTTGAGCGCAGCTTTGCGGTCGGCCTCGGAAAGGTTCGGCAGAGCCATGATTCCTCCTCGTTCTCCAACTACTATGCGTATGCGTGTGGGTCCATGGCGTTGTGCCGGCGACCCTGTAATGTGAACAACGTGTTAGATAATACCCTTGACCTGCGGCGATGCCAACCCTCAAGAAAAAAGTCTACGGCTTCCCGGCGAGTAAAGGGGCACGCTCGCCGCGCATAGGCCACACGATTCGGGCTCCCAAGACTCTACCTCAAGTTTAAGGAGAGCTACGAGTTCGGCATCGAACTTCTTGACTCCCCCGCGATCAATGAGCGACGTGACTGCCACTACCTCGGCACCCGCGTCATGCACCAGGGAGATGACCTCGGCGACGCTTCCACCCGTTGTGACCACGTCTTCTACGACAAGGACGCGAGCACCAGTCGGGACTTCGAACGCCCGACGGAAGACCATGGCGCCGTCCGCGCGCTCACTGAAGATGAACTTGACCCCCAGCGACTGCGCGACAGCAAATCCGATGATGATGCCGCCTACCGCCGGAGCCGCTACCAGGTCGAACTGCCGTTTACCGAGTTTAGCAACTATTGCGTGCGCGAGACGTGTGGTGAGCGCCGGATTCTCCAATACACGCGCGCACTGCACGTACGTGTCCGAGTGCCTTCCGCTCGTGAGCTGAAAGTGCCCGGAGAGGATCGCGCCCGCCTCTTTGAGCGCCTGAAGGACTTCGGCCTCGGTTATGGATGCCATCGTTACTCCCCCTCGATGATGCGTTTGACAGCGGCTGCCGGATCGTCGGCACCGGTGATCGGGCGGCCGATGACGAGGTGGCTCGCACCCGCCTCGAGCGCATCGGCAGGCGTGGCGATGCGCGCCTGGTCGCCGGCCTCAGCCCACGCGGGACGCACACCCGGCGTGACGACAAGCGCGCCGTCTCCCAGCAGCGAGCGCATCTCGGCTGCCTCCTGCGGCGAGCACACGACGCCGTCCACGCCGGTGTCGGCGGCAAGCAACGCAAGCGCACGCACCTGTTCGACCGAGGTGCACTCACACCCGATCTCGGCGAGCGCAGCGTCATCGAGACTCGTGAGCACGGTCACCGCGACGATCTTGGGGCACGGCACCCGGAACTTCTCGGCAGCACCAGAGGTAGCCGCGACAGCCGCCTCGAGCATCGCGCGTCCACCCGAGGCATGCACGGTGAACATGTCGGCGCCCTGACGGACAAGCATCTTGCAGGCGCCCCCCACCTGGTGCGGGATATCGTGCAGCTTGAGGTCGACGAAGACCTTGAAGCCAAGCGCACGCAACTCGCGCACGATAGTCGGACCCTCGGCACAGAAGAGCGTCATGCCCACCTTGACCCAGCTCACGCTCCCCCTGAGGGAGCGGGCCACTTCGAGGGCCGCCTCGGCGTCGGGCAGATCGAGGGCAACGATGATCGAATCGCGCATGATGTCCTTTCGGTCTTGTCGTCTTACGGTCTAGAACCCGGGGCCCCGACCGACCTCCATGTGCGGGCCATGCCATATCTCACGTTCGCTGCCACCGTGCTCATCGAAAAGCGACACACTGGCGTAGTTCCTTTCGACCTCTCCGTCCCATTCGTATTCGGTTCGCGTCACGAGCAGTCCGCCGCGAACGTCCCAATCGGCTGACTCCGCGTATCGCAGATTGCCCGCGTGCGCAAAACCGTCAGCGCCAATACACCACAGACGCCCGTTGTCGGTAAAGAAGCGTGCGCCAGCCTCGTCACTGCCGAGAGTCGTGACCGCCCACGTCATCTCCATAGCGCCGTCCGGCGGCGCGATTGTCCCCGCACCGCTGGCGACCGAAAGCGACCGCCAGTCCGGAGCGCTTCCGCCATCGTCGTTGGACTGCATCGCGTCCGTGTCGGCCCAGTACAGCGTGTCATTCGCGCCCCACGCCGCACACGGAGTCTGTATCGTCCCTTTGGGCAGCACCGCCTCGGCCGCAAGCTCGCCGGTCTCGGCCGAGAATACCAGCAGCTTTCTATCCGGCTGCTCGGACTGCCGCAGGAGAACGAGCTCCCCAAGGACACCGATCTCGTTGCCGTCCATGAGTTCCTCAATGGCGAAGTACTTCCCGGACGGCGACCAGCCCACCGGCGTGAACGTCCGGGTCGACTCGGGTAGCGCCGCCTTGACGCCCTCGCCACTACTCTCGTTGTTGTTGATGAGCAACTTCGCCGGCATGCAACCCTTCAAAACATCGAGTTCCAGATAGGCGATGTAGCCGCCGGGGCCGGGCCAGGAGCGCCACTTCGCAGGCGGGCTGTCCTGCGGCGAGTCGCCCCCGTCGAGTCGCCACGCGAAGAGCTGCGCGGGCTTGTGGTCGATCGGGTCGCTGAAGGAGTCGAACGGGGCGATGACATCCTTGGCGGGCTCAAGCCAGATCTGTGGCGCTTCCGATTCGATGCCGACGACGATGTAGCCGCCCTGTAGGCGCGTCTTCTCTGTCTCGCGGTCCCACACGGCGACGGTAGGCACGCTACCTTCGTCGAAGTACTGAATAATCGCGTAGCGACCTCCACCACTCCAGCCGACCAGCGTACTTGCGCCGTAGGCGGAGCTCGGCATACTCGCCTGGCCGCCCGTCGGACTGAAGACGTCTTGGAGGACAGTGCTCGCCAGATACGACATGCCGACGCACGTGCCGATCAGCAGAATGACGATGCCGATACCAAGCGGCCAACGCTTGCGCACCGGCAGGCCGGGCGGCACCAGCGAACGTGGAGGCGCGTCCCGCTCGTCGATCATGTGTGCGTCACACCCCCAGCATCTAGAGCTTCACGGCCCCTGTAAGCTTGGCCACACGCTCGATCCCGCGCTCACGACAGAATGCCTCAAGCCCCTCGGCGATATGTACTGTCGCAATGGGGTCCACGAAGTTCGCGGTACCCACAGCAACAGCCGTGGCTCCGGCGAGCATGAACTCGACGGCGTCCTCGGTCGTCATGATACCGCCCATGCCGATGATGGGGACATGTACCGCCGAGGCGACCTGCCAGACCATGCGCACGGCGACGGGTTTGACCGCAGGGCCCGAGAGACCGCCCACCACACGCGCGAGTTTGGGACGGAAGGTGTCCGTGTCGATCGCCATGCCGAGCAGCGTGTTGATGAGCGAGATCACGTCGGCGCCCTCGGCTTCAACCGCACGCGCTATCTCGGCGATGTCGGTAACGTTAGGGCTGAGCTTGACGATCAGTGGTTTGCACGTGACCGCACGGACCGCACGCGTGACTTCGGCGGCCGCCGGGCAGCTCGTGCCGAATGCCATGCCGCCTTCGTCCACATTGGGGCATGAGATGTTCACCTCGAGCGCACTCACGGCCGACTCGGTCTCGAGACGCTCAGCCACCGCGACGTACTCGGCCACACTATGACCGCTCACGTTCACGATCACCGGCACGTCGTGCGTGGCAAGCCACGCGAGGTCGTCTTCGCAAAACGCCTCGACACCCTGGTTCTGAAGGCCGATCGAGTTCAGCATGCCACTTGCAGTCTCGGCCATGCGTGGGCTCGCGTTACCCGCCCACGGGTGCAGCGACACACCCTTTGTGACGATAGCGCCGAGGCGCTCCAACGCTACGAAGTCCGCGTACTCGCGCCCCGAGGCGAACGTGCCCGAGGCGGGCATAACCGGGTTGCGAAGCTCGAGTGCTCCGAGTCGCACCCTCATGTCGACGGTCTGGCTCACGTTCCTCCTAACGTTGCGGGGGTATCTCGGCACTCTTCCAGAGCACCTCATCGGCCCTGAAGACGGGGCCGTCGACGCACGCACGTTTCTGCCCCTGTACGGTGCTCACCACACACGACAGGCACGCGCCGATGCCGCACCCCATCAGACGCTCGAGCGATACCTGGCAGTCCACGCCAGCGGCACTCGCCTGCCCGGCGACGATGCGCTGCATCGCCTCCGGCCCGCAGACGTACACGACATCGGGACGGTCCCCGGCGATCAGGGGCTTGACGAGCGCAGTCACGAAGCCGTGTGTGCCGGCGGAACCGTCGTCGGTGGCGATCTCGTGGCGCCGCGCCACGTCCGCGAGAAGCTCGCGGGCGACGAGGCGCTCTGCGGTGGGCGCTCCCTGTGCGACGGTCACTGCCACGCCCTTCTCGGCCAGCTCTGTCGCGAGCATGCCCATCGGCGCCGCACCGAGCCCGCCACACACGAGCAGCGCGTGCGACGTACCCTCAGGCATCTCCCACCCGTGGCCGAGAGGACCGATCAGGTCCATGACGTCGCCGTGCTCAGCGAGAGACAATGCGCGAGTTCCGACGCCGAGCACCTGGTAGAGGATCTCGAGCCGCTCACCCTGGGCGCGGTGCACCGAGAACGGTCGGCGCAAGATGAAGTCGGCTCCCTCAGCGATACGCAGGTGCACGAACTGCCCCGGGCGGACGCTGCGCGCGACACGGGGCGCTTCGAACACGACGAGTCCCACGCCCTCGGCCACGCGATCGTTTGCGAGTACCGTCACACGCTCCAGCAGCCTGCGCTGTACTTGACCGATGTCGCCGGTGCAGCTCACACGTCACCTCCGAAGTCCTGCAGCGCAATGACTTCGAGGCGACCGTCCTTCATCGCCTCGATCGCGAGCGCACTTGCCTGCGCGGCAGCGAGCGTCGTGATGTTGCTGATGCCGTGCTGCACCGCCGCAGTGCGGATGTGATAACCGTCTGATCGCGTCTCCCGACCGAACGGCGTGTTGATGACGAGCTGCACGTCGCCGTTCTTGATAGCGTCCACGATATTGGGGCGTCCTTCGTGCACCTTGGCGACCTCCTCGACCGCGATGCCCGAGGCGCGCAGCAGCCGCGCGGTGCCCTTCGTCGACATGATACGGAAGCCGAGCTGCACAAGGTGCCGCGCGACCGGCACGATGGAGCGCTTGTCGCGGTCGCACACCGAGATGAACGCGGTTCCCTCGCCCGGAAGCGAGTAATCGATGGCGAGCTGTGACTTCGCGTAGGCAGCCGGGAAGTCGGGCGCCACGCCCATGACCTCACCGGTCGACTTCATCTCAGGACCGAGCGTGCTGTCGGTGCCGGGGAACCGGCCGAAGGGCATGACCGCCTCTTTCACGCAGAAGCGACCGAGGTCGCGGTCCTCGTCGGGCAGGTTCATCTCGGCCAGCTTCTCCCCACCCATGACGCGCGCGGCGACCTTGGCGAGCGGCACCCCGGTCGCCTTGCTGACGAAGGGCACCGTGCGGCTCGCGCGCGGGTTCACCTCGAGGACGTAGACGTGCTCGTCTTTCACGGCAAACTGCACGTTCATGAGGCCCTCGACGCCAAGTTCCAGCGCCAATGCACGCGCATGAGACTTGATGTGCTCGATGGTATCGGCGCCCAGGGAGAACGGCGGCACGCAACACGCCGAGTCGCCGGAATGGATGCCCGCCTCCTCGATGTGTTCCATGACGCCACCGATGTAGACGCTCTCGCCGTCGCAGACCGCGTCCACGTCGACTTCGATGGCACCCTCCAAGAAACGGTCGAGCAGCACCGGGTGGTCGGGGCTGACCGAAGCAGCCTGTTCGACGTAGCGCCGCATATACTCCTCGCCGTACGCGATGACCATGCCACGCCCGCCGAGCACGTAGCTGGGACGCACGAGCAGCGGGTAGCCGATACGGTTCGCAACCTCAACGGCCTCATCGATCGTGTACGCCGTACCCGCCGCGGGATACGCGATGCCGAGGCGGTCGAGCACCCCCGAGAAGCGCTTGCGGTCCTCGGCCAGATCGATGGCCTCCGGCTTCGTGCCCAGGATGGGGACTCCCGCTTGCTCCAACGCGTGCGCGAGCTTGAGAGGCGTCTGCCCGCCAAAGGTGACCAGCACGCCCGCGGGCTTCTCGGCCTCAACGATGTCCATGACGTCCTCGAACGTGAGCGGCTCGAAGTACAGACGGTCCGAGGTGTCGTAGTCGGTCGACACCGTCTCCGGGTTGCAGTTCACCATGATGGTCTCGTAACCCATGTCCGAAAGCGCGTAGGCCGCATGAACGCAGCAGTAGTCGAACTCGATGCCCTGCCCGATACGGTTGGGACCGGCGCCGAGGATCATCGCCTTCGGGCGATCCGAGGGAGCCACCTCATCCTCGTCCTCATAGGTCTTGTAGTAGTACGGCGTCGTGGCCGCGAACTCGGCTGCGCACGTATCGACCGACTTGAACGTAGCCCTCACCCCAAGGCCGAGCCTTGTGGTGCGCACCTCAGCCTCGACCGTCCCTGTAAGGTGAGCGATCTGGATGTCCGAGAGGCCCATACGCTTGGCCTCACGCATGTCCTCAGCATCCATGGCGGCGAGACCTGTACCCGACACAGCGCGTTCGCCATCCACCATCTGACGTATCTGGTCGAGGAACCATGGGTCGACGTGCGTGAGCTCGTGAAGCTCTTCGATCGCACGCCCACGACGCAGCGCCTCGGCGATATAGAACGGCCGCTGTTCGTTCGGGACCGCGAGCATGTGGTCGAAGCGGTCCTCATCGAAGACGTCTTTGCCATCGGCGCCGAGACCCGCACGCCCGTTCTCCAGCGAGCGCATCGCCTTACCGAACGCTTCTTTGAACGTGCGTCCGATGGCCATCACTTCGCCCACACTCTTCATTCGCGTGGTGAGCGTGGTGTCGGTACCCGGGAACTTCTCGAACGCCCACCGCGGCACCTTGACGACCGTGTAGTCGATACTCGGCTCGAAGCATGCAGGCGTCATGTGTGTGATGTCGTTGGGGATCTCATCGAGCGTATAGCCGACGGCGAGCTTCGCGGCGATCTTCGCGATCGGAAAGCCGGTCGCTTTGGACGCGAGCGCCGAGGATCGGCTCACACGCGGGTTCATCTCGATGACGGCGAGACTCCCGTCGCGCGGGTTCACCGCGAACTGGACGTTGCTGCCACCGGTCTCGACACCAATCTCGCGCATGATCGCGAGCGAGGCGTCGCGCATGACCTGGTATTCGCGGTCGGAAAGCGTCTGCGCGGGCGCGACCGTGATGCTGTCGCCGGTATGTACGCCCATCGCATCGAAGTTCTCGATGGAGCACACGATGACCGCGTTATCGTTGCGGTCGCGCATGACCTCCATCTCGTACTCTTTCCAACCGATCACGCTTTCTTCTATCAGCACCTCACCGACCGGGGACAGTGCGAGTCCGCTCGTGACGATCTCGCGCAGCTCCTCGACGTTGTAGGCGATGCCACCCCCCGCCCCGCCCATAGTGAAGCTCGGACGGATGACGGTCGGGAAGCCGACGGTTCCCACGAGCTCCTCGGCGTCGGCGATCGAGTACGCGTAGCCGCCCTCCGGCGTATCAAGGCCGATGCGAGCCATGGCCTCAGCGAAAAGCTTGCGGTCCTCGCCCTTCTTGATGACCTCCAGCGTGGCGCCGATGAGTTCGACACCGTAGCGAGCAAGCACGCCCGACTCGGCCAACGCGACTGCCACGTTCAGGCCCGTCTGCCCGCCGAGCGTCGGCAGCAGTGCATCGGGTCGTTCGACGGCGATGACCTTCTCCACGAAGCTCGGCGTCACCGGTTCCACGTAGGTGCGGTGGGCGAACTCAGGGTCGGTCATGATGGTCGCCGGGTTGGAGTTCACGAGCACGACCTCATACCCGTCCTCGCGCAGTACCTTGCACGCCTGGGCGCCGGAATAGTCGAACTCGCAAGCCTGACCGATGATGATCGGCCCCGAGCCTATGAGGAGTATCTTCTTGATATCGTCTCTGCGCGGCATTGCCCCTTACCCCTTGCCGAAGATGTCGCCGAAGATGTCCTCGCAGCCGTCCATGAGCCGCGTGAACGCACCGAACAGGTACCGCGCATCATGTGGCCCCGGAGCCGCCTCGGGATGGTACTGCACCGAGAACGCCGGTATCTCCAGCGGCCGCACACCTTCCACCGTCATGTCGTTCAGGTTCACGTGGGTGAGCTGCACCGGACCGAAGCGCTCCGATCGCACTACCGGCGCCACCCCCGCACGCACCCAGGCGCCCAGATCGGTCGGATCCAGCGTGAGCTCACCACACAACTCAGGCACGAGCGGCCCAATCGATGCGAAGTCGACGCAGAACCCGTGGTTCTGGCTCGTGATCTCCACCCGGCCGGTAAGGAGGTTTTTTACCGGCTGGTTACCGCCTCGATGACCGTATTTGAGCTTGTAGGTGACGGCGCCGAGTGCGAGCGAGAGCATCTGGTGTCCCAGGCAGATGCCGAACACCGGTTTGACGCCGAGAAGCTCTCGCAGCGTGCGATACAGGTAGTCGACCGCAGCGGGATCGCCGGGTCCGTTGGCCAGGAAGATGCCATCGGGCTCGAGTGCGAGCGCCTCTTCAGCACTCGTTGTGGGCGGTACGACGATGACCTCGCAGTCATGCTCTGCCAGCCGACGCAGGATGTTGTACTTCACGCCCGAGTCGTACGCCACCACGCGATAGTGCGGCGAAACGGACAGCACACCCGTGTCGACCGGCAGATCGCAGTCGGACGGCATCTCGGCGCCCCACGTGTAGTGTTCCTTCACGGCGACTTCGGCCACAAGATCGCGTCCCACGAGTCCGGGGGCCGCCTGAGCCTTCGCGACGAGCGATGCCGGGTCCAGGTCCTCGGTGGAGAGCACGGCGCGCATCGCGCCCTGCTCGCGGATGTGGCGAGTGAGGCGACGGGTGTCGACGCCCTCGATGGCGACCACCGCATGCCGCACGAAGAACTCGCGCAAGGTCTCCTCGGCACGCCAGTTCGATGCCATCGACGACAGCTCGCGCACGACGAAACCGGCCGCGAACACACCGCGCGACTCCATGTCGGCCCCGTTCACACCGTAGTTGCCGATGTGCGGCATCGTCATCGTGACGATCTGACCCGCATAGCTCGGGTCGGTGAACACCTCCTGGTAGCCGGTGAGCGAGGTGTTGAAGACGGCCTCGCCCGTCGTCTCGCCGGGAACACCGCAACTGATGCCCGAAAAGACCGTCCCGTCCTCAAGCGCAAGCAGTGCGCGTCGCTTGCCGGTCACTCGACCACCTTTCCGTTACGGAGGGCGAAGTGTCCGCCGATGAGCACATCGCTCGCCTTTCCGAGCAGCTTGTTGCCGAGAAACGCCGAGTTGCGCGACTTGGAGTAGAACCAGTCCCGCGTGACCTCGACGCGGGCCTCGGGATCCACGACGGTGATGTCGGCGACAGACCCGGCCTCCAGCGTGACCGCCGGCAGTCCGAGTGCCGCGCGCGGGCCGTGTGCCATGAGGCGCGCCACATCGGCCCAGGTGAGCTTCTCAGTGGCCACCAGGTGCGTGTTCACCAGCGAGAGGGCAGTCTCAAGCCCCGTCGTCCCGAAGGGAGCCAACTCGAACTCCAACTCCTTCTCGTGTGGCGCGTGCGGCGCGTGGTCGGTGGCGATGCAGTCCACCGTGCCATCGCAAACCCCCTCGATGAGCGCCACACGGTCCTCGGCGGTCCGCAGTGGCGGGTTCATCTTCAGGTTCGTGTCGTAGGAAAGCAGCGCATCCTCATCCAAGAAGATGTGATGTGGCGTGACCTCGCACGTTACCGGCAGGCCGCGTTCCTTAGCGGAGCGCACGAGCGCGATCGAGCCTGCTGTCGAGAGGTGCGCAAGGTGCAGCCGACAGCCGGTGAATTCGGCCAGCTGGATATCGCGGGCGACCATGACCTCCTCGGCAACTGCAGGCCAGCCCGGCAGCCCCATGCGGGTGGACACGACGCCTTCGTTGACGACGCCGTCACCAGAGAGCGACCCTTCCTCGGCATGCGAGATGAGTGTTGCGCCGAAGCCTTTAAGGTACTCCATCGCCACACGCGTCATACCTGCCGAGGCGATCGGGTGCCCGTCGTCGGAGAACGCCACCGCGCCCTCGGCCAGCATGTCGCCGATCTCGGCGAGACCCTCCCCCTTCTGGCCCTTCGTCACAGCGCCGATCGGGTACACGCGCACCACGCCGGTCTCCCCGGCCCGCTCGACCACGAAGCGGATCTTGCTGCCCGTGTCGCAAACCGGGTCGGTGTTCGCCATCGCGCAGACCGCGGTGAAGCCCCCGTGCGCCGCCGCGCGCGTGCCCGAGGCGATCGTCTCCTTGTCCTCTCGGCCAGGCTCGCGCAGATGCGCATGCGCGTCGACAAGGCCCGGCAAGACGATCTTCTCGGCGCAGTCGACGGTCTCGCCCTTGGCCATCGTAAGATCACTACCGATCTCTACGATGACACCATCTCGGATCAGCACGTCACAGACGGCGTCGAGCCCGACCGCCGGATCGACGACCCGGCCTCCCTTAAGCAGCAACGCCACTGTCGGCACCTCCCAGTAGTAGATACATCACGGCCATTCGCACCGCGACACCGGCGTTGACCTGGTCGAGCACGTGAGACCGTGGTGAGTCGGCGACTTCCGAGGAGATCTCCACGCCGCGGTTCATCGGACCGGGATGCATGACGATCATGTCGGGTTTTGCTGAGGAAAGACGTGCCGCGTTCATGCCGTAGAAACGTGCGTACTCGCGGTTGGACGGGAACGGCATCCGTGCGGCACGCTCGAACTGCACCCGCAGCATGTAGGCGACGTCGAGCTCCGGCAGCACTTCGTCGAACGAGTACGCCACCTCGGCACCCATGATGTCGGGACGGGCGGGCATGAGCGTGGGCGGACCGATGATGATCGGACGTGCCCCCACCTTGCGCAACGCGGGCACGAGTGAGCCTGCGACACGGCTGTGGCAGACGTCGCCGACGATACCCACGGTGAGTCCCTCCAGCCGGCCGAGCTTCTCGCGCATGGTGAAGAGGTCGAGCAGCGCCTGCGTCGGGTGCTGGTGAACGCCGTCGCCGCCGTTCACGATGTGAGCGTCCATACACTCGGCCAGCACCTGCGGAGCGCCGGCGTACTTGTGGCGCACGACGACGAGGTCGCACGCCATCGCCGAGAGGGTGGCCGCCGTGTCACGCAGCGACTCGCCTTTGACGGTAGCCGAGGCCGAGGCGGCGAAGTTGATGCCGTCCGCCGAGAGACGCTTGGCGGCGATCTCAAAGCTGGTCCGCGTGCGCGTGCTCGGCTCCAGGAAGAGGTTCACGATGGTGCGGCCACGCAAAGTCGGCAACTTCTTGATGCGGCGCTCATTCACTTCCTTGAAGGAGTCGGCCGTGTCGAGGATGTGGATGATGTCTTCAGGCGTGAGGTCGTCCATTGTCATTATGTGTTTGCATGACAGCATCTACGCGTCCTCCTCCGTCTGCTCGAGAATCGCCGCGTTGTCGGTCCCGTCATGCTCGGCGAGCATGACTTTGACCCGCTCCTTGCGCGATGTCGGGACGTTCTTGCCCACGAAGTCGGCGCGAATCGGCAACTCCCGGTGACCGCGGTCCACCAGTACGGCCAGCTGGACGGTCGCCGGACGACCGTAGTCCATGATGGCGTCCATCGCGGCCCTGATCGTGCGTCCCGTGTAGAGCACATCGTCGACGAGGACGATATCGCGGCCTTCAACGTCGAACGGCATGTCGGTGCGGTGTACCTCAGGGTTCAGGTGTGTCGCGACGTCATCCCGATAGAAGCTGATGTCGATGCTGCCGACCGGCACCTCGGCGCCTTCGATGCGCTTGATCCGCTCGGCAAGCCGCTGCGCCACGAACGCTCCGCGCGTCAGAATCCCGGCGAGCGCGATGTTGTCCGCACCTTTGTTCGCCTCTAAGATCTCGTGCGCGATGCGTGTGAGCGCCCGATCGATGGCCGAGGCGTCCATCACCTCGGCTTTCACGCGATAGCCCATCCGCTACACCTCCATCTGGCGTCCCCGTGCGGAAACCTCCGCAATGGAAAACGCCCCCTTGCGGACGGCAAGAAGGCGGCGTATGCGTGCGCGCAGACTGCGTATGGACTTCTTCTGCGCGGCTATGCGGTGTGCGCTCCTTGCCGGCCTCACCGGACCGGTATTAAAGGTCTTACGTGACGATACCAGGATGCGGCGCGTCAGACAACCACGCGCGCACGATCATCGGCAAGTGGCAGAGCGACCGTGACCGTGGTGCCGTGCCCTTCCGTAGAGACGATGTCCACACGACCGTTGTGGCGATCGACAATCTCTTTCACGACAGCGAGCCCGATACCGAGCCCGCCACTCGTGCGGGCCCGTGCGCGATCCGCGCGCCAAAATCGCGTGAAGGCATGCGTGCACTCCTCGGTGGCCATGCCGATTCCAGTGTCGCTCACGACGAGCAACGCCTCGAGGCCCTCTGCGCACACCTCCACGCGCACGGCGCCGCCCTCGGGCGTGTAGCGTGCGGCATTCGAGAGCAGGTTACCGACGGCCTGAGTAAGCCGATCACGGTCACCCACCACGACCGAACCGAACTCGATAGCGGTCTCGAAGTCGAGACCGAGCGACTCCATAAGTGCACGCGAGCCTTCGACAGCCTGCTCGACCGGCTCGGCGAGGTCGATGGAGCACATCTCGAAGTACGCTGAGCCTGTTTCGAGACGCGAAAGCTCGAGGATCGAACCTGCGAGGCGGCCAAGACGCACGGTCTCGTCATGCAGGATGCCGAGACGCTCCTCGTCCACTGGCATGACACCGTCCTGCATCGCCTCTACCGTCGCCTGGATCGCCTGCAGCGGCGTACGTAGTTCATGCGCGACGTCGGCGGTCAGGCGGCGCTCGAATCTACGCTCGGCCTCGACAGCATCGGCCATCGCGTCGAGCGTGCTGCCGAGTTGACTGACGGCATCAGTGCCCGACATCCCGGTACGGGCGTCGTTCTCGCCCGAGCGCAAACGCGCCGCGACACGCGTCACGGCGTTGATCGGCCGCACGATCGACCGTGCATAGAGCGCTCCCGCAACGGTAGCAGCAACCACGGCAAGCACTGCGGCGAGCCACATACCGCGGAAGGTCGCCTCGCGGAAGCGGATGTCGCGCTCGGTCAGCAGACCGCCGGGCTCGGTGGAGGCCACGCGCACCTCGCCAACACTCTCACCGTCCACGGTAATGGCTGCAGTTGCCGACACTTCGCCGATGATGATCCTCGGGACGTTTTGTTCCGGCTGTTCACCGGGCTTCTGCACGTAGCCAACGAGGTCTCCTTCGGCATTGAAGACCTGGACGTTCAGGTCTGCCAGCAGGTAGTAGAGCGAATCCGGAATACCTACCTGCGCCCAGTCACCGGACAGACGGTACTGGTCGGCGATGACCGAAGCGGTGGCCTTTGCGCGCTCTTGGAGCCGCTCACGAATGTAGGACTCGAAGGAGCGCTGCCAGCTCACGCCGACGATGGCGGCCACGAGTACTGCAGTAAACGCTGCGACCGCGGCGAATGCGAAGCCAAGGCGGAAGCCGATGCCGCTGCGCGACACGCTACTCCTCCCCGTTGGGGGGCGCATCGAAACGATAGCCGACCCCGAAGACGGTATGGATGAAGCGGGGCTCACGCGAGTCGTCACCGAGCTTCGCGCGCAGGTTTTTCACGTGCGAGTCGATGGCGCGCTCGTAGCCCTCGAAGTCATAGCCGAGAACCTTCTCCACGAGCTCCATGCGTGAGTAGACTCGTCCGGGGAAACGCGACAGCGTCGTGAGCAGCCTGTACTCGCTGGCAGTGAGATCGAGTTCGTCGTCATCAAGCCACACGCGATGACCGGCAAGGTCGATCTCCAGTACGCCGAAAGCGACATGCGAGCGCTGCGGCTCGCTATCCGCGCGCGCACGGCGCAGCAGCGCACGGACTCGCGCGGCAAGCTCACGGGGGCTGAACGGCTTGACGAGGTAGTCATCGGCGCCGAGGTCGAGACCAGTGATGCGCTCCTCCTCGGTGCCCTTCGCGGTCAGCATGATAATGGGCACGTCCGAGTGGTCCCTGATACGACGACAGACCTCCTCGCCGGGCATGCCGGGCAGGTTGAGGTCAAGTACGACGAGATCGTAGTGCGCCGAATCGAACGCTTCGAGTGCCTTCAGTCCGTCACCGACGCCAGTGACCCCGAGTCCGTCGCGCTCCAAATACGCCTCGACGACGTCCCGAGCCTGACGTTCATCCTCGACCACAAGTACCCTGCGTGCGTTTTCCACCCGTCAGACCCTGTCCTTCACAGACTGGAATCGTTCCACTACCAGTACACCACACTGTACTGTGGCCTGCGCGCGCGGGTTGTGGAGGTCTTATGGAGTCACTGCACGCCTGCTACCGGGATACGGATGGAGAACGTGCTGCCTTTGCCGAGTTGGCTCTGCACGTCGATACGACCGCCATGCGCCTTCGCGATCTGATCGGCAACGAACAGACCGAGGCCTATCCCGCCGAAGGAACGCGTTGACGACATGTCGCCCTGCGTGAACCGATCGAACAGACGCGGCAGGTCCTCGGGGGCAAGTCCGACGCCCTTGTCTGAGACCGAGATCACGGCCTCATCGCCCTCCGTTCGCACCGTGATGCCGATGGGTCCTCCGTTTGGCGAGTACTTGATGGCGTTCGAAACGAGGTTGCCCACGGCGCGGCCGAGCCGTTCAGCGTCGCAGACGCACATCGGCAAGTCCTCGGCCACGTCAATCGACAGACGGTGATCCGGCGTACGCTCCACTGCATCGACGTGTACGCGCACGATCTGCTCCAGATCGTTGGATCGTTTGAGCAGAAGCAGGTCCTCGGACTGCATCATGGACACCTCGAGCAACTCCTCTACCAACTGTTTCATATGTATCGAGTGACCACGCACCTTGCGCAACAACTCTGGGCCGCGCTGCATCAATTGTTCCGCCTCCATGTGCACGAGCAGATCAGTGAAGCCGATGATGCTCGTAAGCGGCGTACGCAGCTCATGCGAGACGGTCGCCACAAAGCCCGACTTGAGCTGTTCCAGCTGCATGCGCTCGGTAACATCATGCGTAAGCCACACGAAGCGTTCCGCGCCGGACTCGCTGCCGGCGACGGTCGTGACCGAGACCATCTCGAAGAATCGCGAACCGTCCTTGCGCACGCCCACCGCATCGATGCGCTCGGGGACGCCCTCCCGAGCAGCATCCATGAGTTCCAGAAGACGCTCATGGCTCTCATCATCAGGGCTGAACGCGCGCATATTCATGCCGATGACCTCATCAGCGTCGTATCCTGTCAGCTCGCTGAATGCAGGGTTCGCCCACTGCAGCCGCCGGTCAGCGTCGGTGATCGCGATTGCGTCCGCGGCTGACTCGAGCGCGGCCGACTGCAGCCGGATTCGGTCCCGACCCTCGAGAACCGTCAAAGACACCGCGACACGCCCGGCTAGGTGTTCGAGCGTCTCGCACAGGGCATCGTCGAACAGGTGCCGGTCCCTCGTGTAGAAGACCATCGCCCCGATGGCTTGTCCCTCCACAAGAAGGGGCACAGCGAACGCGTTGGTGAAGCCGTGCACTGAGGCGCCAGCCGCCCAAGCGTCGCCTCCGGCGTCTGCGACCGAACGCAGCACGCTCTGTCCAGTAGTGATCGCAATGGCCGAGGGACACGTCGTGTCCGGGACGTCCCAGCGAACCGGGCCGACCGACCGACATGTATCTTCGCCCGCACCAGACTCTGTGGCGATCGTGCCGTCATCGCACTTCAAGCCGACTAGCACCAACGGCAGTTCGAACCTCGCAGTAGCCTCATCACAGACCAACCGCATGATCTCTCTGCGTGTCTTCGCCGTGAACATCGCCCGATCCATCAGGTTCCCGATGTGATCAACGTTCTCCGCTCGGCGCCGTGCCGTCACATCGATTGCGAAGATGTTGAACGCGGCTATCTGTCCAGCCTCTCGCGTAGCGGTCGTCGAGAACTGGAGCAGCAGGCGCTTGCCCGACTTGGCGAGCAGAATCGCCTCGTAGTGAAACGCGCCGGCCTGGCCGCTCGCCAACTTCACCTCCCACTCCTGCCGTTGCTCAACCTCGTCTGACGGCACGAACAGCTCGACGTAGTCGCGCCCGACCACTTCCTCGGCCAAGTAGCCGGTGATCCGTTCGGCACCCTGGCTGAAGATCACCACGCGCAGGTCGCTGTCCAGGACGACGACGAACAGATCGGCGTACTCGACGACGTGGCGGGTGAAGTCGCGCTCACGACGGAGTTCTCCCTCCACACGTTTGCGCTTCAGAACGTCAGCATTGAGCTCGACGACAAGGTTCGCTTTCACGGCAACCTCTTCGCCGAGGATCTCTATGGCTCGGCGGAGTTCGACATTCGCCTTCTCGAGGCTCCCCGCTTTCTCCTCGAGCTTGTGCACGAGCCGAGAGCTGTACTCCTGCAAGATCTCGGTCTCATCAGTCAGTTCTGGCTGACGGGTCACACCCGCCCCACTGACGTCCGCCAACTCCTCTATCGAAGCGAGGAGCACATCGGGGTCGGTGGGCTTGCGCCAGAAATCGTCGGCCCCAAGGCTTCGCGCGAAGCGTTCATCGGCCGGATCGGTGTACGAAGCGGTATAGAAGACGAGCGGCACTTCGGCCAGATCAGGGTCGCTCTTCCATGCCCGACACAGCTGGTAGCCGTCCATCTTGGGCATCAGGATGTCGGTGATGATAATGTCGGGTCGCTGCTCACGCGCCGCGCGCAGCGCCTCTTCGCCGTCGCAGGCTTCCATCACCTCGTGGCCTCGGGACACGACGATGGATCGGACCAGATACCGTCCCGCGGGATCATCATCGACGACGAGTACCCTCATGAGGTCCCCCTTATCCGACACCCGCCACAGTCGACCCGTTCTCGACCTCCGCGAGCCCCACGCCAGCCTAGCACGACATGTTTGACACCGTCGCGCTCATTCTGCTGACGGCAACACTACGGGAAGAACCTCCTCGCCTGCCTCGGTCAGCCCCATGGACTCGGGCTCGAGGTCCCGTAGCCGCCGTGCAAGATCTGCCGGAAGCGGATCACGCAACGATATCTCCTCACCCGTGATCGGGTGGGTCAGCTCGAGCTTGTATGAGTGCAGGAACTGCCGCGTGAGACCCATGTCGGCTTTGGGATGGTTTCGCCCGTACATCTGGTCGCCCACCACGGGATGGTCGATGTAGGCCATATGCACGCGTATCTGATGCGTGCGACCGGTGTACAACTTGCACTCCACCAGCGTGTAACCATCGTCGTGGACACCCGCCATGTAACGCTCCAGCACGCGAAACGTGGTCACTGCCTGCTTGCTCGACGGGCCGTCCGTGACAGCCATGCGCATCCTGTCCTTGGGGTGCCTGCCGAGAGGAGCATCAATGATTCCTGAGTCCGGCGCGATGTAGCCGTGCACGAGCGTCACGTAACGGCGTTCGATCGCCCGGATCTTGATGGCTTCCGAGAGCGCTGCCTGCGTTGCGTCGTCTTTGGCGACCATCATCAGGCCCGTTGTGTCTTTGTCGAGACGATGGACGATGCCCGGGCGCTCCTCGCCAGCGAGGGTGCCCAGCCCTTTGCTGTGCGCCAGCAACGCATGCACTAGAGTGCCGCTCCAGTGACCGTGCGCAGGATGCACTACCATGTCGGCAGCCTTGGACAACACGATCAGATGATCGTCCTCGTACCGGATGTCGAGCGGTATCTGCTCAGGTATAAGGGTGCTTTCCCGACGCTCGGGCAGAAAGACCTCGATGTGCTCTCCAGTGCGAACAGCGTACCTCTTTGAGACCACACTGCCGTCCACCTGAACGCATCCTTGGTCGATGAGTTTTGCCGCAAGTGAGCGGCTGGGTAGGAAGTCGAACTCCCCGAGAAGTTTGTCGAGTCGCCGCCCGGCCTCCTCGGCCGTCACGAGGTGCTCGTAGGTCTCACTCATCAGGCGTCATCTCCTACGTCCGCAGCCGCGTCAACGGCAGGAGCCTCGGTCCCCACCGCGTGATCCTTTAGCGCAGCAGCTGCTTCCTTGGAGAACAGCAGCCACGCCACGAGGATGACGACACCCACGTCAAGTGCGATATCGGCCACATTGAAGACCGGCCACCCATGGATCTCGAAGAAGTCCGTCACACGTCCGACAGCGACCCGGTCGACAAGGTTGCCGAGCGCCCCGGCAGCAATGAGCCCCAGCGCGTGTACGATGAACCAGCGACACGGTCGGAGCCGCCACCAGACGTAGAGGATGCCGCCTAGCACGACGAGCGCTACAGCGACGAAGAAGCCGAGTTGCCCTGGGAACAGCCCGAAAGCGGCGCCCTCATTGTTGATGTGAGTGATGCTGAAGACGTCGGGGACAACAGGAATCGAGCGACCCAGCGTCATCATGGCCCTTATGTAGGCCTTCGACGCCTGATCGAGTGCGAACACCACGAGCACGGTCGCCGCAAACGCCAGTCCGGCGCGGCGGTACACTACCTGCTCTCCTCCCACTCTTTGCAGGCGATACACAGATCCGCCGCAGGAACCGCCTCAAGCCGTTCGATTGGGATCTTGGCACCACAGCGTTTGCACGTCCCATACTCGCCGTTTGCCACCCGTTCAAGCGCCTCATCGATCTGCGCCAGTGTCTCTCGGGCATTGTCCTCCAGCGACATGTCAAGTTCACGTGCGAAGGTCGCCGAGCCCTGGTCAGCCATGTGATCACGGTAGTTGTTCTCGCCGGAGACGTCCGAGAGCGCCTCCTGGCCATCCCGCTCGTATTCCTCGATCTCTGCGAGCAGGCGCACGCGCTCCTCTTCGAGCTGCGTCTTCAACACGTCAAGCGTCTTCTTGTTCATGGCCGAGCCTCCCTCGATTCGAAGGGGGTATCTGAAAAGCGCCCCAGGCGGGGCGCCATAGGCCTCCTGTGGATTATACCACCCGTCCATCCAGAAACACGTTTCCGGATGGACGGGTGGACACGTACGTCAGTCTGCGACAACCGACGAACAGCGTTCGCAAAGACCGTCAGCACCGAGGATGCGAAAATTCCAGCAGCGCGGACACTTCTCGCCATCGGCGGTGATGACATCGACGAACAACACCTCTTTTGGTACCGACACGCCGTCTTCGGTGGGAACCCGCTTCTGACGCAGTGCGATATCCGAGACGATGAACATGTCCGCCAGCTCGCGCGCGTCGCGCGCCCGCAGTACCGCCAGCTGCTCGGCCGGAGCCCAGACGACGACCTTCGCCTCTTGGCTCTTGCCGACACGTTTGTCGTTACGCGCATCCTCAAGCGCTTTCGTCACTGCGTCGCGAACCTCTAGCACCACCGCGTAGTCGGTGCGCAGTGACACAGCCTCCTCAGCATGCTCGGCGACCATCTCGCCTACAGACGCTGGCCAGCCCGCGAGGTGGACCGACTCCACGCCCTCACGCAGCGCCTCGGGCATGAACTGCCAGACTTCCTCGGCGGTGAAGCTGAGGATAGGCGCCACCAGACGAACGAGGGACGTGAGCATCGCGGCGATGACCGTCTGCGCACTACGACGCGAGACGGAGTCGGCACCATCGGCGTAGAGACGGTCTTTGAGCACATCGAGGTAGAACGACGAAAGCTCAGTGCCGCAGTAACCGTAGACGGCGTGGTAGACCTGGTGGAACTTCCAGTCATCGTAGGAGCGCGTGACGCGATCGACGAGGTCCGCGAGCGTGACCAGCGTATAGCGGTCGAGTTCCGGCATCTCATCCCAGGTGACAGCGTCGCCTGGCTCAAAATCGTAGAGGTTCGAAAGCAAGAAGCGGAACGTGTTGCGAATGCGACGGTACGCCTCTGAGGTTCGTTCCAGGATCTCGTCGGAGACCGAGATGTCCTGCGAGTAGTCCGCAGCGGCCGCCCACAGGCGGATGACATCAGCGCCATATTTCGAGACGACGTCGAGCGGCGAGACGACATTACCGAGCGACTTGCTCATCTTGCGACCGTCACCATCCACGATGAAGCCGTGGGTGAGAACCGCTTTGAACGGTGCTGCGTCATACGCACCAACGCTCGTGAGCAGCGACGACTGGAACCACCCGCGATGTTGGTCGGAGCCCTCGAGGTAGAGTTCAGCCGGGCGACGCAACTCCTCGCGCGCTTCGAGCACTGACGTGTGCGAGACGCCGGACTCGAACCACACGTCGACGATGTCGCTTTCCGCGCGCAGCTCGGTGCCGCCACAGCGCGGGCAGGCGACGCCCTCGGGCAGATACTCTGACGGCTTGCGCGTGAACCACGCGTCAGCACCCTCTGTGGCGAAGAGCTTCTCGACCGCAGCGAACGTCACATCATCAGCAACCGTTTCGCCGCACTTCACGCACTCGAAGACAGGAATCGGCACGCCCCACGCACGTTGACGGCTGATGCACCAATCAGGCCGATCGGTGACCATCGAGCTGATGCGGTTCACGCTCCAACCGGGGACCCAGTCCACGCCTTTGGTCGCCTGTAACGCGGCGTTGCGCAGACCCGTCTTGTCCATCGAGATGAACCACTGCTCAGTGGCGCGGAAGATGACCGGCTTCTTACAGCGCCAGCAGTGTGGGTAGCTGTGCGTCGTCTTGCTCGCAGCGGCGAGCACGCCGCGCTCGGCCAACCACTCGATGATGATCGGGTTCGCCTTGTCCACGTGAAGACCCGCGAATGGCCCGCCGCCCTCGTCGAAGACGCCGCGGTCATCGACAGGCATCGGCGCAGGCAGATCGAACTTGACGCCGACCAGATAGTCCTCATCACCGTGGCCGGGCGCCGTGTGCACCGCACCGGTACCGGTGGAGAGCTCGACATGGTCGCCGGTGATGATGACGCCCTCGACACCCTCGTGCACGGGCTGTGCATAGCGTAGACCCTGCAGGTCGCCGCCCTTCATGCGAATGGGCTCATCGGCAGCGTTGTGCACGACGTCGTAGGACTCCCACCCGGCAACCTGCGCCACGGTCGAAACAAGGTCCTCGGCCATAACGAGCACCTCACCGCCAACGTTGACGCCCACATAGTCGGCGCCAGCAGCCAGCGTCACAGCGACGTTAGCGGGAAGCGTCCATGGCGTGGTCGTCCAGATGAGCACTGCCGCTTTTCCCGCCGCCGAGAACGCCGCGGGCGGATCGAGCAGCCAGAACTTCACGTAGATGCTGTCCGAGATCTCATCGCTATACTCGATCTCGGCCTCAGCAAGCGCGGTCTTGCAGCGGTAACACCAGTGGATCGGCTTGCGGCCCTTGTAGACCATGCCGCGGCGGTACAGCTCGGCGAATACCTTCACATCACCGGCCTCGTAGCTTTTGCTGAGTGTGAGATACGGGTCGCCGAAGTCGCCCCGCACGCCAAGCCGCTTGAACTCGGCGGCCTGCACGTCCACGAACTTCATCGCGTACTCGCGGCAGAGCGTGCGCAACTCAGCCTGCGAAATCTGCTTCATCTTCTCCGGGCCGAGATTCTTCTCGACCTGGTGCTCGATCGGCTGTCCATGGCAGTCCCAGCCCGGCACATACGGCGACCAGTACCCACGCATCGACTTGTACTTGACGACGAGGTCTTTGAAGACCTTGTTGAACGCCGTACCCATGTGGATGTGACCGTTCGCGTAGGGTGGACCGTCATGCAAGATGAACGTCGGACCGCCCTCGTTGACCTCCAGAGAACGCCGGTAGATGTCAATCTCGTCCCAGAACCGTAGCCACTCCGGCTCCCGATTCGTCAGGTTCGCCCGCATAGGGAACTCGGTCTGCGGCAGATTCATCGTCTGTTTGTAGTCATTGCCCACGGTCTTTCGTCCTCTCATCGGCCTCAACTGGACCGCAAAAAAGAAAACACGCCCGTCCCTGCCTGGGACGAAGCGCGTCTGCACTCCGTGGTACCACCCAGCTTGCGCGGGAAACCCCACTCGCCACTCGGTCGTTCTGTAACGGGAACTCCCGCCGGCGCCTACTCGGCATCTCGCCTTTCGGGCCGGAGCTCTGAGGTGATATTCGGTCGCATCCTGCCTCGCGGGCTCTCACTGTCCCCGCTCACTTTTCAGGCGGTATCGCGCCTACTCGTCCTCGTCAGCGCCTTGTTCTTCATCACATGACCCGAGGTCACGCTAGGCAGCGATACTAGCGCACGTCACCAGTCCGGGTCAACGAGCACATCTGTCGCCGAGAAGTATATATTCGCCCTCTTTGCCATCATAATTGCCTCAAGATGCGAGATTCCCGCCCCGAAGCGCACGGCCCCTTTGCCGGTCATCACCTCGATCTTCGGCTGTGGCGTCCGTTTGTCCCACTCCGGAAGTACGGTCGCCTTGGTGATACCGGAACGCCCGACCCTGGCCGGTAGCGTTACGCCAAAAACGGTCCGCAGTACCTGCACGCATTCGCTGTCAGCGACGAAAGTCTCGGTCCCATGCGCTTGATAGAACGCCGCCCAGATGCTCATCGCCGCCAGGATGTGGATGAAGATGGTGAGCAGCACGAATACCACCCACGCGAGCACGCGCACAAGCACAGAAGGAATCGGAGCGGCCACCAGGAACGCGACACTGCCGACGAGTAGCGCCAGTAACCACGGCACGCCGAAGACTGCTGCTGCCACGACGAACCGTCGGTTTCGCGCCACAGGAACGTCGATGCACAGACCGGCAGCCGACATGTCCCCCAATGTCCGGCTGACCGAGAACCGCCTCCGCAACTCCCGCAGAAACTTCACGTTCAGAACGTCGATGTGCTGACCGACAGCCGCCCTGTCTTTCGGTTTCCGGCTGACTGGAAGCCGCCTCCGCAACTTCCGCAGAAACTTCACGTTCATCGTGCGTTCCCAAAAGTGCGGACCAGGTCCTCCTCGGCCATCCCCTCAATCTCGAGCGTCTTGTGTCGTGCGGTGTCGCCCCGAACCACGCGTACGGCAGTCTTAGGCACACCCAGCGCACCGGCAAGTAGCTTGCGGACGGCAGCGTTCGCCTTGCCGTCCTCCGGTGGCGCGGTCACCCGCACAGACAACTCACCCCCGCGCCAGCCGACGATCTCATTCCGGCCCGACTTGGGGGTGACGTGTAGCGCTATTCGTGCGGACATCGATGCTAGTCGATCTCCTCGATATCCAGGTCGTCGTCACGCTCGCCGAGCGACCCGAACTCGAGCTTGAACTCAGTGGGCTCCTCGAAGACCGGCTCCTCCGGACCCAGGTCGGGCTCCACGACCTCGCCGAGCTGGATACCGGTCGCGAACCCAGATTCCGGCGGTTCGATAGGCTGCGCGTCCTCGTGAACCGGCTCTGGTTCCGGCTCTGGTTCCGGCTCTGGTTCCGGCTCTGGTTCCGGCTCAGGTTCCGGCTCAGGTTCCGGCTCAGGTTCCGGCTCTGGTTCCGGCTCTGGTTCCGGCTCTGGTTCCGGCTCAGGAGACGGCGCGCCCTCGGCAGCAAGAGCTTCCGCATAGCTAAGGTGCTCGGACTCAGACGCGACGACCTCGTCGCCGGCCCGACCGGTCATCATCTGCACATCATCGGGCAACGCAATCTCTTTCACGCTGCGAAGATGCCGGTCCAGAAGACTCTTGAACTTGGTACGGAAATCCTCCTCGGCCTGCTTGATACGAATGAGGTCTGCCGCTGCCCTCTGCTTCTCTTGTAGGGAGTCGTGGATGACCTCTTTGGCCTTGACCTCGGCATCCTTGAGCACCACGGCAGCCTCGTGCTCGGCACCATCGATGATGTCCTCGGCAGACTTCTGCGCGCTGACCAGCGTGTTGTGGAGCGTACGCTCCATGTCCTGGTAGCCGCGGATCTTCTCCTCGGAGGCATCGAGCTTCTCACTGAGATCGATGTTCTCCTTGAAGAGGCGTTCGAGCTCATCGGCTACCTGGTCGAGGAACTCATCGACCTCGGTCTCGTTGTAGCCGCGCAGTGAGTGGCTGAACTCCTTGTGGTGGATGTCGAGCGGAGTGAGCTTCATTCCAATCGGTCCTTCCTGACCGTTACAGACCTAGCGTCCCAAAGATTGTAACCAATAGCGGCCGCACGAGTAACTGCAACACGAGCAGTGCAACCATCGGCGAAAAGTCTATTCCCCCACCGATGACAGGCACGATACGCCTGAAGATGCCAATGTAGGGCTCGCACAGCGTGCCGAGCACGCGGTAGAGATCCTGGAATACACCGCTCGGTCGAAACCACGACATGACGACGTATGCAAAGATGAGAATCCCGTAAAACGAGATGATCTGGCTGACGATACCTGCGAGTGACATTCGTCTAAGACCCCAGTTCCTTCGAGCGCTTGACCGCCGCAGCGACAGCCGCCGAGACACTCGCGCGCATTCCGCCTACTTCAAGCGCCTCGATAGCCGCAATCGTCGTGCCGCCCGGACTGCTGACCGCATCCACGAGCTCCTCGGGGTGTTTGCCTGTGCGTTCGAGTAACTCGACAGTGCCGCGAAGCGTCTGGGTCGCAAGCAGTTGTGCGACATCGCGCGAGAGACCCTGCCGCACACCTGCGCGGGCGAGCGCGTCGATGAAGAGCGCGACGTACGCGGGCCCGCTGCCGGAAATCGCTGCCGCCGCGTCCTGGTAGCGCTCATCGAGCACGATCGCCTTGCCGAGCGCCTCGAAGAGCACGCGCACGGCCGCGAGTTGCTCGGCTGTGGTCTCGCTGCCGCCGGACAGCACGCTCATCCCCTCGCCCACCATCGCGGGGGTGTTTGGCATGACGCGCACGACCGCGGTCTCCGCGGGCAACAGCGATTCCAGACGCGCACAGCTCACACCAGCCGCAATGCTCACCACGACTGTGCCCGCCGCGATGTCGTCCGCGAGATGCGCGATGACCGCGTCGATGACTTGCGGTTTGACCGCAAAGATCACGACGTCGGCGTCCGCAACAGCCTCATGACCGTCGGTCACACACGCAACGCCGTGCGCGGCGAAGACCGGGTGCCGTGTGGCATCGGGTTCTGAAACTGTGATGTCGCCTGCATTCGCAGCGCCGGCCGATACAAGCCCGGCAACGATTGCCTCGCCCATGCGGCCGCCACCGATGACGGCTATGCGCGGGGTGCCAGCCATGATGCTCCCCTCGTGGGACTACATGCCGAGATCGAACAGCCCTTTCTCGCGCAAGACGCGCCGCTGTTCTGTGACATCGACGTTCGCGGGCGTGAGCATGAATACCTTCTCGGAAACCTTCTGAAGGCCGCCGTTGAGACCATAGGTCAGACCCGAGGTGAAATCGATGAGGCGGCGCGCAAGGTCGGGGTCGGTCATCGTAAGGTTCATGATAACGGGCACGCCGAGCTTGAACTTGTCGGCGATTGCCTGCGCCTCACCGTAGGTGCGCGGCTCGACGATCTGCATCTTGACCTGCGGCACAGCCTGCATGCCGGGCCCAGGCGCCACCATCGAGCGACCCGCGTCACGCGCCCGATCGAGGTCTGGCTCCCGTTTGAGGCGCTTGACCGTCGTGTCACCGCCCTCGTACGGGCTGAGGTACGCCTGCGCCGGCTCATAGCCCTCGGCCGCCTCGTCGTCCTCGTCGTAGTCGTCGTAGTCGTCGGCGAGTCCGAGCCGGGCCTTGATTGAGTCCCACAAGCTCACGGTCGTCTCCTTGCCTATGGAGCGTACGTACAGGTCAGCGGCCGAAAATGGCGGTGCCGACCCGAATGATCGTCGCACCTTCCTCGATGGCGACCGCGAAGTCGTTGGTCATACCCATCGAGAGCTCGCACAGTTCCATTCCATTGAACCTCATCGCGTTCAATGTCGCAAAGAGTTCCGCCAGACCCCGGAAGACCCATCGCACCGACTCGGGGTGCGTGAACGGTGCGATCGTCATGAGTCCGCAAACCTGAACGCCGCTCATCGTGGTTGCGGCGCGCAGTATCTCCTCGACGTCATCAGGCGCAAGACCGTGCTTTGACGCCTCGCCCGAGATGTTGACCTCGAGCAAGACACGCTGCACGACGCCCTTCGTCTCGGCCACCATGTTCACGCGTTCAAGCAGCTTGAGCGAGTCGATGGAGTGGATGAGGTGTGCGCGTCCCACGACGTCTTTGACCTTGTTGGACTGCAGCGTGCCGATGAAGTGCCAGTGCACGTCAGGGAACAGTCCGTACTTGCCGAGAAACTCCTGCACGCGATTCTCGCCGAAGTCTGCACACCCGGCCGCGATCGCCTGGCGAACCTCCGGGACGCCGACATTTTTCGTCACTGAGACGACGGTGACGTCGTCGGCGCTCCTGCCGGCGGCATCAGCGGCATCGCTGACCCGGGCGCGGATCGCATCATATCTCTCGGCGATCACACTCACGAGACTACGTGTTCGCTTCCGGGGTGTCCTCGCCCACCTGCTCGAACTCGCCGGTCACCATGTAGGTGATGCGCTCGCCGATGTCGACCGCGTGGTCGGCAATGCGCTCGAGGTAGCGGGACGCAAGCACCATCGAACTCGCCCACTCGATGTCCTCCTCGTCTTGCAGCCGCGCCAACTCGCGGAAGAACTGCTTGAAGAGGTGGTCGATGGGCTCATCGAGCGCCTGAAGCCTATGCGCAAGTTCGAGATCCTTCTTCTCGAGGGCCTCGAGCATGGCCTCGAGCACACGGTGTACGAGATTGCCTTGCGCCTGGATGAGGTCGTAGAGCGTCTGAGGACCTCGGCGGTTAGCCGTGCGGCGAGCGGCCTTGGAGATGTTGACGGCCAAATCGCCCATGCGCTCGAAGTGCATGCTGATGTAGGCGAGCGAGTGCAGCAACCGCAGATCGCGGGCGACCGGGAACTGCGTTGCGATGATCTCGAGCGAATGCTCCTCGATGCCGAGACAGCGTGTGTCGAGATCATCGTCGCCTGCGATAACCTCGGCGGCAATGTCAACGTCGCCGTCCACAAGCGCCCGTGTGGCCAGCTTGGTGACCTCTATGACACTACGGCCGATACCGACGACCTCGGCCTTGAGGTCCTTGAGTTCTTTGCGAAAGCCCTCACGCATGGTGATCCGGCTCCTTGTCTCGCGTTCGATTCCCCGACATTATAGCTTTCACCTACCCAAAGCGACCGGTGATGTAGTCCTCAGTGCGCCGGTCCTTCGGACTCGTGAAGATATCGGCCGTCCGCCCGAACTCCACCAACTCGGCCGGCTCGCCCGTACGCTCCTGCAAAAAGAAGGCGGTCTCGTCGCTCACGCGCGCCGCCTGCTGCATGTTGTGCGTGACGATGATAATGGTGATGCGGTCCTTCAACTCGTCCATCAGGTCCTCGATCTTCTGAACCGATGTGGGGTCGATGGCCGAGCAGGGCTCGTCCATGAGCATGATGTCGGGCTCGACCGCGAGCACGCGGGCGATGCACAGGCGCTGCTGCTGACCGCCAGAGAGCGTAAGCCCGCCACGGGGCAGAATGTCTTTGACCTCTTTCCAGAGGTTCGCGCGCTCGAGCGAACGCTGGACGACCTCGTCCAACCCGGCCTTTTTGGTCACGCCGTGCAGACGCGGGCCGAACGCGACGTTGTCATAGATCGACATCGGGAACGGGTTCGGCTGCTGGAAGATCATGCCGACACGACGGCGAAGGTCGACCGGATCGACCCCGACTGCGTAGATGTCCTCGTCATCGATGAGGATCGTCCCGCCAACCTTCGCGCTCGGGATGAGATCGTTCATGCGGTTGAAGCAGCGCAGGAAGGTCGACTTGCCGCAACCGGAGGGACCGATGAACGCGGTGATACCACGCTCCTTGATGCCCACGGTGATGTCTGTCAAAGCCTGGAAGTCGCCGTAGAAGAAGTCCAGGTCACGAACGGTGATCTTGTTGGCATGTGGGGCAGCTGAAGCTCCCGAACTAGCGGCGGTCGAAGGGGTCATCCTTGCATCCTCCTGTTACGGCGCAAGAGCCAACGGGCGGTCAGGTTGAAGAAGAGGATCATAATCATCAACAGGAGGGCTGTGCCGTACGCGGCAGGCAGGTTGATGCCCTCCATCGCGAGGATATAGAGGTGGACCGTCATCGGACGACCGCTGTCCAGCGGCGAGACGGGAAGGTTGATCGCCTGCCCCATTGTGAAGATGACGACCGCCGTTTCGCCGACAGCACGACCGGTCGCCAGAATCAGACCCGTTAGGATACGCGGCATGGCCGCAGGCAGGACGATGCGGCTCACCGTCTGCCACTTGCTCGCTCCCAGGCCATAGCTGCCCCAGCGAATGTATTTGGGGACCGCGCGAATGGCCTCCTCAGTTGCACGCATGACGATTGGCAGCATGAGGAACGACAGCGCGAGTGCCGCGGCAAGCATCGAAAACGGTATGTGCATCGTCTCCACGAACAGGGCCATGCCGAACAGGCCCATGATGATCGACGGTACGCTCGCCAACGAGTCGGCCGCAAACCGGATGGTGCGCACCAGACGACCCTGCACCGCGTACTCTGCCAGATAGACGGCGGCGAGAACACCGATGGGCGTGACGATGAGCATCGCGAGGCCGGTGACGTAGACCGTTGAGACAATCGTCGGCCAGATTCCACCCTCGGCGTTTACTCCCTGCGGCCACGTGAAGATGAACTCAAGGCTGAGCTGCCCGATGCCGTTCACGAACACATAGAGGATGACGGCGCCCAGCACGGCGACGGTCGTTGCCGCGCACAACCACAGGACCGCCAGCGCGATACGATTCATGATTCGCTTGTCCAACTAGCGGTCCTCCTTCCGGTTGGAGATGACGCGCACGAGCGCGACAAGCCCCATAGAGATCAGAAAGAGGATGACCGCCATACCGAAGAGTGCGGTCCGGTGCGTGCCCGAAGCGTAGCTCATGTCGATGACGATCTGACTCGTGAGCGTGGATATGGGTTCGCCCAGCCCCTTGAAGAACTGCGGCGCGTTGCCGGCGACCATGACGACGGCCATCGTCTCGCCAACCGCTCGGCCCATGCCTAAGATAATCGCATCGATGATGCCGATGCGCGCGGCGGGCAGAAGGACCTTGTAGATAGTCTGCCAGGGGGTCGCGCCCATTGCATAGCTCGCCTCGCGGATGCCCGGCACGACACTGCCGAGCGCGTCCTCGGTCAGCGTCGCGATCGTTGGCACGATCATGACCGCAAGGATAATCGCAGCGGTGAGCGGACCAAAGCCGAGACCGCCGGTGAGATCGGCCACGATCGGACGCAAGATGATGAGACCGAAGAAGCCATAGACGACCGATGGTACGCCGGCGAGCAGCTCCACCGCTGGGCGCACGACCGCGCGCACCTTGGGCGAGGCAACCTCCGAGAGAAACACTGCAGTCCCAACCGCAAGCGGCGCACCCAGCAGCAGCGCGCCGAGAGTGATGACGAGAGTGCCGGTCACGAGCGGTAGGATCCCGAACTGGCCGGTGCTCGACGACCACACCTTCCCGAAGAGGAACGCACCCAGGCCGGGATCCTGCACAACCGGCCAGCCACGCACTCCGACGAAGACGAAGATAAGACCTACGCCGAGAACAGCCACCGTCGCGCATAGCAGAAAAAGGTTGCGTAGCGCTGCCTCTTTGACGTAAATGGCTTTCGACATGAGCTTGAGGGTGCTCTTCTTCCCGGCAGGAGCGCCCGTCATCATCGACCTATCAGCCACCAGGCGTCTCCTTCGCAGTGATCGGAATGAAGCCGGCGTCCCGAATGATACTATCCTGGACTGCCGACGAGAGGACATAGTCGAGGAACTCGGCCACCAGACCGGCCGGTGCACCCTTCGTGAAACAGTGCAGGATGCGGGAGATCGGATACGTACCGGCAACGACAGCCGCTTCCGACGGCACGATACCATCGATGGTGACCGCCCTGACGCGGTCGTTCACGAAGCCGAGCGAGATGTAGGCGACCGCACGCGGCTCAGCGGCCACGACCGATCGCACCTGGCCGGTACCCGGCAGGATGACCGCGCCGATGTCGAAGCTCTCATCGCCCATGACGATCTTTTTGAACGCCTCGCGCGTGCCCGAGGCCTCATCACGGTTCACGAGTCCGATGGGCAGGTCTGATCCGCCCACCTCTTTCCAGTTGGTGATGCGTCCCGAAAAGATTCCGCGCGCTTGCTCGGTGGTGAGCTCACGCACCGGGTTCTCCGGGTTCACGATGACCGCGATCGCGTCGTAGGCGATGGGGGTGTCGATGAGTCCGAGCGTGTCCTCCTCGGGTTTGAGGTCGCGTGATGACGTGCCGATATCCGAGGAGCCTTTGGACACGGTCACGATACCCTCAGAGGACCCCACGCCCGAGACGAGCACGGAAATATCCGGATATTCCTCCATGAACTGCTCGGCGGCAAAGGTGGCAATCGGCAGAATGGTGGTCGAGCCATTCACGATGACCTGATCGGCCTTCGACCCCCCGCCGCCACAACCCGCCAGCGAGAACATCGCACCGACGAGAATGCACGCCAGCGCCGCGCGAACGACGGCTCGCGGACACATGTGTAGACGAGTTCCCCTACTGCGGGGGCGGCTGTGCTCGGCCATGGTCAGAATGACGCTCCGGCGATCGCTGCGACGGCGCAGTGCCGTCCCGTGAGGCCGCCCTCGGCACGGTACGAGAAGAATCTGTCGATGTTGTCAGCGGTACACATACCGTGTCGTTTCTGGCGCTCCATCGGCACTCCGGCCCGAACAAGGTCTTCAGCCACCGCCGCACCCAGATCGAGGCGCCCGTTAGCCGGAGTCAGCGTAACAAATGTGTTGCGGAATTGCGACACGAGATCGTCACTCACTTCGTAACAACAGGCGCCAATGTGGGGCCCGATGTAGGCGACCGTGTCGTCCTCCCCCGCAATGGCCGAGAGCACCCGCGTCGCCTTACCTGCGATTCCCGCCAGCGCGCCGCGCCAACCCGCGTGGACAACCGCGACGGCGGGAACCGACGGACGAACGAGCACGATGGGCACACAGTCGGCGAAAAACAACATGAGTGGCGTGTCGGGAAGTGTGGTGAGCAGCGCGTCGGTCTCGGCCACCGGCGGACGCGAGCCCGGTAGCGCAGAGCCGCCGGAGCCCTCGAGCGCGTCGCCCACAGATTCAACGCGCATGCCGTGCACCTGCTGCGCACACGTGAGACGCGGGTGTAGACCGCCGAGGCCGAGTGCGGAAAGCAGTCGGGAACGGTTCTCCTCGACGGCAGCGAAGTCGTCGCCCACATGCGCCCCGAGGTTCAGGGATGCGAACGGCGGCTCGCTCACGCCACCCGTGCGCTCGGAGAACGCGACGGTGACGCCGCTGCACGCGAGCAACTCGTCATCGCGCCAGAACGCGATGCTGCTCTCTGCGTGTCTCACGAGCTCAGGCATGCCCACTCATCCTGTCCGAGATGCTGGTAAAGCCGTGCCGCTTCGGGCACACTACTTATCGTAAGCGAAGCGACGACAAACCGTCGCTCAAGCGTTATCAATGTACTGTTGCCGAGAGGGGGTGACACGCAATGAAGCAGTCGCTCAAGTTGTCAGCCTCTCTGCTCGTCGGTGCAACCAGCCTGATGGCCGCTACACCGGCTTTCGCTCAAACCTATGGATCCAGCGATAGTGGCGACGTCGCTGCAGTTTGCGGCGTCTATGCATGCATCATGATTCCAGCCCTCCTGGTCGGCGTCTTCCAGATATGGATGCTCATCGACGCCATCATGCGCCAGGAGTATGAGTTCCCGAATTCGTCGGGCAACAGCAAGCTCATTTGGATTCTGCTGTTGGTCTTCCTCGGCGGCGCAAGCATCTTCTACTTCTTCATGGTCTTCCGCAAGATCAAGAGGGGCAGCGCGACTCCCCCGGCCGGAGGCGGCTATGTGCCGCCACAAGGTGGCTACCAGCCTCCACCCGGCAACTATCCGGCGCCTCCGGGCGCGGGCACCCCTCCGCCTCCGCCTCCGGCGCCGCCTGCACCACCCGCGCCACCCGCGCAGTAGGTATGCGGTACCAGCATGAAGAAGGCCCCGCCCCGCTTCTGCGGGACGGGGCCTTTCCGTGTCGGCGCCTAAAACAACTCTGGGTAAAACAGAGCCGCCGCACAGCGAGCCCTCTCACTCGTCGTACGGCGACCCAAAGCGAACAGCCCCGCGCACTCGCACGGGGCTGGGTGTTACTAGAAGTTCCGGCGCTTCAAAAACGCCGGGATGTCGAGTTCTTCCCCGGCAACGGGCTCGAAAACCGGCATCGAAACCACCTCGTCTACGGACTCGAACTCCATCGTCTCTTGCTTGCGCTTGGTGCCGAAGCCGGTGGCGATGACCGTCACGCGGATCTGGTCCATAAGCGAGTCATCGATGACGGCGCCGAAGATAATGTTCGCGTCCGGCGACCCGGCCGCAGCCACGACCTCGGCGGCCTCGTTGACCTCGAATAGACCGAGGTCGCTGCCACCGGAGATCGAGAGCAGCACACCCTGCGCGCCTTCGATGCTGGACTCGAGCAGCGGGCTCGAGATGGCGGCCTTCGCTGCCTCATGTGCCCGGCCCTCACCAGCGGCAATACCGATACCCATGAGCGCCGACCCCGCGTCTTGCATGATGGTGCGGACGTCAGCGAAGTCCAGATTGATGAGCCCTGGTACCGTGATCAGATCCGTGATGCCCTGCGTGCCCTGCCGCAGCACGTCATCGGCGATCCGGAACGCGTCGAGGATCGACGTCTTCTTCTCGGCCACCTGGAGCAGACGGTCATTGGGGATGATGATAAGCGTGTCGACGAAATCCTTGAGACGCTTGATGCCTTCCTCGGCCTGAAGCGCACGCTTGCGCCCCTCAAACGCGAACGGCCGCGTGACAACCGCGACAGTGAGCGCACCGATCTCTTCTTTGGCGATCTGCGCGATGATCGGCGCAGCCCCTGTACCGGTGCCACCACCTTCACCCGCAGTGATGAAGACCATATCAGCGCCTTGCAGCGCCTCTTTGATCTCCGCCCTGTTCTCCTCAGCAGCCTGGTATCCCACGTCCGGATCAGAGCCGGCTCCAAGACCTTTTGTCAAACCGACACCTATGTGCACTTTGTAGTCGGCATCCGACATAAGCAGCGCCTGCGCGTCCGTGTTGATCGCGATGAACTCTACGCCTTTCACGTTCGCCTCGACCATCCGGTTCACGGCGTTCGTACCGCCACCACCCACCCCGACGACCTTGATGACCGCGAGGTAGTTCGCCCCCGTCTCCAGCATATTCGTGCCTCCCAAAGCCGTGTTGTAGATCCTGCCTCAACCTCAAGTTGACGTATACTGTGGTAGAGCAAATGTCAATCTTGACACAAACCTTACCCTACACACAAGGCGTTTGCAACACTTTCTAAATGGGATTGCGCCACGCTTCTTCCGATTACTGCGTTCTCTGAGATAACCGCAGCTCACCAGTGGCGTTAGAGTCCCCTCGACACGGGGTTCTCGGTCGACCGGACATCTATGAAGATCACCTTGCCGGCCTGCTCCTTCATGATACTGAGTGCAAGGAACGCCTTGTCTTGCAGCTCGACAGCCTCCCCCACCAAGATCTCGATAGCGTCGGTAGTGAGTAGCGTCGTCTCGTCAACGCTCGGCGAGGACACGGCCCGCACCTTCCCGCGGAGCTCATCACCGATACCTGCAAGCACTTTGAGTGCGTTGTCGAGTGTGTCAGACGAGGAGTCTCTACCGGGTTTGGGATCAAGTCCCTGGACGTCCCGGATCACTATGAGCGTCGTGGTCTCCTCGAACGACTGCTCACCCAGCACCATGCCGGTGGCGTCCACTACCCAGAATTTCTCACCGGTGTCCACAAGCGCCACGGCAATGCGCTCAGTCACACGTATGCGCAGCGTGTCGGGAAAGTCCCTGGTAAGCGTCACAGACTCGACCAAGGGGTCGGCCTCAATCCGCGCGATGATGTCCTTCTTCGGATAGCGCAGCAACGTCGCATCATCCGGTACCGCAGCGAGCGCCTGCACGGTCTTGGGCGTCAGCAGCGCGGTCCCCTGCACGTCAAACACCTTGATCGCAAACAACTGTGACCGGTACAGCGCAATCGAGCCACTGATGATGACGATGAGCACCACCACACCGATGAGCAGCCGTGTGCGTCGCGTACGTGAGCGCTCGCCCAGACGGCGCGTACGCTCGTCGCGTTTGGCGCGAGCAGCAGCATCACCTCCGCGTGGACGAACGCCCGAACGCGTCGGAGACGCCCCTTTCGAAGACTGGCGACGCCCCTGAGCTGGCGCTTTGCGCTTTGGCTCAACCTTCACTCCAGGTTGTGGTTCAGCACTTAGGCGCCTGCTTGGCGCTCCAGTCCCCACGTGCACTTTCTTACGGCTACCCGAGTTCCCCGAGGAACCGGATCTCTGGCCAGAGGTCGATGCCATATGCGTCCTTCACTACCATCTGTATCTTGCCGATAAGTCCGAGAACGTCTGCGGCGGTCGCGCCACCGTCGTTGACGATAAAGTTGGCGTGTACATCAGACACCCGCGCGCCACCCAGTCGCGTGCCCTTGAGCCCCGCTGCGTCAATCAGGCGCCCTGCCGAGTCTCCCTCAGGATTCATGAAAACGCTTCCCGCACTCGACGCGCCCATCGGCTGCGTTCGCTTGCGACGCGCAAGGCTCGCTTCCATCGCGGCGCGAATCCTCCCCGAGTCCTCAGGAGAAAGCCGCAAGACGCTCTCGAGGATGATACCCCTCCCACGCAGACCTGAGGTACGGTACCCCCACGCCACCTCAGCGCCGCGCACACGCAGCAGCCCCTCACCGGGGACGAACAACGTCACCGACTCGGTCACCGAACCGATCCACTGCTCGCGCGAACCAGCGTTCATCGCAAGCGCCCCACCGACTGTGCCTGGGATTCCCACCGCGAACTCCATGCCACCGAGCCCTTGAGCAAAGGCGTCCTGCACGACGTATGCGAGGATGCATGCAGCACCGGCATCGATCCGGTCGCCATCACGCACATGCTTTTTGAACTGCTTCCCTAGCACGATGATCGCACCGCGATACCCCTCATCCGAGACGAGCAGGTTCGTTCCCTTGCCTATGACGGTATAGGGGATGTTCTCCTCGGCCAGCACCGTAAGCGTCTCGGCCACGTCCGCAATCGTCTCGCACACGATGAACAGGTCGGCTGGACCGCCGATACGGAACGACACATGCTTGGCCATGGGCTCATCGCGTCGCACGCTGCCAGAGACCATGCGCGCAAGACGCGTGTAGGCAGTGGCTAGCGACATGCTGCCTCCTCGGCCACGCCCGTCCGACGACCAATCTCGCGCACGAGTTCACCACCGAGTGTGGTCACGTCACCAGCGCCCATCGTCATCACGAGGTCTCCGGGACGCACTCGTTCGGCCACATAGTCCGCGATATCGGTGCGGTGTGGGAAGTAGGCGACCCGCGCGCGCGGCGTGATGTCGAGCACAGCATCGAGCACCGTCTTGCCCGAGACCCCGGGTAACGGCACCTCCCCCGCACTGTAGACGTCCATGAGCACGAGGCGATCGGCCTGCGTAAACGACATGCCGAAATCGCCACCCAGCGCCGAGGTGCGGCTGTACCGGTGCGGTTGGAAGATGACCCATACGCGGTCGAACGCGCCCTGGCGGGCAGCTGTGAGTGTCGCGCGCACTTCGGTCGGATGGTGCGCGTAGTCGTCAACGACGGTAACGCCGCCGATCACTCCCACCTCGTCGAAGCGTCGCCGCACGCCGCTGAAGCGCTCGAGCGCTGCAGCAGCAGCCGCGACGTCCAGCCCAAGCGCCCACACGGTTGCAAGCACGCCCGCCGCGTTCACGACGTTGTGCACGCCCGGAACGCGCACGTACGCGCGTACCGACCCGCCGCCAGGCACCGTCACGGTGAAGCGATGGCCAAGACCGACAGCCTCGAGCTCGCTGCAACGCACATCGCACCCGTCATCGGTGCCGTACGTCACGACCCGGCATTCACCCGCCTCGCGCGCAAGCGCAGGCAATCCCGGATCGTCACCACACACGACTGCGACACCGGCAGCCGGCACCTTCGCGAGGAACGCGGCGAAGGCCTCCACGACCTCCGCGAGGTCTTTGTAGTGGTCCAGGTGATCGGCCTCAACGTTCGTCACAAGCGCGACGTACGGATCCATGTGTAGAAACGAGCCGTCGGACTCGTCGGCCTCCACTACATAATACTCGCCGCTGCCGCACCGCGCGTTGGCGCCCATGTCGTTGAGTTCACCACCGATGAGGAACGTCGGATCGAGCCCCATCCCGTCGATCACCGTCGCGAGCATCGAACTCGTCGTCGTCTTGCCGTGCGTCCCGGCGACCGCAAGCGTCTTGTCGCTCCCCGCGAGGTGCGCGAGCATCTTCGCCCTCGGCCAGACCTCGAGACCGCGCCTGCGCGCCTCTGTAAGCTCCGGATTCGATTCTGGTATGGCCGAGGAGATCACGACTACCTCCGGGTCACCGAGGTTGGCAGCGTCGTGCCCGATGTACACCGTGACACCCGCCTCCTGCAGGGCAGTCGCGTAGCGCGACGCCTTGAGATCGGAGCCGGTGACGACCTTACCGCGGTCGTGCAACACGCGGGCGATACCACTCATGCCCGCTCCGCCCACACCTATGAAATGCGCGTACGCTGAGGTCACGCGTCTCCTTCCACACGGCCCGCCTAGGACCGAACATCATCTCTTATCGTGCGGCGCCTGTGATGAGTGCCGCAAGCTCCTGCACCGCATGTGGTCTGCCGAGCGCCTTGGACGCCGCCGCCATACGCTCGCGAAGTCCCGCGTCGGTGAGCAATCCACGCAACGCCTCCTCGAAGGCAGGCATCTCCAGCTCACTGTCGGCCACAACGATCGCGCCGCCGCCCTCACCCACCGCCCTCGCGTTGAGCGTCTGGTGATCGTCGGTCGCATACGGGTAGGGCACGAGCACTGCGGCCCTGCCGATCGCCGTGATCTCGGCGATGGAGGTCGCTCCCGCACGTGCCACGATCGCGTCGCACGCAGCGATCGCGTCGCCCATTCCGTCGAGGTACTCGAAGACGTGGTAGCGCCCTTCCGGATCGCCGGCGGCCTCGATCCGCTCCTGAACGGAAGCAGCCTCAATCCTACCCGCGACGTGAACGACCTGCAAACCGTCGATATCCACCAGATGCGGCCACAGCGCGACCATGGTGTCATTGATGTGCCGAGCACCCCGGCTACCACCGAAGACCAGCAGCACGAGCGCTGCTGCGGGCAGTTCCAGCGCCATGCGTCCTACCACCCGGTCAGCGACCAGCACCGCCGAACGCACCGGGTTGCCGGTGAGCACCGCGCGCTCCGGACGCTTGAGGTGTGCGCGCGAGTCCTCGTAAGTGACACCGACCGCGTGCGCCCACCGTGAGAGAACGCGATTGGCGAGCCCGGGCACCGAGTTCTGCTCGGCCAGCACCAGTGGCGTACGCGTGAGTACCGCCGCCACGCCCATCGGCAGCGACACATAGCCGCCAAAACCCGCGACGACGTCAGCGTGGTAGCGGCGCACAAGGGCGATCGCGCGCATGAGCGAGGCGAGCACCGTAAGACCCGCAGTCAGAAGCGTCCAAGGACGTGAGCGGTCGAAGCCCTTCGAGGGTACCGAGAAGAACTCGATGCCCGCCTCGGGAACGAGACGGGCCTCCAGACCGTGCGGCGTGCCGACGAACGCTACGTCATGCCCGCCGTCGGCTAGCCGTCCGGCCACCGTCAATGCCGGATAGATGTGACCTGCGGTCCCGCCGCCGCTCATCAGTACTCGCACGCACGTGCCCCTTGCTCTCGGAAACATTTCCTGCCTTAACACGACTTGCAACCTTCGCCCGCCGCGAGACGGCCAGGATCAAACCGATGCAACCCATTGTGAACGTAAGCGACGAACCGCCGTAGCTCACGAGCGGCAGCGGGATACCCGTAACGGGCATGAGCCCGGTGACCGCCGCCATGTTCATAACCGCCTGCGTAGCGATCATCACAGTCAAACCGCCCGCCATCAGGCGACCGAATGGGTCCCTGCACTCCAGCGCGATGCGGATGCCGGCGTAGGTGAATGCCGCGAAAACCGCGATGACGCCCACGGTACCGAGAAGGCCCGCCTCCTCACCGATGATCGCGAAGATGAAGTCTGTGTGCGCCGCAGGCAGGTAGGCGAACTTCTGCCGCGACAGGCCGAGCCCCACACCGGTGAGGCCACCGGAACCGAATGCATAGCTCGCCTGGATGATCTGGTAGCCTTTGCCGAGCGGATCGGCCCACGGGTCGAGGAAACCGGCCACGCGGTCCATACGGTAGCTTTCGAGGGCCACCATGAGGACCGCCAGCGCCCCGCCACCCACAAGTGTGCCTCCCAGCACCCGCCAGTCAATGCCGCCAAGCCACAGGAGCAGGAACGACGCGATGAGGATCGATACGGTTGTGCCCATGTCGGGTTGCAGCATCACGAGCACCGCCACCGGTCCCAACGTGCAGAGCAGCCGACTAAGGAACTGCTTGCCGTCGATTGTGCGCTTCCTGTACGCGGCGAGCAGCACTGCCGTCACAAGAAGACAGCCGAGTTTCGCGTATTCGGAGGGCTGCAGCGACACTGAACCGATGAGTAGCCAGCGCTTCGCACCGCCCGCCTCGATGCCAATGAAAGGCACGAGCAGGAGTCCGATCAGCGACACGCCCCAGATCGCCCATGCGACGAGCTCGGCGTTCAAAATACCCTTCGTGCGGAAGTTCCACCGCGACGCAACGAAGAACACCAGCAAGCCGAGCGCGACGTAGCGCAACTGCTTGATGAGGTAGAAGTAGCTGTTGCCCTCCTTGACGTACGCCGAGACCGACGACGCCGAGTAGATCATGAGTAACCCGCAGAGCAGCAGCACGATGGTGGAACCGAGCAGCAGGTAGGTGGGCACGCTCATCGCTCTTGCGCGGCGGGCCACCTCACTCGCCGCCTTCGCGCATCGATGCAACGATCTCCCTGAATCGGTCACCGCGTTGCTCATAGTCATCGAACTGGTCGAATGACGCGCACGCGGGCGAAAGCAGCACGACATCGCCGGGGTGCGCGAGCTCGAACGCGGCCCGCGTGGCCTGCAGTAGGTCTACCGTGCGCACAACCGGGAAGCCACCGTCGCGGAACGCTTCGGTGATATCGGTCGCAGACTCGCCGAACACGACGGCCGCGCGACAACGCGCGCGGACCTCCTCGGCCAAAGGATGGAAGTCGTTGCCTTTATTGCGCCCGCCGA